>NZ_PVBJ01000008.1:0-302823 GCF_002968565.1 Neorhizobium sp. T25_27
GGATTCACAATCCAGCCGATGTGCCGCGGTGGACTCCGCACCTGATCCCGTTGCTGAAAAGCGGGAAGGTCAGACATGTCGGCGTCTCGAACCACAACCTCAGCGAAATCAAGCTTGCCGACCAGATCCTGGGCGAAGCCGGGTTCCGGGTCGAAGCCGTCCAGAACCACTATAGCCTTCTCTACCGCGGCTCTGAGCACGCTGGCATCCTGGATCACTGCCGCAGCAAAGGGATCCGCTTCTTCGCCTATATGGTGCTCGAACAGGGCACCTTGACCGGCAAGTACCATACCGAGAACCCGCTACCGGAGGGCAGCAGCCGGGCGAAGATTTACAACGGCATGCTACCTCAGTTGAAGGCCCTGACGGACAAGCTCGCCTCGATCGGCCAGAGCCAGGATGCAGCAACGCCCGATGTCGCGACAGCGTGGGCCATCGCCAAGGGTACGACGCCGATCATCGGCATCACCAAGCCCCACTATATCGATGGTCTGGTCCGCGCCAGCAGCATCACGCTCACCAGCGATGACATCGCCGAGCTGGAAGCTCTTGCCGACGCCGCTAACGTGAACACCCGCGGCTTCTGGGAACAAGAGATGTAAGTCTAAGTCCTCGGACTGCAGTTCTGGGCAATATGACAGGGCGATCTCGCGTCCGCCTCTGGCGCAATGGGCGGATAGGCCTACTTGTGCCAGAGGCCGCTTTCGGGCTCGGTCCGCCGCCTGCTCAATGACCAGAAATGGCGCGCATAGCTGTTTTCTGCCGAGGCACGGCCCCGCTCGGCGCGGGGTCGCACATTCTCAGATCTCTGTATGCTCCGCCAGTTCCAGCGCATCCTCTATGTCGACTCCGAGGTACCTGACCGTGTTCTCTATCTTGGTGTGTCCAAGCAGGATCTGGATCGCACGAAGATTGCCCGTAGTCTTGTAAATCATTGCGGCCTTCGTGCGTCGAAGCGAGTGTGTTCCATAATCCTCCCGCCTCAGACCAATGGCGGTCACCCATTCGTCAACCACATGTGCTGTCGCCGTCGTCCGATCGCGAAGCAGCTTGTAGTCGGCTTCTTCGTCGCGACCATTCATTGTTCGCAGCGCGGTGACGGGGACGACCGGATTGCCAAGCACGCCGCCAGCCGCATTGATCATCCTCGATGGCGAGCACTGCTCCCACAACATGCTCGCTTTTCCGTAAGTTGCGTCACGCCGTTGGATCATTGACGAGCGTATCGTCGCTATCGACAAAGATAGGCGGGATCTCGATCAGCGAGGCGCCCTTGGCTCCGTGGTCGATGACCTCGAATACGGCGGTCAGCATGCCCTGGACGTCCTGCCGCACCATCTCGATGTGGTCGCCGAGCAGTGCCGCGAAGGGATCCCAGTCGAAGCAGCCCATGACAGGCGTGTGATTTGCATAGTGGCCGGAGCGCTTGATCCACCGCATGACACCTTCGAGCGAAATTGTGGAATTTACGAACATGCCGCTCGGCAGCTCACCCTCCGCCCTGGCCAGCGCTTGAAGGGACGTCTCGGCTTTTTCCGGTGCGTATCCGCAGGTCAGGATATGGCTTTCGTCGATCGGTACACCGATATCGGCATGGGCCGCGCGAAAGCCGCGCACGCGCTCCGCGGTGTTGTGATCGCTACCGCGGCCGCCGATGAAGAGAAGCGGGCGAGCTGCGCCCAGCTTACGTTCGCTGTTGACGAGAATGCGCCGCGTCAATTCTCGGGCGCCGGTAAAATTGTCGGAGATGACGGAAGGCGCTTTGGTGCCGGGCAGATCGAGGTTGAGGCTTCCGACGCCCGCGGCTCCGCAGAGATCACTGATGCGGTCGGGATCCGTTGCGCCGGTCGAAACCAGCCATTCGACCTGATAGGAAAGCATGGTCCGGGCCGCTTCGACCTCCAGTTCAGGGTCGCGGCGTGTGCAGGTGATGATCGGGAAAAGACCCCGCTCGCGTGCCATGGTTTCGAAGGTCTCGACGATCGATCCGAAATAGCGGTTGTCATATTTGGGCACGATCATGCCGATGATCTTCGACTTCTCCCGTCGAAGCAGGCTGGCCTGCATGTTGATGGCATAACCCTGCTCCTCCGCCAGCCGGGTGATCTTCTCTGCCAATTGACTGCTGATCCTGCGCTTTTTCCAGTTCCCGTTCAACACGGCGCTGACAGCGCTGGCCGACGTTCCCGCAAGCTCGGCCAGGTCATAGATCGTAATCTTTTTTGTCGGCCTGTCCTGATTCACTCATATCTCCACTTCGATCACAGCTTGACATTATTGAAGGAAGGTGGCAATTCTGCTTCATCGATTGAGCAAGGTTGCGCAATCGATGAATTTGGTTGGCTGTGGAGGGTCGATCAGGGAGGCATCCGGGATAATCCACGATCATGACCGCGCCGATCCGTTCGGCGGGGGCAGTGATCTCCATGCTTTGCCGCCTGTTGCGGCAAGGCTGGAGGAGAGGCTTGGGCATGAAACCGGAGCGCGTACCTCAACACGTGTTTATTCATTCAAAAGGAGGAAACTATGAAATTCCGTTCAATGATGATGGTGTCGGCCGCTACCGCCGCCATGTTTGCCGGTTCGGCCTATGCGCAGGAGGCGGCTACCGTCGCATTCCTGATGCCGGACCAGGCGTCGACGCGCTACGAGAACCATGACTATCCGGGCTTCAAGGCGGAGATGGAAAAGCTCTGCCCGAAATGCAAGGTCATCTACCAGAATGCCAATGCCGACACGGCGCTCCAGCAGCAGCAGTTCAATTCGGTCATCGCTCAGGGCGCCAAGGTTATCGTGCTCGACCCGGTCGACTCGGCCGCCGCTGCCGCGCTCGTCGAGATCGCGCAGTCCCAGGACGTCAAGGTGATCGCCTATGACCGTCCGATCCCCGCCAAGCCGGCGGATTTCTACGTGTCGTTCGACAATCAAGGCATCGGCCATGCCATCGCCCGGTCGCTGGTCCAGCATCTCAAGGCACGCGGCGTTGCAGAAGGCGCCGGCGTGCTGCAAATCAACGGCTCTCCCACCGACGCGGCGGCAGGTCTTATCCGTGACGGTATCCATCAGGGCCTGAAGGATTCCGGCTACAAGACACTGGCGGAGTTCGACACGCCCGAATGGGCGCCGCCAAAGGCCCAGGAATGGGCTGCCGGCCAGATCACCCGCTTTGGTGCAGCTATCAAGGGCGTTGTCGCCGCCAATGACGGCACGGGCGGCGGCGCGATCGCTGCCTTCAAGGCTGCAGGCGTAAACCCTGTTCCGCCCGTCACCGGCAACGACGCGACGATCGCGGCCTTGCAACTGATTATCTCCGGCGACCAGTACAACACGATTTCCAAACCGTCGGAAATCGTGGCCGCCGCTGCCGCCAAGGTGGCGGTACAGCTTCTGAAGGGCGAGAAGCCGCAGGCGAAGACCTCGCTTTACGACACGCCGTCCGAACTCTTCGTGCCCGCCGTCGTGACTGCGGACAACATCAAGGCGGAAATCTTCGACAAGAAGATCCAGACTGCCAAAGAAGTCTGCACAGGTGAATATGCCGAAGGCTGCAAGAAGCTCGGTATTACCAAGTAACCTTCTATCGAGATGTCCGGCCGCGCCGATGCCCGGCCGGACATGCCCCCGAACCTAAAAAGAGCGTCAAGCCATGGTGCAAGAACACAGGGCGGACCCGGAGAAGGGCAGTCTCATTCTCCGGCTCAGCAATATCTCGAAGAACTTTGGCGCGGTGTCGGCGCTGACCGATATCGATCTGGAAGTGCGTGCCGGCGAAGTCGTTGCTCTCGTCGGAGACAATGGCGCGGGAAAGTCAACCCTGATCAAGGTTCTGGCCGGAGTCCACCAGCCATCGTCCGGTAAAATCGAGTTCTGCGGACAGGAAGTATCGCTCGACAGTCCAAGCCGTGCGCTGGAACTCGGCATTGCTACAGTGTTCCAGGATCTAGCCCTTTGCGAAAATCTCGACGTCGTCGCCAATCTTTTCCTGGGTCACGAACTGTCGCCGTGGAATCTCGATGAGATTGCCATGGAAGTCCGCGCTTGGACGCTTCTGAAGGAGCTGGCGGCGCGCATTCCATCGGTGCGAGAGCCGATTGCTTCGCTGTCGGGCGGCCAGCGCCAGACAGTTGCCATCGCACGATCCCTGCTTCTCGACCCGAAAATCATCATGCTCGACGAACCTACCGCGGCTCTCGGCGTGGCGCAGACGGCGGAGGTGCTGAACCTCATCGAACGCGTCCGCGATCGCGGGTTGGGCGTCATTATCATCAGCCACAACATGGAAGATGTGCGTGCGGTCGCCGACCGCATCGTCGTCCTGCGCCTGGGGCGCAACAACGGCATCTTCAGCCCCGACGCATCCAATCAGGAACTCGTCGCATCCATCACCGGAGCCACGGAAAACTCCGTGTCGCGCCGTCTGGACCGCAAGACGGGCCATACCGAAACCAGCGGGAGCGCCGCATGAGCCAGAATATGTCAAACAAGGATCAGGCGCTTGACCGCAGCGACATCAGGGTCAAGCATGACGATGGCCTGAGCGGCATGCTCAGGAGTTTCGTTGATCGCGTGCGATCCGGTGATCTGGGCATGCTGCCGGTGGCGGTGGGGCTGGTCGTCATCTCAACGGTCTTCAGCATCCTCAACCCGATCTTCCTGGCACCGAATAATCTCGTGAACCTGCTGTTCGACTGCGCGACCGTCGGTATCATCTCGCTCGGCATCGTCTGCGTCCTGCTGTTGGGCGAGATCGACCTGTCCGTCGGCTCGATGAGCGGCCTGTCATCGGCTATTATCGGTGTGCTCTGGGTCAATTCGGGTCTGCCTGTCATCGTCGCGATCTTCGCGGCGCTCGCGACTGGCGCGCTTGTCGGCGCGCTCTACGCCCTGATGTACAACCGATTGGGCATGCCGAGTTTCGTTGCCACGCTTGCGGGACTGCTCGCACTTCTTGGTTTGCAGCTTTATATCCTTGGCCCGACCGGGAGCATCAACCTTCCCTATGCCTCGCCCCTGGTGCGCTTCGGTCAGATCCTGGTGATGCCGGATTGGATGTCGCACATTCTGGCATTGGCGCCGGGTCTCATCATGGTCATTGCCGGCTTCGCCATTCGCAAGCGCAGGCAATCGGTCAACCTTTCCTCGCAGCCATTGAGCAATCTCCTGATCAAGGTGGCCGTGCTGACGGTCGCTCTGGAATTCGCCGTTTATTATTTGAACCTCGGCCGCGGTGTGCCGTGGATGTTCGGCCTGTTCGTGGCGCTGGCCGTCATCTTGAACTATGCACTGACGAAGACGCAGTGGGGGCGGTCTATGTTCGCCGTCGGCGGAAACCGTGAAGCGGCCCGCCGCTCGGGTATCAATGTCCGTCGCATCTACCTGAGCGCGTTCATGCTGTGCTCGACCTTGGGCGCCCTCGGCGGCATCCTCTCGGCGTCTCGCCTGGCATCATCCAGCCAGCAGGCCGGCACCGGCGATGTCAACCTGAATGCGATCGCGGCAGCCGTCATCGGCGGGACAAGCCTGTTTGGCGGCCGTGGCAGCGCTTATTCGGCGCTGCTCGGCATCATTGTCATCCAGGCGATCTCCAATGGCCTTACCCTGCTCAATCTCAATTCGTCCCTGCGCTACATGATCACCGGCGCGGTACTGGCGATTGCCGTCATCGTCGACTCGCTTGCGCGCCGTTCGCGTGTCAGCCATGGCCGTGCCTAACAATAAACTGGAGGAAATCTCATGGCTGAACTGATGAAGGGCAAAGTTGCCGCAATCACCGGCGCCGCATCGGGCATTGGTCTGGAATGTGCCCGCACCCTCTTGAGGGAAGGCGCAACCGTGGTACTGATCGACCGGGCAAAGGACAAGCTCGAAGCGCTGTGCTCGGAACTCGGAGACCGCGCCAAGCCGCTGGTGGTCGATCTGCTCGACGGCAAGGAGTTGTCCGGCATTCTGCCGCGCATTCTCGAGGTTGCCGGCGGTCTCGACATCTTCCATGCCAATGCCGGTGGCTATATCGGCGGTCCGGTCGCGGAAGGCGATCCGGATGCCTGGGACCGGATGCTCAACCTCAATATCAATGCCGCTTTCCGCTCGGTTCACGCGGTGCTGCCACATATGATCGCGCAAAAGTCAGGCGATATCCTGTTCACGAGTTCTATTGCCGGTGTGGTGCCGGTTGTGTGGGAGCCGATCTACACCGCATCGAAATTCGCTGTTCAGGCTTTTGTCCATTCGACCCGCCGACAGGTCGCAAAGGATGGGGTGCGCGTTGGCGCAATTCTGCCCGGTCCCGTGGTCACCGCTCTGCTCGATGACTGGCCGAAGGCCAAGATGGAGGAAGCGTTGGCGAATGGCAGTCTGATGCAGCCGAAGGAAGTGGCCGATGCCGTCCTCTTCATGCTGTCTCGCCCTCGCAACGTCACCATCCGCGACCTCGTCATCCTGCCCAACAGCGTTGATCTCTGATTGGCGCCGACGGCAACTTCCCGATATCCCAAGATCTGCAAGAGCCAACACCATGATCGACGCAGCGAACACCACAGCGCCCGCCGCCTCACGCTATCTCATCGGCGTCGATGTCGGCACTGGAAGCGCGCGTGCCGGGCTCTTTGATCTTTCGGGCCGGCTGCTGGCGGTGGCCAAGCGCGATATCTCCCTCTTCCGGGAGGCCGGCACCATTGCCGAGCAGTCGAGTACCGAAATCTGGGACGCCGTCTGTACTGTTGTGCGCGAGGTGGTCACTACTGTCGGGGTGGATACGGCGGCGATCATTGGTCTTGGTTTTGATGCAACATGTTCGCTGGTCGTGCTCGGCGAAGGCGGGCTCCCTCTTGCTATTGGCGCATCAGTGGATCCCAACCGCGACATTATCGTCTGGATGGACCACCGTGCCGTCGCCCAGGCGGAACGGATCAACGATATGGGGCACGATGTCCTGCGATATGTGGGCGGACGGATTTCCCCCGAGATGCAGACACCGAAGATCCTTTGGCTGAAGGAGAATCGTCCGGAAACGTTCGACGCGGCGTGGCAGTTTTTCGACCTCGCAGATTTCCTCACCTGGAAGGCAACCGGCGACCTTGCGCGCTCCACCTGCACCGTGACCTGCAAATGGACCTATCTTGCCCACGAGCAAAGATGGGACCCGACCTATTTCCAAGAGATCGGTCTTGGGCCGCTTGCCGACGAAGGTTTCGCCCGGATCGGCACGCGCATCTTCGAGCCAGGGACGCCGCTGGGGCAGGGGCTGACGGCGCAAGCCGCGAAGGCCATGGGATTGCAGCCAGGAACTGCGGTCGCCGCCGGTATGATCGACGCTCATGCTGGCGGGATCGGCACCGTTGGTATCGGTGGCCGTCCGGCAGCCAATCTCGCCTATGTCTTCGGAACCTCGTCCTGTACCATGACATCCACCGTCGAGCCCGTCTTCGTGCCGGGCGTTTGGGGACCGTATTATTCAGCCATGATGCCTGGCATGTGGCTCAATGAAGGGGGACAAAGTGCCGCCGGTGCCGCGATCGATCAATTGCTGGCCTTTCATCCTGCCGCGGCGGAAGCGAATGGGATAGCAGAGCAGCAACGTATGCCGCTGCCGGTCCTGATCGCTGATGCAGCCGCTGAAAAAGCCGGCACCGCTTCGGAGGCCGTGCGTCTGGCCACCGGCCTGCATGTCGTTCCAGAATTTCTTGGCAATCGCGCGCCTTTTGCCGATCCCCATGCCCGAGCGGTGATCGCAGGCCTTGGCATGGAGCGCGATTTTGGCAGTCTCGTCGCGCTGTATGTGGCAGGGCTCTGTGGCATCGGTTACGGTCTGCGACAGATCATCGAGGCCCAGGCTCAAGCCGGTGCACATATCGAAAACGTCGTCATCAGCGGTGGTGCGGGGCAGCATGAACTGGTCCGACAGATACTTGCCGACGCCTGTGGCGCACCGGTGATCGGGACCCTATCGGAAGAGCCGGTTCTCTTGGGTTCGGCTATCCTTGGAGCGGTCGCAAGCGGCGCCCTTCCGGACGTAGTCTCGGCGATGAAACGGTTGTGCAGTCCCGCGCACGTTTATAGGCCGGCGGTGGGCGAACTGGCGGAGATCCATGCCAAACGCTACGTGGCCTTTGCGGAATTGCAGACGCTGGCTAGAGGGTTGAAAGATAGTTGATTTTGCTCGAAGTTGCCCAAGCTACTAGGCTCAGGACCTATTAAATAGCTTGCGGCGGTCTACTGCCTTGGATTCATTGGGATCGAAAGTAGGCCGCCAAGGCGAGCCGACTCCATTCGGACGAGCGTCATGATGAGCGCTGCGGGCGATCCAACTGTGTAGGTGCCGCCACCGGTTGGAGTGACGCCTACGGTACGGGCACCGCTCCGATCTGTTGCATAAGACTTAAGAGCTCTGGCTGACCGCGCTCCTCCACGATCTTGCCGTCGGAAATGCGGTAAAAGTTTACAGCCTGAACGCTGATCGACTTCCCGGTGGCGGGAACCCCGAAAAAATCGCCATGGTGCGTTCCCCGCATGGTGAAACGCACTGCGATCCGAGTATTGCCGGCGCCAAGATTGTCCTCTTCAGCAATCGTCTCTTCCAGCGTCCACTGGATGTCGGGAAAACCGCTGCGCATTATACCGATGATGGCGAGATAGCCGCCGAGGCCCTGCATGGGCTCACTCCGGTTCGGGACATGGAAGATCGCGCTGTTAGCGATCAGCTCACTTCCGAGCGTCTCGTCGGCCGTATTGATGAATTCGACAAAGCGCCGCATGAATGTGTTGGCAATGGCAGACATGATAATCTCCGTTAGAAATCGTTGGCGTGCGGTCAGCCGCGGCCCACGGCACTTCAGGCGCTTCGTCCGAAGCTCGACAAGTTCGCTGAGGTTAAGACGACAATCTTTCCCTCCGCCTGGTTTTGCTCCATCCACCGATGCGCCACAGCAATTTCGCTGAGCTGGGCCGTGCGGCCTATCGGCACTTTCAGCTTTCCTAATGCAATATCAGTCAAAATGCTGTCGAGGGGCATTTGCATGAACTCGGAGACACCGCCTGAATAGGTAGTCAGGCGCACGTAGTTGGGGATTGCATCCATGGGCGCGAAGCTATCGAACGACCACTTATCACCAACCATCCCTGCCATGCAGACCACGCCTCCGGGCCGAGTGCATAGGAGGGAGTCGGCAAGAGTGGTCGTGCCCACCAGTTCGAGGACCTTGTCGACTTTTGCGATGCTGGCACTCAGATGGCCATCATCCACTATTCCCTCGTTGGCTCCGTGCTCAATTAGAAGGCTGGTCCGTGTTGCCTGACGCGTCGTGCTCAGGACATACGCGCCGTGATTGCAGGCCAAGCCAGCAGCAGCAAGGCCGACCGAGGTCGATCCGCCACGAATGAGCAGTCGCTCACCCGGCTGGAGGTCGAGAGCGCGGAATAGCGAACCCCAGGCCGTCTGAAACATTTCGGGTACGGCACCGAGGACCTTCCATGGCAGATCCGACGAAAACTTGCGCACCTGGCTGGCCGGCACGCAGGCAAATTCGGCATAAGCGCCATCGAATTGCCGACCCATGCCACCCATCACGGTGGCGACGGTATCACCAGGGGCAAATTGACCACCAGGCGCGTGCTCGACGATACCGACAGCCTCGATGCCCAAGACGCGCGGGAAGTGAACGCCCGGCGAATGTCCCTGACGGGTGAATAGCTCCGATCGATTGAGGCCAAAGGCAATGATTTTGATCAGAACCTGGCCGTTCTTGGGAATTGGGACCGGGATGGTCTCAATGTTCAGGACTTCGGGGCCGCCGGGACCCCGCATCACCGCTGCTTGCATCATCAACATCAAATCACCTGCTTGAGTTCAGGCAGGCCAAGACCAGCGAGGGCGCAATGTGAGCAGCGAGGGCGCAGATTAGCGCACTCATCACAGCCTGAGAGTTTCAGTGCCGCAATCAACCGGCTCATAAGCCGGCCACCCACTTGCCCAGCAGCCCGCCCTCTGTATCCCTCTTCGAGGCGACCACCTGTGCGCTCGCGACCGTCGTGAAAGCGGTGAATACCGCGGCTGCATCCATTAGTCCCTTATGCATTTGTGCCACCTCTTGAGAGTTCGACATAATACACCGTGCATTTTTATTAAGTATCGAGCTATAGGTTGCTTCAATCGTGCACCAGGATTGGGAATGCATAATCTGCCGGAACTGGAAGCATTGGTCGCGACCGCACGCCTAGGCTCATTCGCCGCCGCGGCGCAGCAACTCGGCGTTTCGGCAACGATGGTTGGCCGCCGTATACAGAACCTTGAAGCTCGCCACGGCGCTCGTCTGCTGGAGCGGACGACCCGCGCCCAAAAGCTGACTGTCCTTGGAACCCAATTCCTAGAGCAGTCGATCCGCATCCTCGACGAGCTCGCAGTTCTCGACGAACTATCCAGCCCTGCTGCCTCGCTCAAGGGCTCGCTACGGATCTCTGCTCCTACGACCCTTGGCGTCACTACACTAGGTCCAGCGATCGCCGAATTTGCCAAAGCGCACCCGGCTCTGTCGGTGGAGTTGTCGCTGTCGAACCGGCGGGTGGATCTTGTGGCCGAAGGCTACGATCTGGCGATCCGCGTGGGCGATCTTCCGTCGTCCACGCTGGTGAGCAAGCGCATCGGCACGTACCGCTTTATCTGCTGCGCATCACCGTCGTGGCTGGCAGCGCATGAGGAACCAGCGACACCGATGGACCTGGCCAAGGGAGGCTGTATCGTAAACAGCAATTTTAACCCGCCCGATATCTGGCACTTCATCGATGCCAAGGGCGAGGCCATTGCCGCCAGGATCTCGGGTGCGCTGCAGTTGGACAACGATGAAGCACAACGGACCATTGCACAGCAGGGTGGTGGCATCGCCTGCCTGCCTGTCGATTTGGTGCGATCCGACCTTCAGGATGGTAGCCTAGTCCAGTTGCTGATGGATTTCGGGACTGACTCCATGCCGATCCACGCGATCTACCCGTCCCGAAGGCTGCTGCCCAAGCGCGTTGCCGCTGTGATTGATGCAGTCGCCGCGGCGCTAAGCCGCAGCGATTTTCCGATTTCCAAGTGATTACCCACGAGCGAGGCAGTGAAACATCTGAAGATGGTGAGATGCAGTCGCGTCGAGTGCCTTCGAAGAACTTTCGTCATGCTGAGGGCTGATCAGGTTTCGTGATATGCTTATCCAAAGCAGACGTTCGGCTAGCCACGTTACCCTAGACATTTCAATAACCGAAGCGGATCGGCAGCTTTCAGGAGATAGCAAGGTCGGCTTGAATGGCCGAAAAGGGGGGCGCATTGCTGCCATTCGCGTCGCCGTGAACGAAGGCTCCGTTGGCAGTATGCGGAAATAATTTCCGATCCCGCGTAATGGTCCCAGGTGTAGGTCTCGGGCCTGAGCGCACGGAGGCTTGCAAATATTTTGCTCTTGAACAGGTTCGAACCGCCGACAGGTCCGTCGGAGTTCCAACCTAGGAGACCGAGCCGGCGAGACCTCAGCTCATCCACTGCCCGCCATCGACATTGTAACATTGCCCGACAACGTAGTTGGCATCCGAGGAGGCCAAAAATACTGCCATTCCGGTGAGGTCTTCCGCCCTACCCATGCGTCCGAAAGGAACGGCAGCGGCGACTTCCTTTTTCTTTTGCCCAGGAGCTTTGTTTTCGTATTTAGCGAAGAAGGCATCGACGCCGTCCCAGTGCTCACCGTCAACGACGCCTGGGGCGATGGCGTTGACGTTGATCTTGTTTTCGATGAGGTTCAATGCAGCCGATTGAGTGAGGCTGATGATTGCCGCTTTTGTGGCGCAGTAGACCGCCACAAGCGGCTCTCCTCGGCGGCCCGCCTGGGATGCCATGTTGATGATCTTGCCGCCCTTGCCTTGTGATATCATCTGCTTCGCGACGGCCTGCAGCATGAACAGCGAACCATAGACGTTCACGTCGAAGACTCTCCGGTAGTCGGCCTCAGTGATTTCCACGATCGGGGCCGCCGTGAAGAGCGCCGCGTTGTTGATCAGGATGTCGATGCTCCCGAATGCACCCGCCACCTTGGCGACAGCCTCGTCAATGCTCTGCTTGTTCGTGACGTCGACCTTCACCGCTATGGCGCTATTGCCAAGTTCCATGGCAACGGTTTCCGCGCGGGCGATGTCGATATCGCAGATTGCCACGCCCGCACCTTCGGCGATGTATGCTTTGGCAAAGGCAAGGCCGATGCCTCGCGCGGCTCCCGTGATGATGGCTGTCTTGCCCTCCAATTTTCCTGGCATCTAAAACCTCCGAGGTCTATTCCGGTTATCTGAATAGGTCAGAGCATTTTGGGGAAATGCTCGAGGAGATACCGTTGAAAAAAGCCCTCTATGAGGTCTGCGGTGCGGCCATCGAGATTGCCTGCATCTTCCTGCACGGACATTTCTACAGGAAGCCCGTGGTCTCTCAGCCTATGACAGACGCTAAGATTTGCCGGCAGATCGGGGTCCCGGAAATCGCTGATAACAAGGATCGGAGGCCATTCGAAAGGGAGGGTTAAGCCGCTCTTTAAACGTATGGTAAAGGGGAACATCTGCACTGCAGCGATTTCGGTGAGACGCCGTAGAAACCCTTTGGCGCGACCGCTAACCACGATTGCGCCCGGCAAAGGTTCGCCCTTGAATGCGTCGCCGATGAGGTCGGTAAGGGCACCCGGGTCCTCCTGCGATCGGAAGACCACTCCCGCACAGGTAGAGTTGACAGTACGTTCGAGGTCCTGCCAGGCGGCCTTCAATGAAACGGTTTTGTCAGGCGAGTGGCGCGCCACGGGGACGGCACCCGCCCGTCCGCGAACAAAGAACTTGTAGGCTCCGTCATCAGGAACCTCCAAGACCGCGCAATGCGTCTGCACAAAACCTGAAAACGCGCTATTCCGAGTGTCGGATGACAATGCTATTTTGCTGAGCACGATAGACCTCCCCGAAGACTGCTGAAGTCATATCGTGAGGCGATGGGGCGAACTAGCGTCTCGGATGCGCGAAAATGACGCTTTTATATCCGTTTTCATTTCGCGATCAGGGACTCCCGCGATCACTTGAGGCAATATCACGTCGGTTCCCGAGATCGCCTGAACTGGCGGTAGCGGCGCGGAGGCATTCCTCGAAGCTCCCGAAAGGTCTTGTTGAAATTCGACAGGTTCCAGTAACCGACCTCGGCAGCGATTTCCGTCACCGCCAGTTCGCTCCTATCGAGAAGCTCACAAGCCTTGGCCATGCGCAGTTCGCTGAGGTATCTGCTGAACGTGGTCCCGGTGTTCTTCTTGAAGAACCTCGAGAAGGAGGTTTCTGTCATGCCGGCCATTTCAGCAGGCTGATGAAGGCGAACGTCGTTTCTGTAGTTCACGGACATCCACGTGAGGATGTCGCGGAGGACGTGGTTGGTGGAGACATCGATCTGGGGTGCGAAATTCTCCGACGACAGCAACTGCCGCTCGTCGCTCGTCGAAAGAATATGCAGAAGAGCGAAGAACAGTGACAGCCGCTCCAACCCGCACTTGCTTCCGATAGCTTCGACGATCTCCGCCCCCCTGCTTCTTGTTTCTCCCGTGAAGGCCAATCCGCGACAGGCAAGTAACAGGAACTGTTTCAGTTTCGTCAACTCCGGAAACGAGCCTGCCGCTTCCATGATCCTGTCCTCGTCGAACTGAAGGATCACGTCCCGGCTCTCCACCTTCTCGCCCTCCGCGAGCGGCGTCACCCAGTTGTGGGGAAGGCCGCGTCCGATGATGAAAAGATCGCCATCCGTGAACGCGCCTATATGGTCGCCCACGTGGCAAGTGCCTCCAGCATTCTTGACTAGGTGTATCTCGCACTCGGGATGGGCGTTCCACACGCTCCAGGAAAGGGGATAGTCATCCGTTCGCCAGACGAAACACTCGGTTGGTGGCGGAACGATTGGCTCATAAACGGGAGGGCGCTCCTGCCTACGCATCATTGTGAGACTTCTCCTTGAAGAATTAGATGAACCTCTGCGTCGTGACCGGCACCAGACACGACCGCCGGTGTTTCCAGTCGTGCAGTTGGGCTGCAGCATTTCTGCCTGCAATCCATTCATCGGGCGAGCAGGCGGTGTTTTCGTTGCTTCCGTCGGACATCAAGCCTTGAACAGAAATCATCGTTCGGAATGGCCTCAGCCGCGGAGTGCTTCAACAACTACTTTGAACGCCGGCGAATTCTGTCGCCTGCTCGGGTAGTAGAGGTAGTATCCGGGAAACGGCGGCGTCCAGTCATCGAGAATCTGCAGCAATTGTCCGGAAGCGAGTTCCTGCTCAACGAGGTTCTCAGGCACATAGGCGATGCCGTAGCCCTCGACGGCAGCGTCGATCATTGCATAGGAGGTGTTGAACGTCAGTTGTCCGGCAACGCGCACCCGAAGCTCCCGACCATCCTTCTCAAACTCCCAACCGTACAATCCGCCCAACTGCGACTGCCTATGGTTGATACAGTCATGCCCGACCAGATCCTGCGGTGTTTCAGGAACCGAACGGGCCGCGAAATACTTAGGAGACCCGACGGCGATCAGGCGCCAATCAGGCCCTATTCGGACGGCAATCATGTCCTTGTCCACGCTCTCGCCGAGTCGTACGCCTGCGTCGAACTTCTCTTCGACGATGTTCCTGAAACCGTTATCGCTGTTCAGCTCGACCTTGATGTCGGGATAGTCCCGCAGTACCGGCCGCAGTTTCGGCCAGACGACGCTTTGCAATGCATGGTCCGATAGGGTTATCCGTACAGATCCCGACGGCTTGTCCCTGATTTCCATCAGTTCGTCGATCTCGGTTTCGAGTTCTTCAATTCGAGGTGCAAGCGAACGGATGAGCCGCTCACCCGCTTCCGTCGGGACGACGCTGCGGGTGGTCCGGGTCAGGAGGCGCAGTCCCAATCGCGCTTCGAGCTTCTTGATCGTATGACTGATCGTCGACTGCGATGTGCCAAGCTTCGCAGCCGCCTTCGTAAAGCTTCGCTCTTCCGCAACTGCCAGAAACCAAAGCATGTCGTTGAGATCTTCCCGCTTCATGGCCGCCTCATAACATGAAGATTGATATCATTAGCCGATAAGTCCAAGCGAATTGCAATGGCTAATCATCGAACTGAGGCCGGCGTATGTTGCCGCCATGACACAGCAAGCTCTCACACGATCCGACTTTCAGGATGACGACAGGAAACTGGACCCGTTTACAACCGCCAATTCGGCTATCCCGAACCCCGCCTGGGGCGCAGTTGTCTCGATGGCCTTGTGCGTTGCTGTCCTGATCGCATCGGAGTTCATGCCGGTCAGCCTCCTGTCGCCGATCGCCACCGAACTTGGCGTCACGGAAGGCCGCGCCGGCCAGGCGATCTCGGTCTCCGGTATTTTCGCTGTCCTCACGAGTGTCTTCGTGGCCGGTCTGACGCGGCGACTGGATCGGCGGCTGGTCCTCGCATCATTCTCGTTGATCCTGATGCTCTCCGGGACGATCGTCGCCTTTGCTCCGAACTATCTCGTGCTGATGATCGGGCGCGCAATGCTGGGTATCGCCATCGGTGGCTTCTGGTCGATGTCGACGTCGATCGTCATGCGGCTGGTTCCCGAAGACTCTGTACCCAAGGGACTGGCTATGCTGAACGGGGGCAATGCCGTTGCCGCGACAATCTCCGCGCCGCTGGGAAGTCTGCTCGGCAGCTACATCGGGTGGCGAGGCGCCTTCTTTGCGGTCGTTCCGCTCGCCCTTCTGGCGCTCGTCTGGCAGTGGGCCAGCCTGCCGTCTCTACCACCGCGTCGCAACGAAAGGTCGACCAATGTCTTCCGGCTTCTTCTTCGCCCTCAAGTCGCGCTCGGCATGGGATCGATCACGCTCCTGTTCATGGGGCAGTTCGCCTTGTTCACCTATCTGCGGCCATTTCTGGAGACAGTGACAGCCGTGTCGATATCCACGCTTTCCCTGCTGCTCCTGTTGATGGGTCTGGCGGGAGTCGCCGGAACGTACTTTGTCGGCCATCTCCTGCAGAAGCGCCTGTTCAGCATTCTTGTCGCTATCCCACTGATCATGGCCGTGATTGCACTGGGGCTGATCGCACTCGGTTCATCTGCCGCCTTCACCGCCATCCTTCTGATCGGCTGGGGTCTGTTCGGCACGGCCGCACCGGTTGGCTGGGGCACGTGGTTGAGCCGCACCATGCCTGACGACGCGGAGGCTGGAGGTGGGCTTCAGGTCGCAACCATCCAGCTCGCCATTACGCTTGGAGCTTCAACAGGCGGCGTCCTGTTCGACGCCATCGGCTGGTGGACAACCTTCCTGTTCGCCTCATCCCTGTTGGCCGGCTCATCCCTTCTCGCCGCGGCAGCATGGCGTTCGTCACACCGCTGAACATCAATAGCGTACCATCGGGATCACTTTCCATCGCAGTACCACTCAAGGAGACTTGCAGATGACCGTCGCAACAAACCAGGACGACGCACAGACCTCGAACACCGGGATCGACCGCCGCCACCTGCTCAAGATGGCAGGCGCTGGCGCAGCGGCTCTCGGCGCCATGTCCATCTTCGACACCACTTTCGCAAAGGCCCAAGACATGTCCAAAGGCGCATCCAACTTTTATACCGGTGATCGCGTGACCCTGCAGAAGGTCGGGTTCAAGACCCAGTATCAGACCCATGTCGCGGGTAACCTGTTTCTTCCCAAGGACATCAACCAGGCGGTGAAAAATCCGGCAATTATCGTCGGCCACCCCATGGGAGCGGTGAAGGAGCAAAGCGCAAACCTCTTTGCCACCAGAATGGCCGAGCAGGGTTTTGTCGCGATGTCGATCGACCTTCCGTTCTGGGGCGAGAGCGAAGGACAGTCGCGCAACCTCGTATCTCCCGAAGCCTATGCCGAAGCGTTCAGCGCCGGCGTCGACTTCCTCGGTTCGCACGCGTTCGTGGACCGACAGAATATCGGCGCGATAGGGGTCTGCGGTAGCGGCAGCTTTGTTGTCAGCGCCGCCAAGATCGACCCGCGCATCAAGGCAGTCGCCACCGTCAGCATGTACGACATGGGTGCAGCCTTCCGCGACGCACTCAACAAGTCGCAGACGGTCGAACAGCGCAAGCAGTTTATCGCGATGGCCGCCGAACAGCGCTGGGCCGAGTCGGACGGCGCTGACATCCAATATATCGGCGGCACGACGCTTGAACTGACGGCCGACACCGATCCCGTCCAGCGCGAGTTCTACGACTTCTACCGGACGCCGCGTGGCGAGTTCACGCCTGCTGGAGTGGCCCGACAGACGACGACGAAGCCGACTCTGAGCAGCAGCGTCAAGTTCATGAACTTCTATCCTTTCAACGACATCGAGACGATCTCGCCCCGCCCGATGCTGTTCATCTCTGGCGACCAGGCCCATTCGAAGGAATTCAGCCAAGACGCCTACAACCGGGCTTCGGAGCCGAAGGAACTTGTCTGGATCAAGGGTGCCGGCCATGTCGATCTTTATGACCGCGTCGATCTCATCCCCTTCGACAAGCTGAAGGGCTTCTTCGACCAGCACCTCGCCTAAAACCAGGAGCCAGGAAGTCAACTGAGGCTTCTTGGCCCTATCCTCACCTCGTCTCGAGTGATGTCTGTTCGACATTCGGTCGAGACGCGCGGGAAGACTCCAATCCCAAGTTTAGCACTCTGTGCAGCGGCAAACCCAGATCGGCCGCTCTTATAGGCGGCGGACCGAGCAGACGGGCGTGATGCCCTTTCACGATCTAATTAAAGGGTAAAGCCCATGAAAATCTTTCGCTGGTCCGGCTTAGTAGTTGCACCCCTCGCGGTTATCCTGACAGGCTATTTCCTCGTCGAGACCGAGCTATCGCCGACCTCAGCGCTTGCGGCATCCAACTCGGTTACGTTTCCGCCTCTCGAACAGCTCGAGCATTATACGACGGTTCGACGGGGGATCACCCGCGAGCATATGTTGACGAGCCCTGCCGCTCTCTCGGCGCTCAGAACCGGGCAACCTGTTCCGACCGGCAGCCATATGGTTCTCGTCGATTATCAAAGCGACGTTCTGACGCGCTATCTCGTGGCACAGAAGATCGGAGCCGGCGCGGATCAATGGGAATACCAGTGGTTCTGGCCGGATCGGACCGTCAAGGCCGACGAAAATGTCGCCCGTTGCTACTCCTGCCATCGTTCGCGTCAGTCCGAACAATTCATGTTCACGCTGAGCGGCGCCATTTCCGACCGTGATCCGCTTTGACGCCGACGAGGTACTGGAATGCTTCGATTGATGACCGATCGCCTCGTTCTTCCCGCAAGCATGGCGGCGCTGCTTATGCTGGCTCTCGCCTACTGGTGGCTCGACAATGGTCCGCATGAGATCTTTGGAATGGCCATTTTCGGGCTTCTTGGATGGCACCTGACCATGAACAGGCGCTGGTTCTTGAAGCTCCGTAGCGGTCGTTACGATGTTCGTCGCTGGATGGTCGTGGTGATACATGCCTGGCTTGGGATCACCATGGCGGTACTGGTGGTGACCAGCGTGCTGATCTCACGCTCGGTGCTGAGCTTCGCGCAGTTCACCAACAATGTGAGCGTCATAGAGCTTCACTGGTTCTCGGCCTATTGGGTCGCGATAATCGTTGCAATTCATGCCGGCACCCATTGGGCGCGCGTGATGACAGTGGCGGGAACCGTTTTCAGAGTCTCTCCGTCTCGGATCGGAAACGCTAGTTTACGGCTGATCGCTGTGCTGCTCCTGTGCTTTGGCGCCTGGAGCTTTGCGGCTCTCGGCGTGTCGACCAAGCTGATGTTCGGCTACAGTCTGGAATTCTGGGATTTCAGCAGCTCCGTGGCGCCTTTTTTCGCGCACTGGACGGGTGTGATGGCAGGCGTGGTTGTGATTTCACACTACGCGATGCTCTGTCTGAGAGCAGTCAACAAGACGCGTATTCCGGCAACGAAGGGTGAGACATGAAACAGATCATGGGTGCGACTTTTCTCGCAGCTGTTCTAACGCTTAACCGGGGAGGATCCGCCTTGGCGCAGGACCGCATTGTGATTTCATCTGATTGGGGCAACGTCACCGCCGAACTGGCTGACAACGCGGCCGCTCGAGCGCTTGCCGCGATGCTGCCGCTGATGATCGAGATGGACGATCATCTTCGTCAGGAAAAGACAGGCGACCTGCCCACCGCCCTGACAGCCGCTCCCCGTCAGCGAGACTTCTCCGCCGGCACACTCGGTCTTTGGAGTTCGAGCGATTTCGTCATCTACTACCGTGAGGGGCGTGTACCGCAGCCCGGCATCGTGATTTTGGGTCAGATCCAAGGCGACGTCTCGATCTTTGACCGACCCGGCAGACTCACCGTCAAAGTCGAAAAAGCTCACTGAGCTGTTCGCAAAATATTCTGTTACGGCACCCGGCAGCTCCTCAGCAGCCTCGCCGGAGAACGCGACGAAGGAAACAGGTGTTCGATGGTCAGCCTATCGGAGGACCTGATCATGAAGCAGCATCCTGCTGCTACGACGCTTTCCGTTTCGCTTCAGCGCCAGCCCTTGCTGACAATAAGAAATACCCACTCGCTACCCCGTCCATCACGGGGAAAACTGCTTGCCGTATTGTTCGTCCGTCACCTGCTCGAGCCAAATCTCTGGCGGCGGCTCGATAAAGCCGCCGCCTCTCCCACTCAGGCGATTTCAGGAAGACCGTCGATCAGCTTATCGAGGGTGATCGGATAGTGACGTACTCGGACACCCGATGCGTTGTAGATAGCATTGGCAATAGCTGCGGCCACACCGCAGAGACCGAGTTCGCCGACACCTTTCGCCTTCATAGGCGACGACATCGGGTCAGTTTCATCCATGAATATCACTTCCTGATGCGGGATGTCCGCATGCACCGGCACCTCATAGCCTGCCAGGTCGTGATTGACGAAGAAGCCACGACGCGTATCGACCGCCAGTTCCTCCGACAGCGCCCCGCCCGCTCCCATTGTCATGGCACCGATCACCTGGCTGCGTGCGGTGATCGGATTGAGTATCCGACCTGCGGCGCAGACGGCAAGCATGCGGCGGATACGGCTTTCGCCAGTCGCGACATCGACACCGACCTCGACGAAGTGGGCGCCGAAGGTCGATTGCTGATGCGTCTCGGTCAGATCGCCCCACGTCATCGTGTCTTCACCGACAAGCCCCTCCTCGCCTGCTGCTTGCGCAAGTGGAACGGAGCGGTTGCCAGAGCGCACCTCGCCGTTTTGGAACACGACATCAGCGGAGTTGAAGCCAAGCTTCGCCGCAATGGCTTCCCTCAACTTCACGCAGGCGGCATAGACGCCTGATGTCGAAGAGTTCGCCCCAAACTGCCCACCGGAACCGGCAGACACTGGGAAACGCGAATCCCCGAGATGCACTGCTACCTTGTCGAGGGGTAGGCCCAACATTTCGGCCGCCGTCTGGGCGATGATCGTATAGCTGCCGGTACCGATATCCGTCATATCCGTTTCGACCGTGACGACGCCCTCGCGATCCAGTCGTACACGCGCTCCAGACGGCAGGACGAGGTTGTTGCGGAACGCGGCCGCGACACCGTGGCCAATCAACCAGTTCCCGTCGCGGCGAGCGCCTGGCCGGCCTCGACTGTTCCAACCGAAGCGTTCGGCGCCAAGCTTCAGGCAACCGACAAGGTCGCGGTGAGAGAACGGACGCTCCGGCTTTTCGGGATCCACTTGCGTATCGTTGAGGATCCTGAACTGCACTGGATCCATGCCAAGCTTCTCGGCCATCTCGTCGATCGCGATCTCCAGCGCCATCAACCCTGGAGCCTCCCCGGGCGCGCGCATCGCGTTGCCTTCGGGAAGATGCAGTGTCGCAAGCCGCATCGCCGTCATCCGGTTCGCCCCGGCATAAAGCAGACGGGTCTGCGCGACCGCGGTTTCGAGCTGGCCCCCGGGCTGGTCACCCGACCAGCTTTCGTGCGCAATCGCCGTGATCTTTCCGTCACGCTCTGCCCCGATCCTGATCCGCTGGATCGTCGCCGGCCGGTGCGTGGTGTTGTTCATCATGAACGGACGCGGCAAAGCAACCTTGACCGGCCTTTTCGCCGCGCGGGCTCCCAAAACCGCCAAGACGGCATCCGCCCGCAAGAAGAGCTTGCCGCCAAACCCACCGCCGATAAACGGCGACATCAGATGGATCTTTTCCTTGTCGATATCAAGCGTTGTTGCAAGGTCGCTTCGCCACCAGTCGATCATCTGGCTGGAGGTCCATACCGTCACCTCATCACCATTCCATGCCGCGATCGATGCATGCGGCTCCATCATCGCGTGGGATTGGTCCGGCGTTGTGTACGTCTCGTCCAATGTAACCGCGGCGCTTGCAAAAGCGCCGTCGAAATTGCCGACTGCGGTGTCTGGCTGCTGTGATTCATCCGGCTTCTCGGCGGTTTTCATCGCCTCCTTCAGGTCAAAGGCACCAGCCTCCACGGCGTAGTCGACCTTGACCAATGCCGCTGCGGCACGGGCCTGTTCGAAAGTCTCGGCGACCACGACGGCGATCGCCTGATGGTAATGCTGCACCTCGTCACCGCCAAACAGCTTCGCGGTGTTGAATTTCCCCTTCTTGCGGTCGCCGACGCTGAGCGTGGTGACAACAGCGAGGACGCCTGACGCTTGTTGAGCTGCTGCGACGTCCATCGATCTGATCCGGCCCTTGGCAATCGATGCCCCGACCGGATAGCCATAAGCGTAAGGAATGTTGGTGTCATGCCACTCGTAGGCGTATTTCGCTCGGCCCGTGGTCTTCAATTGACCGTCTATACGGTGGATGGGCTGCCCGACCACTTTAAGCTGGTCGATCGGGTTAGTCGTTGCTGGTGTGTCGAACTTCATGGCTCAACCCCTCGCTTCTGCGATCACGGCACCGAGCGTGCGCTCGACCAGATCTATCTTAAACCGGTTCTGCTCCGTCGGCCGCGCATCTGCGAGAAGCGCCGCGGAGGTCGCCTTGGCTCCCTTCGCAAGCTCGGCGTCTGCCGCTTCAAGCCGCCATGGCTTGTGGGCCACCCCGCCGACTGCGACACGCCCGGTACCGTCGGGTTGAATAACCGCACCGATGGAAACAAGAGCAAAGGCATAGGATGCACGGTCGCGAACCTTGCGGTAGATGTGACGTCCGCCGATCGGCGCCGGCAGAACGACGGCGGTTATGAGCTCACCTTGCTCCAGGACGGTTTCGAGATGCGGCGTGTCGCCCGGCAGGCGATGAAACTCCGCGATCGGGATCGCATGACGTCGCCCGCCCGGTTTCACGGTTTCCACGACCGCATCGAGAGCGCGCATGGCGACCGCCATATCGCTCGGGTGTGTCGCGATACACGCATCGCTGACCCCGACAATTCCCAGCTGGCGGCTGAAACCGCCGATAGCCGAACAGCCGCTGCCAGGCTGCCGCTTGTTGCAGGGCTGGTTGGTATCGTAGAAATACGGACAGCGGGTGCGTTGCAGGAGATTACCCGCAGTGGTCGCCTTGTTGCGGAGCTGACCCGAGGCACCTGCCAGCAGGGCGCGGGAAAGCAGCCCGTAGTCGCGGCGAACGATATCATTCGCGGCAAGATCGGTGTTGCGCACCAGAGCGCCGATACGCAGACCGCCCTCCTGCGTCCTTTCGATCGTGTCGAGGCCAAGGCCGTTAACGTCGATCAGATGGGTCGGCACTTCGATCTCGAGCTTCATCAGATCGAGCAGGTTGGTACCGCCGGCAATGAACTTGGCGGTCGGGCTGGATGCGGCCGCCTTGGCCGCGGCCTCGATCGACGATGCGCGTTCGTAGGTGAAGGCTCTCATGCTTTTGTCCCCGCGACTTCCGTGATCGCATCCACGATGTTGGAATAGGCGCCGCATCGACAGATGTTGCCGCTCATGCGCTCGCGAATCTCCGTTACGTTAACCGAAGCCGGCGCGGTAAGGTCGGCCGTCACATGGCTCGGAATATTCGCCTTGATCTCCTCAAGGACGGCCACCGAGGAACAGATCTGCCCAGGTGTACAGTAACCGCATTGGAAACCGTCGTGCTTCACGAAAGCCGCCTGCATCGGGTGGAGCCTACCCGGTTCGCCCAGACCTTCGATGGTGGCGATCTCGTCTCCCTCGTGCATGACGGCAAGCGTCAGACAGGAATTGACGCGACGACCGTCCACCATGACGGTGCAGGCACCACATTGCCCGTGGTCGCAGCCTTTCTTCGTTCCGGTCAGATGGAGATGTTCGCGCAAGGCGTCGAGCAGCGTGGTCCTGTTATCGACGATCAATTCGCGCTGCTCGCCGTTGACAGAAAATGCGACAGAGGTGCTGAGGTTCATCTTACTTCCCGAAGATTGCGCCGCCGCTGCGAGCGGCACGGCGCTGGTCGCCGCGACAGTTGCGGCAGACGAGATAAGTAAGTTCCGGCGGGAGATTTCAAGTTGGGTTGGGTTTTGCATAGCCAGCTCCAGTTCCACAAATGGACATGAGGCGCTACGACCGGCAGCGCAATCTGAAGCTAGTGCGGCGAAAACAGGTGATTAGTACCTGATTCTCGCATGGACCTATCGATGCTGAACATCAATGATCGGTCCCATCCATGGATCTAGCTGAGAGAGAAAACGTATCTTGTACTCTTCCATTCGCAGTCCACGCGCCACACGTCGGTATAATGCAGATTGACCTCGAAGGTAAAACTGCGACCAGCGAAGGTTATCGGCACGGTGTAGCGGCTCTGGCGCTCGACGCGCGAAGTGATGTTTGCCTCGCCAGGCCCAAGCGGGATATCCGGGTGCGGTTGCCATGGCCATCAACCCGTAGGTAAAACCTGGTTAACCGCTCGCGCGACGGGGGAATGGAGGCGGAAGCAAACTTTCTTGCTGGCGTCCTGCTGATCACGAACGAAGCCGCCAACAAGATCGTGCTCGATGGATTGTACCATCAGGCTCAGGGCATCTATGGGGTCAGCAAACCCATGCTGGATTTCCGGTTGCGCGTGAGCGGCGCGCAAACGATCCACCAGCGCCGCATGGGGGCGGCGGGGCGTTCATCGTTGGTAAGCTCCTGATCGTCACCCGAACGATCCGGGCCCAGACTGCCCGCCGCTCGGTCAAAGCCTTCACCCGCTCACCCCCAATTTCCCCGTCGCCTGGCCTCGGCTCGGATAACCCGCGCAGGCCCGCCTCACTTTTTGCGGTTGGCGTCCGTGATGCGAAGACCGTAGTCAGGCATAGGTTCCCGGGAGGGGCACGGATTCCGATCGCCCGCCTACAGCTTCGTAGACGTCCCGAAGCGCTTGCGGTAATGGCAAAGGCAGGAAGATAGTCGGAGAAAAGAATGCCTGAGCGGGATGCCATCGTCGTCGGCGCGGGGTTCACGGGCCTGAGCGCCGCGCTGGAGCTTGTCGAGGCAGGGCTCGATGTGCTGCTGCTCGAGGCGCGCGACAGGGTCGGCGGCAAGGTCGAGTCGGAGACCCTGCCGGACGGTACCCGCGTCGATACCGGCGGGCAGTTTTTCTGCCGCGACATGGCCAAGCTGATGGCCCTCATCGAGGAACACGGCAAGACGCCGGTCATGACCCACTATGATGGGGAGCCCATCTACCGGCCGCCGGTCCCGCCGCAGCAGGGTTTCGCGCGCTGGCAGGGGGTCGATGCGCTCCGCGACCGGATGATCGCCACCGATCCGGACGATCGGGATCTCGCGAAACTGACGGTCGCCGATTGGGTGGCCCTGCAGGAAGACGTGCCAGCCGATGTGAAGAAAAGCTTCCTGCGGCTGATCAAGGGCCTCTGGTGCCGTGCGCCGGAGGAGGTCGCCTTCACCTGGCTCGCCTCCAACGACCGGCGCATCACCAATACCTATTCCGAAATGGAAATGTTCCTGCCCAGCACGTTGCATGCGCTGGCCGACCAGCTGGCGGCCAGGCTCGGCAATCGGCTGCGCCTCGGCACGGCCGTGACAGGCATCGAATATTCCAACATTGGCGCCACCGTCATCGCCGGTGCTCAACGGTTCTCGGCGAAACGCGTCATCCTGGCGCTGCCGCCGGTGATGGTCCGCCGACTTCCGTTTTCGCCTGCTCTCCCCGACCGGCTGCAGAAGGCGCTTTCCGCCTGGGCGCCCGGCCTTTCGATCAAGCTGCAGGTCAGCTACGGCAAGCCCTTCTGGCGCGAGCGGGGGCTTTCCGGCGCCGTCATGTGGCACGAACCCCAGGGCCTCTATGCCTGCGACGCCAGCCACGACGATTATGCCGGCCTCATCGTCTTCGTCGGCGGCCCGGAAGCGCAGCAATGGCACGGGCGGTCGCGCGAGGAGCTCACCACTTTCATCCGCGAGCAGCTATGCGCAGCCTTCGGCTCCGAAGGCGGCAATCCGCACGACATCCATGTCCGGGACTGGGTCGACGATCCCTGGAGCGGCGGCGCCTATAGCGACGTCATCATCGATCTCGACGCCCGTCATGCCGAAGAGAACATCAACGAAGGCGTTTCGCCGGTCCATTTCGCGTCGTCGGAGCTCTCCCCGTCCTATCCGGGTTATGTCGAAGGCGCGATCGTTGCAGGCAGGCTGGCGGCGGCGCGGGTCATTAGCGTATTGCAGGGCGGCTGACGCTTCGATCAGCATTTCTCATCCATCGCTCACGCTTTTTCGTTGGCATTCGCCGGCACCGCTCGACATGATCCACCGATGATAAGAAAACAGTCCCTCGATACGTTCGCCGTGACGGCTATGGTCGTGCTCTGCAGCCTCTGGGCTCTGCAGCAGATCGCCATCAAGGCGATCATTCCGGAAGTGCCGCCGTTCTGGCAGTCGGCGATACGTTCGATCGGCGCCACGATCGTGATCGCGGGCTGGTTCCGGCATGCGGGGCTGAAGTGGACGCCCGGCCTTTTCTGGCCCGGCCTTCTGGTCGGCGCGCTGTTTTCGGTGGAATTCGGACTGCTTTATCTATCGCTCGGGTACACCGATGCGGCGCGGGCGGCACTGCTTCTCTATACGGCGCCGTTCGTGGTGGCGGTCGGCGCGCATTTCCTGATGCCGGGCGAACGGCTGTCGCTCGCGGGCTGGATCGGCATCGTCATAGCCTTCGCAGGCACTGGCCTGGTACTGCAGGCTTCGGTATCGGTCGATAGCAGCAAGTTTCTCGGAGACGCCTGCGCGCTGGCGGCCGGCATCCTGTGGGGGCTGACAACGCTTGCGATCCGCCGCAGCGGCCTGGCTCAGGCACCAGCCTCTCAGACACTGCTTTACCAGCTCGCAGTGTCCGGTGTGCTGCTGACTGCCGCCGCCATCGTCTTCGAAGGTGCGCTTCCTGTTCCGCACTCCCTCCTCGCCTGGTCTTCGCTCGCTTACCAGACAGTGGTTGTCGCAGCACTCTCGTTTCTCGCCTGGTTCGCACTGATCGCCCGCTATTCGGCGACGAAACTGTCGGTCTTCACCTTCCTGACCCCGCTGCTCGCGGCACTTGCCGGCATCCTGCTGCTCAAAGAGCGCATCGACGCGCATCACATCATCGCACTCGTGTGCATCGTTGCCGGAATCATTGTCGTCAATATCTACGGCCACAGCCGCACATCCGCCGAAGCCTCTTGAAAACCCGGCCGAATGTCGCGCGGGCTGTTTCCTGTCGACAATATGTGCAATTGTTCTGCGGCATTGGCTTGCAAGGCAGATACGGGGAACGATGGCGAAGAACGAACCTGCAGAAACCGATATCCCCCGCACCCGTGGCTCCGGGACTCAGAGCGTCTATACGATCCTGCGCCGGGAAATCCTCGCCATGACCTTGGCCCCGGGCAGCCCGCTCGACGAAGTCCGGCTGTCCGAGCGTTTCGGCATGTCGCGCACGCCGATCCGCGAAGCGCTGCTGCGGCTTTCCGCCGATGGCCTCGTCACGACCCTGCCGAACCGCAATACGATCGTCGCGACGATCGATTTCGCCTCGCTGCCTCCCTATTTCGATGCGCTGACGCTGATGTACCGCGTCACCACCCGCGGTGCCGCCATGCGCGCGACGCCGCAGGCGATGGGCGAGATCCGCAAGCGGCAGGCGGAGTTCGCTGCAGCGGTTGCAGCCCACGACGCCTTCGCGATGATCGAGGCGAACCGGGAATTCCACGTGGCGATCGCCGAACTCGCCGGCAATGCCTATTACACCACCTTCTTCGCCCGGCTGCTCGACGAGGGGCGCCGCATCCTGCGCCTTTATTATCGTACCTTCGATGATCGGCTGCCGCGCCAGTATGTCGACGAACACGAGGAGATGATCGCCGCAATCGAAGCGCGCGACGTCGAGCGTTCCGACAGGCTCGCCATCAAGCATGCGGAACAGATCGTCCGGCAGATCCAGGATTATATCGCCCGCGATCTCGGCCAACCGATCGATCTTGCCGCATCCTGACCCCACCTTCCGCATTCGCTTCACAGGACAGAAATCATGAATTCCTCTTCGGTCGACGCCGTCGTCATCGGCTCGGGCATTATCGGCACGATGTCGGCGCAGTACCTGCTGGACGACGGACGTTCGGTGCTGATCATCGAGCGCGGCGAGGTTGCCCGGGGTGCAAGCAGCGGCAATGCCGGCATTCTCGCCTTTCCGGAAATCATCCCGATCGCCGCACCCGGCATGATGTGGAAAGCGCCGAAATGGCTGCTCGATCCGCTCGGCCGTCTCAGCCTGCCGCCGTCCTATGCGCTCAACATGGTGCCGTGGCTGTGGCGACTCTGGCGGGCCAGCGCCCGCCCGGCCTATGAGCGGACCGTCGGCGTCCATGCCAGGATGATGCCGATGGCGCGCAGCGAAATGCTGCAAACCGTCGAACGCGCCGGCCTGCGGGCGATGATCAGGCAGACCGGCACGCTCGACCTCTACGACAGCGAGGCAAGCCTCAATGCCGCATCTGCCGACTGGCAGGCGAAACGCGACGCGGGTTTCGAATTCCAGAGGGTAGGCCGCGGCGAGATCGACTCCCTGCAGCCGGGCCTTGCGCCGCAGTTCCGGCACGGCATCTTCACGCCCTCCGGCCTCCAGGTTTCCGACCCGCTGGAATTTACCCAGGCCCTCTTCAGCAACGCCATGTCCCGGGGCGCGTCGCTCAGGATCGGTGAGGCCGTCCGCATCGAGCCGATAAACGATGGCGCCAGGGTCGTTCTGGCGGATGGCGCCGTCTTCGACGCGAAGACCGTCGTACTGGCCGGCGGCGCCTGGTCGAAGAAGATCGTGACCGGCCTCGGCGACCATGCCCCGCTCGAAACCGAGCGGGGCTACAACACGACACTGCCGCAGAGCGCCTTCCCGCTGCATCGCCAGCTTTATTTCAACGACCATGGCTTCGTGGTGACGCCGCTTTCCTCCGGCATCCGCGTCGGCGGCGCTGTCGAGCTCGGCGGGCTGAAGCTGGCACCGAACTATAAACGCTCGGAGGCGATGCTGAAAAAGGCAAAAAGCTTCCTGCCTGAGCTGAGGACCGAGGGCGGCCGCCAGTGGATGGGTTTTCGTCCCTCCATGCCGGACTGCCTGCCGGTGATCAGTGCTTCGACCGCGACGCCGGCGATTATCTACGCCTTCGGCCACGGGCATCTCGGGCTCACGCAGTCAGCTGCGACCGGCCGGCTGGTCGCAGATATCGCCGCACGCCGAAAGCCTGCCCTCGATATCGAACCCTACAGCATCAGCCGATTTCGCTGACTTCGGCGACGCGGAACGCCGGTCGGCTACACGTGCCGAATATCTCTGTCGACAAACTGACTACAGCAGGATATAACGTCAGCGAAATCGAAAGGAACCGGACATGGCCTGGTCGCATCCCGTCCCGAAGATCACCGACGACGAGCGGCGGCAGCGCCTTGTCCGGCTCCAGGCGTCGCTGGACGAAAAGGGGCTGGGCGGCATCCTGCTCGGCGCCAGCGAAAGCCTGCGTTATTTCACCGGCCTCGTCTGGCACCAGAGCGAACGCCTGCTCGGCGCGCTGGTGA
Organism: Neorhizobium sp. T25_27; assembly: GCF_002968565.1. Taxonomy (NCBI): domain Bacteria; kingdom Pseudomonadati; phylum Pseudomonadota; class Alphaproteobacteria; order Hyphomicrobiales; family Rhizobiaceae; genus Neorhizobium; species Neorhizobium sp. T25_27. Next base: position 28,976 of record NZ_PVBJ01000008.1, read on the forward strand.
CACCCAAGTCGATCACCTACATCGTGCCGGGCTTCGAACAGAGCCGCGTTGAAAGCCTGCCCCATCTGGCGGGCGACATCGTCGTCTGGCAGGAGGATGAGGCGAGCGCCGCACTGGTCGCCTCGCTTCTGCCTGCCAATGTGAAGCTTGCGCTCGACGACGCGCTGCCGCTGTTCGTCTACCACCAGCTCGCCACCGTTTTTGGCACCGAGCGACTTGTCGATGGCGGCCGCCTGATCCGCGATCTCAGGCTCCGGAAGTCGATGGCCGAGATCGACCTTATCCAGCATGCGATGAACCTGACGCTGGAAGTGCATCGCCGCGCGCATGCCTTCATAAACCCAGGCGTGCTTGCTTCGGACGTGGTGCGCCATATCGACGAACAGCATCGCGCGCTCGGGGCAACAGGTGGTTCGAGCTTCTGCATCGTCTCCTTCGGGGTCGCGACCTCGCTTCCCCACGGCGCAGACGGCGACCAGTTCTATGCGCCCGGCGACGTGGTCCTGGTCGATACCGGCTGCCGGCTCGACGGTTATCATTCGGATCTCACCCGCACTTATGTGATGGAAGAGCCGACTCCCGAATTCGCCAAGGCCTGGTCGATCGAGCGCGAAGCGGAACAGGCCGTTTTCGAAGCCGCCCGCCTCGGCGCCACCTGCGGCAGCCTCGACGATGCGGCCCGCGGGGTTCTCGCGAAGCACGGCCTCGGCCCCGACTATATTCTTCCAGGCCTGCCGCATCGCGCCGGCCACGGGCTTGGGCTCGAAATCCACGAAGAACCCTATATCGTGCGCGGCAATGCGACCGTGCTCGAACCGGGCATGTGTTTCTCGAACGAACCGATGATCGTTTTCCCGGACCGTTTCGGGATCCGCCTCGAAGACCATATCCACATGACCGAAACCGGGCCGCAATGGTTTACGGAGCCGAGCAAAGGCCCGACTGAGCCCTTCGCGTGACAGATATCGGCGCAATCGCGCATAATATGACCCATCAACCAGAGGAGTGCATTTCATGACCACAGGCTGGAGCGGCGTTTTCCCCGCAGTAACGACACAATTCAACGAAGACTTCTCGATCGACCTCAAGGCCACCCAGGGCGTGCAGGACGCGCTCGTCAACGACGGCGTCAACGGCCTCATCGTCATGGGCACCTGCGGCGAGAACAACTCGCTCGACCCGGAAGAAAAGCGCACCATTCTCAAGGCCGCCGTCGAAGTGGTGAACGGCCGCGTGCCGGTCGTGACCGGCGTGTCCGAGTTCGATACCCGCCGCGCCGTCGCCTATGCCCGCGATGCCGAAAGGCTCGGCGCCGACGGCCTGATGCTGCTGCCGGCGATGGTCTATGTGCCGAAGCCGGAAGAGCTGGTCGCCCATTTCAAGACGGTCGCAGCAGCCACCTCGCTGCCGATCATGCTCTACAACAACCCCCCGGCCTATCGCGTCAACATCGGCGCCGACGTGCTGCGTCAGCTCGAAGACGTGCCGAACATCAAGGCCGTCAAGGAAAGCGCGCCGGATCCGCGCCGCTTCACCGACCTGATCAATGCCTTCGGTGACCGCTTCGACATCTTCGCCGGCCTCGACGACGTAGCGCTCGAAGGCCTGATGCTCGGCGCCAAGGGCTGGGTCTCCGGCCTCACCAGCGCCTTCCCGCAGGAATCCGTCGCCCTGGTGGCCGCAGCCAATCGCGGCGACTGGGTTGAAGCCCGCGCCATCTATCGCTGGTTCATGCCTTTGCTGCACCTCGATGCCGAGCACGACCTCGTCCAGTCGATCAAGCTCGCCGAGCAGATCATGGGCCGCGGCTCCGAGCGCGTCCGCATGCCGCGCATGCCGCTGACAGGTGCGCGCCGTGCTGAAGTGACGGCGATGGTGGAAAAGGCCGCCGCGACGCGACCGACGCTTGCCAAGAAGGCCGCTTGAGTAGGAGCCCCCTCATCCGATGCTTCGGATCACCTTCTCCCCGCTGGGGGAGAAGGAAACTAGCGGGAGCCGTTACCGCTGCCCGCCAGGCTCTCCGCTCTGGTCCAGAACCCGGCTGAGGCTGAGCGCCGCGATCGTGCAGATCGCGCCGGAGATCAGATATCCGCCGATGAAGATGATGCCGAAACTGCTGGCAAGGCCGAGCGCCACCAGCGGCGCGAAGCCGGCGCCGACCAGCCAGGCGAGGTCGGAGGTGAGCGCCGCGCCTGTATAGCGGTAATATTGTCCGAAGCGCGAGGACACGGCACCGGAGGCCTGGCCGAACGAGAGGCCGAGGATGCCGAAACCGATGATGATGAAGGCATCCTGCCCCTTGCCGCCGGCATCGAGCAGGAACGGCGCCGAGAACGAGAAGATCGCGATGATCACCGCGCCGATCATCAGCTGGTTGCGGCGGCCGATACGGTCGGCGATCAGGCCCGAGAGAATGATGCCGACGATGCCGACGGCGGCGCCGAGCACCTGCACGAACAGGAATTCCGCTGCCGACTGCCCGCCATAGAGCGTTACCCAGCTCAACGGGAAGATCGTCACCAGATGGAACATGGCGAAACTGGCAAGCGGCACGAACGCGCCGAGCACGACGTCATGGGCGTGCTTGCTCAGCATTTCGAAGATCGGCCTGGCCTGCAGCTCGTTGGCTTCGAGCGCCGAGCCGAATTCCTTGCTGGCGACGATGCGCAGGCGGGCGAACAGTGCCACGACATTGATCGCAAACGCCACGAAGAACGGATAACGCCACCCCCAGGCAATGAAATCCGCTTCCGAGAGGTTGGCGACGAAATAACCGAACAGGATGCTCGCCAGCGCAAAACCGATCGGTGCGCCGAGCTGCGGGATCATCGCATACCAGCCGCGCCGGTTGGGCGGCGCATTGAGGTTCAGGAGCGAGGCAAGCCCGTCCCAGGCGCCGCCGAGCGCAAACCCCTGCCCCATGCGGAACAGCGCCAGCAATGCCACCGCCCAATAACCGATCGTATCGTAACCCGGCAGGAAGGCGATCGAGGCCGTCGATCCGCCGAGCAGGAACAGCGCGATCGTCAGCTTGGTGCCGCGTCCATAATTGCGGTCGATCCACATGAAGACGAACGACCCGACGGGTCGCGCCATGAAGGCGAGCGGGAAGATCGCGAACGACATCAGGGTTGCGGCGACCGGGGTCGGCGCAAAGGGGAAGATCAGCTTCGGGAAAACGAGGACGGAGCCGAGCCCATAAACGAAGAAGTCGAAGAATTCCGACATGCGGCCGATGATCACACCAAGCGCGATGCTGCCCGGCGAGATCGGCCCGTCGTCATGAATGCGGCGGGCGTCCCTTTCGAGACCGGACGATGTCGGGCCTGTTGACGCGGGATTGACGACCGTGGTCATGAATTCCTCCTGGCGATAGTTCGCCTCGCCCCCGAAATGTTGATCAACATGCTGCCGAGATCAAGGAACAAGGCTAAAAAAACCTGACAATTGCGGCGAGCCGCACCGTCTTCTCATCACACCCTCTGGTCAGCCCGGTAGGTTGTCCTAGATTTCCGGTTGGCGGAGGCAAATGCCGAGTGTGCCGGTGGTGCCGCAAAACGGTGCCAAAGGCCATGCGGTCTTTTGCTGCACTGCGACAGATTGCTGCACTGCGACGAACCACCTCATTTCAGCCTGTACCGGAACAAGCCTATTCCGAACTAGACAAAACGCAAATTTGAGCCCGAGATGACCCCTCAGTTGAAAATCGTAGCACGGTTGTTCGCTCTTTTGGTCCTTGTAGGCCTTTCCGGATGCAATCTGGTCGTCATGTCGCCTTCCGGCGATATCGCCAAGCAGCAGGCCAACCTGATCATCGTCGCCACGGTACTGATGCTGATCATCATCGTGCCGGTGATCTTCCTCACTCTGTTTTTCGCCTGGCGCTATCGCGGCTCCAACACCAGTGCGCCCTACGATCCCGAATGGCACCATTCGACGGGGCTCGAAGTCATCATCTGGTCCGCACCGCTCGCCATCATCATCGCGCTCGGTGCCGTCACCTGGATCAGCACCCATAAGCTCGACCCTTACCGGCCGCTCGACCGGCTGGACGCCCAGCGTGCCGTCCCGGCGGAGACGAAGCCGATCACGGTCGAGGTCGTGGCGCTCGACTGGAAATGGCTGTTTTTCTATCCGGACTACGGCATCGCCACCGTCAACGAGATGGCGGCCCCGGTGGACGTGCCGATCAACTTCAGGATCACCGCCTCGTCGGTGATGAATTCCTTCTATGTGCCGGCGCTGGCCGGAATGATCTATGCCATGCCTGGCATGGAGACCAAGCTGCATGCCGTCATCAACAAGCCCGGCGAATACGAAGGCCTCTCCTCGAACTACAGCGGCGACGGTTTTTCTCACATGCGCTTCAAGTTCCACGGCGTCGACCAGGCAGGCTTCGACCAGTGGGTGGCCCGCGTGAAGCAGAACGGCACGGCGCTCAACCGCGACGCCTATCTGAAGCTCGAGAAGCCGAGCGCCAGGGAGCCGGTGCGTTATTACGCATCCGTCGAGGACGGGCTCTATCGCGCCGTGCTCAATATGTGCGCGACGCCCGGCAAAATGTGCATGGACGAGATGATGCATATCGACATGGCCGGCGGCGGCGGAATCGAGAGCCACGAAAACCGTGCCAGACTGGAGCATGACAACCGCCATGCGGGCGAAGCGGCGCACGGCACGGCGGCCCCTGCCGCCACTTTCCCCGCCACCGGCAATCCGGCCCGCAGCCCGGAACCGGCGGAAGGCGTCAACAGCCAGCAGCCCCAGGGACAATCCGGAGGGCCGTCGATGCACCAAGGCACCCACGCACCAGGCATGCACGACATGCAGGGCGGCGCTTCCGGAAGCACCACCGAAACTCCGCAGGGCGGCGCGGCACCGGCGCAGCTCAACAACGACGCCCCGGCAAAGCCCTGAACGAGATCCGGTAGAAACCCATGTTCGGCAACACCACGCTTACCCAATTCCTCTTCGGACGGCTTTCCCTGGAAGCCATTCCCTATCACGAACCGATCCTGATCGTGACCTTCATAGCGGTCGCAATCGGCGGCATCGCCATGCTGGCGCTGATCACCAAATACAAGCTCTGGGGCTATCTCTGGACCGAGTGGTTCACGAGCGTCGATCACAAGAAGATCGGCATCATGTATATCGTGCTCGCCATCATCATGCTGCTGCGCGGTTTTGCCGATGCGATCATGATGCGCATCCAGCAGGCGATCGCCTTCAACGGAAGCGAGGGCTACCTCAACCCGCATCACTACGACCAGATCTTCACTGCCCATGGCGTGATCATGATCTTCTTCGTGGCAATGCCTTTCGTGACCGGTTTCATGAACTACGTGGTGCCGCTGCAGATCGGCGCGCGCGACGTCTCCTTTCCCTTCCTCAACAACTTCTCCTTCTGGATGACCACGGCCGGCGCCGTGATCATCATGATGTCGCTCTTCGTCGGCGAATTCGCCCGCACCGGCTGGCTCGCCTATCCGCCGCTCTCGGGTGCCGACTACAGTCCGGGCGTCGGTGTCGATTATTACATCTGGGGTCTGCAGGTGGCCGGCATCGGCACGACGCTATCCGGCATCAACCTGATCGCTACGATCGTGAAGATGCGCGCGCCGGGCATGACCTTCATGAAGATGCCGATCTTCACCTGGACATCGCTCTGCACCAACGTGCTGATCGTTGCAACTTTCCCAATCCTGACCGCCACGCTCGCGCTGCTGTCGCTCGACCGCTATGTCGGAACGAACTTCTTCACCAACGACCTCGGCGGCAATCCGATGATGTACATCAACCTCATCTGGATCTGGGGCCATCCGGAAGTCTACATCCTCGTGCTGCCGGCCTTCGGCATCTTTTCCGAAGTCGTCGCCACCTTCAGCGGCAAGCGGCTGTTCGGTTATGCTTCGATGGTCTATGCCACTTGCGTGATCATGATCCTCTCCTACATCGTGTGGCTCCACCACTTCTTCACGATGGGCGCGGGCGCGAGCGTGAACGCCTTCTTCGGCATCACGACGATGATCATCTCGATCCCCACCGGCGCGAAGATGTTCAACTGGCTCTTCACCATGTATCGCGGCCGCATCCGCTACGAGCTGCCGATGTACTGGACGATCGGCTTCATGGTGACCTTCGTCATCGGCGGCATGACCGGCGTCATGCTGGCCATCCCGCCGGCCGACTTCGTGCTGCACAACTCGCTCTTCCTGATCGCCCACTTCCACAACGTCATCATCGGCGGCGTGCTGTTCGGACTCATGGCGGGCGTCGTCTACTGGTGGCCGAAGGCCTTCGGCTACAAGCTCGACAAGTTCTGGGGCCTCATCAGCTTCTGGTGCTGGCAGATCGGCTTCTTCGTCGCCTTCATGCCGCTCTACGTGCTCGGCCTGATGGGCGTCACCCGCCGCGTCAATCAGTTCGAGGATCCTTCCCTGCAGATATGGTTCGTCATCGCCGCCATCGGTGCCGGGATCATTGCCTGCGGCATCGGAGCCTTCATCATCCAGCTCGTCGTCTCATTCATGCGCCGCGACCAGCTGCGCGAGACCTCTGGCGATCCGTGGGACGGGCGCACGCTGGAATGGTCGACTTCCTCGCCGCCGCCGGACTACAACTTCGCCTTCACGCCCGTCGTGCATGATCATGACAGCTGGTACGACATGAAACTTCGCGGCTACGAACGCCCGCTCGGCGGTTTCAAGCCGATCCACATGCCGAAGAACACCGGCACCGGGATTATCCTGGCTGGCATCAGCATCGTCTTTGCCTTCGCGATGATCTGGTACATCTGGTGGCTGGCGGCCATCTCCTTCATCGCGATGGTCGCCACGGCGATCGGCCATACCTTCAACTATAACCGGGATTTCCACATTCCCGCCGAAACCGTGACCGCAACAGAGGACGCGCGCTCGAAGCTGCTCGCGGAACGGACCTGAGATCATGAGCCAGACGCAAGCGCAAACCCACGGCACGGACAACGGTAAGCCGCAATTCTACCTCACGGAAGATCACCATCCGGAAGGCAGCACGATGCTGGGCTTCTGGCTCTACCTGATGAGCGACTGCCTGATCTTCGCGGTGCTTTTCGCCACCCATGGCGTACTCGGCCGCAATTATGCGGCCGGCCCCTCGCCCGCCGACCTGTTCGACCTGCCGATCGTGGCGCTCAACACCGCTATGCTGCTGTTCTCGTCGATCACCTATGGGTTTGCGATGCTGCAGATGGAACGCGGCGCAAAGATCGAGACCCTGTTCTGGCTCGGGGTGACCGGCGTGTTCGGCGCTGCCTTCCTCAGCCTCGAGCTTTACGAGTTCAACCACCTGATCCACGAGGGCGCAGGCCCCACCCGTTCGGCCTTCCTTTCCTCCTTCTTCACGCTGGTCGGCACCCACGGCCTGCATGTCACCTTCGGCATCATCTGGCTGATCACGCTGATGGTGCAGGTTGGCAGACACGGACTGATCGAGGCAAACAAGCGCCGCCTGATGTGCCTTTCGATGTTCTGGCACTTCCTCGACGTCGTCTGGATCGGCGTCTTCTCCTTCGTTTATCTCATGGGAGTCCTCGGATGAGTTCGCACGGCCAAACCCCGCACGCTCCGGCTCACGAAAGTGCTTCCCAGGCCCATCATGGCCATAGCAACGGCCACCAGGCCGGCCACGGCACGCTGAGAAGCTACCTGATCGGCTTTAGCCTGTCGGTGATCCTGACGGCCATTCCGTTCTGGCTGGTGATGAGCGGTGCCATCGACAGCAAGCTGTTCACCGCCTTCCTCGTCATGGGGCTGGGTGTGATCCAGATCGTCGTGCACATGGTCTATTTCCTGCACATGAACCCGCGATCGGAAGGCGGATGGACGATGATGGCGCTGCTGTTTACCCTGGTTCTGGTCGGCATCACGCTTGCCGGGTCGCTCTGGGTCATGCACCATCTCAACGCCAACATGATGCCGATGTCGCCGGAGATGATGAAGAACATGCCGTGACCCTTCGGGGGCAAGCTGGGAAGGGATAGACGCATGGCTCTCGATCATCCTTTGACCGGAGAAACGGCGGATGCGGAACCGGCACGCTCCCGGCTCGTCTTCGCAGGCGCAATGTTCTTCCTGACGCTGATTTTGATCGGGCTCGGCACCTGGCAAGTGCAGCGGCTCTTCTGGAAACTCGATCTGATCGCTCGCGTCGACGCCCGGGTCACGGCAACCCCGGCGCCTGCCCCCTCATCGCCAGCCTGGCCTGCGATCAACGCGGAAAACGACGAATATCGGCGCGTCACGGCGACAGGCATTTTCCGCCATGACGCGGAAACGCTGGTCCAGGCGGTCACCGACCTCGGTCCCGGATACTGGATTCTGACACCCCTGGAACAGAAGGACGGGACCATCGTCCTCATCAATCGCGGCTTCGTGCCCGCCAACCGCCGCGATCCAGGTTCGCGGCCGGATGGGCAGCTCGCGGGCCCGGTGAAGATCACCGGCCTCATCCGCATCAGCGAGCCGGAGGGCGCCTTCCTGCGCTCCAACGATCCCGCCGGCGGCCGCTGGTACTCGCGCGACGTGGCCGCGATCGCGGCAACAAAAGGCCTCGAAAAGGTGGCGCCCTATTTCATCGATGCCGACGCGACGCCGATCCCGGGCGGCCTTCCCGTCGGAGGACTGACGGTGATCCGCTTCCGCAACAGCCACCTCGTCTATGCTGTGACCTGGTATCTTCTGGCAGTGATGAGCGCCGGCGGCGCCTACGCCATCCAGCGAAAACGGCCGGCCTGAACTCGGGCGTGGATTTCCACTGAATAGCAGGGGCGGCAACCTGTTCATCGCGCGCCGAATTTCCCATAGTCCGAGAAACGGCATTTGCCAGCGCCGCAGGCGGCCAGTTTAGAGCGGATCATATTATGCGCCAGTTCTTCGACTCGAAATACAAGATCATCCTGGCGGCAGCGCTGTTCATCCTGACGTCGATCTTCATGTCGATTTCCGCGACCGGGCATGTCAGCGGCAATTACATCGCCATCGTCCTGGTCGCGTTCCTGTTCACGATCCTGTCGCTCTATTCGACAGCCCGATCGCCACATGCCGAATACCTGATCATCGGCAGCCTGCTTCTGTCCCTCTCGACATTGGTGGGGATCACAGAGGTGCTGACCAAGAAGATCTCCAACATGGAGTATGGAATTTATTTCTTCGCCTTCCTCGGCTGCGTCGGCCTGCTTTCGCTGGGCCTGATCGCACGATATCTCACCAGCGAGGGATGGGGCGTCAGCTCCGAAAAGACCCGCGAAGCGCTGTCGGTCTGCGCCACGATCCTCGGATTCGTGCTGGCGATCGCCTCGGCCTTCGTGCCGACCTGAAAAGCCCGGCGTTTAAAAAAAGTGCCCGGACGTAGCTGAGCCACGTCCGGGCGAGCGTTCATCGATCAGACGAGATCGAAGCGGTCGGCGTTCATGACCTTGGTCCAGGCCGCCACGAAGTCCTTGACGAATTTCGCCTTGGCGTCGGACTGGGCATAGACTTCCGCGATCGCACGAAGCTGCGAATGCGAGCCGAAGATCAGGTCGACGCGGGTGCCGGTCCACTTGGGCGCCTTGGTCTTGCGGTCGTGACCTTCGTAAACGCCATCCTTGCCGGCAACGGGCGACCATTCGGTGCCCATGTCGAGCAGGTTGACGAAGAAATCGTTCGTCAACGTTTCCGGTTGGGACGTGAAGACGCCGTATTCAGGCTGGCCGGCCTTCAGCACGCGCAGGCCGCCGAGAAGAACGGTCATTTCCGGTGCCGTCAACGTCAGAAGCTGGGCGCGGTCCAGCAAGGCCTCTTCAGCCTTCATGAACTGCGTCTTGCCGCTGTTGACATAGTTGCGGAAGGCATCGGCACGGGGTTCCAGCGCGGCAAAGGAAGCAGCGTCAGTCTGTGCCTCGGAGGCATCCATGCGGCCCGGCGTGAAGGGCACGGTGATGTCCTGGCCACCGGCCTTGGCAGCCTTTTCGACGCCGGCGGCGCCGGCAAGCACGATCAGGTCGGCGAGCGAGATTTTCTTAGCCCCTGCCTGGGCAGCGTTGAAGTCCTTCTGGATGCCTTCGAGAACGCCCAAGACCTTGGCGAGCTGCGCCGGCTGGTTGGCTTCCCAATGCTTCTGCGGAGCAAGCCGGATCCGCGCGCCGTTGGCACCGCCGCGCTTGTCGGAACCGCGGAAGGTCGAGGCGGAAGCCCAGGCGGTGGAAACCAGTTCCTGCACCGAGAGGCCGGTCGCCAGAACCTTCGCCTTCAGCTCGGCGACGTCCTTGTCGTCGACGAGCGGGTGGTCGACGGCCGGGATCACGTCCTGCCAGATCAGGTCTTCGGCCGGAACTTCCGGACCGAGATAACGGACCTTCGGCCCCATGTCGCGATGGGTCAGCTTGAACCAGGCGCGAGCGAAGGCATCGGCGAATTCGGCTGGGTTTTCCAGGAACCGGCGCGAGATCTTCTCGTAGATCGGGTCGAAGCGCAGTGCCAGGTCGCTGGTCAGCATCGTCGGCAGCTGCTTCTTCGATGGATCGAAGGCGTCCGGAATGGAAGCATCAGCGTTCTTCGCCACCCACTGCTTGGCGCCGGCCGGGCTGGTGGTCAGTTCCCATTCGAAGCCGAACAGGTTTTCGAAAAAGTAGTTGCTCCACTGGGTCGGAGTCTGGGTCCAGGTCACTTCCAGGCCGCTGCCGATGGCATCGCGACCGACACCGGTGTTGAACTTGCTCGACCAGCCGAGGCCCTGAGCTTCGAGTTCGCCGCCCTCCGGGTCAATACCGACAAACGACGGATCGCCAGCACCATGGGTCTTGCCGAACGTGTGGCCGCCGGCGATCAGTGCCACGGTCTCTTCGTCGTTCATCGCCATGCGGGCGAAGGTTTCACGGATGTCGCGGGCGGATGCCAGCGGATCCGGGGTACCGTTCGGGCCTTCCGGGTTGACGTAGATCAGACCCATCTGCACGGCGCCAAGCGGTTCTGCGAGCTGGCGTTCGCCGCTGTAGCGCTCATCCCCGAGCCAGGTTCCTTCCGGACCCCAGTAGAGCTCTTCCGGCTCCCAGACGTCGGCGCGGCCGCCGGCGAAACCGAAGGTCTTGAAGCCCATCGATTCGAGCGCGACGTTGCCGGTGAGGATCATCAGATCCGCCCAGGAGATCTTGTTGCCGTATTTCTGCTTGATCGGCCAGAGCAGGCGGCGGGCCTTGTCGAGGTTGACGTTGTCCGGCCAGCTGTTGAGCGGCGCGAAACGCTGCTGCCCCTGGCCTGCACCGCCGCGGCCGTCGGTGATGCGGTAGGTGCCGGCGCTGTGCCAGGCCATGCGGATGAACAGGCCGCCGTAGTGACCGAAGTCGGCCGGCCACCACTCCTGGCTATCGGTCATCAAGGCATGAAGGTCTTTCTTCAGGCCCTCGAGATCGAGCGTCTTGAACTCTTCGGCATAATTGAACGCCTCGCCCATAGGGTCGGAGCGCACTGAGTGCCCATGAAGGATCTGGACGTTCAGCTGGTTTGGCCACCATTCGCGGTTCGATCTGCCGCGAGGCGTATGGGCGACCGGACATTTGCCGGCGTTTTCGCTAGATTTCGCATCCATGACTATCTCCTTGATTACTCTAATTATCTGCCGTGCAAAAGAGGGCAATTTTTCCCGAACCGCCTGGGTCCGGCCGCGCTATTTCCGACTGTCGTTCCGCCTGTTTAACCGGAGCAAGCCAAGCGCGCGCCCTCCCTCGTCTCCCTTCTTACCGGAAGCCTCTCATAAATTTAAGTTGGATTTACTGATCGCGGCGATAAGCTAGGGTTATGAAAAACCTTACTCTCAAACAACTCCGCTATTTCGAGGCCCTGGCACGGGATGGCCGCTTCCGCCGCGCGGCTGATGCCTGCGCCATTTCCCAGCCGGCCTTGTCGATGCAGATCAAGGAACTCGAACAGGAAGTGGGCGGCGATCTCTTCGAGCGGAACGCGCGCGAGGTGAAACTGACCGCCTTCGGCCAGACCTTCGCGCTGCGGGTTCGCGGCATCCTGCGGGCGGTGGATGAACTGGCGGAGCTCGCCCGTGCGTCACGCGATCCGTTCCTGGCGCGCTTACGCATCGGTATCATCCCGACGATCGCGCCCTATCTCCTGCCGGCGATCATCAACGACCTGAACAGGACTTTCGACGGCATTGAAATACAGGTGCGCGAGACGCAGACGGCAAAGCTGGTCCAGGAGCTGGCACAGGGCGAACTGGATCTGGCAATCGTCGCCCTGCCCGTATCGGAGCCGTTCCTGACCGAGCTCAAATTGTTCGACGAGGAGTTCGTCCTGGTCCGGCGACCGGAAGACGAGGGCAAGCCGGTGCCCGAACGCGAGGCGTTACGCGAAATGCGCCTACTTCTGCTGGAGGAAGGCCACTGTTTTCGCGATCAGGCCCTGTCGTTCTGCAAAATAGGCACGACGCGCCTGCGGGAGGTCATGGAGGGCAGCTCCTTGTCTACGCTCGTGCAGATGGTCAGCGCCGGTATCGGCATCACGCTGATCCCTGAAATGGCTGTGCCGGTGGAAACGCGCTCCGCGCAGGTTTCGATCTCCCGCTTCCAGACACCGCGGCCGTCGCGCACCATCGGAATGATCTGGCGCAATTCGACGCCCCTGGTCACCCAGCTCCTGCAGATTTCCGAGGTGGTGCGCGGTTCGGCCGACACCATGCGCAGACAGCATGCCATGCGGCCTTGAGGTCCCAGCGAAACGGCTCGCGGAGGGAGCCGGCGGGCCGCGCGCATTTGTGTGGAAAGGCGTTAAGTATTTGATCTTGGTAGGTTCAAACCGGAATGGTGCCCAGAGGAGGTGACTGGAGAGTGGGCTTTCTCAATAGTTTATCGATCTGTGGGACAAATTTTCCTTCCCTGAAATCGCTATGCTTTTTGCGGTAACTGTCCCAATCCGCCTGCCGCCTCAGTCTTCGCCCTGAGAAGCATGGCCTCCTCCAAGAACGGCACAACAGGGCTATACTAGAATTGTGAAACCGATATAGCGCCACTGTCGCGCGATCTTTTGCAAGCGGCAGCCGCACCAACTTCTTGAACGACATGAACGCCCTGCGGGATCGCCGTTCCATGGAAGGCGAGCAAGCTTATGTATCCGCCCTCCGCGAGGCGGAATCTCGGAGCAAATGCGTCAAGGCGATGTCAATCTGGCAATCCGGCAGATCTCACAAAACCTGTCCGGTTAACCTGAGATCTGGTGCCTGGAGCGGAGAAAATCCATCAAGTCGCTGGCAGGCTTGGACAAAGGGCGGCGAATTGAGGCTATCTGCCGTACATCGAAACCCAATTCATCTCCGGCGAAATCGATCTTGACCAGCTCGCCGCGCTGGAGATCAGCCGCCACGCTTCGTTCCAGCGAACAGGCAATGCCCACACCAGCAGCAACGAACTCGCGCAGGAACTGGTACTCGGTCGCCTGTGCCGCGACCTTTACGTGGTTGATACCGGCATTCGCCAGAAGCTTCGAGACACCCCGTCCAAACAGCGAAGAGGGCGGCGGACCAACGAAGTCATAACGTGCCACGTCCTGCGGCTTGATGCTCTTGCGGTGGGCCAGGGGGTGGTTCGGCGAGGCAATGAGAACCAGCTTCTCCCGGCCGATCGTTTCAGCCCGCACACCTCGAAGGTCTTCATTGCCCAGAAAGCAGCCGACATCGGCCACGCCATCGCGAACCTCGGAAAAAACATCCTCCTGTTTGCCGATCCTCAGGACGAGTTGGATATCCGGCCGCGCTATCGCAAAGTCCGTCAGATCTTTTCGCAGTACAAAATTGGCGAGGCTTCGCTGGCAAGATAGAACCACCTGCTGACCGGTCTCACCTCGGATTTTCACGACATCTGCGCGCATGTCGTCGGCCTCGGCCAGGAACTCGCGCGCATGTTGCAGCACGCTTTGACCGATCTCGGTGAGCAGCGGCTTGCGACCCCGGCGCCGCACGAAAATCTGACCGCCGATTTCCTTCTCGATCGCCATGATATGGGCGCTGACCGATGGCTGGGCGATGCCGAAACGGTCGGCGGCGGCGGCGAAGCTTCCCTCCTCGACCACTGCAACCAGGACTTCCATGCGCCGGAGCGTGATATTGAACATGGTGATAACCTATAGCCTATAGGCTATCAAACCTAAAGCCCCCAAACCCGTTGCTAGTTAGTGTTCGAATGGATCAAATGCTGTTCGAGGATGAGGAATGACATGAACAATCTCATTGGGAGCCTGACCCTTTAAGCGTCAGCCGGAGTGTTCCTGCCACCGCTGGCCGAGGTCTCGGCCCAATCCGCAAAGATTAAAGCATTCCGCATGGGTTCCATGCGGACAGGAGGACGCATGAATATTGTCGGAATTGATATTGGCGGCACGTTTACCGATCTCGTCGGTTATGTCGACGGCAAGATCGTGACGTCGAAGACGTCGACCGTGCCGGCCGATCCGACCCAGGGCATCGCCCGCAGCCTCGAGCTTGCGAACTGCGACCCCAACGAACTGAACGAGATTCTTCACGGCTCGACGATCGCCATCAACACAGTGCTGGAGCGCAAGGGCGCCCGCACCGCGCTGATCACCACGAGCGGTTTCCGCGACGTCTACGCGATCGGTCGTTCGAACCGCATCCAGGCCTTCAACCTGTTCTTCAAGCGTCCGCAGCCGCTGGTGCCGCGCAGTCTGACCTTCGAAATTCCGGAACGCATCCTTGCTTCCGGCGAAGTGCTGGAAGCGCTCGACGAAAAGACCGTCGCCGCGGTCATCGCCGAGATCGAAGCCGCGAGCGTCGAATCCGTTGCCATCTGCCTGCTGCATTCCTGGGCCAATCCGGCTCATGAGCGCCGCGTCGGTGAGATGCTGCGCAAGACGCTGCCGAATATCTTCGTGACGCTGTCGCACGAGATTCTGCGGGAATATCGCGAATACGAGCGTTCCTCGACGACTGCGCTCAACGCCTTTGTCGGTCCCCGCGTCGAAGGTTACCTGAAGCGCCTCGAAACTTATCTCCGTTCCGGCGCCTTCGGCGGCAAGATCCATATCATGCGATCGAACGGCGGCGTCATGTCGATCGGCCAGGCACAGGAACAGCCGGTCTCGATGATGGAGTCCGGCCCGGTAGCCGGCATGATCGGCGCAGGTCGTCTCGCCAAGCTGCTCGGCCTCAAGCGTTGCATCGGTTTCGACATGGGCGGCACGACCGCCAAGTCGAGCCTGATCACCGATGGAGCGCCGGCTATCGAAACCGGTTACGTGATCGGCGAAGAGGCCGATGGCCAGCCGATGCAGCTGCCGGTCGTCAACATCGTCGAAGTCGGTGCCGGCGGCGGTTCGATCGCCTGGGTCGACAATGCGGGTGGTCTGCATGTGGGACCCCAGAGCGTCGGCGCCGATCCGGGCCCTGCCTGCTATGGCAAGGGAGCGGACTTGCCCGTCGTCACCGACGCCGACCTGATCCTTGGCCGCATCAATCCGCAACGGTTCCTCAACGGCGGCATGCCGCTCGACAAGGCGGCCTCCGAACAGGCGATGCTGAGCAAGGTCGGCAAAACACTGAAGCTCAATCCGGTCGAGGCAGCGCTCGGCGTGGCGAAGATCGCCGATAGCTCGATGTCGCTGTCGGTGCGTGCCGTCTCGATCAACAAGGGTATCGACCCGCGCGACACGGCAATGATCGCCTTCGGCGGCGCCGGTCCTCTGCATGCGATCGCCATTGCCCGCGAAATCTACATTCCGCTGGTGATCATCCCGAAACTTCCCGGCACCTTCTCCGCGCTCGGCATGCTGATGGCCTCCTGGCGGCAGGATTTCGTGCAGACCTTCATCGGCCGCGTCGGCGAACTTTCGGAAGCAGGCGTCGAGAAGGTCTATGCGGAGCTCGTTGCCAGCGGCCGCGAGCAGATGAAGCGTGACGGCATCGCCGAAAACGAGGCGGATCACCGCTTCTTCGCCGATCTGCGTTATGTCGGCCAGGAACACGCCATCTCGATCCCGATCGAGAATACCGGCATGCTCTCCGGCGACACCAGCGAGGTCCGCCGCCGCTTCGATGCCGAGCACGACCGCCGCTACAGCCAGTCGGCGCCGACCGAGGCGCTGGAAATCGTCAGCCTGCGCCTGGTCCTGACCGCCGCCCGCACCGACAATGTCGCCGAGGAATGGCTGTCCCGCCCGTGGGAGCCGGAAGCGGAATCCGAGGTCGGCAGCCGTGATGTGGTGTTCGACGATCCGGCAAGGCCGCTGAAGACGGCGATCTACTGGCGACCGGCGCTACCGGCCGGCTTCAAGCTCACCGGCCCTGCCGTCATCGAAGAACCGAATTCAACCATCCTGGTCCATCCAGGCGACGAAGTCGTCGTCCATGAGGCAGGCCATCTGCTGGTGACGCTCGCCAAGCAGAGCGAGGAATAAGAACATGACTCCGATCAAGAACGATCCGATCACCGTTGAAGTCGTCCGCAATGCCATCGTCGCCTATGCCGACGAGATGGCCGAGGCGCTCTGCAAATCCGCCTACAACATGATGATCTACGAAGTCCGCGACTATTGCTGCGGCCTGATCGACACGACCGGCCGGATGATCTCGCAAAACCGCGGCGGCCTGCCGATCTTCCTCGCCGACCTCGGCATCGCCGTCGAGGACGGCATCAAGAAATACGGGCTGAAGGGTTTCGAAGAGGGCGACGTCCTCGTCATGAACCACGGTCATATTTGCGGCCAGCATCTGAACAACGTCGTCGTCTACGCGCCCTGCTTCCATGACGGCGAGCTGATCGGCTTTGCGGCCAATCGTGCTCACTGGGTGGATATCGGCGGCAGCCGCCAGGGTTTCGGCTCCAACGCGACGACCGACATCTACTCCGAAGGCCTGCAGATGCGGTCCCTGAAGATCTACAAGGCGGGTGAGCTCAACGACACGCTCTACCAGATCATCCAGGACAATATCCGTTATCCGGATGCCAGCCTCGGCGATCTGCGTGCCCAGGTCGCGTCCTGCCAGATCGGCGCCAAGCGTTATGCCGAACTGGTCGCCCGTTATGGCCGCGGTGTGGTGGAAAGTTGTGTCGAGACCATCTGGGACCAGACCGACAAGGCGGCCCGCCAGGTGATCGAACGTATTCCGGACGGCACCTATTCGGCCGAAAGCTTCCTCGACAATGATGGCCGCGATCTCGCGACGCCGCTCAGGATCGCCGTCAAGGTGATCGTGTCGGGCTCGACCATCACCGTCGACTTCCATGGCATGCACCCTCAGGTGAACGGCCCCTTGAATTCCGGCCGTTCGGGCGGCATCGCAGCGGCCCGCGTCGCCTTCAAGGCGCTCACCTCGCCGGAACTCGACGTCAACGAAGGCTGCTTCCGCGCTCTCAACGTCGACCTGCCGGACGGCACGATCCTCTCGGCCCGTCCGCCGGCCGCGCTCGGCCAGTGGAGCATCGCGCTGCCGACCGTCATCGACACGATCCTCAAGGCGCTGGCGCCGGCGGTGCCGGAACTGATCCCAGCCGCCCACAAGGGCGACATGGGTGGTTGTTCCTTCTTCGGATTCTACGACGACGGCTCGCGCTTCCTGCTGATGAACATCTTTGGTGGCGGCTGGGGTGGTCGTCCGCATGAGGACGGCGAATCCGCTGCCGTCTCGGTCTGCCAGGGCGACGTGCGCAATACGCCGGTCGAGCTGCAGGAGATCAAGTATCCATTCATCGTTGAACGGCATGCGCTACGTCCGGACTCCGGTGGCGCCGGCGAACATCGTGGCGGCCTTGGCATCGAGCTCACCTATCGCTGCCTGCGCGCCTGCCGCGGCAATATCAATTTCGACCGCACCGTCACCCCACCCTGGGGCCTGCATGGCGGCCATACCGGCGAAGTCAGCGTGGCGATCGTCGATCGCGCCGACGGCACGCAGCTGCGGGTCAACAAGGCGACCGACGTGCACTTCACACCGGGCGACCGGATTACTTTCCTCACCGCTGGCGGCGGCGGTTACGGCGACCCCAGAAAGCGCTCACGCACCGATCTGGACGAGGATATCGCCAACGGTCTGGTCTCCAGAGAAGCGGCGGTCCGCGACTACGGCTATGCCGAACCGCAGATGCCGCGGCGCCTCGCAGTGAACGGTTGAGGACATGGCGATGATCGGCGAAATCCGCAAGAAACGGTTGATCGAGGCGATGCTGGAAGCGGGGCTCGACGGCCTCGTGCTTTACGGCAATGCCTGGCAGAACGACTACCTGCGTTATGCCGCCGATTTCGGCATTCTCGAAGGCGAGGGCCTGGCGGTCGTCACCCGCGATGGCAATGTGACCCTCTATCTCGATGACGAGTTGGAGGGCGAACGCGCTGCGGTCGAATGCCCCGAGGTGAAGACCGTTGTTGCGGAAGACCTGATCGGCACGGTGTCCGGCGTCATCGCCCGCCTCGGCAACAGCCGCATCGCGGCCGGCCCAAAGCGTCACTTGCCCTATGGACTTGCTGCCCAGCGCGGCGACCTGCGCTTCGAAGACGCGACGGCTCTGGTCGATCGCCTGCTGATGGTGAAATCTGCTGATGAGCTGAATGCCGTGCGCAGCGCTGCACGGCTGGCGGATGAAGGCTACGCCGTGTTCCGCAATGCCGCCGCCGTCGGCAAGAAGGACTATGAGCTGATTGCCGAGATCGAGTCCTTCTTTCGCAACGAAGGCGTCGACGACAATTTCATGATCATCGGCGTCGGCGGCCCGGAAGTGCGCGGCATGGCGCCGCCGATCGGCAAGATCCTGAAGCCCGGCGATCTGGTGACGACCGAGCTCACCCCTTGCGTCAACGGCTATTACGTCCAGATCTGCCGCACACTCGTCATCGGCGAGCCGAATGAAGCTCAGCGCAAGGTTTTCGGCATCTATAACGACGCCTTGGAAGCCGGCCTCGCAGTCGTGAAGCCCGGCGTCACGGCAGCCGATATCGCCCGTGCCGAGAACGACATTTTTCGTGCGCACGGCCTCGGTGAGTATGTGACCAGCGAATATACCCGCGTGCGCGGCCATGGCCTTGGCCTCTTCCCCGATACCAAGCCGCATATTCTCGAAGATGTGAACACGGTGATCGAAGAAGGCATGTCGCTGATCGTGCATCCGAACACCTATAATCCCGAGATCGGTTACTTCGTGCACGGCGACTCGCTGATCGTCCGCGCCGATGGGCCGGAAATCCTGACGAAGATGCCGCGCGAGCTCTTCTCGGTTGGCGCCCGGAGGGTAGCGGCATGAGACATGGCCTGATCCAGTGGCGCGAGGACGAACTCTCCCGCGCGGACGTAAAGGCCCGGCAGGTGCGCCTGCAGCAGGCGATCGCCGCTGCCGGTCTCGACGGTGTGCTGATCTATACCAACCATGTGCGCTCGGCCGGCGTCACCTGGGTTTCCGGCTTCACGCCCTACTGGTCGGATGGCCTTGTGCTGGTCCTGCGCGACGGCCTTCCGATCTTCCTGACGGCGCTGTCGAAGCGCGTCGGCGAGTGGGTCAAATCCGTGGCCCCGACTTTCGAAGTCGCCCATTCGCCGTTCCCGGGCAAGCTCGCCGGCGAGCGGCTCGCCAAGGTCGGCGCCAGGCGTCTCGGCGTGGTCGAACTCGACCGCATGCCGGGCGGCGTGGTGGACGAAATTCTGTCCGTTCTGCCGGTCGAACTCTCCGATGCGACGGAGCTTTTCACCACGGTTCGCGGCCAGGCGGATCGCGCCGAGCTCGATCTCGTGCGCCACACCGACAAGATTGCCCGCGAGGCGTTCAAGGCGGGCGATATCAACGGCAAATATGTGGGCGATTTCACTGGTCCCGTCGAGCGGGCGGTCCGGCTTGCGAGCGCCGAGGAATGCTACGTCGCGGTGGCGCCGGATCTTTCCAAGGATCGCCGTTTCATCCGCACCGGCAAGCAAGAGCTTGGCCGCACCTTCGCGGTGCGCCTGTCGATCGCCTATAACGGCGTCTGGGTTCGCCGGATCGAAACCTTCTCAGCCGTTTCCGAAATCGCCGCGCGCCTCTCCTCCGTGAGCGCGGACCTGGACAGGGCTTCTCCCGCCCTTGCCGCCGACGGCTCGATTTCGGCTTTCTATCTGCCGGATGGCGCCAAGCTGATCGGTTGGCATCTCGAAGCGCCCCACGGCACCCGGCCGCTGAAGGTCGTGGCCGATGCGCAAACGCTGCTTGCCGCGCCGGTCCCCTACGGCATCCTGACGACGGCCTTCACCCTCGATGGCGAGACGATCGTCGCGTCGCGTCCGGTGGGGCTTGGTGGCGGTTCAATGCGGGAGGCGGCTGAGTAATGAACGCACGCGATCTCGTTTCCATTCTCAAGATGATCGATGACGGAGAACGGAAACTCCGCGATCTCGTCAACCTCCATACCGTCGACGCGCTGGCATGTCTGGCGGCCGGTGCCGGTGCGACCGAAGGTTCTTCACTCCTCGCCTTCTATCGCGAGACCGGCGCGGGCAACGCTATTTCCTCTGCTGCCGGCGCGTCGGCGGTTATTCGTTTTACCGAATGGGACGCGATCCACGTGCCTTCCTGCGCGACGCCCGGTGCGATGGCCGTGCCGGCGGCACTGATTTTTGCGCAGGACTATCAGGCCTATGTCAGGGCGGTCGCCGCTGGTCATGCCATCGGTTTGGCGCTGTCGGAAGCTGTCGGCGGCGTTTCGGCCTTGCCGGAAACCTGGCCGGGTCTGTTTGCGGCGCCTGCCGTGGCGGCGGTCAGCGCGGCGATCGCGCTTGGCCTTTCCGATGAGCAGATTGCCCAGGCGCTGGTGCTGTCCATGGCCGGCAGTTCGGGACGCAACGGTCGCCCTTCCGGCATGCCGTCGGCCCGCTGGCTGGTGATCGGCGAAGCCACACTGAAGGGCATTCGTGCAGCGCTTGCCGCGAAGGCCGGCATCAAGGGCGATCTCGAACTGTTGTCTCCAAGCTGGATGAAAGGACAAGCGGCGGCGGCGGTTGCCCTGGAGCCTAGCCATGTCGATCCGCTGGCGATCACAGGGCTCGGGATGAAGCCCTTCGTCTCCGCCCGCCAGGGCATCAATGCGATCCAGGCTTTCCGTCATCTGCTGGAGAAGGGTATCGATCCCAATGCCATCGACAGCATCGAAGTTTTTCTGCCACCGGTCGCGGCCCCCGTCGTCAGCCGGCCGCTTGTTGCCGAAGAACGTTTATCGACCATCGCCCATCTCGGCCTTCAGCTCGGCATCGCCGCCTTCGAACCGGCGCGGCTGATGGATGCCGACCGCACCCGTCCCTTCAGCGCGGATGTCATGGCCTTTGCCAAGAGAGTAACGATCACGGCCGATGACACGCTCGCCGGCGAAGGTTGGCCAGCGCGGGTTGTCGTATCGGCAAAGGGACAGACACGCGAGGCCGTTTGGCCGCAGACTTCCGGTGAGGACGCGCAGGTAATGCTCGACCGCAAGATCGGAAGCCTTCCCGCTACGGCAGCGCAGCGATTGCAGCGGCTGCAAGCCGCGCTTGCCGATGCCGGCACGGCTTCGGTTCAGGAGGCCAGCAGCCTCCTGCTGACGTTTACGGATGCCTCTTTCGGGAGGAGCGAGGCGGCCTGAAGGGACACTGGAATTCACGAAAGCAGATGCCGCAGGGAGTGTCGGCATCACAAGGAGGAGAGAATGTTGAAATTTCTGAAAACCATGGCGACAGCGGCGGCTTTTGCCGCGCTGTCCTGGCAGGCGGCGAGTGCGCAGTCGATCGAGAAGAAGGACATCACGATCGGCCTGCCGCTCAATACCTCGACCCTGTTGCCGATCTATGTTGCCGATGCACAGGGCTTCTTCAAGGAGGAAGGTATCAACGTGAAGATCGTCGCCTTCAAGGGCGGCACGGATCTGGTGCGCGGCATGGTCGCCGGCGCCGTGGATATCGGCGTTGGCGCGTTCTCGGAAGCGCTTGTCGGGGTCGAAACCGGCCAGGGCGTGAAGATCTTCTACGGCGGCTTCAACATGGCCGTCTTCGACTGGTATTCGGTACCGTCGATCAAGACGCTCGAAGAAGCCAAGGGCAAGCGTTTCGGTGTCTCGACCTTCGGTTCGTCGACCGACTTCCTGACGCGTTATGCGCTGAAGACCAAGGGCATCGATCCGAAGAGCGAAGTGCAGATCGTCCAGGGCGGCGGCTCCGTGCCGCGTCTCGCAGCGATGGAAGCCGGCCAGCTCGAAGTCAACATCTTCGCGACGCCGGAAAAGTTCATGGCGGCCGATCGTGGCTTCAACCTGATCCTGCAACAGAAGTCGATTGCGCCAGATTTCCCGTTCCACTGCTTCTATGCGCGTGAGGATTTCATCAAGAACGATCCGAATGCCATCAAGGCCGTGCTGCGCGGCTTTGCCAAGGCTGTCCGGTGGTCCAAGGCCCACAAGGAAGAATCGGTCAAGCTTCTGGCCGCCAAGCTCGGCCTCGAGGAGACCTATCTCAACCGCGGTTATGATGACTTCATCGACGAGATCTTCGAAGACGGCCGTCTGGCGAGCGATGCGGGCATGAAGGCCTTCTGGGACGTCGGCATCATGAACGGCACCTATAAGCAGCCTATGCCGGTCGACAAGTATTGGATCGGCACGTTCCACGATACCTACAACGAGTGGAAGCCGAAGTGAGCCTTCCATCTGCATGACAATATAACGAGAGCGGGCGGAGGCCCGCTCCAGGAGGAGAAAGCAGTGGCGCAGATTGAAATCCGCGATCTCGGAATCGACTATCGCAAACCGAAGAGCAACGAGGTGTTCTCTGCCGTCGACAGTGTCGACCTGTCGGTCGAAAAGGGCGAGTTCGTCACCATCGTCGGCTCCAGCGGTTGCGGCAAGAGCACGCTGCTGATGGCGGTCGCAGGGCTTGTCGACCTGACGCGTGGGTCGATTGAGATCGATGGCAAGCGGGTTGACGGACCCGGGCCCGACCGCGCGGTGGTGTTTCAGGAAGCCTCTCTGCTTCCCTGGCGTTCGGTGCGTGGCAACGTCAAGTTCGGGCTCGAAATGCAGCGTTGGAGCGGCGGCGACCTCAACGAGCGGGCCATGCAGATGATCCGCCTCGTCGGCCTCGGCCGCTTCTCCGACTATCATCCCCACCAGCTTTCCGGCGGCATGCGCCAGCGCGTCAATATCGCCCGCGCGCTTGCCGTGGATCCCGAAGTCCTGCTCATGGATGAGCCGTTCGGGGCGCTCGACGCTCAGACCCGCGAGATCATGGGTACCGAACTGTTGCGCATCTGGGAGCGCTCCAAGAAGACGGCTTTGTTCGTTACGCACGATATCGACGAAGCGATATTCCTTGCCGACAAGATCGTCGTCATGGGCCGCAATCCGGGTCATATCAAGGAAGTGATCACGGTCGATCTGCCGCGCCCGCGCAATGAGGCAATCCTCGACAGCGACGCTTTTCACGAATTGCGCAAGCGGCTGCGCGCCCATCTGGCGGAAGACATGTCCAGCATGCAGCTGGTGCAGGAGGTCGCATGAGATCGGCAGAGATGACCGCAGAACCGGCGGAGACCCGACAGCTGTCCCTTTCCTTCCTGCGTCCGTCCCGCTCGGCGGTGATCGGGACGCTTGCCGTCCTTGCATTTCTGGTCCTGTGGCAGATCGCTCCCGGCATCGGCTGGGTGAATGGCCGTTTCACCAGCCGTCCGACTGAGGTTTTCCTCGCAGCAATCGATATCTTCGGGAATGACAATTTCCTCTATCACGCCCGCATCAGCCTGACCGAATTCGTGGCCGGTTTCGCACTGGCGATCGTGGTTTCCATTCCGCTCGGCGTGCTGCTCGGCACGTCGAAGATCGCCCGCTACCTGATCGACCCGCCGCTGATGGCGCTTTATATCGCCCCGACGCTGGTGCTGCTGCCGATCATGGTGATCTGGCTCGGCATCGACATGGCCCCGAAGATCGCCGTCGTTTTTCTGGGCGCTGTCTTCCCGATCGTCCTCAACACCATGGCCGGCATGAGCGAGGCGGACCCGAAGTTTCTCCGCATGGCGCGTTCGTTCGGTGCGACCAGGTTCGATATCTTTGCTCGCGTCCTCGTACCCGGGTCACTGCCGGCGCTGCTCACGGGCCTGAGGCTCGCCGTCGGCCGCGCCGTGCTCGGCGTCATCGTCGGCGAGCTCTTCGTCTCACAGGCAGGCATTGGCTACCAGCTCAATCTTTATGGCTCCGCCATGCGTATCGACCGCCTGCTTGTTTACGCTCTGATCGTCAGCGCTTTCGGCTACACGTTGACCGTCATCGTCCGATCGGTTGAGAACAAGGTCCGCGACTGGAGGTCGAAATGATCGCCGAACTTTTCTATCGCCGCCAGGCGCTCGTGCTCGGCACCCTGTCGATGATCGGCATCGTGGTTTTCTGGCAGAACGCCGTCGACACGGGCTTCATCAATCCGTTCTTCATCTCGACGCCGAGCCAGGTCGCCGCGGAGTTCATGGTTCAGTTCGAAGACGGTTCGGTCGCCACCAATGTGGCGGCGACGCTTTATTGTTTCGTCTGGTCGCTTGGCCTTGCTGCCGTGGTCGGTATTATCCTCGGCATGCTGGCCGGCTGGTTTGCGGATGTGGAATCGGCGCTGGAACCGTTTATCTGGTTCAAGTATTCGGCGCCGACTGTCGCCTTCTATCCGCTGTTCGTCGCCGGGCTCGGCTATGGCACGCCGACCATCATTGCGATCGCCTTCCTTTTCGCCCTGACGCCGATTTATGCCAACACGCTGTCGGGCATCAAGAATACCGATCGTGATCTGGCCCGCGCTGCGCGCTCCTTCGGGGCTAGGCCGCTCGATATCTTCCTGCGCGTCGCTCTGCCGGGATCCGTACCGGTGATGATGGCCGGCCTTCGCCTCGGCGTCGGCCGAGCGCTGACGGGTGTCGTGGTTGCCGAACTCTTCGGCGCCAATGCCGGTCTCGGTTACGCGATTACCTATTACGGCCAGTTGATGCAGACCACCAAGATGATGGTGTCGATCGTCATCGTCGTGGTGCTCGGCGTGCTGCTCACCCAGATCCTGTCATTCCTGGAAAGCAAGACCGATTCCTGGCGCGTCGATAGCAACCGCTGAAGAACATCCAAGGACAAGGCTCATGAAGATCATCGATTCCCATTTCCACTGGTGGCCGCGGTCGATTTTCGAACCGCTTCTGAAGCGTGAAGGCTTCCCGAAGGCTGTCGTGAACGCGCGTGGTGGCTATACCTATCACGGCGCCGATGGACGCCGCGGCACGGTGGCGAGCTGGAAGGAGTGGTTCGATCTCGACGAGCAGCTCGCCTATATGGACAGTCTCGGCCATGACATTTCGGTGGTCTGCTCCATCGGTCCGCTGTCGATCTACTTCTCGGAGCTGTCGGTCGAGGAAGGCCGCGACGCGGCGCTCGCCTGGAACGAGGAAATGGCCTGGGCGCAGCGGCGTTATCCCGGCCGTGTCTGGGCCTCGGCCGCAATTCCCATGGTCGATACGCGGGTTGCGATCGAAGTGCTCGACGATGCGGTCAACCGGCTCGGCCTGATGGGGGTCAATCTGCCCGGCAGCGTCGGCAAAGAAGGCATGATCGACGATGTCCGGCTGGAGCCTTTCTACGAGCGAGTTGCGGAGCTTGGCCTGCCGATGTTCCTGCATCCGACCGATGCGGTTTTCGCCGATGTCATGCAGGGCTATAATGATGCCCTGCACCTGAGCCTCGGCCGCGTGGTGGAAGTGAGCGCAGCCGCGTCGCGGCTCATCCTTTCCGGCACGATGGAGCGTCATCCGGGCCTCAAGATCGTCATGTCGCATACCGGCGGGGCACTGCCATACCAATCCGGTCGCATGGACAAGAATTCAAAGACCGCGGGCCTGACCAAGCCGGTCAGCCATTATCTGCATCAGATGTTCACTGATACGGTTTCGCCGCATTCCGCCGGCCAGAAGTTCGCGATCGAATATTTCGGCGCCGACAACGTCATGTACGGCACCGACTATCCCTGCTGGGATCCGGCCGTCTGCCTAAAACTTCTCGATGAGATCGAGATGAGCGCCGCCACCCAGCAGAAGATCTTCCATGATAACGCGGTGCGGATTCTCGGCCTCAAAACCTCCAAGGCTGCGGCTGCGTAGATGCGCTTGACAGGGGACGTTGAGACGACCCACGACGGAGACCTGGCCTTCATCCGGAACCTTTTGCCACTCATCCAGATTGGAATGTTGCGATCCGCGCAAACGGCGGACGGTGACGCCATCGGGAGGATGAGTTGAACGCCAACATTTCGGCTGCGATACGCGCCGTGCCATCTGAAGCCAGAGAAGCCATTGTCAACGTTCGGGGCCACTGGGCCTTTTTGGCAATCGGCCTGGCGGTCGCCGTCGCCGTCATCGCTTTCCTGAACTACGAATTCAGCGGGCTCCTCGCATCATTGGCGATCGGTGTAGGTATAGTGTTGTTCTGCGCCGTGACATTGATTGGCGGGATTGCAAGCTGGTTGTTTTTCACCGGCCTGTTGTGGAGGAGGTCGGAGGCCCGCACGCCACCACGGCGGATGCGGCGACTGGCGGACGATGATATACCAAGGCGGTTCTGGTTCTCCGGTTTTTTTGCCACCTTGCTCTGGATTGTTCCGCTATATGCCTTGGCGCTGGGCCTTGTCTCAGCCACCGAGTAACCACTGGCACCAAGACATTCCCGGTTGGCGGGCACTCGCGCCCAGAGCGGGAGCCTCCGGATCCCCTCGCTTTTCACTTGGCCGCCCTGGCTAAATTGGCTATTCGCCAACCTCAGTGCCTGGATGAGGACGATGCGTTGACCGGACCAAAGACATATACGATCCCTGCGGCATGGTTGACCCCATTGCCGGCCGACTACAAAATCCCATTCTGGAGGTGGATCCTGCTGCCGGCTTCTGCGTGGATGCTGCATCGGAATGGTGGTGAATGGGTCGGCGGCGAATTCTCCATCCGATCAAGCGACGTTCATTTCGCGAGGAAAGGCCTGATCAAAACCGGCAAACCGGCGGAGTGGAGCATACCCTTTGCTCGGATCCACAGCATCGACTCAAAGAAGGGCATTGCGTCGGAAATTATCGAGATTCATCACACGGATGGGAAGACGAAAATTATGAGTGTCAAAGCGGAAGAATTCATCGAGCTTCTTCGCGCATCGGTCTCGATGGGCAGGAGCGTCGCGAATCAGGATGCATCTCACCCGTAGTGCCAGCGGATCTGGCCGAGGGTAACCTTTGGGCATCGGCTCGACATCTCGAACCGGACGTGATGCGCACGGAGAAAACTGCCTCCTCAAGCCCCCGCCATCATTCGCTTCAACCGTACCGCAATCGTCTCAATCTCCGGCGGCGAGGCGTCGAGCCGCTTGAGCTCCGCGTCGAGCAGTACGGGCACGCTCGCCCCTTCCGGTAGAGCCGCCAGCGCCATCCCGCGCTGCCCGTCGATCCAATAGGGTTCTTCCTTCACACCAAAGCGCGACAGCGCCAGCAGCGGTTTGCCCTTGCGGTCGATGCCATATTGGAACTGAACATACTTGCCGCCCAAGACAGGGCTGATTTGGGCCACTTTAACTTCCCGAAGATCCAGCTTCGATTCCCGCCGCGCTAAACGGCGACTGCGATCGCTTTTGACGCCCCCGGCGAGGAGGGCGATCCCTCCTGCCGCGATCCCCAGCACGAGTGCACTGTCCACGAGCGTGCGGTTCCACAGCATGTCCAGCCCCAGCGACAGCGCCGCTCGGTTGGGCTGCGATGCCGAACGCACCACGTCGACTTCGTAGTCGCCGATGTTGAAATCCACGAACATCAATTCGATATCGTGTTCCAGGGTCTCGCCCTTGATTTCATAGGTAATATGGGCTGAGCACTCGACGAACACCACTCGCCGCGCACGGCATTCCCCATCGGTGATCGTCGCGTCGGGCACCGCCACAGGATCGCTCGCCACCAGCCAGTCATTGACCACGCCCGGCGCCTGCCACACCCCGATGAACCCCGCCACCGCCAGGATGATCACCCCCCCGAGATAGGAAAACACACCCGGCCATACCCCCGTCTTGCGAATCCGTATTTTCCGGTCAGGCAAGACTTGATTGAGGTCTGTCACGGTCTTTTTCTCTCGGCTCACAAGGCTCCTGCGCCCGCATACTCCAGCTTTCCGGCCCTGTCTATGCACAGTCCGACGACCCCTGCCCCCGCGGCAGAACAACAACGCCCAGTGCCGATCAATCAGGCTGTGGGAGCGCCCCGGACGCCGGTGAAACTGGATTGCCGCAAACGGAAAAGGAGCCACGCGACACGGACCTCAACACCAGCAGGCGGCCGGCTTTCTCCACAGAATATACTTGTCCGCTTGGAGCAGGAGTGCTTCCATTTTTTCAGCCTCTTACGCCCAGATGGATAGAAACCTCTCTATAAGTTTAAAGCAATATTAAGGGCCGCGCCGATCGTTGGATCGACAGTGTTTGCGCTGCACAGCCATAATCCCTGATCGTGAGCCTTTTATCTCGAGTGAGACATGGCTCCCGCTCAGCAAGTCGATTTTAGCCGGTAGCGGAGCTCCAAATGTTCATTCGCATACTCGATTGCATCAGCACCGATCATAATCCGACGCTTGTTATCCTGGCGATTGTTGTCGCGCTCTTTTCGGGCTTTGCACTGTTCACCATCCTCGACCATGCCAGAGCGCGATCTGGACGTATGAAGATCGTTTGGGTATTTGTGGCTGCCTTCGCGGCGGGTGGTGGAATTTGGTCGACGCACTTCATCGCCATGCTGGGTTTTCAACCTGCTGCGTTTGTGAGCTACGATGTAGGTCTCACAGCGATTTCGGCCTTTCTTGCAATTGCCTTTGCCGCAACTGCGACGCCCCTGTTGCTGTCGCCTGGTCTTGTCAACGTTCTCGCGGGCGGTCTTCTTCTTAGCGCCGCAATTGGCATCATGCACTTCATCGGCATGAGGGCTTTGCTATTTGCCGGCACTTTCGAGTGGCATTTGCCTCTCGTTGCGCTTTCGATCTGCGCGGGCAGCTCACTGGTGATCGCGGCGACATTCGCTGGACGTCGACGTGCTTCGGTCGGATCTCGCCTTGCCGCGGGAACCTTATTCGGTGCAGCTATCTGCATACTGCATTTCACGGCGATGAGTGCCGCCCTTCTCAGGACAGACCCGTCTCTCCGAGTTGCGGATGGGAACCTGTCGGAATTTCTCCTCGGGCTCTCCATTGCCGTGGTCACAACATTGATCGTGATCTTCAGTCTGGTGACGATTATGCTTGATCGACGTGCTCATGACGCGACCGCTGACGCCCAACAGATGCGATGCATTCTCGAGGCCGCACAGATCGGCATCCTTATTTGTCAGGATGATGAGGTCATCTCGGCAAACAAGGCATTCGAGCGGTTAGTCGGCTGTGAAGGGTCGAGTATCGAAGGTCGTGCCGTTGCCGACTTTTTTGAACTCCCGGCAGGCGCCAATCGTCACGCACTTCGCCTGTACGAGACTGAAGGACAGCTAAAGGCGACCAATGGGGTGCGGGTGGACGTAGCCCTCAACACGACACCGATCCTGTCGGGAGGCATGTTGCGACATCTCGTCGAAGTTCGCGATATTGGCGATCATAAACGTGCTCGTGAACGCTTGGACCACCTCGTGAACCATGACGAGTTGACGGGACTTCCGAATCGAAGGTTGTTGCATGCTGAGCTCAAAAAAGAGGCGCTGTCCAATCAAGAGTTTGGGCTACTGTGGATCGATCTCGATCGTTTCAAGGAAGTTAATGACACGCATGGGCATGCGATCGGAGATGCTCTTCTCCACGCGGTGGCGCAACGCTTCCGTTCGGTTCTGGACGAACGGCATTTGCTTGCGCGTGTTGGTGGAGATGAGTTTGTCGTTCTATTCAAGCACGCATCAAGACAAAGCGATCCCGCCAGCGCAGCTGAAAGCCTGCTGGAGGCAATGGTCAATCCGATTGTGGTTGGCGGCCAAACGCTGGAAGTCGGAATTTCTATCGGTCTGGCAAGGTATCCTCACGACGCGAAGTCGGCAGACGCTTTGATGCGCCGAGCCGATCTTGCTCTTTATGAGGCGAAAAAGACAGGCCGCAGCCGCTACGCCGCCGCGTCGTGAGTCCCGCGTTGGCGCCACAAGGTCGGCAATCCGGCCCTGGCGGCCAAGGCTCCGTGGATTGGGTCCGCAGCCATCACGCCGATGATTGGCTTCGGCGGCCCGAGGCAACAGATCCCGCATCGCCGATGGATCGACGAAATCATAGCCAAGCATGATCACATCCGAGGGTCGCTTGGATCCTCAGGGTTTCGCGGAGGATCGGACGGATCCCGCGTCGCTCAGCCCAGCATGTCCCAGCACGCACGGGAAAGTTCAGCAATCAACGTTGCAGACGCCACGCGACCAGGCATGCCGTCAGGCATGGTCTTTGGAACATTGTCGGTCGTCGCGCTCATGATGTAGAGGGGAGCACCGTCCTTGAAGACGATACCGGCATCCATCCATCCACGCTCTCCCCAGCCGGTCTTATTGGCAACAGTCGTCAAGGTCGGGAGATGTCCCGGGATCATGCTGCGATAGCGCTGCCACGTCAGGAAGCGCAGCGCCATTGCGCATTTTTCGGCATCCACACCAAGGCACTCTACAGCAGCCAGATCGCCGTTTGCTCCGGCGAGGATCAGATTGAGCAGAAGCACCTGATCGCTGGCCGTGGTGGTCGTCACCTGATCGAGTTCATGTTCCCGCTTCAATCCGACCGGCGGCAAGCGGGTACGATGGATTGTATTGTCCATTCCGATGCGGCGGCAATAATCGGTGAATTCGGGTATCTCGAAACTCTTCATGACCTCATAGGTGCAGATGTTGTCGCTGGTAATGATCATCTGCAGAATGGCATCCCTCATCGGGAAAGTCAGGCCGGGTGTCATATACTGACATACACCGGAAAGAATTCCTTCCTGCAGCTCCTTCTCAATGATGACGGGCTGCTCGAGATCCAGACGGTTCTCGGCAGCGGCGTACAGTGCGGCCATCATCACCGATATCTTGCGAACGCTTGCCGATGGCAGGACTGCCGTACCATTGCGTGTCAACTCTTCTCCACCGGCCGCCAACCGGAGATGCCAGTAAACATCAAAACCCCGGCCTTCCGACAAAGCCTGAAGCCGTCCTTCAAGTTCCGATATTTTCATCTCGCCGTCCACTTCCTGGAGATTGATCGCCGCAGATCACCGCGGTGGTCGTAAAGAAAGCCACCCGCCGACCGATTTCGGCGAGTGGTTGATTGGAATGCCACAGCTGCATCATTGCCGATGGATTTGAGGCAGATGCTATTTTGCCTTCCAGACGTGCCAGGCCCTGACCCGGTCCATGGCCCACACCTTGTAGCCTCGGACATCCGACGCTGCCGCATCCACGATCGGGGTGTAGTAGAGACCGAAGATCGGCAGGTCCTTGACCATCAAGGCATGGATCTGCTTGAACAGTGCCAGCCGCTTTGCCGTGTCGGTCTCCCTCATGGCCTCGATATTCAGTGCCATGGCCTCCTTGTTCTCCCATTGGAGAGTGGGATCCTTCGCCTTGTCGCCGATGAGACCCGCATATCTCAGGCTCGGATCTGCAAGCGGCGAAAAACCGAACGACTGCAGCTGGAACTTGCCGGCGAGAAAGTTCTCGAGTTGCGCCGCCCAGTCCAGGATGTCCAGTTGCGCATTCATGCCGACGCTGGTCAGCATGGCCTGTATCAGGACCGCATTGTCATACATGCCGGGATAGCGCGTATTGGTCTGGATCTTGATCGGCTGCCCCTTGTAACCGGCCTCCTTCAGCAAAGCCTTTGCGGCCTCGGGATCGTATGACGGCCAATTGAGGAACGCATCGTCAAAATAGGCGCTGGACTGCGCAACGGCGGAGGGGTTGTAATTCGCAAGGCCCGCTGTCTTGACTTCGGCGATCTGCTTCAGGTCGATCGATTGAGCGATCGCGCGGCGCATCCGGACGTCGGAAAGCAGCGGATCCTTGGTCTGTACCATCAGGGCCGTAAACGACAGGCTAGGCGAGTATACGATCTGGGCGCCCTTGCCCTTCAGGTCATCCATATGTGTGGCCGGCACGGTTTGCATGACATCGACCTGCCCAGCCAGCAGAGCCGCTTCCGCCGACGACTTGTCGGAAATAAGCACGAACCGCGCTGTATCGACATTCACCGTGCGGTCGCCGCTATAGCCGCTGCCCGGCGCCTTGGACGGCTTGTAGCGATCGAAGCGCTCCAGAACGATCTGCTGCTCCTTCTTCCATTCCTTCAGCTTGAATGGCCCGCTGCCGATGGCCGAATTGGCAATCCACTTGTCGTCGGGCCCGACATTCTTGGGACTTGCCGCCCACACGTTACAGGCAATGCTCGCTATGCGGATCAGGAACATGCCGCTTGGCTGGTCCAGCTTGAAGACCACCGTCCTGTCGTCAGGCGCCTCGACTGCCACAACCTTGAAGCCCTGCGATCCGTCGAAATTCGGAACGCAGACCCACGGATTGTCGGTCTTGGCGGTGTTCATACGCCTGTCCCACAGCCATTTGACGTCTGCGGCGCGAACGCCATCGCCGTTGTGGTAGAGGACGTCCGGGCGAAGATGGAAAGTGTAGACCGTCTTGTCGGCAGAAATGTCCCAGGAATCGGCGAGAGCCGGCCCGACGGACAGGTCGTCGCGATAGGCAACCAGCTGTTCGTAGATATGGTTAAGGACGGTGTCGGTATTGGCGTCGCGGCGGCTGGCATCAAGGCTGCGGATGTCGGAATTCAATGCGATCGTCAACGTGCCGCCTTTCTGTGGCGCCTGCGCAAACGTCATATCCGGCAATAGCATAAGTGCGGCAGCGGCTGCCATGCGTAAACAGGTTCTCATCGTGAACTCCCGGGTTGATATGTTCAGGCAATCCGTTTTCAAAGACTGCGACCGCGAAGGTCGCCGAGGATTTTCGCAAAGAAATTCTTCACCAGGGGAATCATCGTTTCATCGTCGTGGGCAATACCGGGCACGACATCGAAGGTCACGTTCACGCCCGCCTTTTCGAAACTGTTCTTCAACGACACGATACGGTCGACGCGATCGACGCCGGCGATGTTGGCGTCTTCCATCCACCATCGATCGGTCGGCTTCACCGTGATTTCCCAGGTGTTGTGATCGTTGCCGCCGATAATCATGTGAACGGGTATCTGCCGCAGGGCATCGAGATCTAGAGGCTTGCCGAAGACGCTCTCGAAATTGCGGGTTCCGACCCAGAAATCCCGATCTGGATCGATGAGCGTAACGGTGCCGGGTCCGCCGATGGAGGCGGCAAGGATCTGCTCCGGATGCAGATAGAGGAAGCGGTGGGTGAACTGCCCGCCGCCGGAGAAGCCGTACATCATCACCTTGTCGCCGGCGATGCGATAGCGCTCCTTCATCTCGGCGATCATGTCGATCATCACCGCGTCATAATGCAGGTCGCCGTAGCGGATCATCTTGTAGCTGTTGATATCGCCCGGGCGGGCAATGCTTGCGGGAAACAGCGGGCTCAGGATGATGACGCCGTTCGCTTCTGCAAAGTCGGCAAACGCATTCCTGTATCCTTCCATGTGCCGCTCGGTACCATGCACCACGACCAGCAGCGGATAGGTCTTGTCGGAATCCTCGTCGTAGTCTTCCGGCACATAGGCGCAATAGGGGAATCGCTGATCGAACCGGGACGCATAGACGATCGTCGCCCCGAAGTCATAAAAGGTTAGCTTCTTTCCGTTGCCGAAAATCTTCCGCATTCACATACCCCTTTATTTCTTGATTAAGGCAAACCTATATCGCGATCTGCGATCGCACAATGAAAATTTTTACGGGGAGTAGGAAATTTGAATTTTTAAAAAATTACCCGTTTATTTTTAAGAACTTAATGCAAATTCTCTCTCGCGTTTTGATATCAAGCTGCGGGCAACCAAGAGAAAATCACGGGAGTTTTCGCGAGAATTGATTGTGCGATCGCAAATCGCGCTGTACTACTGGGCGACATTCCCCATTCGATCCTCGGAAAGACGCTGTTTATGGATCCATTCAACCGCGCAGATATAACGCTCGCGAACTGGCGTACGCGACCCTATTCCTCCTGGTCATTTCAGAATGCATCCGAGATCGTTCCCTCGGCGATCATCGCAAGCCGGCGCATCCGGGAAGATAGGGAACTGCCTCTGGGGTCGTTAGCGGATCTGCCGATTGCCGGGCTCGGCCGGCAGGCGATATCGCTCGAGACGTTCTTGACGGACACTCATAGCGATGCCCTGGTCGTCATGCGCAAGGGCGAGATCACTGCCGAATGGTATGCTCCACATTGCGATCCAGCCCGGCCGCATATGATCTTCTCGATCTCCAAGTCGATCACGGCTCTGATTGCAGGCGTGCTGATCGAACAGGGCATGATGAAGCTCTCCGATGGCATAGCCGATATCCTGCCGGGCGCGCGCGGATCGGCTTACGGCGACGCTACGGTCGAGCAGTTGCTCAACATGAGCGTCAGCCTGGACTTTGCGGAGGATTACCTTGACCTGACCGGCGCCTTCGATCGCTATCGCCGCGCCATGTTGTGGAACCCGGAAAAGCCGTCGGATCCGGCGCCGGACCTCAAGTCGTTCCTCTGCACCATCCCCAGGGGGCCGCATCCCCATGGCAGCATCCACGCCTATCATTCGCCGAACACGGATGTCGCAGGCATTCTGCTGGAGATTGCCTCTGGAAAGCGGTTTGCCGATCTGGTCGAGACCTATCTCTGGCAACCCGTGGGCGCCTATAGCGACGCGCATCTGACACTCGACAGGATTGGCAATGCACGGGCCTCCGCTGGTCTCTCGATGACCGCGCGCGATCTTGCCCGCATCGGAGAAATGGTGCGGCTCATGGGCAATGGCATCATTCCGGAACAGTGGATAAAATCGATCTGGCAAGGCGGCAACCGGCAGACCTGGGCCACCGGCAACCAGGCCTGGCTCTTCTCGGAAGGAAGCTATCGCTCCTACTGGTATTCGACTGGCACCGGTGCACTCGCCGCCATCGGCATTCACGGCCAATGGCTGTGGATCGATCCGAAGACGGAGACCGTGATCGTACGGCTCTCTTCCGAACCCGGGCCAGTCGACGACGATCTCGACCATGCGGTCATCCGCATGCTGATGGCGGTTGCGGCCGCCGATTAACGCAATGCGATGGAGAAGTCCGTGGAGCAGATCAGACCCTTTCCCTTTATCGAAATCAGCGGATCCCCCGTCGAGCGCGGGAGAATGTACGGCGAACAGGCCCGCGAGCGCGTCCGGCTATCGAGCGAACTTTACCGCGAGCAGCTCGGGAGAGTCGGCTTCAGCCGGGAAAAAGTCGTCGAGCTCGTCGAGAATTTCCCGCCCGCCATCCGCGATTGGGCGCCGGAACTGGTGGACGAGATGCATGGCATTGCGCAAGGCGCCGGGCTGGATTTCACGTCGGTCTTCCTCATCAACGCCCGCACCGAACTGCTGCAGGTCGCCCGCCGCGGCCTGAGCTTCAAGGACAGCGAAAAGGACGGATGCACCGGCGTCGTGGTGATGCCGAAAGCGGCGCGCGACGGCGCGCTCATCCACGCCCAGAACTGGGACTGGCGGGCGGAATGCGCCGAGACTTCCGTCGTGGTCAGGGTGCTTCAGGAGGATGGGCCTGATATCCTGATGTTCACGGAGGCCGGCGGCTTGATGCGCAGCGGCTTCAATTCGAACGGAATGACAATCACCGCCAATTATCTGGAATCGGATCGGGACTACAAAGCGCTTGGCGTTCCCCTGCCCTTCATCCGACGCAAGGCGCTGGCATCGCCGCATTTCGCCCAGGCGATCCGCACCATCGCGACGACGCCGAAATCCGGTTCCAACAACGTCATTCTCAGCGCCAGGGAGGGCGTCGCCATCGACTTCGAATGCGCGCCCGACGAAGTATTTCCGCTCTATCCCGAAAACGGGCTGATCGTTCATGCCAACCACTGGCAAAGCCCCGTGGCGCTTTCCAAGCTGCGCGAAGCCGGCCTGAACAACGTTCCCGATAGCCTCTACCGCGATCTCCGGGTGCGTGAAATCCTGGCGGAAAAGACTGGCGACATCACCGCGGAAGACGTCAAGACAGCTCTCTTCGATACATTCGGCGCGCCTTATGCGGTTTGCCGGCCGGCGATCAAGAACGAGGTCGGCAACCTCTCCGCCACGGTCGCGATGATCGTCTGCCAGCCGGACAAGGGATTGATGGAAGTGGCCCCGTTGCCGGCGACCAGCAGCCATTTCACCCAGTATGAGCTCAAGATGGATAAAGATCAGCGGGCGGCATCAACGGCTCGCAGCGTCGCCTGATTTCAAGTCATCGATTTCAATCAGCCGCCCGGCGCAACCTGTGCGCCGGGCCGCCTTTCGTTTATCGCTTCGAGGCGAGCGTCGCTTCGGCAAGATCGAGCGCAGCGACAAGACGATCGCAGGCGAGATCAATCGTTTCCCGCGTCCAGATCAGGGGTGGCGCCATGATGATCGTGTCGTCCACCACGCGCACCATCAGCCCGCCCGCAATCGCGTGGTCACGCACCAGCGTTGCGGCCGAACCGCCCGGCTGGAACCGTTCGCGCGACTTCTTGTCCTTGACGATCTCGATCGCCGCCATCAATCCGACCGAGCGGGTCTCGCCGACGAGCGGATGGCCGCCGAGCCGCTTGCCGAGCTGCTCGCTGAGATAAGGACCGGTCTCGGACCGGACGCGCTCCACCAACCCCTCGTTCTCGATGATTTCGAGGTTCTTGAGTGCTACGGCGCAGCATACCGGATGGCCGGCATAGGTGTAGCCGTGATAGAATTCGCCGCCCTTTTCCACCAGCGTCTCGGCGATCCGGTCGCCGACGAACAGCGCCGAAAGCGGCTGATAACCTGACGTCAGAGCCTTGGCGGTGGTGATCGTGTCGGCCTTGATGCCGAAGGTCGTGGCGGCGAACCACTCGCCGGTGCGGCCGTAACCGGTGATCACCTCGTCGAGCATCAGCAGGATGTCGTATTTCTCGCAGATGCGCTGGACCTCCGGCCAATAGCTCGCCGGCGGGATCTTCACGCCGCCCGCCCCCATGACCGGTTCGCCGATGAAGGCTGCAACCTTGTCGGCACCGGCGGCAAGGATCGCATCCTCCACCGCACGCGCCGCCCGCAGGCCGAAATCATGATCGCTTTCGCCCGGCAGGGCCAGATCGAAGGCGTAGGGCGCCATGACATGGACAATGTTCGGCACGGCGCCGCCGAGCTGCTTGTGCATGTCGGGCATGCCGCCGAGCGACGCGCCGGCGATCGTCGAACCGTGATAGCCGTAGTTGCGGGAGATGACGATATTCTTCTCCGGCTTGCCTTCCAGCGCCCAGTAATGGCGAACGAGGCGCAGCGCCGTGTCGTTGGCTTCCGAGCCCGATGAGCCGTAGAAGACCTGGTTCATGTTCGGCGGTGCGAGCTCCGCCAGTTTGGCGGAAAGCTGCACCGGCGCAGGCGTCGTGCACTTGAAGAACGAGTTGTAGAACGGTAGTTCCCGCATCTGCGCGGAGGCAGCGTCGGCCAGCTCCTCGCGGCCGTAGCCGACATTGAGGCACCAGAGGCCTGCCATCCCGTCAAGAATCTCGTTTCCTTCCGCATCATAGATGAAAGGCCCCTCGCCCCGCACGATCATCCGCGCGCCCTTGGCACGCAAATCCTTGTGATCGGTGAAGGGATGGAGGAAATGGGTCGAATCGATCCGCTGAAGCTCCGCCAGCGAGTATTTCTGGATATTCATCACTATTGTCCTTTATCCGAGTTTGATGTCCATCAGGCTCAGAAAGGCGAAGGTGGAGAATATCCGATACGTGCGCAGAGACGCAGCAGGTCGGCATAAAGCGTCCGCGCCGATGGCGTGGAAACGAAATCGTCCCTGAGAATAACGTACCTCGGCATTGGTCAGTCCCGAATGCGGCCGTGCCGCCAGTAGCCCATGAGATTGACGAGCGTGCGATCGACGCCCCGATCCTTGATCAGCAGATTGCGGATGATCCGCACGGCATCGGCTTCGCCCGCCACCCAGCCATAGAAGCTGCCGTCGCTGGTATCGGCGCGCTCCCAAAGCGAATCCCTGTCGACATCAATCTCGGCGAGTTCCGGGACAGCGATCGATCCGATCGCACCCTGCGGCAGCCGGGCCTTTGCCGCAGCGTCGATCATCAGAGCTCCATAGGGAGCGAGTTCTGCCGCCGCTTCGGACTGGACCATCCAATGGACATCGAGACCGGGCCACCGCGGAAGCGGCAGTCGGTCTCCCGCATCCGGCACCTCGAAGAAAGCCTGTGTCATCGGTGGATCGGGAAGCTCGGAAAGCTCCTCCAGAATACCGATCGCCGCAGGGACGGCCGTCAGGTCCGCGATCAGCAGGACGTTGCGCACGCCTGCCGGAGGTTTCCACTCGTAACCCTGGTTGCCTGCGAGATGGTCCCGGTTCGGGGCCGAGATCTGGACGGGATCTCCGAGATCGGCATGTGCGGCCCAGCGGGATGCGGGTCCGTTGTCTCCGTGCAGAACGAAATCGATATCGACTTCGCAGGCATCGGCACGCAGATACCGGATCGTGTAGGTGCGCATCGGCACGCGTTCGCCAGGTGGCAGGACCTTGTAGAGTTCGTACCAGTCCGGGCGATGCGGGATGGCCGGAGACAAGCCATCCCGTTTCGGAAAGAAGATCTTGATGCGCTGGTCCGGCGCAAGCGTCGCCATGTGCCTGACCTGCGGACCCGTGAAGGTCAGCCGCGCCATATTGGGGGACAATATCTCGCGCCGCGCCAGCGAGACATCGAAAATCCGGTAGGGCGTCGTAATCGTCATGGTCATGCGCGCCGTCCTTCCTGCATGCGGTCGGCAATTTCACGGATAGTGGCAACCCGTTCCGCATTGGAAGACGCGATCCGCCCGTCGCTGTGCCAGAAGCTGTTTTCGAAACCGACCCTTACCTTGCCTCCGGCCGCAAGAGCCGCTGCGAGGCAGTCCGTTTCGCCGCGGCCGAAGGCGCAGACCATCCAGTCGGGCGGCTGCGAAAACTGCAGGGCAGCATCGAGAAACGGCTCCAGATCCTGGGGGCCGCTTTCCTGATCGACCGCATAACGTCCAAGCACATAGATGACCGAAAGCCGCGAGGTCGAAGTCAGGTGACGCGCCTGAAATTCAGCAAGGCGCAGTACGTCAACGGCGTCGTAGAGGATATGCTGGACGGAGATGCCCTCGCTCTTGCACCCGCTATAGAAATCGACCGCCCTCGCCTCGTCACCGCCTTCCGGGAAGATCTCCCGAAGGGCAACCGAAACGAAGGCCGGTTTCAGTGCACGGACTAGTGCGATCTGTTCCTCGGGCGTGTAGATACCTACCGCTTCCGTCGAGATCTGGACGAGCATGCCGGGCACGCGTTCGCGCAGACGCGAGACGAGATCGGCATAAAGACCGATGTCGAGGCTGTGGCCTCCCTCAGCATCGCGCACATGTGCATGAATGGCACCGGCGCCTGCCGCGAAACATGCAGCGGCGGTCCCGACGATTTCGTCGGCAGTCATCGGCAGTAACGGATGGTCGGCCTTTGTCCGACGAGCGCCGGTCGGCGCCACCATGATGCGCGGCAATTCCTGTGAATGGATCACCCCGCAACCTCGCTCTTGCCGGACAGGGGAGTGCTATCGAGCGCCTTCAGAAGGGCAATAAGCAGTCGATCTCGCCGCGCGCCGAGTTCTTCGATGCTGCGGCCGGCCGCTTCCTGCATGACCCCATCGATCAGCAGGGACTGAACGTCTTCCGTGAGCGATGGATTGCCGAGCGAACGCCAGCGCGCTTCCTGTGCCGGACCGAGATGTTTGAGATAATGGGCGATGCCGCCCTCGCCGCCGCCAAGATGATAAAGCATATGCGGACCGTCGATCGCCCAGCGCAGACCCGGCCCGAAGCGGATGGCCCGGTCCACGTCCTCGACGCTGGCGATTCCCTCGGCGACGATATGGACCGCCTCGCGCCAGAGCGCCGCCGTCATGCGGTTCGCGACATGGCCTGCGGCCTCCCGGGTGATGCGGATGGGAGCCTTGCCGAGCCGTTCGAAGAACCGGTAGACGGCTGCCTGCGCCTCCGGGCTGCTTTTCGGCCCTGCCACGATCTCCACCAGCGGCAGGAGATGCGGCGGGTTGAAGGGATGCGCGACGACAATCCGCTCCGCCTCCGCACCTCCTGCCTGCAGTTCGCTTGGCTGAAAAGACGACGTGCTCGAACCGATCACCACGTCGGAAGGCGTAAGATCGGTGATCCGTTTCAGGAGCGCCTGCTTGAGGGGCAATTTTTCCGGCGCATTCTCCTGGACATAGTCGCAGCCGGCCAGGACCTCTTCGAGGTCGCCGGAGAAAAACAGAGCATCCGTCGCTACCGGCGCGACTGATCCGACCTGACGTAGATCCTCAAGTGCGTTGCCGACGACCTTTTCCAGCCGCCGAGCACCCTCAGGATCGGTGTCGTAGACCCGTACTTTCAGGCCGCGGCTGAGGAAAAATGCCGCCCAGGCGCCGCCGATCAGGCCGGCGCCGATAATCGCGACCGTTTCGATGTTCTCGGATCGGAAGCGGCCAACACCTGCGCTCATAACAATCCTTCCGCCTTGAGTTCATCCGTCACGTCGACAATAGCGGCACGCGCAAGATCGGCAATCGTGGCCATGTCTTCGGTCGTGGTGATAAACGGCGGCGAGAGCGCCAGCACGTCAGAATTCGGCAAGGCCCGCAGCAGCAGCCGATGACGGCGGGCGGCAAGCGAAACCCGCCCGGCGATCTTGGCGGAAGCCTCGAAGGAGCGCTTCTGCGTCTTATCCACCACCAGTTCGATACCCATCATGAAACCGGTACTTCTGATATCGCCGACAATGTCGAGATCGAGCAGCCGGTCGTCGAAGGTCTTGCGGAACACCGGCGCCATTTCGGCGACACGCTCCACGAGGTTCTCGCGTTCGAGGATATCAAGGTTCGCCATGGCGGCGGCGGCGCAGGTCGGATGACCGGAATAGGTGAAGCCATGCGCGAAAGCCCGGCCGTCACCGGCGACGGTTTCGAACACGTCCCAGATCTTTTCCCCGACCAGGACCGCCGAAAGCGGCAGGTAGCCGCTGGTCAGGCCCTTGGCGGCCAGGATCAGGTCCGGCTCGATCTCGTAAAGGTCGGAGGCAAACCAGCGGCCCAGACGACCGAAGCCGGTGATCACCTCGTCGGCGATCATCCGCACGTCGTATCTGTCGAGAACCTTGCGGATTTCCTGGAAATAACCCTTCGGCGGCGGAAGGACACCACCAGTACCCATGACTGGCTCCGCGATAAAGCCGGCGACCGTATCCGGCCCCTCGGCAAGGATCACCTCTTCGATCTCCTTCGCCAGATAGGCGGAATAGGCTTCTTCGGTCGCAAAGCCGCGGGCCGGCGCATCGCGATAGAGATCGGGCCGCGAGACGTGGCGGGCGAAATCGATCGGCAGGCCGAAATACTGGTGCACCATCGGCACTCCAGAGAGGCTGCCCGAGGCGACCGAAACCCCATGATACGCATAGGCCCGCGAAATGATTTTCCGCTTCTCGGGCTTGCCCCGGCAGATATTGTAGGACCACAGCATCTTCACCGCCGTGTCGTTCGCGTCCGATCCCGACGATCCATAGAAGACCCGGCGCATGTTCGCCGGCGCAAGGGCAAGCAGCCGCTCGGAAAGGCGGATGACCGGTTCGTTGGCGATCGTGTTGAAGGTGTGGAAATAGGGAAGCGACAACGACTGGGCGTGGATCGCATCCGAAATTTCTTTGCGACCATACCCGACATTGACGCACCACAACCCGGCGGCGCCATCGAGGTATTCGACCCCGTCAGTATCACGGATCCGGCATCCGTTCGCCGAGGACATGACCAGGGCGCCGTTGACCTTCTGGTCCCTGATGGAGGTGAACGGATGGAAAAATCCCCCCCGATCCCGGTCCGCCAGGCTCATGTTCCCGTCCGAGACGGCATTCGTGCCCGCCGTATCCATATGCTTCGACCCCAATCCTGTTTGACGACGGCCAGATGAACCGCCGAAACTCATTTTCGTCGACGATATATCGCGATCGCAGATCGCACAATATGCAAGATGGAGAATTCTTTGCGCCGTCACAA
Source organism: Neorhizobium sp. T25_27 (assembly GCF_002968565.1). Classification (NCBI taxonomy): domain Bacteria; kingdom Pseudomonadati; phylum Pseudomonadota; class Alphaproteobacteria; order Hyphomicrobiales; family Rhizobiaceae; genus Neorhizobium; species Neorhizobium sp. T25_27. Next base: position 71,225 of record NZ_PVBJ01000008.1, read on the forward strand.
GAGTCGGCGTATTTCTTTGATATAGATATACATTTCCGCGGCATTGATTTCCGCAGATCGCCGAAAATCCGTTTGGAGCCTGTGAAAACTGCCGGTGGATACCTAAAGGTCGACGACGAGGTTCCCAATCGGCCGGGTGCTGCAGGCAAGCACATATCCCTCCTGCTTTTCCTCCCCGCTGAGCGCTGTACGCTCGGGGTCGGCGCAGTTCGCCGCAAGTATCCAGTCGCCCGAAACGACACGGAAGCGGCAGGTCCCGCAGATACCTGCCTCGCAATCGGCATGCACCGGAATGTTCATGGTTCGCGCAATATCGAGGAGTGTTTCTGGGCTCTTGCCTTCGGCAATAATGCCGCTTTTCCGGAAATTCACCCGATATGGCAAAACCTCCTCTTCCACGGTTGCCGTCAGGTCGGAACCGAAGCTTTCCTCAAGATAGGTAGCATCGGGTGCAAGTTCCCGATGCATCGCTCTTGCCGCTTGCCGAAAGCCGTCAGGCCCGCAACAAAAGGTCACGCGATCGCGAATATCAGGGCAAATGTCCGCAAGCATGATCTCACTGAGGCGTCCCTTGTAAGATGGGGACGAAGGACCATCGATCGAGGCCACCCCGGGGGACGTCAAACTCCAGGAGAGTTTCAACCTGTCTCCCATCTGCCGCTTCAGGAGAAGCAGTTCCTCTGTAAAGGGCAGATCTTCGGTGCTGCGAGCACTGTGATGGAAGACGACATCATGTGGCAGATCGAGGTCGGCGACATACCGCAGCATGGCGATCATCGGCGTGATACCGCTGCCGGCCGACACCATCAGCAGCGAGTGTTTCTCGTCCGCCGCAGCAAGATGAAACCGTCCATGCGGTCCAAGACCGAGCATCCGGTCACCGACCTTCAGATTGTCATGCAGCCAGTTGGAAACGCGACCTCCACGGACCCGTTTCACGCTGACGGCGATATGATGCGGCCGGGACGGCGAGGACGAAATCGTATAGCTGCGGCGTACCGGAACGCCGCCGATCTCCAGCTGAAGCGTGATGAACTGGCCAGGCAGATGGTCGATCGCAGCACCATCCTCCGCCTTGAACCGAAAGCTCCGCATGTCTGCCGTTTCAGCCACGATGCCGGTGCAGATCATCGGGATCGGTCCCGGCCCTCGTACCGCTTCCCGCTTCGCGAACCTCCGGATCCGCTCCATGTCCGGAGGCGGGCGAAGCCTGACGGGCTCCTTGCGGGAGAGGATTTCGACTGCATCCCCGGCAAAAATGCGTCCTGATTGACGCGGAACGAGAAACTGCCCGAAATAGGGTTTTCCGTCCTCTCCCCGGCGCCGTTTTGCGAGCGTCGCCAAAGGCTCCCGATCGGTGCGCGCCTCCCCGCTTTGCGGGTCGAGCGTCGTCACCACGCAGCGATCGCAGCCGCCGGCGACATCGAATTCGACCCCGCCGATACGGATCAATCCCCAACCGTCCTCGTCAAACGGCAGCGTTCCCGAAACGACGACATTGGGCCGGAAACAGGCCATCTCGGCCGGCGTCTCCAGATACTCGTTCAAGTCGTCGACAGAGGATTTGCCGATCAGCAGAAGCGGTGCGGTATCGGCAAAGCTGACGGCATGGCCGGGCTTCAAGGCGAGAGGCCGGTACGTTTGCGGCCCCTTCAACACGAGCCGGCAGGAATGGCCGAGAAAGCGCGAGAGCCAGTCGGCCGCAGGGTCGCCGGCATCGAGGACGGCAACCTCGTCGCCCCATACGCGCGCCGCCCAATTGGCAGTCTGGCGAAGCGCCATGCGGGAAAAGACATATGGCCTGGCACCCGGCCCCATCAGGATGATCTCGCCACCGTCGATCAGGCAGCGTAGCGTCAGCAAGGCGGGAAATTCTCGGGACGTCAGGCACTCCCCCGAAAGATCGGTCACCATCATGGTTCGATCATCGGCCAGGCCTTCCGGCTCGACCCATGCGGAAAGGATGTCGATCGCTGAACCGGATTTCAGCGGATAGAGATGCAGGCTTTCGATCCGGATCGTTGGCGCAGGCATGGCCGCCTCACATCGAATAGGCGGTCTTCACATTCGTATAGAATTCCTTCGCATAGGCGCCCTGCTCCCGCGGGCCATAGCTCGACCCTCGAATACCACCGAAGGGCACATGGTAGTCGACGCCGGCAGTCGGCACGTTGACCATCACCATGCCGCTGCGCGCATGCCGTTTGAAGTGCTCGGCATGTTTGATCGACGTCGTCGCGATGCCGGCGGAAAGGCCGAATTCCGTGTCGCTGGCGACCTGCAGCGCCTCGTCGTAGTGCTTGACGCGAATGACCGCCGCGACCGGCCCAAAAACCTCCTCGCGATTGATGCGCATGTCGTTCGTCGTTGCGGAGAAAAGGGCGGGCTGAAGGAAAAAGCCCTGCGTATCGCGCTTCCACAACTCGCCGCCGGTCTCGAGAATGCCGCCCTCGTTCCGCGCAATCTCGATATAGTTCAGGTCCTGCTCGAACTGACGCTTGTCGACGACGGGCCCGATCTCCGTTTCGGGGCGGAGTGCATGCCCGACGTTCAGCCTTGAGATCCTTGTTTTCAGCGCGGCCAAAAAACGGTCGTGAATGCCGTCCGTCACGATGATGCGGCTCGACGCCGTGCAGCGCTGGCCGGTCGAAAAAAACGATCCGTTGGCGACCGCCTCGACCGCGACATCGAGATCTGCATCATCCAGGACGACGAAGGGGTTTTTGCCGCCCATTTCCGCCTGCACCTTGGCACCGCGCGCCGCGACGGTCGCCACTACTGCGCGACCGACTCCGGCCGAACCGGTAAAGGAAACCGCGTCGATATCCCGGTGATCGAGGATTGCCTGCCCAACGATGCGCCCGGCCCCCATCACCAGGTTGAGGACGCCAGCCGGCAGCCCTGCGCGATGCAGAATATCGACCAGTTCCCAGGCGCAGCCGGGCACCAGTTCCGCAGGCTTGAAAACCACGGCATTGCCGTAGGCAAGCGCTGGCGCGATCTTCCAGGCCGGGATGGCGATCGGGAAATTCCAGGGCGTGATGATGCCGATGACGCCAACCGGCTCGCGCGTTACCTCCACCCTGATGCCCGGGCGCACCGAGGGCAATACGTCGCCCGGATTTCTGAGCGCCTCGCCCGCCATGTATTTGAACACCATCCCAGCGCGAACCACTTCGCCCCGCCCCTCGGGCAGCGTCTTGCCCTCTTCGCGGCTGAGCAGTCGTCCAAGCTCTTCCTCGCGCGCCAGAATTTCGGCTGCGGCCTTGTCGAGAATGTTGAAGCGTTGCTGCGGGGTGGCGAGCACCCAGCCGGGAAGGGCGCTGCGGGCCGCGGCGACCGCTGCATCCACGGCCGCAGCGTCGCCGGTTGAGTAGAGACCGACGACATCAGACAGGTCGGAGGGATTGAAATTTTCCACTGCCTGGAGTGATGAGATCCATTCGCCGCCGATGATGTTGGGCTTCGCCTCGTTGTGCGATCTCATCGCTTGTCACTCCCGCTGGAAATTGAAACACGGCATTTCACGATGCCGCTTGGCTTTTCGAGAAACCATCCATATAGTGCGATCACAGATCACGCAATATCCCATCAGATAAAGAGGAATTAAGCCTCATAAACACATGTAAATGTACCATAAATTTTATGACATCGATCGCCTGGCAAAGATAAAACTCGCAAGAAGGACTTCTGAATGAACCTCACCGATTGGCACAGGACTGCCCGCTCCCTCAGCCTTGGCAACCGCGCGGTGATCGGCGGTCGACAGGTCGAGGCCCGGTCAGGGCAAGGTTTTGCATCCGTCAATCCAGCCACGGGAGAGACGCTCGCCGAGGTCGCCGCAGGCGATGCCGAGGATATCGACGCAGCGGTAGCATCCGCCCGGAATTCCTTCGAAAGCGGCGCCTGGAGCCGGCGCGCACCCGTGGAACGCAAGAAGGTCCTGCTGCGTCTCGCCGAACTCATGCGCGCCGAATTGACCGAACTCGCCGCCATGGAGAGCGTGGACATGGGCAAGCTCGTTCGCCATGCCGCCGGCAACGACATCCCGGCTGCCATCAATATCCTTCAGTGGCATGCGGAAGAGGCGGACAAGGTCTATGATGAAATGGCGCCCTTGCCGGAAGGCAACGCGGCCCTTATCCGCCGCGTACCACTGGGTGTCGTGGGCGCGGTCGTGCCTTGGAATTTCCCGCTCAACATGGCGATCTGGAAATGCGCGCCGGCGCTTGCCGCCGGCAACAGCGTCGTCCTCAAGCCAGCGGAGCAATCTCCGTTCACGGCGCTTCGGCTCGCCCAGTTGGCACTCGATGCCGGCCTGCCCGAAGGGGTTCTCAATGTCGTGCCCGGTTTCGGCGAAACGGCCGGCCAGGCGCTGGGCCGTCATATGGATGTGGACTGCCTCGCCTTTACGGGATCGACTGCAGTCGGCAAACTCTTCCTGAAATATGCCGGCGAATCCAACATGAAGCAGGTCTGGCTCGAATGCGGCGGCAAATCGCCCGTCATCGTTTTCCCGGACTGCGGTGACCTGGAAGCCGCAGCTGATCAGGTATCAAGCGGTATCTTCTATAACCAGGGTCAGGTCTGCTCCGCCTCCTCGCGTCTCCTCGTCCATCAATCGATCGAAAAGACGTTTATCGATCTCCTGCTGAAACGCCTGCCGGCCTACCAGCCGGGAGACCCTCTCGATCCGAAGTCCGGCCTTGGCGCCATGGTCGAGGCCAAGCATGCCTCCAATGTAATGCGGTTCATCGACGAGGGGCGGCGGGAGGCCACGTTGGTGGCGGGAGGCAAGGCTGTCACCATCGGCGGCAAGGGCAGCTTCATCGAGCCGACCATCTTTGCCGACGTAAAGCCGGATTCGACCATCGCCCGGGACGAGATTTTCGGGCCGGTTCTGTCGGTCATACGCTTCTCGGAAGAGGACGAGGCGATCCGCATCGCCAATGACAGCATCTATGGCCTCGCAGCATCGGTCTTCACCGACGACCTGTCGCGTGCCCATCGGGTATCCGCGCGACTGACAGCCGGAGTCGTAGCGGTCAACGTGGTCGATCCGGTCAGCCCGGCGGTTCCCTTCGGCGGGTTCAAGCAGTCCGGCTCGGGTCGCGACCTGTCGCGCCACGCCATCGAGAAATACACCGCTTTGAAGACCACCTGGATCCGTTATCGGTGCTAACGTGCAAAGCGGACAGGGTTTCATGGGAGAAAGTAGGAAGAGAATGGACATTGCCGGTGCATTGAAATGGCTTGAGGCGCATCCCGAAATCGAAAGCGTCCGAGCGGCGGTCTGCGACCTGAACGGCATCATGCGCGGCAAGCGTCTTCCGCGCGACCAGGCCGAAAAGGCATTGGCAGGCGGCTTGAGAATGCCGCTCTCGGTCCCGGGCCTCGATATCTGGGGCAAGGATATCGCCGGCAATCCCATGGTGTTCGAGACGGGCGATGCCGATGGCCGATGCGACTGGACGGGTCGCGCCGTGATGCCGATGAACTGGCTCGCCCGGCCGACGGCCATGCTGCCGGTCTGGCTTGCCGATGAGCATGGCGTTCCTTTTCTCGGCGATCCGCGCCGCGCACTGGCCACCGTGCTGGCCGGTTATGCCGAACTGGGCCTGACGCCGGTGACGGCGACGGAACTCGAATTCTACCTGGTCGATCCCAATGCGGATCTGCCGCTTGGGCCCCTTTCCCCTGCCACCGGCCGGCGCCTCGACAGTGCTGCGGCCATGGATATGGACGAGGTCGATCAGTTCGAAGCCTTTATCGACGACGTCTACGTCGCCTGCCATGAGCAGGGGATCCCGGCCGATACGACGATCGCCGAAAACGGCATCGGTCAGTTCGAGATCAATCTCAACCACACGTCCGATGCCCTTCAGGCAGCGGACGACGCCCTGTTCTTCAAACGCACCGTCAAAGGTATCGCGCGCAAGCATGGGCTGGCGGCCTGCTTCATGGCGAAACCCTACGGCCATCATTCAGGCAGCGGGTTCCATATCCATTTCAGCCTGCTCGACCGAGAGGGCAATAACGTCTTCGACAATGGCGGAGACGAAGGAACCGAGATGATGCGGCATGCGATCGGCGGCATGCTGGCGGCGATGGCTGAAAGCACCCTGATCTTTGCCCCGCACTACAATTCCTATCGCCGGCTGCGGCCGAACTCCTACGCCCCGACCGCGGTCGCCTGGGGTTACGAAAACCGCATGGTCGCAATTCGCATCCCCGGGGGAAGCCACAAGGCGCGTCGCATCGAACATCGGGTCGCAGGCGCCGACGCCAACCCCTATCTGGTGATGGCGGCGGTTCTCGGAGCGGCATTGATCGGCATCCGCAAGCAGCTTTCGCCGGGGGAGCCGCGTAGCGGCGACGCATACGGCAAGGATCTCGAAAAACTGCCTCTCGACTGGCATTCGGCCATCAATGCCTTCGAGGTGGGACAGCATGCCGCGGAGATATTTTCTCCTGTCCTGCGGTCTGGACTGGTGGCCTGCAAGCGACAGGAGCTCGAAGCCTTCGCCACCCAGATCACCCAGTTCGAATATCGCACCTATCTCGAGACGGCGTGAGATATCATCCCCGCCTTGCGAACAATTACGATCGCAGATCGCACAATTTTGCCGGGATGACATGGTTGTCCCGGTGACATCAGCCGGCTAACAGTTTAGAAAAACAATAAAAGATGAGGTTTAAGGTCGCAGCCCATCAGGCGGGCGCGGCAACAACAAGGGAAGTAAGATGGCTAAAAAGCAGCAGTTCGGTCTTTCGGCGGTCGAAGTCGAACCCCTTCACGAGAAAGTCTATGCGGAAATCGTCCGTGCCCTCGTGTCCGGGCGGTTCGAGCCGGGCCAGAAGCTGACATCCCGCAAGCTCGCACAGGAACTGGGCACAAGCGACATGCCGGTTCGGGCCGCGCTAATGCGCCTGCAGGCCCAGCAGGCGCTGCGTCCCCTGCCGAACGGTAGTCTCGAGGTGCCGCAGATCACCGCTTCCGAATTCGCCCAGCTGATGGATGCCCGCACCGTCGTGGAAGGTGCCGCAACGGAGCGCGCCGCTTCGATCATCAACGGCAACAATCTGCGCACAATCCGCAAGCTCAGCGAAGAGCTAACCAATGCGGCGCGAGCCGGCGATATCGACCTTTACCTTGCCGCCAACTACGATTTCAAATTCACCATTTACCGCCACTGTGGCAACGCGCCGCTGCTCTTCCTCATCGAGACATTGTGGATGCAGATCGGCCCTTTTCTCCGCCGTTATTCCGGCAGCTTCGACGGGGCCCTCTCGGGCATCCTGGAAATCGACTATCATGAGGATGCACTCGAAGCGCTGGAGAAGGGTGACGGACCAAAAGCCCGCGGGGCCATCGTGCGCGATATCAGCGAAGGGGCTGCCTATCTGCTGAAGCATGCAGAGTTTGCAGCGGGCTAAAACTGCCGACTGTTTTATTAGAAAACTTGGCAGACATCCACTTTTACAGAAAATATTACCATTTATCTTCAGTAATTTAAACTGCATCTCTTTCTCATTTTCGCATACGTATTGCGCGATCGAAGATCGCAATATATTAAAGCCATAACAACGATCTGCGAATGTCAGACATGGGAACAGAGAACATGGAATCTGCCTGCGAAATCGATGATTTCGTCAGGCCGCTCGCGCGGCCCGGCGATTGCCCTGCTGCAGGAACGAACTACGTCGCGGCAGGCCTGGGAGGCGTAAGGCGATGATCCGCTTCCTGGCTGGCCGCCTCGCTTCGGCAATTCCCACCCTCTTCATCGCCTCTACCGCTGTTTTCGTCATGATGCGGATGATCCCCGGCGATCCGGCGTCGATGATGCTCGGCGATCTGGCAACGGCCGAGCAGCTCGCCGCGCTCCGCAGCAAGATGGGCTTCGATAGCTCGATCGTCTTCCAGTACCTGATCTGGCTGGGCAACATCCTCACCGGCGATTTCGGCACGTCGATCGGCACCGGCGATCCGGTTCTGCCGATGATACTGGAGCGGTTCGGCGTATCTGCAACGATCGTCGTCGTCGCCGTCTTTTTCGCCTCGCTGATCGCGGTGCCGGCGGGCATGATCGCCGCCTGGCGGCAGCACAGTCTTGCGGATATCGGCGTGGTCGCGACGTCCACACTTCTCCTGTCCATACCAAGCTTCTGGCTGGGGCTGATGATCCTCCTCTTTTTCGGCCTTTGGCTGAGATGGTTCCCGATCATCGGCTACGTGTCGTTCAGCGAGGATTTTGGCACCGCGCTCATGTATATTTTCATGCCGGTGCTGACCCTGGTCCTGGTCGAACTCGGTGCCATCGTCCGCATGGCGCGCGCCGCGACCATCGAGGTCGCCCGGCTGGAATATATCACCCATGCACGCGCCAAAGGGCTCAGCGAGAGCGCCGTCATGTGGCGGCATGCGTTCAAGAACGCTTTTGCGCCGACCTGGACCCTGATCGGGCTGATTCTTGGCGGGTTGCTCGGGGGCATTGCCGTCACCGAGACGGTGTTTACCATTCCCGGCCTCGGTCGGCTGCTGATCGATGCCATCTATGCTCGCGACTATCCCGTCGTGCAGGGATGCATCCTGTTCATCAGCACGATCTACATTCTCGTCAATCTCATGGTTGACCTGCTTTATCCGATCTTCGATCCGAGAGTTGCGCAATGACCGCTATGTCTCTTCGCCTCCCTCGCCGCGGCGTGAGTGCCGCCATCGGCGGAACGATCGTGGCGCTGCTGGTGCTGCTGGCGGTCGGCGGGCCGCTGATCTCACCTTACGATCCGCTGAAGCTCGACCTTCTCGCGCGCATGAAAGCGCCGGGAACAACCGGCCACCTGCTCGGCACCGACGAGTTCGGGCGCGATATTCTGAGTCGACTGATGTATGGCGCGCGCACCAGCGCCTGGATCGCGTTTGCGACCGTCGCCTTCGCGATCGCCTTCGGCCTCGTCTTTGGCGTGCTTGCCGGCTTTTACCGCGGCGCTAGCGACCGGGTGATCATGATGTTCAACGATGCCCTTCTCGCCTTTCCGGGCCTGCTCCTGGCGCTCGGGATCATGGCCGTGACCGGAGCCAGCCGCGAAGCAATCGTCGTGGCGCTCGGGCTTGCCTATATGCCAGCCGTCGTGCGCGTCGTCCGGGCGAGTGTGATGTCGATCCGCGAGCGCGAATATATCGAGGCATCGCATGTGATGGGCAACAGCGAGATCGTGACGATGGTCCGCCATGTACTGCCCAATTGCGTCGCACCCGTCACCGTGCTCGCGACCACCATGTTCGGTTGGGTGATCCTGTCGGAAAGCGCCCTCTCCTTCCTGGGTCTCGGCGTGCCGCCGCCGGCACCGAGCTGGGGCAACATGCTGGCGAGCGCCAGGCCCTTCATCACCCAGGCGCCCTATCTCATCGTGCTTCCCGGCCTTTGCATCGCGCTGACGCTGCTCGGCATCAACATGCTGGGCGATGCGGTGCGCGACTGGCTCGACCCCAAGATGCAGGGCTGAGAAACAATGAACGAAGATAACCAAAGCACAGCCGTCATCGCCGCGAAAAACCTCTCCGTCAGCGTCAAGGGCCTGGCCCGGGTCGTCGACGGGCTTGATTTTGCGATCGAGCCTGGAGGCATGCTGGCGCTAGTCGGCGAGTCCGGCTCCGGCAAGACGATGGCGGCGCGGTCCATCCTTGGCCTGCTGCCGTCACCTTTGGCCGTCACGCCGGAAAGCAGCATCCGCTTTCATGGCAGGGAACTTGTCGGAGCTGCATCGAAATCGATGCGGGATATTCGCGGCGCCCGGATCGGCATGGTCTTCCAGGAGCCGATGGTGTCGCTCAATCCATCGATGACGATCGGCGACCAGATGGCCGAGGGCCTGGCCCTGCATCGAAAACTAGGCAAGGCCGAGATCCGCGACCGCTGCCTTGTCATGCTGGAGCGCATCCAGATCCAGAATCCGACACGCTGCCTCTCCGCCTATCCGCACGAGTTTTCCGGTGGCATGCGCCAGCGCATCATGCTGGCATCGGTCATGCTTCTGAAGCCGGAACTGCTCATCGCCGACGAGCCGACAACCGCGCTCGACACGCTGGTGCAGCGAGACGTCCTCGACCTGATGGCGGAGCTGACCCGGGAAAACGGCACGGCGGTCCTGCTGATCAGCCATGACCTCGGCATGGTGTCGCATTACGTGCGCGATGTCGTGGTTATGCACAAGGGCAAGGCAGTCGAACAGGGCCGCAGCATCGACGTACTTTCCGCGCCCAGGCATGAATACACCCGCAGGCTCGTCGATGCGCTTCCGCGACGAGCCGCAGGCGGCACAAGGAATGTCACCCAGCAGCAGCCGCTGGTCGAGATCCGTGACCTGACCATCGATTATCCCGGCCGGCGCAATTTCCTGAAGCCGACTGAACCGAAGCGGGCCGTCGATGGCGTCGATCTGTCGATCGGACGCGGGGAGACCCTCGCGCTCGTCGGCGGCTCGGGTTCGGGAAAGACCACCCTCGGCCGGGCGATCGTAGGCCTGGTTGGCATAACCGACGGGACGATATCCTTCGGCGGCGAAAAGATCGAAACCGGCAACAGCGACCTGGCGCGAAAACAGCGCCGCGATATCCAGATCATCTTCCAGGACCCCTATTCGTCGCTCGACCCCCGCCAGAGGGTCGGAGACATTGTCGGGGAGCCGCTGAAGCTCGAAAAGGACATGTCAGCTGCGGCACGCCGCGAGCGGGTGCTGGAGGTGTTTTCCGAGGTCGGGCTCGATACCGCGTTCCTGCGCCGGCTGCCACATCAACTTTCGGGAGGCCAGCGCCAACGCGTCGCGATCGCCCGGGCCATCGTCCGCCGGCCGGCCTTCGTCGTGGCCGACGAACCGGTTTCGGCACTCGATATGACGGTGCAGAAGCAGATCTTGAAACTCGTCCGCGACCTGCAGGAGCGCTACGGCTTTGCGTGCCTCTTCGTCTCGCATGATCTCGGGGCGGTGGAACAGGTCGCCGATCGCGTCGCCGTCATGCAGAACGGCCGCATCGTCGAAATCGGCGAGCGCGATGACATCTTCGACCGGCCGAAGCACGAATACACTCGGCGGCTGCTCGACGCGGCTATGTTGCTCGACCGCAAGTTCGACGGTGCAAAGGGCGCGGCCTGACCGCCGCCTGGATAACACCTTTCCTGCCCGGCAAAGGCATAACGAACCGGCCCGATATCCTCGATCGAACGAAGCCTTTGGGAGGAACCCCAATGACCAGCCATACCTTCGCACGCGCAGACATCAATCTATCGAACTGGCGTGCGCGCCCCTACTCGACCTGGTCGTTTCAGAGCGTATCGGAATTCGTACCTTCGGCAGTGATCCGCAGCGCGCGCAAGCAGGAACGGCCGGCGCTTGATCTCGGCCACTTCGCCAACCTCAAGGTGAGCAACCTGGCCGAGGAGACTGTAGGGCTTGAGGATTTTCTCCAAGAGAGCGAAAGCGACGCCCTGGTCATCATGCGGGACGGCGAGATCATTGCCGAATGGCAGGCCGATCATTTCGATCCCGACAGACCGCATATCATCTTTTCAATCTCCAAATCGGTCACCGGCTTACTTGCCGGCATCCTCATCGACCGCGGCTCCCTTTCCCCCGACGAACTGGTTTCCACCTATGTTCCGGATGCTCTGGGCTCGGCCTATGGCGACCTCAAGATCAGAGACCTCCTGACCATGACCGTCGCGGTCGACTTCAGCGAAGCCTATCTCGACAAGAGTGGCGACTACGACCGCTATCGGCGCGCCATGCTCTGGAACCCCGAACGTCCGGACGAGCCTACGCCGACCCTGCGCGAGCTTCTGTGCTCGCTGCCGCGCGCCGCGCACGAGCACGGAACGCACCATGCCTATCGCTCCCCGAATGCCGACATGGCCGCACTCGTTATCGAGGCCGCCAGTGGGCAGCGGTATGCCGAGCTGCTGGAAGCCGCAATCTGGAAGCCGATGGGCGCATATTCCGACGCGTTCCTGACGATAGACCGTGCCGGCAATGCGCGATCGTCGGGCGGCCTTTCGATGACCGCCCGCGATCTCGCACGCCTTGGCGAACTGGTCCGAACCGGCGGTAACGGCATCTTGCCGAGGCGGCTGGTCGATGAACTCTGGCAGGGCGGCAATCGCGACGTCTGGGCGTCGGGCGAGCAGCGCCTGCTTTATCCGGGCGGCAGCTATCGATACTTCTGGTACGAGACCGGCACCGGCGCCCTTACCGGCATGGGCATCCATGGGCAGCAGGTCTGGATCGACCGCGCGTCGAAAACAGTCATCGTGCGCCTGGCATCCGAAGCGCTTCCGGTCGACGACAGGCTCGATCAGAAGGTCATCGCCGTGATGAAGGCGGTCTCTGCGGCCTGAAGCTCTTTCTGAACGGCAACCCTCAGGGTAGTCCGGCCCAAGAAAACTTCGTAGACTATCGCGAACAGCAGACTTTTCGAACGAAAGCGTTCCCGTATGTCGCGATGGAATCGTCGGGTACGGCCTTGTTCTGCTTAAGGTCATTCGTCAGCCGGGCAGCGAACTGGCCATCCGTGAACGTGCGGTTGAGCGTTATCGCAAACCATCCGTTGGTCGCGAGATAGGCAGAAAGAGGCAGCGTGGAATTTCGGATGTAGTCCCTCGTTTCCGCAAGGTTGTCAAAGCTCTTCACCTGCACGAACGCGGTGCCGAACGGAGCGGCTTCGAACTGTGACACCCAGACCCATGAGTGATGTAGATAGCCGACCTTGCCGACAGCCGATACCTTAAACCACTTCTCGGTATCCGCGAGGATTGTGACGGCAGCGCCATTCGCGACCCGGGTGATTGTCTTCGAACTCCCCGCCGGGGCGGTTTTCAGTGTCACCGATCCTTTCGGATGCTGCACGCGGCCACTCTGCGCGAGCGGGATGATCAGCGATGGTTCCGGCGGCGCCTCCATGGGCTGTGTCAGGCTCGTGACGGCAGGATTGCCCGTAGGAGCATAGGCCTGCGGCGCTGGCGACGGTGCCGGTGCCGGTGCCGGTGAAGGGATTAGGCTTTGCTGCGGCTGGGCAGTATCGGCCATCGGGAAATTCATGGCCACCCGAAGCTTGAGCATCTCGCTGCCGGATAGATACCTGATATCATTGCTGTCGTATTGCAGCGCGAGCATTAACAGCGCTGGGTCAACGCCCATCTCCATGATGTAGGTCATCACCTCGGCGGTAAGCTGTTGCACGGTCGAGACCGCTTCCTCGACTGTCAGGCCGCTGGTATCCGCGAAGGAGGATTTGTGGACGCCTATCGAACCGGGCTGCGCATAACGCTCGATGCCACCGAGAAAAGCAAGAGAACAGGCAGAGGCGCACTCGTCTCCGCGAAGCTGTACGGTGGTCATCTTGAGCAGCCGGATTGCTCTGCCGAGCTCCATAGCTTTCTTTACGTTCCCGCCTGTCGAATTGAAAAAGATAACCGTTGCGCCCGATGCCCGAACGGCATTGACGAAGTCTTGAATGTTATCCGTGAGCTCGAACGCTCCATGCACGACGAGGTAGTGGGTCCCCTTGTCGGTCTGCTGCGAAGTATAGGAAAGCCTAGCCTCGGCTCTGCCGCAAAGCCCAAGCATCCCCATTAGCAGAAAAATACATGCACCCCGACAACATAAACGCATTACGACAGCCCCCACAGCGGCTTCAACTATTGCGCGGTTTCATACCCCCTTCAAGCTTCGTTTTAATAGATCGTCAATCTTTTAAGAACTCTCCAGCTAGAGCATGAAGCTGCCGATGTGATAGCTCTACTGGCCGATGGGAAAGCGCTTCAAAATACTGCTCCAGATACGAGATGGCCTCTGCCGGCCTCACCTTCGCAAGGGTGGGATCAGATGTTCGCAGAAAGAACCGAAGGCTTTGGGTGCTCTGGGTAACGGCGAATTCCACAATCTCCTCACCCAGCGGAATGACCAGCTTTCAGCCGACGAGTAGGTCTCGGATGTCTGACAGAATCCGCTTTACAAAATGCGGAATAGATGAGCCTTCGCAACCATCGGGCGCACAAGCCTCAAGCGCATTGTTACAGACCTTTGTTACAAGGTGTCCAATGCGTAATTATCTGGAAAGGCGTTAAGTATTTGATCTTGGTAGGGATCAAATCGGAATGGTGCCCAGAAGAGGACTCGAACCTCCACACCCTTTCGGGTACCAGCACCTGAAGCTGGCGCGTCTACCAATTCCGCCATCTGGGCGACGGAGAGCCATGTACGGGTGTGACCTTCCCCTGTCAACTGGCTTTTTGAAGTTTCCGCGCCCGTCGCCAAAAAACCTTCACGGATCTGTCACGGACGGCCTCAGCTCTCGCCGTCTTCCTTCGCCTTGCGGTCCAGGTGGCCGAGGTCGCGGTCCGGGTCGATCATGTCGCGCACCCGCTGCTTCAACTCCTTGGGCCCGGGAAACCCGCCGTCCCGCTTGCGTTCCCAAATGAGCTCGCCATTCACCTGGATCTCGAAATTGCCGCCGGTGCCCGGGATCAGCGCCACTTCGCCGAGCGCGTCGCCGAAGGTCTGCAACAGCTCCTGTGCCATCCAGCCGGCCCTGAGCAGCCAATTGCACTGGGTGCAATAGAGAATCGTAATGCGCGGCTTTTCCATCATGTTTCGCCTTCTACCCTAGTCAATTCGGTCTCACAATAATGTCAACTGGAATGGTCAAGTTTTTGAACGCAGGCACCTCGACAGAAGGAGCGCGAACGTCAATTTGGGGCTGCAGCAACGATAGTCGCGTCGTTTTCATAAAATGAGGTCCCATGGCTCTTCAATCCACCACCCGCTCCCGCCTGATCATTCCGGCGCTTGCCCCCGTTTATACCTCCGCCCATGAGATCGTCGAGACGATCCTGCGCGTGACGGCCGGCGTGCTGCTGGTCACCCACGGTTTCGGCAAGATCACCAACCCGTTCGGCGCAGCGGGCATGGTGGAAAGCCTCGGCTTCTATCCGGGCGTCTTCTGGTCGCCGCTGCTCGCCGCGACGGAATTTTTTGGCGGCATCCTCGTTGCCATCGGCCTCTTCACCCGCCCGGCTTCCTTCGCGGCGATGATCGTGCTTCTGGTCACCGTTTATTTCCACGGCATCGCACAGAACCAGGGTCTCGCCGGCGCTGAAAAATCCATTCTCTGGGCGGCGATCTTCCTGTTCTTCGCCCTGCGCGGCGGCAATAGCCAGTCGGTCGACGCCCGCCTCGGCCGGACGTTCTAGTCTCGCTATCAGGGCTGAGCCTCTTTCGGGGTTCAGCCTTTTCCTTCGAGCACCAGCCGTACGACTGTGCCGAGATCGGCCTCGGCAAACCCAAGCGCCGCCGCATTCTCGAAGCTGGCGCGTGCCGCCTCGATGGCCGGCGTTGCGACGCCAAGGCCGCGGGCAAGATCGAGAACAACCCCCATGTCCTTCAGCACGCCGGAGACCGGAAAGCCGACTGCCTCGGTCTCTCCGAGTATGACCGGAAGCCGGGACCGCATGGCCGGGCTCGCCGCCGGGCTGCCGGACAGGATCTCGATCATCTTGTCGCGCCCGAGGCCCGCCTTGCCGCCAAGCTCGACGGCTTCCTTCATGATCTGCCACAGCCCCATCAGCATCATGTTGTTGACGAGCTTGGCGGACGCGCCGTCGCCCAGCGTCCCGACATGGTGAATCCTGTTTGAGAGACTTTCCGCGACCGGCAGGAAACGCCGAAAATCCTTCTCCGCGCCGCCGATATAAAGGCCGACCGTGCCCGCCAGCAGCATTTCCGGCCCGCCGGAGATCGGCGCGTCGAGAAGCGCCGCACCCGCCCTGCCCATGGCATCGTGATGGGCGCGCAGCGTCTCGGGGCTCACCGTGCTGGTATCGACGATCAGCTTGCCGGTGAGATCGGCGGCGGTGAGTTCACCGAGCATCGCGTGCACCGCTGCATCGTCGAGCAGTGCCAGGATGACGATATCCGAAGCATCGAGAAGTGCAGCCAGGTCGACTGAGGCGGAGATCCCAAGGGCCGTCGCCGTCTCGGGCGCAAGACCGCTGCGTGTCCATCCCGCCACTGCAAAGCCCTGCATTGCAAGGCGTTCCGCCATGGCGCTGCCCATCCGGCCGAGGCCGACGATACCAATGCGCTCTTTTGTCATGCGTTTGATCCTGCTCATGTCGTGTTCGCGAACTTTAAAGCAGAACATGCCGGTCTCGTCTTCTTCATTTTGCATTGCGGGAGGCTCAAGGAATATTTCATATTCGACATGCGTAATCTGAGGGAGCCCGGACGGAAGATGAGCGAAATATTCGAGGGCGGCTGCTTCTGCGGCAAAGTGCGTTATCGCATGCATGGGCGGCCGATGTTCATCCATTGCTGCCATTGCACCGACTGCCAGCAGCAGACGGGCGGCGCCTTTGCGATCAATGCGCTGATCGAAGCCGACCGGGTGGAGATCACGGAGAGCCAGCCGGTCGCAGTGGCCATGAAGACCGATAGCGGCCTGCCCCACGATATCTACCGCTGCCCGCAATGCCAGACAGCGGTCTGGAGCGACTACGGCCGGCGCCAATGGATGCTGTTCGTCCGGGTCCAGACGCTCGAAAGGCGCTCCGAATTCTCCCCGGACGTGCATATCTTTACGCGCTCGAAAGTCGGCTGGGTGGGCCTGCCGGAAGGCGCTAACGTCTTCGATGAATATTATAGTACGAAGAGGATGTGGCCGCCCGAAAGCCTCGCACGGCGCGAGGCCGCCCGGGCCAAGGCGGGGGCGGAACGCTGAAGCGGGAAGGGTCACGAAGCGGTATGGCGAGCGAACGCGAAAAGATGGCGGCCGGCGAGTGGTATTGCTGCCTCGATCCGGAACTCGACGCTTTGAGGAACAAGGCACGCATTGCCGTCCATGCGCATAACACCATGTCGCCCGTCGAGCGCGGTGCGATGGCACCCGCCCTCCGGGCGTTGTTCGGCGCAGCGCCCGACGCATTCCTGGAAGCGCCCTTCCACTGCGCCTACGGCTTCAACGTCTTTCTTGGGCAAGGCGTCTATCTGAATTCCGGCTGCACGATCCTCGATACCGCACCGGTCAGAATCGGCGCCCGTTCGATGCTGGGGCCGGGCGTCCAGCTCTATTGCGCCGATCACCACCGCGACCCCGCCCTGCGCGCCCAAGGTCTTGAGATCGGCCGTCCGATCAGCATTGGCGCCGACGTCTGGATTGGTGGCGGCGCGATCATTCTAGGCGGCATCACGATCGGCGACGGGGCGATCGTCGGCGCAGGTTCCGTCGTCACGCGGGACGTGCCGCCGGCCGCCACGGTCGTGGGAAATCCGGCGCGGTCGATCACGCCGCGCAGCTGATTTCGAAACATCTCCGCGCGTAAAGATTGGATTCAGCATTTTTTGGTAATTTTCCGTTAGCAATTCCTGTCGGGGTTTATCGACGGCGGGGGCGGCCGTCTTTGTTGTCTTGCGTACGGGTTTCAAAATGCGTTTATCGGCTGTGCCAGCACTCCTTGTCACCTGCCTCGCTTTGGCGGGCTGCGCCTCGGCATCCGGTCCGGACGAGCTGGTCGCCGGCGTCGCCACCCAAGAGAAAACAGGCTCGGTCGATCTGCCCGCCCCCGTCCCGGCGGTCGGTGTCGGCAAGACCGCGCGGATCGGCGCGCCGCAAGCGCCCCAGCAGCAGACCTTGCCGCAGCAGCAGGAGATCGCCTGGAACGGTGCGATGCCGGCGCCGCAGGCCTTCGTGCGGGAAACGACGGTCGGTATGCCGCTTCCCGCCGAGCGGCCGGTCGCCATGCTGGTGCCCGACCAGCCGGCGCTGGAAACCGTACCCCGCCGAGGGCGCCTGCAGATCTACAGCCGCCAGTTCCGCGATGCCAAGCCGATCAATTTCGGCAGGGTTTCGCCGAGAAGCTACCCAGTGCACGGCGTCGACGTGTCGCGCTGGCAGGGCGACATCGACTGGGCGAAGCTCCGCACCCAGGGCGCCAACTTCGCCTATATCAAGGCCACCGACGGCGGCGACCATCTCGATCCGATGTTCAGGACCAATTGGCGAAGAGCCAAGGAGGCGGGCATCCGGCGCGGTGCCTACCATTTCTTCTACTGGTGCCGCACCGCCGGCGAACAGGCCGACTGGTTCATCCGCAACGTGCCCCGCGATCCGGAAGCGCTGCCGCCGGTGATCGACGTCGAATGGAACGGCGAGTCGAGTTGCAAGGCGAAACTCTCCCGCGCCCGGGTGCTCGAAAAGATGCAGGTCTTCATGGACAAGCTGGAGCGCTATTACGGCCAGCGGCCGATCATCTACACGGCGCCGGACTTCTACGAGGACAACCTCTCGGGAGAGCTTCTCAACTATCCGTTCTGGCTGCGCGCGGTCGCCCAGCATCCTTCCAAGGTCTATCCCGGCCGCAGGTGGCTGTTCTGGCAATATTCCGGCTCCGGCCTGTCGCACGGCGTCGACGGCAAGATCGACCTCAACGTCTTCCACGGTTCGGAAGAGCAGTGGCACAACTGGGCCTCGCCGCGCACGACGATCGCACAGAATTAGACGCCGACAACGAGGCCGGCGAAAGAACAAGCGCGCAGGGCCTGTGAAACCGGCCCCGCGCGCTCCCTGGAGGTTAGGTCACTGCGGCCGGATTACAGCCGCGCCTCGAGGACGAGGTTGAACGGCGTTGCCATCGCCCGCCGGAAGCGGGTGAAGCCGGCCTTGTAGAAAATCTCCCGCAGCCTTGCTTCGCCGGCTTGCGCGCCGAGCACCATGTGGCCGCCGTCGGAAATCGCATGGGCGCAGCAGATCGTCGTCGATGCGGCGTAGTACATGCGGGCGACGGGCGAGATGTTGTCGTCGACGCGGTCATTGGCGAAGGGCTCGACGAGCATCACCGTACCATCCGGCGCAAGCGTTCTCGCCGCGTGCCGGGCTGCCGCCAACGGGTCGCCCATGTCGTGCAGGCAATCGAAGAAGCAGATCAGGTCATAACCCTTGCCGGGATAGTTTTCGGCGCGCGCCGTCTCGAACGCGATCCGTCCGGTGACGCCCGCGTCTGCGGCGATCCTGCGGCCTTCGTCGAGGGATACCCGATGCGTATCGAAGCCACGGAAACGCGAAGCCGGGAAAGCCTGCGCCATCAGCACCGTGGAGTGACCATGGCCGCAGCCGACATCCGCCACCGAGGCGCCGGCCTTCAGCTTGTCGACCACGCCATCGAGGGCCGGCAGCCATTCCGGGACCAGGCTTGCCTTGTAGGCATTGCGATAGAGCGAGGCGACGCCGCAATAAAGCCGGCCGTCATGGCCGCCCCAGGGAATGCCGGAACCCTTGCGAAAGGCCTCCAGCGCCTTTTCCTCGTCCGACCACATGGAAGCCGGCACGCCCCAGGCGGCGGCGAGGAAGACCGGGCTATCCTCGTTGGCAAGCACCAGCGCCTGTTCCGGGGTAAGTTCGAAGCTGTCGCTGACGGCATGAAACAGAACATAACCCCCGGCAACCTGCGAATTCAGCCACTCGCGGATGTAACGCTCGGCGCAGCCGGTGCGGCTTGCCAGCTCGTGGGCACTGAGCGGTCCGGCCCCGGCCATCGCCTTATAGAGGCCGAGACGGTGGCCGATACTGACCATGACCCCTCCGTACCCCGCCGACAGATCGCCGATGGCGCGGGAAACGATCGCGTCCAGCTTGGCCGGATCGATCTCGTTTGTCTTGACGTAGTCCATATTGCTATCTCCTGTTCCTTCATCGGAAGTTGACGATGGCAAAGGATCGCAGGTCCGAACCGGTTCGGGCAGAGCGGGAAAATCCACAATCGGGCCGTTTGCGCCATTCTCAGGCTCGGTGTACGCATTTGATCATTGGAGGGATCGTTATGCCGCGTGAGGCGACCGGGACAAGTTTGAAGCCGCTGCATGTGAGCCTGGTGGCCATTCCCGACGCCGTGGTCTCGACGCTGAGCGGCGTCTTCGACGTGATGAACGCCTTTTCCGTCTTGCCGCCGCCGGACGTTGCGATAACCCGCCCGTTCGAAGTCCAGATTGTTGGAATAGAGACCGGGCCGCTGACGCTCGCGAGCCTTGTGCCGATCACCGTCCAGCGCAGCATCGCCACGCTCGAGGCGACCGATATCGTCATCGTTCCGTCGATCCTGCTGAGGCCAGACGGCTGGCGGAAAGGCCGCTACCCGGAGCTGGTCGACTGGGTAAACCGGATGCATGCGGGCGGCGCGCTGATATGTTCGGCCTGTTCGGGCATTTTCCTGCTGGCCGAGACCGGCCTCTTCGACGGCGCCGATGCGACCGTGCATTTCGGTTATGCCGGTGCCTTCGCGGCCGCCTTTCCGCAGGTGCCGATCCATCCCGAACGGGTGCTGGTGGTTTCCGGACGGCGCGAGGAGCTGATCAGCTCGGGCGCCTCGATGACCTGGCACGATCTCGTTCTCTACCTCATCGCACGCCATATGGGCGCCGCGGCCGCCCGATCGATCGCGCGCTTCTTCGCGCTGCAATGGCATCAGGACGGGCTCGCCCCCTATATCGTCTTCGAAGGCCGCAAGGACCATGGCGACACGGCGATCCAGGCGGCGCAGGATTGGGTCGCAACCCACTTTTCCGTCGCAAACCCGCTCGAGGAGATGATCCTGCGGGCCGGTCTTACCGGACGCACCTTCAAGCGCCGGTTCACGGCTGCAGCCGGTGTCAGCCCGATCGCCTACGTGCAGCGCCTGAGGATCGAGGAGGCCAAGCGCCGGCTGGAGGGAACGGAAGCTTCGGTCGACGAGATCAGCTGGCAGGTCGGTTATGAAGAGCCCGCCTTCTTCCGCCGTCTGTTCAAGCGTGTCACGGGCCTGGCACCCGGCGCCTACCGGCGGCGTTTCCAAATCCCGGATTTTGCGCGCTCGGACAAGAATACCTGACGACCGAAGCCCCGGCCGGCAGCTCTCACCCCATCATTGACCCAGGGCGTCGAGCGCCCGTCCGAGACTGCGGAATATCCTCGCATCCTCCGACTGCGCCACGTTGAAGCGCAGGAAGCTGCCGGCGTTCTGGGAGAGGCTGAATGCGTTGCCTGGGGCCAGCACGATATTGTCGGCAAGGCAGGCGCGCGCCACGTCCGCCGCCTCTATCCCGTTCGGAAGCCTGCACCAGAGAAACAGGCCGGCGCGCGGCTGCAGCCAGGGCGTGATGCCAAGCGTTGCAAGACGCCCCGTCGTCGCCTCCATTGCCCGGGACAGCCTGACGCGCAGTTCTTCCAGATGTTTCCGGTAGCTGCCATCGGTCAACAGCAGCAATACGAGCTCGGAGGACAGCCGGCCCGCCGCGAAACTCGTGGCGATCTTCAGGTCGACCAGACCCTCGATCCATTCCCGCTTGGCGGCGATGAAGCCGCAGCGTACCGAAGCCGACAGCGTCTTCGAAAAGCTGCCGATATGCACCACCCGATCGAGCCCGTCGAAGGCGGCCAGACGCGGCGCCGGCTCATGCTCCAGATCGGCGAAGATATCGTCCTCTATGACCGTCAGTCCGGCCCGGTCGGCGAGTTTCAGGAGCCGATGCGCTACAACCGGCGAAAGCGTCGCGCCGGTCGGATTGTGGATCGCCGAATTGGTGATGTAGAGCCGCGGCTTGTGCTCCTCGATCGCCTTTCCGAATGCCTCGATATCCGGCCCGGCCGGTGTCATCGGCACGCCGACGACCTTTGCGCGATGCGCACGCAGCAAGGCGTGGAAATTGAAGTAACAGGGATCGTCGACCAGGACCGCATCGCCCGGCTCGATCAGAAAACGGCAGAGAAGGTCGATGGCATGGGTGCCGGATTCGGTGAGGATGATCTGGTCCGGAGCCGCCGGTATGCCGCGCTCGCTCATCCGGCGGGAGAGAAGTTGCCGCAGCTGCGGCGAGCCGAGCGGCGTACCGTAGTCCGACAGGACCCGGTCCTCGCTGCGCGACAGGCTGCGCAAAGCCCTTCGGATCGCCGCCTCCGGCATCCAGGAGGACGGCAGCCAGCCGCAGCCGGGCTTCAACAGGTCGCCGTCCTCCAGCGCCTGGCGCGATACCCAGAACGGATCGATTGCCCGGTCGAGCTTCGGGCCGATCTCGGAGAGCGACAGCGGTGCCAGCGGACTCGAGACGTAGAAACCCGACCCCGGTCGGGAGCGGATCAACCCTTCCGCGGCCAGCCGCTCATAGGCCTCCACGACGGTCGAGACGGAGACATGCATCGCCTTGGCGAACGCACGCACCGAAGGAAGCCGTGCGCCGGGCACCAGTCCGCGTCCGGCGATGCGACTGCGAATCTCCGCCATGACGGCGCCGATACGCTGGCCGCCACCCTTCTGTTCCGCCCTTGCATCCACCGTACTGCTCCACAAACCATAACAGTTTCTGGAAATTGTATCGCATTGTCTCTGGTGCCGCCATGGCTTCCGGCCGATAGCGGGAAAATACCCAAGGAATGCCTGCGATGAACGTCCAAGGGAGGCGCTCAAGGGCAAGGCTTGGAAATCAGGAGACTTCGATGAACAACACGACAAGCGGCTGGATCAGTGGTTTCGTTGGCGTTTTGATCTTCAGCGGGTCGCTTCCCGCTACCCGCATTGCCGTTGCGGATTTCGATCCGCTGTTCCTGACCGTGGCGCGGGCCACGATCGCCGGGCTGCTCGCCATATGCCTGCTGCTGGCCTTTCGCGAAAAACGCCCGGCCCCGTCCGATCTTCTGCCGCTCGCCATCGTCTCGCTCGGCGTCGTCATCGGTTTTCCGCTGCTGACGGCGCTGGCGCTGAAACATATCACCTCGGCTCACTCCATCGTGTTCGTCGGCCTGCTGCCGCTGTCGACGGCGATCTTCGGGGTGCTGAGGGGCGGCGAACGCCCGAAGGCCGTCTTCTGGCTGTTCTCCTGCCTCGGCAGCGCCATCGTCGCCGGCTTCGCGCTGTTTCAGGAAGAGGCCGTCTCCTCGATCGGCGATCTCCTGATGCTGGGGGCGATCATCGCCTGCGGGCTCGGTTATGCGGAAGGCGCCAGCCTGTCGCGCAAACTCGGCGGATGGCAGGTCATCTCCTGGGCGCTGGCACTTTCCCTGCCTGTGATGCTGACCGTGTCGATCGCCGTGATGCCGGTCTCCCTGCCCGATCTCGACAGCACGTCCTGGTTTGGTCTTGGCTATGTCTCGCTGTTCAGCATGCTGATCGGATTCATCTTCTGGTATCGCGGCCTGGCGCTCGGCGGCATTGCCGGGGTAAGCCAACTGCAGCTTCTTCAGCCCTTTTTCGGCCTGGTTCTGGCCGCAGCACTTCTCGGCGAAAAGGTCAGTCTGGGCATGTTCGCCGCGACGCTTGCGGTGGTTGCCTGCGTGGCAGGCGCCAAGAGATTTGCCCGTTAATTCGGCACGACCTGCTTGCGGCGTTCACGAATTCGGGAACCAAACGCGTACCGAGGCATTATCCGGCTGCAGAAGGAGGAAGCAAGCATGACTTTTGATCCCAATGACAGAAAGTTCGAGACCCGTGATCCGGACCTCCGGGCCACTGAAGTCCGGAGCAGCACCTCTTCGTGGGTACCGTGGGTAGCCGTGATCGCCGTCATTCTGGTCGGCGCTTTCGTATGGTCGCAGATGGGCGGTTCCTCGACCGATCCGCAGACTACGTCTTCGACCAACCCGCCGGTAACCGACAACTCCACGTCGTCCCCTGCACCGGCTCCGATGACCCCGGCAGCTCCGCCGGCTAACAATGCCACTCCGGCAACTCCGCCGGCTGGCGGCGCGACTGGCGGCACCGGCACGCAGCCGTAAGCCTCGCGCTCGAGAGATCAACAAAGCCGCCCGCTTCCGAAGCGGGCGGCTTTTCTGTTGGTGTAATTAAAGCTCTATCTCGCCCGACGCCGTCTGCGGCCAGCGCTGCAGCGCCTGCCGGCCGACCTCGGTGAGCCCATAGACCCCCTTGTCGATGCGCTCGAACCAGCCGTAATAATTGGCGCGCAGGATCGTGCCGGCGGTAGGCGCCGCCTGCTTCATGTCGCGCGGTCGAAGCGGGCCGCCACTAAGCGCCGAAGCGCAGGCGAGCGCCTGCTGACGATAGGCGGTCATGACCGGTACCTTGGTGCTGCCGCCGACGGCCGGATCGCCTTTGCGCTTGCGATGTTCCTTGACCAGCCGCGTGCGCCGTTTCGGGTTGGTGCGCGGCATGGGCGAGACCGAACTGACCAGCACGCTCACCTCGCCCTGATCCGAGACGCCGAGCATGCCGATCCCGAGCCGGCGGCAGAGATCGCGATACCGCTTGTCCGCCTCCCGACCCCTGCCCTTGGCGGAAACCCGCGCAGCGATCCACACCTCGTCCGAAACACCGGCCCGGTCGACCGCCTGCAGGATCAGTTCGAGATTGAAGGTGAGCTTCAACTCGCAGATCACCACGACCGGCGGATCCGTCTCGCTCAACCCCACCAGATCGCAGCCGCCCACCTCCCCCTTCACCTCGTATCCGAAGCTTTCGAGAAAGGTTTTGACGGGGAGATAAAGCGAAGTTTCCATGCGATCCGGCGGCGGTGAATCAGTCAGTTCATGATAGCACTACTCAGTGCGCTCAACCTGGCCGAAACGACGGCGCCGGTGAGCTTCCAGAATCTTGTCGCGGAGATGGGCAAAGAACCGCGGCGGCAAAATTCCGAATTCGTAGCGAGCGGGTTTGGAACCCGGCACCGGCCTCAAGTCCGGACCTGGCCAGATAAAATCGTTCGCTTCCGTCACCACGATCCAAGATGGGATATCGTCCAACCCCAGGTGCGCTTTGAGTGCCGCCGGGATTTCGACTGCATCGGCCGGATCGTGCGGAGGAGCGTGGGTGACCGGTACTACCGTCACCACCTGCCGGCCTTCGATGACTTGTCGTGCCGCGACTATGGCGCAGGGCCGGTTCTTGGCGCCCTCCTCAATTCCGCGTCGACTTTCAACTGCCCAAAGATAAGAGTAACAAATGACGAGGCCTGGTCGCGGGACAGGAAGGCTCACGCTTTCCAGTCTTTCAGCAGATCATCAAGGTCGGCATGATCGGCGGACACGCTGCTGTTTGCGATGGCCTTCAGCGTGTCTTCGTCCAGATCTTCCACGGTGCGAGCGATGCGGCCCTTGATCGCCAGATCGAAGAATTCGGCTGATACCAGGACCGTATGGGTCCGGCCGTTCTTGGTTATAGCGACGGGCGAGCGCTGGGCCGCATCCTGATAGCGACCGACATTTTGCTGAAATTCGGTGGACGTAATTTTCATTTCAAGACTCCCTTCTATCTATTATAGATAAAATAGATATTCTTGCAATGGATCGACACCGGCCCTGCGTCCTCCGCCTACATCGTCCCAACCTGCGCCGCGTGAAGCCTGGTATAGGCACCGCGTTTGGCGATCAGGTCCTGGTGGGTGCCCTGTTCGAGAATGCCGTTGCCGTCGATGACGACGATGCGGTCGGCGCCTTGGATGGTGGCGAGGCGGTGGGCGATGATCAGTGTCGTGCGGCCTTGTGAGAGCTCGGCAAGCGAACGCTGGATGGCGCGTTCCGTCTCGGTGTCGAGCGCCGAGGTTGCCTCGTCGAGGATCAAGATCGGCGGGTTTTT
The DNA here is from genome assembly GCF_002968565.1 of Neorhizobium sp. T25_27. Taxonomy (NCBI): domain Bacteria; kingdom Pseudomonadati; phylum Pseudomonadota; class Alphaproteobacteria; order Hyphomicrobiales; family Rhizobiaceae; genus Neorhizobium; species Neorhizobium sp. T25_27. The sequence continues at coordinate 96,823 of NZ_PVBJ01000008.1, forward strand.
CAGGAACATGCGGGCGATCGCGACGCGCTGTTTCTGGCCGCCGGAGAGTTTCACGCCGCGCTCGCCGATCACCGTGTCGAGCCCCTGCGGCAGGCCCGCGAGCATTTCTTCCAGCCGTGCCTGGCGCGCCGCCTCGACAATATCCACCTCGCTGGCGCCGAGGCGGCCATAGGCGATGTTCTCGCGGATCGTCCCGCCGAACAGGAAGACGTCCTGCTGGACGATGCCGATCTGCTGGCGCAGCGACACCTTCGTCATGGCGCGGATGTCGATGCCGTCGATGGTGATGTTTCCGGCCCCGATCTCGTAGAAGCGCGGTAGCAGCGAGCAGATCGTCGTCTTGCCGGCGCCCGAGGGGCCGACGAAGGCGATTGTTTCGCCGGCGCGGATCGAGAGGTTGACGTTTTCAAGCACCGGTTTGTCCGGGCTATAACCGAAGGAGACGTTCTGATAGGCGATTTCGCCCTTGAGGTGGTCGACGTCGACCGCATTGGGAGCATCGGCGACATCCGGCTCGGTATCGATCAGTTCGGTGAAGCGGCGGAAGCCGGCAATGCCCTTCGGATAGGTCTCGATCACCGAATTGATCTTCTCGACCGGGCGGAAGAATACCCCGACCAGCAGCAGGAAACCGATGAAACCGCCGGCGGTCAGCTCGCCCGACAGCACGAAATAGGCACCGGCAATCATCACCACCATCTGGGTCAGCCGCATGCTCATGTAGCTGAGCGAGCTGCTCGCAGCCATGAGCTTGTAGGCATCGAGCTTGACGCGCCGGTAGTTCTGGTTGTCCTTTTCGAAAAGAGCGCGCTCGTGTTGCTCGTTGGCGAAAGCCTGGACCACACGGATGCCGCCGACATTTTCCTCGATGCGAGCATTGAAATCACCGACGCGACCGAAGAGACGGCGGAAATTATCGGTCATTCGCCCGCCGAAATGGCTCGTCACCCAGGCGGTCAGCGGCACCACGACGGCGGTGATCATCGCCAGTTGCGGGTTGACCGAGAACATCAGCGCGAGAGCCCCGGCAAACGTCATGATCGCGATGAACAGGTCTTCCGGTCCGTGATGGGCGACCTCGCCGATCTCCTCCAGGTCCTTGGTGAGGCGCCCGACGATATGGCCGGTCTTCTGATTGTCGAAATAGCTGAACGAGAGCTTCTGGAGATGGTTAAAGGCGGCCCGGCGCATGTCCGTCTCGATATTGATGCCGAGCATATGGCCCCAATAGGTAACGATCGCCATCAGGCCGGTATTGATTGCATAGATCACCAGCAGCGCCGCCGATGCGACCAGGATCAGCAGCCATTCGTGGCTGAGGAGAAGCCGGTCGACGAACAGCTTCACCGCCATCGGAAAGCCGAGTTCCAGCACGCCCGAAATGATCGCGCAGCCGAAATCCAGGATGAAAAGCCCGCGGTATGGCCGGTAATAGGCAAAGAAGCGACGAAGCATCGGACACTCTATGAAATCAATAGATGAGCAACAGTGGCAAGTTTTTGAACCCCGCTTAGCCGGGTTCGCCGGCGAGGTAAACCTCCGCTCTCCTGATCTCCCGGACAATGGATACAGGATAGATATCAGGCGCGGCGGCCGCGCAACAGGATGCGGGCCGAGGTATGCGGTTCGGCGAGCTGATCTGCCTCCAGCGAGGAAAACAGCCAGTCGATGAAGACCCGCACGATCGGTGCCGAACGCATGGCCGACCGGCAGGCGACGTAGAACGCATCGTTGGCCGGAACGCTCAGGTCGAAAGGCACGACCAGTTCGCCGCGGGCAATCAGCTTGCTGGCGGTGATCGTGTCGCCGAGCGCGATCCCCTGGCCGTGCAGCGCGGCTTCCGTCGAAAACCGCGCGTCGCCCATGAAATACTGCTGCCGGCGCGGCAGGTCGACGGCGTCGGCGGCGGAAAGCCAGGTGTTCCATTCGCGCCCGTCCGCGTCGCCATGCAGCAGGACATGGTCTTCGAGATCGCGCATCGAGCGCAGCGGCCGGCTGTTGAGCAGGGTCGGGCTCGCAACCGGGAAAAGCTGCAGGTTGCTCCAGAGCCGCGTCCAGGCGTCCGGCCAGTTGCCGTCACCATAGAGAACGGCGACGTCGACATCCGAGGAATGCAGCACGGCCGGATCATTGGAGGCGGCGAGCTTCAGCCTGACGCCGGGAAACTGTTCAGTGAAGGAATTGAGGCGCGGCACGATCCAGAAGGACAGCAGCGCCGGAACACAGGTAATCGACAATTCGCCTGATGTCGCCGGCCGCTTCATCTGCGCGGTCGCGGCGGCGATCTCGCCGAACGCCTGGCTGACCGCCGGCAATAACAGCGCGCCCTCCGAGGTGAGCTTAAGCCGCTTGGCGCCGCGTTCGAACAGCGAGACCTGCAGCGAGCTTTCCAGCGCCTTGATCTGGTGGCTGACCGCGCCGTGGGTGACGTTGAGCTCCCGGGCCGCTGCAGAAACCGAGCCGCGGCGGGCCGTGGCCTCGAAGGCGCGCAGTGGATTGAGGGGCGGCAGGCGGTTGCTCATCTTGGTCCCGGACTGATCCTCGAATTGATCTTAAGTGTTAGTTTTTCTCACAGCCACTGCTAGAACAATCTCAATTGCTTTTCCACCCGCACCTGACGGATAATGATGAAAACAAGGGCGCTAAGCCCAGTGGAACAAAAATTAGGCTGCACATAAGCGGCTGGCAGACAGGCGAGGCGATCATGACATTCGACGCGAAGAAGCTCGACGAATTGCGCGCAAAATATCTCGACAGCCGGGGTGGCGAGATCTTTGACCCGAAATTCAAAAAGGTCGGCGAGAAGATCTTCGACAAGGCCGGCACCCGCGTCGCGCCCTATGCGGGCATTCCCACGCTTCTCGATGCGCCCTACAGGCCGCTCGATGCGGAGAATCCGGATTTCGGCGACCTGCAGGTGGCGATGGTCGGCATGCCCATGGATCTCGGCGTCACCAACCGCCCGGGCTCGCGCTTCGGACCGAGGGCGCTGCGCACGATCGAGCGCGTCGGTCCCTATAACCACGTGATGGAATGCGCGCCGATCTATGAACTGAACGTCGCGGATATCGGTGACGTGGCCTTCCGCAGCCGCTATCGGCTGGAAATGAGTCATGACGACATCGAAAAGCGCGTCGGCCAGATCGTTGATGCGGGCGTGCTGCCGCTCTCGGTCGGCGGCGACCATTCGATCACCCATCCGATCCTGAAGGCGGTCGGCAAAAAGGCGCCGGTCGGCATGATCCATATCGACGCCCATTGCGATACGAGCGGCTTTTTCGACGAGACCAAGTTCCACCACGGCGGTCCCTTCCGCAACGCGGTGCTCGACGGCGTGCTCGACCCGACCCGGACGATCCAGATCGGCATCCGCGGAGCTGCCGAATATCTCTGGGAGTTCTCCTACGAGTCCGGCATGACCGTCATCCACGCCGAGGAAGTGACCGGCATGGGGCTTCCGGCGATCATCGAGAAGGCGAAAAAGATCGTCGGCGACGGCCCGACCTATGTTTCCTTCGATATCGACAGCCTCGACCCGAGTTTTGCACCCGGCACCGGCACGCCCGAAATCGGCGGGCTCACCACCCGCGAAGTGCTGGAACTGGTCCGCGGGCTCAAGGGCATCAACATCGTCGGCGGCGACGTGGTCGAGGTGGCGCCGCAATATGACGCGACCAACAACACCGCCCATGCGGGCGCCCAGATATTGTTCGAAATCCTGAGCCTGATGGTCTTCAGCCCTTCCGTGAAGGGCCGCGCCTGAGATAAACTGCATTCAACAAGGGAACTCGCCGGCCGGCGAAGCACCGGCAGGCCTAAAAAACAAAGGAGAACATCATGCGTGACATTCTGAATGCCAAACTGGGCCGTCGTAGCGTGCTCGGTGCCGGCCTCGCCGGCGCCTCCATGCTGGCCATGCCCTCGGTGCTGCGCGCCCAGGACAAGTCGCTGAAGGTCGGCGTCTATGGCGGCTTCTTTAAGGATTCGTTCGACAAGAACATCTTTCCGGACTTCACCAAGGCGACCGGCATCGCCATCGAATCCGTCGCCGAGCCGACCGGCGAAGCCTGGCTGGTTCAGCTCGAACAGGCCGCCAAGGCGGGTGCCGCCCCGGCCGACGTCTCGATGATGTCGCAGGTCGCCATGCTGAAGGGCCAGACGACCAAGCTCTGGGCGCCGCTCGACGCCGCTAAACTGCCGAATTCCAAGAACCTCATCGACAACTTCGTCAACAAATATCCGGACGGCAAGATCGCCGGCATCGGCGCCGTTTCCTGGTACATCACGCTGGTGACCAATACGCAGGCCTACAAGGAAGCCCCGACCTCCTGGGCAGCCCTGTGGGACAAGGCGAATGCCGACAAGCTCGGCCTATTGGCACTCGTCTCCAACTCCTTCCTGCTCGAAGTGACGGCAAAGACCTTCATGGGCGGCACCAAGGCGCTGGATACCGAGGAGGGCATCCTCAAGGCGCTCGAAAAGCTCGCGGAAGTGAAGCCGAACGTCCGCCTCTGGTATCGCGACGAGGCGCAGTTCGAACAGGCGCTGAAGTCGGGTGAAATTCCGATGGGCCAGTATTACCACGACGTCACCGGCCTTGCCGCCTCTCAAGGAAGCCCCGTCCGCTCGACCTTCCCGAAGGAAGGCGGCATCCAGGACAGCGGCTGCTGGGCGCTGTCGCGTGCCTCGAAGAAGACCGAGGAAGCGCATACGTTCATCAATTACATGTGTCAGCCGGCCATCCAAGCGACGCTGTCGCGGAAAGTCGGCACCTCGCCGACCGTCAAGCGCGACCTGCTCGACCTCACCGCCGCCGAATTCGCCTCGGTCTCCTCCGATATCGAGCCGATCATCCCGCGCTACGATCTCTACCAGACCAAGTCCGACTTCCTGAACCAGAAGTGGACGGAGATGATCGCAGGGTGATTTAAATCCGTATAAGGTCGGAGCCGGAAGCCCCCTCACCCGGCCTCCGCTTCGCTCGGCCACCTCTCCCCAAGGGGAGAGGAAGGAAGAGCGACGGCACGGCATATCCCTTCTTCCCTTGGGGAGAAGGTGCCGGCAGGCGGATGAGGGGATCCTTACTCTTCGTCAATTGGGAGAGTCTTAAACCGCGGAGACCGAATGTCCGGATTGAACCTCAACCACGTGACGAAGCAGTTCGGCAACTTCACGGCCGTCAACGACGTGAGCCTTTCGGTTCCGGACGGCACGTTCGTCTGCCTGCTCGGACCATCCGGCTGCGGCAAGACCACGCTGATGCGGATGATCGCCGGCCTCGATCTGCCGACTAAAGGTTCGATCGAGCTCGGCGGCGCCGATATCACCGCGGTACCCACCCACAAGCGCGACCTCGGCATGGTCTTCCAGTCGCTGGCGCTGTTTCCGCACCTGACGGTCGGCGAGAACATCGCCTATTCGCTGCGCATCCGCGGTACGCCCAAGGACGTGCAGAAGAAACGCGTCGACGAACTGCTGGCGATGATCCATCTGCCGGGCTTTGCCGATCGTTCGGTGGCAAAACTCTCCGGCGGCCAAAGGCAGCGCGTGGCGATCGCCAGGGCGCTCGCCATCTCGCCAAAGCTCTTCCTGCTCGACGAACCGCTGTCGGCGCTCGATGCGAAGCTTCGCGAGGCGATGCAGGTCGAGCTGCGCCAGTTGCAGCAGCGGCTCGGCATCACCACCATTGTCGTCACCCATGACCAGCGCGAGGCGATGACCATGGCCGATACGGTCGTCGTCATGAACGGCGGCGAGATCCGCCAGGCGGCCGCCCCGGTCGATATCTACCGACGCCCGGCCGACAGTTTCGTCGCAGATTTCATCGGCCAGACCAACCTCCTGCCCGTCGCGGCCGACAGCGCCGGCCGCGCCAGCGTGCTCGGCGAGGTGGTCGAGGGCATCGCGCTGCCCGCAGGTGCTGCAAAAGGCATGCTGTCGGTGCGGCCGGAAGATGTGCAGCTCACCGCCCCCGGCCACGGCGCGATTGCCGGCACCGTCACCTTCATCCGCGATCTCGGCGGCGCCATTGAAACTTTCGTGGAAGCGGCCGGCACCCAGGTGATCGCGGTGTCTTCGCCGCGCAACCGGCCGGACGTCTCGGTCGGCCAGAGCGTCGGCATAAGGCTCGATCCGGCCACCAGCGTGGTGCTCGCCAGATGAGACGCGAACCGCCGCAGCGTCTTGCCGATTACGGACCGCTCTTTTTCCCCGCGGGCATGCTGACCGTGTTCTTCGTGGTGCCGTTCGCCACGATGATCGCCGTGTCCTTTTTCCAGCGCGAACAGGGCGGCTTTTATACGCCGGCCTTCGTGTTCGACAATTACGCCCGCTTCCTCAGCCTGTTCTTCGGCAAGGTCCTCGGCTTTTCGCTGTTCCTGGCGATCGCAGTTGCGGCCACCTGCGTGGTGATCGGCATTCCCTTCACCTATCTGCTCTCCCGCTCGGCGCGAAGAATACAGATCGTCTGGCTGGTGGCGCTCTTGTCCATCCTGTCGCTCTCGGAAGTGATGATCGGCTTTGCCTGGTCGACGCTGTTTTCGCGCACCGCCGGCATTACCAACCTGTTCGTCTGGCTGGGGCTGATGGCCCAGGCCCAGGCGCTGACCCCGAGTTTCGGGGCGGTCATGACCGCCATGACCTACCAGGCCTTCCCCTATACGGTCCTGGTCCTCTATCCGGCGCTGGTACGGCTCGACCCGACGCTGACGGAAGCGGCACGCACGCTCGGCGCCTCGCCGGTCAAGGCCTTCTTCACCGTCGTGGTGCCGGCGCTGCGCAACACCATTCTCGCGACGCTGATCATGGTCTTCATCTTCGCGCTCGGCTCCTACCTGCTGCCGCAGTTGCTCGGAAGGCCGCAGCACTGGACGCTGTCGGTGCTGATCACCGACCAGGCGATCTACCAGTCGAACATGCCGTTTGCCGCCGCCATGGCCGTTTTCCTCGTGCTGGTATCGCTGGCGCTGGTGGGCCTCTCGCTTTACGCCGGACAGCAAAGGCAAGCGAAATGACCATACTCCGCCGCCTGTTCTTCTTCGTCGTCGGCCTATTCCTGGCTTTGCCGCTGATCGTCGTCGCCGGCGTCTCGATCAATGCCCGCCAGACGCTCGCCTTTCCGCCGCAGGGCTTTTCGCTCTCCTGGTACGGCCAGATCTTCACCAATCCCGAATGGCGCAATGCGCTGGTCGCCTCGCTGACCCTGGCTGCCTCCTCCGCGCTTCTGGCCCTGCTGATCGCCCTGCCGCTTGCCTGGTTCCTGTGGCGTCGGATTGCCCCCTGGGCCAACATCTTCCAGCTTCTGGGCGTCGCGCCCTTCACCCTGCCGCCGGTCATCACCGCGCTCGGGCTCCTCACCTTCTGGGCGACCACCGGCTTCTACGGCCAGGCCTGGACGGCGGTGATCAGCCACGGCATCTTCTTCGTCACCCTGCCGCTGGTGACCCTGTCGCTCGGCTTTTCGGCCATCGACCGTTCGCTGGTGGAAGCGGCCGCCACCATGGGGGCCGACGACCGCAAGATTTTCCGCACCGTCGTGCTGCCGCTGATCCTGCCCTACCTCGTCTCCGGTTACGCCTTCGCCTTCGTTCTGTCGCTGAACGAGTATATCGTCGCCTACATGACCGTCGGCTTCACCATGGAAACCCTACCGATCAAGATCTTCAACGCGCTGCGCTACGGTTATACGCCGACCATGGCCGCGGTGACGGTGCTGTTCCTGGTCATCGCAGCAGTTGTTTTCGGTCTGGTGGCCCGCTTCGGCGACCTGCCGAAACTGCTCGGCGCCATGTCGGACGAACGCTAAAGGAACAAGCCCATGAAGATCGCCGGTTTCCAGATGCAGCCCGTCGTCGGCGACATCGAGGCGAACCTCGCCAAGATCGAGACGGCTGCCGACGAGGCGGCCGCCCAAGGCGTCGCACTGCTGATCACTCCGGAACTGGCCCTGACCGGTTATGGCGCGGCGGAGAAATTTCCCGATCTCGCCACGCCAGCGCACGGTCCGGTGACCGATCGGCTGTCGGAGATCGCCTCGAAACACGGGCTGGCGATCGTCGCGGGTTTTGCCGAAAAGACCTTCGAAAACACCTTCAACAGCGCCTTCTTCACCGATGGCATGGGGCAGACGGCGGTCTACCGCAAATGCAACCTCTACGGCCCCTATGAGCGCAAATGGTTCGCCCAGGAGGACCGCCGCCAGGTTCTGGTGACGCTCGGCGGCATCAGGCTCGGATTCCTGATCTGCTACGACGTCGAGTTCCCGGAAAACGTCCGGCGACTGGCAAAGGGCGGCGCCGATCTCGTCGTCGTGCCGACGGCGCTGCCGACCGGCTGGTCCGGGGAATTCATCGCCGGACACATGATCCAGGTCCGCGCCTTCGAGAACCAGGTTTTCGTCGCTTATATTAACCACTGCGGCTCCGACGATCTGTTTTCCTATGCCGGCCTGTCGCGGATTGCGACACCGGATGGCAAGCTGATCGCCGAGGCACCCGCCAAGGGCGAGGCCCTGATCATCGCCGAGGTCGATCCGGCGGCCTATGCGCAGTCGCGGGCGGAAAACACCTATCTCGCCGATCTCGTTTGAGTCGCGGGCCGCCGGAGTAATGCGAAGCTCCCATTTCCTTTGATAATGTTGTATAGCATTCGGCGTTACAGCATTCCGGGGGAGGCATGACACGTATATTCCGGGCGCCGGCTTTTTATATCCAGGGTTCGGGGTCCTTGAACCTGCTCGGTGAAAAGGCGGCGACGCTCGGCCGTTCGGTCGTGGCGATCTGCGACGCCGTGGTGCTTCCGCATATCGAGGCGGATCTCACCGAGACCCTGAACCGGCAGGACATTTCACCCACCATCATCCCCTTCGATGCGGATGTTACATATCGGGAAATGGACCGTCTGGCCGAGCTGGTGCGGGCCAAGGGCGGCGAAGTGGTGGTCGGCATCGGCGGCGGCCGCACGCTCGATGTCGCCAAGGGCGTCTCGCGCCGCACCGGCCTGCCCTTCGTCAGCGTGCCGACGGTCGCTTCCACCGACGCGCCCTCGACCCGTGGCATCGTCATCTATGACGACCATCACAGGATGATCGCCGTCGAGCAGATGGACCAGAACCCGGCCTTCGTGATCGTCGACACCGCCATCATCGCCAAGGCCCCTGCCCGGCTGCTGCGCGGCGGCATCGGCGATGCGCTGACGGCAAAATTCGAGACAGAAGGCGCCTGGAAGGGCACCGGCCTTTCCAAGCAAGGCACGCGGCCCTTGAAAACGGGCGTGATGCTCGGCGATATCTGTTACCGGATGCTGCTCGAACACGGTCCGGGTGCCATGCGGGTGGCCGGAACAGGCGAGGTGACGCCGGATCTCGAAGCCGTCATCGAGGCGATCCTCTGGCTCAGCGCCGTCGCCTTCGAAAATACCGGTCTTTCCATCGCCCATGCGGTGGCGACCGAGCTCGGGGCGATCGAGCCTGTGCGAAAACAATCGCTGCATGGCGAACATGCCGCCTATGGCACGTTGGTGCAGGCCGTTGCGGAGGGCCGCGCCGAAGAAGAGCTGACGGCGCTGTTCGGCTTCTACGACGAAATCGGCATGCCGCGCCGGCTTTCGGCGCTTGGCCTGCCGGATGTCGGTAATGCGGCGATCGAAAATCTTGCCGCGGCCTGCGCAAAAAGCCCGTTCCTGGTCAACCAGGAGCGGATGCTCGATGCCGATGATCTGGTCGCAGCCTTCCGCGCTGTGGAAAACTACGCTTAACGCGGGCTCGACCTGCTGCAGATATAAATATAATCAACTGGGAACACAGGGGATTTAGGATGCCGTCAGATAAGACCAAGGCGCCGGAGGAATGGACCCAGCGCCGCATTCAATCGATCGAGGTCGGGTTCCAGGTCATCCGCGCCATGGAGGCGGCGAACGGACCGCTGCCGCTGCGCGATATCGCCGCCGCCGCCGGCATGCCGCCCAGCAAGGCTCATCTCTATCTCGTCAGCTTCGTCAAGGAAGGCGTCGCCTTCCAGGATCCGGTCACCGGGCATTACGGGCTCGGCCGCTTCGCAATCCAGCTCGGCCTGTCGGCCATCCGCCAGCTCGACGTGGTGGAGTTCGCCCGTGAGGAACTGGCGGCGCTGCAGCGCACCGCCGGTTTCGCCACCTATCTTTCGCTCTGGGGAGATCGTGGACCGGGTATCGTTTCCAAGGTCGACGGCGAGCGGCAGGGATCGCTTGCCGTGCGCCTCGGCTACGTGCTGCCGCTCCTCACTTCGGCAACCGGCCAGGTCTTCCTCACCTATCTCAACGAAAGCGAGACCATGGCGGTGCGGCAGGACGAGATCGCTGCAGCCAAGCGTGGTGCGCCGGATGACACCGCCTCGCTCTCGCCGCGCGTCACCACGACCAAGGAAATCCAGAAGATCATCGAGACCGTGCGCCACCAGGGTTATGCGATGACGGTCAACAGCATCAATTCGAGCTTCGCCGCGATCGCCGCGCCGGTCTTCGACTATAGCGGCCGGATCGTCGCGACCATGACCGTGCTCGGCTCCGACAAACAGCTTGCCGGCCCCCGCAAGAAACCGACGATCGACGCCCTGATGGCCGCCGCCCACCGGCTTTCCGAACGGCTTGGCGCGCCCGGCCGCGGGGCAAAGGGCGAGGACAACGTCAAGCCGCCCGCGCCGCCGAAGCCGACGCGGGCGAAGAGCACGGCAGTGCGCTAGGCTGATCAACCCCACCAGGGGGAGATCAGATACAGCCGGTGGCATCTTCCTCCAAATACAATTGACCTCGCCAAATTAATTAGTGTACCTTACGATCTTCGGCTGGAGGAGCCGAGGAGGAGGATTTCATGCACGAGATCGATGCCGCCACCGTCGCGAAACGGGAAGAATTTTACGCGCGGCTCAAGCCGCACAACATGGCGCCCCTTTGGGAAGTGATGAAGGGCATGCTGCCGCCAGAGCCGCCTTCCAAGGCGCAGGCGCATCGCTGGCGTTACGACGACATCCGCCCGCTGATCCTCGAATCCGGCAGCCTGCTGACCGCCGAAGAAGCGGAGCGCCGGGTGCTGATCCTCGAAAACCCCGCCTTCCCGGCCCAGTCGCGCGCCACCTCGACGCTTTATGCCGGCATCCAGATCATCATGCCGGGCGAAGTGGCGCCGGCTCACCGCCACACGCCGTCGGCGCTGCGCTTCATGCTGGAAGGTTCAGGCGCCTATACGACCGTCGGCGGCGAGCGCACCCGCATGGCGTTTGGCGATTTCGTCATCACGCCCGTCTGGGCCTGGCACGACCACGGCAATGACGGTTCGGACCCGGCCGCCTGGCTCGACGGTCTCGACGTGCCGATGATCGCCTTTTTCGAAGCGGTGTTCCGCGAGGATTCCGACGACACCGAACAGGAACTGCTTCGGCCGGAAGGCGACTCGCTTGCCCGTTTCGGCTCCGGCATGATGCCGATCGGCGGCACGAGCCCCTATGGCCAGACGACGCCGATCTTCAACTATCCCTATGAGCGCAGCCGCGAAGCCCTCTACCGCGCCTCGCGTGGCGAAGAAATCGACGCCCATATCGGCACGACGCTGCGCTATGCCAACCCGATCGACGGCGGCTGGACGATGCCGACCATGTCCGCATGGCTCAGCCATGTCCCGAAGGGCATGGAAACGGCGAAAATCCGCTCCACGGACCATATCGTCATGTGCATCGCCGAAGGCACCGGCTCGATCACGATTGGGGCCAAAACCTTCGATTTCGGCCCCAAGGACGTGATCGTCGTGCCCGGCTGGTCATGGCGCTCGTTCAAGGCCAGCGAGGACGTCGTCGTATTCTGCTTCTCCGACCGCGTGGCCCAGGAGAAGCTCGGCTATTTCCGCGAAGACCGCACCCGCGTCTGAGCGAACGAGATCAGGGAGAGAAATCATGCGTTTTTGTCGTTACGACGATAATCGTCTCGGCGTGGTCGTCGGCGATCAGGTAAAGGACGTCACCAGCGTCCTCGATCGCCTGCCGAACTACCGTTATCCCTTGCCTCATGGCGACCAGTTCATGGCTCATTTCGCCGAGCTGCGGCCGGTCATGGAAGAAATGGCAAAGACCGCGCCGTCGAAGCCGCTATCCGACGTCGCGCTTCTCAGCCCGATCGCCAATCCCGGCAAGATCGTCGGCGCGCCGGTCAACTACCGGCTCCATCTCGACGAAGTGCTGGACAGCGACCAGCTGCATCACGGCATGAAGATCAAGCCGATCGCCGAGGCCGGCGTGTTCCTGAAGGCGGTGAGCTCGCTGGTCGGCCCGTCGGAAGGCGTCGTGGTCGACTGGGCCGACCGCCGCACCGACCACGAGATCGAGCTCGCCGTCATCATCGGCAAAAAAGGTTTTCGCGTGTCGGAAGCCGACGCGCTGGATTATGTCGCCGGCTACGCGATCTGTTACGACATCACCATTCGCGGCCCCGAAGAGCGCAGCTACCGCAAGTCGCTCGACACGTTCAGCGTGCTCGGCCCTTATCTGGTCACCGCAGACGAGATCCCCAACCCGAACAATCTCGATTTCGAACTGACGATCGGCGGCGAGAGCCGGCAGAAATCGAACACCAGCATGCTGATCTTCAATGTCCAGAAGCTGATCGAATTCGCCAGCAAGGCCTACACGCTTTATCCGGGCGACATCATCATGACCGGCACGCCGGAAGGCGTCGCGCCGATCGCTGCCGGCGACGTGCTGCACGGCACGTTCGAGGGCATCGGCTCGATGGACGTGAAGGTCTACGGCAGCTGGGACAAGACATGAGTTTGGAACCGAATGCACCCGGAGAGAGGGACGGCCACGCCGTCCTTCTCGACGGCGTCGTCGGCATCCGCATCCGCCGCCTGCAATCGCTGTTCGGCAGCCATTGGCAGAACTGGTTCCGCGCCCGCTCGCTTGCGGTCACCCCGGTCCAGGGCGGCGTGCTGCTCCTGATCCGCCGTTATCCCGGCATCAGCCAGATCGCGCTCGCAAGGCGGTTGCGCATCGAACCGCCGACGCTGATCCAGACGCTTAGTCCCCTCATCAAACACAAACTCGTCGAACGCGACCGCGCCGCCGATGACGGCCGCGTCTATGAACTGCGGCTCACCAAGGCGGGGCTCGAAGCCGCAGCGCTGGTGGAAACCTCGCTGCCGCTGCACGAGGCCGACCTGCTGCGGTTTTTGTCCGTCGAGGAACGGCAAGCGTTTCTGGAACTGCTCGACAAGGCGATTGCCGGAGCAGAGGCGGCGATCGAAGGGCAGGAGAAGGCGGAGTAACTGTCTCCCGCCCCTTCCGTCATCCACCCACCCACCAACCATTTCCCAATTGCCACATAACAGGCAGCCTGATACGTTCCCCACATCTGGGAGGAGCTAGATCATGCGGTCATGGCAGGTATTCGAAGCATCGGAAGTGCTCCGGGAGGTCGAGGAGGCGAACCCGCAGCCGGTGGGCTCGGAAGTCGTCGTTTCGGTGTCTCATTGCGGGCTCTGCCATTCGGACCTGACCCTGTGGAAGGGCATTTTCGACATGGGCGACAGACAAGTGTCGATCGACAGCATCGGCATGAAATACCCGCTCACCCTGGGCCACGAAATCCTCGGCACCGTCATCGCCATTGGCCCCGATGCGACGGATGTGAAGGTCGGCGATATAAGGCTTGTTTATCCGTGGCTCGGTTGCGGCGAGTGCGAAACCTGCCGTGCCGGCGAGGAGAACCTCTGCATGCAGGGCCGGCCGCTCGGCATGCGCAGGCCCGGCGGTTTCGGCAGCCATGTAGTGGTGCCGCATAGCCGTTACCTGATCGATACCGGAGATCTCGACCCCGCACTTGCCGCCACCTATGCCTGTTCCGGCCTCACCGCCTATTCCGCCATCCGCAAGGCGATGCCGGTGCGTCCCGACGAGGCGATCGTCGTGGTCGGCGCGGGCGGGCTCGGCCTCAGCGGCATCGTCATCCTGAAGGCGCTCGGGCACGAGAACATCGTCGTGGTGGATGTTTCCGAAGAGAAGCTGAAGATCGCAACCGATGCCGGCGCCCACAAAACCGTACTTTCGACCGGCGACGACGTGACGAAGAGGATCGTCGATGCGGTCGGCCGGCCGGTGCGAACCATCATCGACTTCGTCAACAACAGCCAGACGGCCGCCTTTTGCTTCCCGGCGCTGGCGCGCGGCGGCCGCATCATCATGGTCGGCATGTTCGGCGGCCAGCTCACCATCCCGACCATGCGCATGGCGCAAGGGGGCCTGAGCCTGATCGGCAGCATCACCGGCTCGCTGCAGGAATTGCGCGACCTGGTGGAACTCGCCAAAAGCGGAAAACTCGATGCCATCCCTTATGAGGCTCTGCCGAAATCATCGATCAACGACGCGATGAGCCGGTTGTCCAAAGGTGCAGTCAAGGGACGTATCGTTCTGGAGGAGGAGCCGGCGTGAGTGCACCGCAAGGCGAAATGATCGAATCCCCAATGATCGAGGTCTGGCGCGGCAGCGTGCGCCAATGGGAAGTGGACGAAAACGCCCACTGGAACACCCAGTATTACGTCGCCCGCGCCAACGAGGGCCTTGCAGTGCTCTTCGGCTTCAATGGCCTACCCGGCCTCTTCTCGCCAACGTCGGCTATGACGCTCGCCTATAACGAGCATCACATCCGTTTCCATCGCGAAGCGCATGCCGGCACGTCGCTGCACATGACAGGCGGTTTCCTCGAAATCGGCGAGACGACGGCGTTTGCGGTGCTGATGCTTTACAACAGCCATTCCGGCCAGCTTGCCGCGAGCTTCAGGGTGCGGCTGACCCATGTGAATGCGGCCGACCTCAAGACGCCTCGGCCCTGGCCAACGGCCTTCCGCGAAAAGGCTTCCGCCTCGCTGGTCGAGGCCCCCAGGGAAGCGCTTGCCCGCGGCACCGGCAATGAGCCGGTGACGATCAGCGCCTCGCGGGAGCGGGCGGTCGCACTCGGCCTGAAGCGCACCGCCATGAGCCTGATCGAACCGGAGGCCTGCGACGCCTTCCACCGCCTCGGCCCGCAGAAATTCATCGGCGCGGTCGGCGGCGGGGTGAAGCAGCTCACCGGCCCGATCCGCGAAGTCGTCAGCAAACATGCCGAAACGCCGCCCGGCAAGGTCGGCGGCGCGGTGCTGGAATTCCGCATCCTCTATGGCGAAACCCCGCGTCTCGGCGACTGTTTCGAGATCTGGGGCGGGTTGCAGAAGACCGACCAGCGCGTCATGTCGCTGATCTTCTGGATGGTCGATCCCTTCAGCGGCCGGGTATTCGGCACGATGCAATCGGTCGCTATCGTGTTCGATCTCGATGCACGGGCGATCGTGCAGATCTCGCCGGCGGCCACGGAGGCGCTAGCTCCGCTGGTGACCGAAGGACTAGCGCTTTAGCTGGCGGCTTTTGGGAACCGCGTAGACCCAAAGCAGGTCAGGCCCGCACCTCGAAGATCATGTTGAATGGAGTTTCGCTCGCCCGTCGGAAGTGCGAATAGCCGGCGTCGAGCGCCACCTTGCGAAGCTTCATCTCCCCAGCCTGGGCTCCGAGGCCAAGACCTACCTCCTGTGCCATAGAGGCGGGGGTGCAGATCATCGTCGAGGCGCCGTAATAAACGCGCCCGACCGGGTTGAGGTTGTCCTTCAGGCCGTCATGCGCGAAAGGTTCGACGATCATCCAGGTGCCACCCTTCGCCATCGTCTCGCGGATATGACGGCCCGCTCCGACCGGATCGCCCATATCGTGCAGGCAGTCGAACATGGCGACGAGGTCGTAGTTGCCCCCTGGAAACTCCTTCGCCGAAGCCTGACTGAACGTCACCCGGTCGCCGACGCCAGCCTCCTGCGCTGCGCGCTTCGCCCGCTCAATGGAAGGGGCATGGTAGTCAAACCCGTGAAAATGCGACTTCGGAAAGGCCTTGGCCATGAGGATCGTCGAAGCGCCGTGGCCACAGCCGACGTCGGCGACCTCCGCCCCGCGTTCCAGCTTTTCCCTGACGCCTTGAAGCGCCGGGATCCATTCGTCGACCAGATGAGTGTTGTAGCCGGGCCGGAAGAAGCGCTCGGTGCCCCGGAAGAGGCAGGTGCTGTGTTCATGCCAGCCGAGCCCGCGGCCGGTGCGAAAGGCTTCCTCCACCTTCGGCTCGTCCATCCACATCGACTGGACGATTTCGAAAGCGCCTCCGAAAAAGGCAGGGCTGTCCTCATTGGAAAAAACCATCGCCTGCTCGGGCGTCATGCCGAACTTGTTCGAGTTTTCATCAAACGTGATGTAGTCGGCCGCAGCCATGGCGGCGAGCCATTCACGCACATTGCGTTCGGTCAGCCCCGTCGTTTCCGCGATCTCCATCGAGGATCGCAGCCGTCCGTCCATCATCGCCCGGAACAGGCCGAGATGGTCGCCAAGCACGACCAGAACGCCGGACACGCCAGCGCCGAGATCGCCCACCAGCCGACCGACAAGTGCATCGAGTTTCTGCATATCAGGTTCCTGCATGGCACCCTCCAAAGATACGCCGGCCCCAGCCCAATGTGTTTTACCCCAAAGCGATCCTACGCCGAGGCCGCACCCCGTCAATGAAGCATTAGGACTAGACGGCCGATCAGAAGGCTTAACTCCCCGAGGCATGGCGGTATGTGGATGAAGGGGGATCCTGGCTGCGGATCTATCTCAGCGGAACTTCTCCGCCGTCGCCACGCAGTTGATCAGCGCCGCCAGTTCCTTGCGGGAGGCGAAGGAGGTTTCCGGGCTCATCGAGAGGAAAGCCTTGATGCCGCGCACGGTCGGCACCGAGTTCTTCTCGAGCTGGCCGACGACGCGTTCCACTTCCGCGTCGATACCGGCGTCGGCAACGGTGATGCCGACGATGCCAAGCATTTTTGCCTCCGTCGCGGGGATCACATCGCGGGTAAAGACCATGCGGGCGAGCGTGGCGCGGGAAACCCGGTCGGCGAGCGCATTGAGCACCAGCGTCGGAGCGATGTCGTGGTTCATTTCGGGCACCTGGAAGGTGGCGCTTTCGGCGGCGATCGCCACGTCCGCGAGAGCCGCGACGGCGCAGCCGACGCCGGCTGCCCTGCCGCGGATGGCGGTGATGAACGGAACCGGGATTTCGCGCAGCACTTCATAGAAACCGAGGACCGGATCGGAGATCACGGTGCGCAGGTCGAGCGCGGTGGCGCGAGAACCCGCGGCAGGCATGGCGGCGCTGCGCCCGGTGCAGAAATCGCCGCCCTTGGCATTCATCAGCACGACGCGGGTTTCCGGCGACAGCGACTTCAATGCAGCGGTGATGGCCTGCGCCATCTCGGGCGTCAGCGCATTGCCCTTGTCGGGACGGTTGAGGGTGATCTCGAGGACGTTCCCCCGGGTATTGATCAGGACGTCGGACAATGCTTTCTCCTCAGGCTTCTTGTTTGGCTTTTGCCGCCCGGATCGCTTCCCAGATACGGGAGGGCGTTGCCGGCATTTCGATATGGGTCACGCCGAGATCGGCGAGCGCATCGGTGATGGAGTTGATCGTCACGCCGAGCGACGGTGTCGTACCACCCTCGCCGCCCGGACGGAAACCGAGCGGATGGCTTTTGGCCGGCACTTCGCTGATATGGGTGTCGAAGCTCGGGAAATCGGAAGCACGCGCCACCTGATAGTCCATGAAGGTAGCCGACAGGTTCTGGCCGGTCTCCTGGTCGTAATGCGACCATTCGAACAGTGCCTGGCCGACACCCTGGACGATGCCGCCATGGGTCTGGCCATCGACGATCATCGGGTTCAGCGCCTTGCCGACGTCATCGACGGTCGAATAACGCGGAATATGGAAGAACCCGGTTTCCGGATCGATCTCGATTTCGCAGACCGCCGCGCCATAGGGGTAGGCAAGCCCATGGGTGGTCTCGTCGGAAATCGCCGCAAGCGTTCCCCGCAGCTCGTCCGGCAGGCCGAGATCGTTTTCCGCAGCCTGCGCCGCCTCGAACAGACTAACGACGCCGTTCGATCCGCGGGCGCGAAAATGGCCGTCGGTGAAGTCGATTTCTTCCGGCGCGACGTTCAGCATGAACGCCGCGATCTTGCGGCCGCGCTCGATGATCTCGGCAGTCGCCTTGTGCATGACGATGCTCGCGAAACGCAGCGAGCGGCCGGAATGCGTGCCGCCGCCGGCCGAGACGAAATCCGTATCGCTGGCGCGGATCTGCACGACCTCGTGGGAAACGCCGAGAAAGGACCCGACCAGCTGGGCGAACGCCGTCTCGTGCCCCTGCCCGGTGTTCTGGGTGCCGATCACGACGTCGACGATGCCGGCGGTCGGGTCGATGGTGATCTCGGCGCGCTCGCGCGGCACGCCGCTGGTGCCCTCGATATAATTGGAAAGGCCGATGCCGCGATACATGCCGCGCTTGCGGGCTTCAGCGCGACGCGCCTCGAAACCCTTCCAGTCGGCCATGTCGAGCACCTTGTCCATGCAGCCGATATAGTCGCCATTGTCATAGATGACGCCCATCGGGTTGGAATAGGGAGAGGCCTCCTCCGGGATCATGTTGATGCGGCGCAGCTCCACCCGGTCGAAACCGAACTTGCGGGCGGCAAGGTCGATCATCCGCTCGATGATGTACATGGCTTCGGGGCGGCCGGCGCTGCGGTAGGGGATGGTCGGCACGGTATTCGACATCGCCGCGCGGAATTCCACATGCGCGACCGGCACCCGATAAAGGCTGGTCATCAGCTGGATGCCCTTGTTGAGGGGCGTGTAGGACACCGTATGGGCGCCGATATTGCTGGTATTGACGGAGTGAAAGGCGAGGAATTTGCCGTTTTCGTCGAGCGCCAGCCTGGCCTTCACATGCAGGTCGCGGCCCTGGAAATCCGACAGGAAGGCCTCGATGCGTTCCGCCTGGTGTTTGACCGGCCGGCCGGTGAGCTTGGCGGCATAGGGCAGCAGCACGAATTCCGGATAGGTGGCGTTGCGGGTGCCGAAATTGCCGCCGACATCGCGGGGCGCCACGACCCGCACGAAGGCCATGTCGACGCCGAGAGACGCCGCGATCTGCTCGCGCATCATCACGACGCCATGGCCGCCGGAGGCGTGGATGGTGAATTTGCCGGTCTCCGGGTCGTATTCGGCGGCGGAGGAACGCGGCTCCATGTGCACACCGGTGACGCGTTGCGCCCAACTGGTGAATTCCAAGACATGAACGGCCTTGGCGAAAGCCTCCTCAGTGCCGGCCCTGTCGCCGACTTCGCCATCCATCGCCTTGTTGCCCGGCACGTGGTCCCAGAGCTGCGGCGCACCTTCTTCCAGCGCGTCGACGCCGCGCACGACCGCGGGCAGCTCCTCCCAGTCGATCTCGATTGCCTCAGCCGCATCCTTGGCGAGATTGGTGCTCTCGGCGATCACCATGGCGACCGCCTCGCCGACGAAACGAGCCCTGTCGGTCGGCAGCGCCTGATGCTGGGTGCGGGCGCGCTCTGTGCCGTCATAGTTCTTGATGCGGATGTCGGAGCCGAATTGCGAACTGCCGATCGCATGCGGGATCGGCGCGATGCCAGCGGCGACAATATCCTCGCCGGTCAGGACGGCGAGCACGCCAGGCATGTCGCGGGCGGCGGACGTGTCGATGCTGCGGATGATCGCATGCGCATGCGGCGAGCGCACGAAGGCGGCATAGGCCGTGTTCTCGAATTTGAGGTCGTCGGCATACTGGCCTTTGCCGGTGATCAACCGGTTATCTTCCTTGCGCCTGACGTCTTCACCGATCATGCCATTCCTCCCATTCACATCGTCCCACATATCCCGGACGATGGCATTCCGCATCCGGCTCTTGGGCCTTCCTGAAGCGAAACGCAAATCAATTCATAATAGACATATCATATCCGTCAATGTTGAAAAATTGTAGCTTCGGAAATTGGCCTGGAAAAGCTCTCGCCTTCGACGACGGCCGAGCGCCGACCGGAATGAGGAAAGTGCAGAGCCTCGCAAGAAAAAAAGGCCCAGACCGAGGTCTGGGCCAAGGCTCCCTGGGAAGGGAATGGCGTCAGGCGGCTTCCGGCCCCTGGTTGAGCACGTAGCCGGGGCCGCGCTTCAGGAAGTCGGTCCACAGCCGCAACGTGCGCTCCGGCTGGTCGACCTCGATCGAATGGGCGGCGTCGAAGATGAAGGCACGCTGCGAGGTCGGGATATTGCGCTTCAGGTGTGCGCCGGCCTCCGCCGGCACGACCTTGTCTTCGGTACCGAGCAGGATCAGCGTCACCGCCTCGATCGACGGCAGGCGGGCACTCAGTGCCTCGTCGACCTGAATGTTATTGGCGAGGCGCTCGTAGGTGCGGCCGTTGGCGGCCATGACATCAGGCGATTTCGGCGTCGACCTGATCTTCTGCGGATGGGCGTAGAGCGCCTTGAACCGCGCGTCCGGATCGGCGGGCAAACCGCCCTTGCCCTCGAAGCGGAATCCGGCCGGCACGCCGAGGATCAGGTGGTCGACCATTTTCGGGTGCTCGGCGGCAAGCCACAAGGCCGACCAGCTGCCGAAGGACGAGCCGATCACGTCGAACCGCGGGCCGACCAGCTTTTCGGCGAACTCGGCGACCATGGCCACCCAGTCCCGCACCGTCTTCAGGCTTTCGTTGCCCTCGGTGCCGTCGAAGCCCGGGCAGATCGGCGCATAGACCGTGTGGTTTGCGGTCAGAGCCTTCAGCGGCTCGGTCAGCATCACGCCGCCGGCGGCATGCAGGTAGACAACCGGCTGCCCCGTGCCGCCGACATGATAGGAGAGCCTGCCGCGGGAAAGCTCGATCGTCTTCAATTCAAAGCTCATGGGTCAAACTCCTCTTACAGGCCAGCCACTTCGGGGGCGACGCGGTCGCGGAACAGTTCCATGCCGCGGCGAACGACGCTGCCCGGCATGTTGCCGACCTTGATCGTCAGGTTCAGCAGGCCGCAATCCAGTTCCTGGCGCAGGCGCTTGATCTGCTTGATGACCGATTGAGGGCTGCCGCAGATGATCGAACCGGCTTCGATCTGTTCTTCCACCGTACGGCCGCGCAGCGTTGCGAGGCGCTTCTGGAAGTTTTCGCCGGCATCGGCCTCGGTGTAGTAGCGGCTCTGTCCGAGCACGAGCTGCTGGGCGGAGCGCTGCGGCCGCATCAGCGTCTGGTGGAAATAGGTCTGAGCGGCCGCCATGTGGTGCCTCGCCTCCTCGTCGGTGTCGGCGATGCAGATCTGCTGGCCGACCAGGATATCGTCCGGCGTCGGCTCCCAGCCGTAGGAGCGGGCGGTCTTCTTGAAATTCTCGACGGCGGCCTTGGCGATCGACAGGTCCTGGATCAGCGTGATGCCCATGATGGCGCGCATCTTGGCGACGAACTCGGCCGATTCCGCGTTGCTGGCGGACATCAGGATACGCGGATGCGGCTTCTGGATTGGCTTCGGCCAGATCGAGATGGCCGGAAACTGATAATGCTCGCCTTCCCAGCCGAAGGGCTCGTCCTCGGTCCAGCACTTGATGATCAGCTCGGTGGCTTCACGCAGCCGGCTGCGGGATTCGCTCGGCGGGATGTTGTAGGCAATGTATTCGTGCGGGATGCCGCGCAGGAAGCCGGCGATCAGGCGACCGCCCGACATTACATCGATCATCGCATATTCTTCGGCGACGCGGACCGGGTTCAGGAGCGGCAGGAGGTTGCCGACAATGGCGATCTTCGCCTTGCTGGTCTGGCGGGCAAGCGCGCCGGCGATCAGGTTCGGGTTCGACATCAGGCCGTATGGGCTGAAATGGTGCTCGTTGCAGCCCACCCAGTCGAAACCGTAGTTCTCCGCATCGACCATCTCGTCGATATATTCGTTGTAGAGCGCCTGGATGCGGGTGCTGTCGATCCCGTGCGTGCTGACCGGCCATTCATGCGGCAGCTTGTCGTAATCGGGATAAGGCATCAGGTGGAAGAAGTTGAACTTCATGGAAAGCTCCGCTGGGACCGTCGCCGGATGAAGGCAAGACGGATCCGACGACGAGGATTGAAACTGGATCAGTTGCTGGCGACGAGGCGCGGCGCGACGTCGTCGACGCGGCTGGCCATCACCATTTCGGCAAAGCTGACGACCTGCGAAGCGACGATTTCGAGTGGCTGGGCAACCTCGCGGCGAGCCGGCTTGCCATCGACGAAAGGTTTCTCGTTGGATTTGATGGTCGCCGCGTAAGGGGTCGGCCAGCCGCGTAGCGCATGCACGACCGAGCGCAGGCCGATCAGCGTTGCGCCCAGCGCCTGGTCGCCGGCGGCACAGACGATGCAGCCGACCGCGCGGCCGTCGAAATAGGAGCGCACGTCTCCTCGCATGTCTTCCGTATAGTCGATGGCGTTCTTGATCGTGCCGGACATACCGCCGTGATAGCTCGGCGTTGCTATGATGATGCCGTCGGCACGGCGAAGCGACTGGAGCAGGCGAAGGGCGGCCGGAGTGCGGTGCGTCACGCCCGGGTCGAAGAGCGGCAGCTCGAGTTCTGCTCCGCAGATGAGGTCGATTTCCGCGCCCGCCTTTTCGGCAGCCAGGAGACAGTAGCGTAGCGCGAGCTCGGAGCTCGAGCCGGGGCGCTGGGTCCCGCCGATACCGACGATAAAGGGTTTGCGGGTCTGCGTCATGGGGTCTCCTCCTTCGGCCGAAGCCGATTGCCTTATCAGGCGCCTTAAGGAGAGTTTGTATACCTTTAAAATGAAAGTCAAGGATTTTATGCCTTCATTAAGCCATGGCCCCTCAACTGGTATACACTTTTTGTCGATTGGCCTCGGCGGATGGTTTGTCGTAGTCTCCTCCATCATGAAGAAGGAACAGGTGGCGGCTTGACGAACGAGACAACCAGAGACGGAGCCAAGGACGGGGCGACGCAGAGCGCCGTCGAAACCGCCTATCACCGCATCCGGCACCTGATCCTCACCGGCGAGATGCGCTCCGGCGACAAGCTGCTCGAAAACCAGCTTGCCGTCGCGATCGGCGTTTCCCGCACGCCGATCCGAGAGGCTTTGAACCGGCTGAACGCCGAGGGCCTGGTGGTGCTGGAACGCTACCGGCGGGGGATCGTCGCGGATTTTTCGCTCGACGACGCGGTCGAGATCTTTCGGCTGCGTGCCATTCTCGAAGGTCACGCGACCAGTCGTGCCGCCACCCGCATTTCGGAAGCCGACCTGCAGCGGCTGCAGGAGCTGGAACGGTTGATGGAGACCCAGTTCGAGGAACTCGGCTGGAACGAACATCTTGAAGGGTTCGACAAGCTCAATGGGGAATTCCACGCGGTGATCGCCGCTGCCGCCGAAAGCCCGCGGCTTGAAAAGATCCTCGCCTCCTCGCTGGAACTGCCGGCGTCGATCTTCAACCGCTATTCGGAGCCGGTCGAGGTGCGCACGCGCCGCACCCACGCCCAGCACCGGGAAATCCTCGCGGCACTGAAAGCCCGCAACCCGGAATGGGCGCAGGCGGCGATGAACGCTCATCTCTTCTCGCTTTTGCCGACCGCTTCGGGCTCGCTGGAGCATGAAGACGGGGCGAAATGAGACGCGAGCCCCGCTTTCGTTGAGGCTCCCGCGGGCCGGCCATTGCTGATCTGCTAGCGGTTGGTGGCCATCCACAGGACGTGGCGGCCGCCGCGCTTGCCGTTGGCGCGCACAAAGATTTCCTCGGTGGCAAATCCGACATCCCGCAGCCGACGGGTAAAGCCGGCGTCTGGCGCCGACGACCAGACGGCCAGGACACCGTTGTCGCGCAGCGCAGCCTTGGCGGCCCGAAGCCCGGCGTGGTTATAGAGGCTGTCGTTGGAAGCCCGCGTCAGGCCGTCGGGCCCGTTGTCGACGTCGAGCAGGATGGCATCGTAAGCGGCGTTGCGCGACCGGATCAGCGCCCCGACATCACCGACATGAATATCGACACGCGGATCGTCGAGCGTGCCCTTGTGAAATTCCGCCATCGGCCCGCGCGCCCAGTCGACCACGGCCGGAACCAGTTCCGCGACGGTCACCCTGGTATCGTCCGGCAGGGCTCCCAGGGCCGCCCTCAGGGTAAACCCCATGCCGAGGCCGCCGATCAGCATGTGGGTATTTTTCCGGCCGGCAATCCGCTCGCAGGAGAGCGTCGCCAGCGCCTCTTCCGAACCGCTCAGCCGGCTGTTCATCAGCTCGGTCGAGCCGAGCATGATCGAAAATTCCGCCCCGCGCTGCTTCAGGCGCAGTTCGCCGCCCTCGCCGGGAATGGTTGCGCGGTCAAGCTGGATCCAGGGAAGCATCGGCCTATCTCATCGTCTCGTCTGGGACGCCTCCTAACACAGACGTTGCGGGGAAAATACCGGACTATCGCCTGCCGGTGGAAGAATCGGGTCACCGAGGCCATGCTGACGATGGTGAATTCATTCCGATGGCAGTTGTGGGGCAGGCTCCGCAGCACCCGACCTGCAACAGACCGATAGCGGCGGAATTGTCAGTGCCTGGATCAGCACAAAAGCGAGCTCTTCGAGTTCGCCATCGGTAAACTCTGAATAATCGTCTCCGATCGGAAGATTATCCGAGCACCCATCGTTGTTTTTTGGATTCATGTCTCGCCCCAGCCCGCGGCGAACATGCATGAAATTTTGTAAATAGCATCACCTTTTTGATGCTGTGCTCCACAAATAAAAAGGCCCGCGCCTTTTCCCCCTGCGCGGGCCTCTCCTAAGACGTAACCTCTTCTACGCTCGACTTAGGAGAATGCCATTGTACTCCGGACTGAAAAGTCCTCAATTCGTCCAAAAGACCTAGCACAAGGGGTATAGCCCCGAGGGGAGCGGCCGGCTTTTGGGGCGCCGGCCGCTAAGACCGCAGCGACTGGGGGGTGACAATTGTGCGGTCCTGCGCCTCAAATGACGACAATCGCGACTGCACATCAAGATGAACCTTGGGTGATATGACTACGCCCAAAGGCTTCATGGGCTTATCAAAATCATCAAATTGGCACCCCCTCGTCAGGCCACCCGCCTGGCGGTCACATTGCGCAGATACGGCATGACCTCCTTGGAGTAGATCTCCATGTTCTTGCGGGTTAGCTCGGCCGGCAGGGTACCGAACTGGAGAAGCGTCAGCAGATGGCCGAAGCCGATCTGGGCCTGGTATTCTTCCAGCTTCTCGCGCACCGTCGCCGGGCTGCCGCAGATGAACTTGCCCTCTTCGATGACGCTGTCGATCGTCTGCTTCATCGAATGGCCGGCCTTGGCCGACATCGCCCCGACCATGGACTTCACCGAGGTGTAGCCCGGCGGCAGCAGCATCTCCATCGGCATGCGCAGGAATTTCTGCAGGAAGGCCTCGATATGATCCTTGGCCTCCCTGCGGGCGATCTCGTCGGTCTCGGCCACATAAAGCGGCAGTGACCAGCCGAGCTGGTCCTCGGTCGCCTCGTAGCCGTAACCGGCCGCAACGTCCTTATACATCTTCATGTAGCGCGCCACGGTCGAGACCGAGGCGAAGGTCTGGAGATAGGTGTATTTGCGGTCCGGATGGGCGGCCCATTCGATCGTTTCGCTGGAACCCTGGCTCGGGATCCAGATCGGCGGATGCGGATTGTCCTGGTAGACCCGCGGCCAGACGTTCACGTATTCGAAATTGTAATGTTTGCCTTCGAAGACGCTCGGACCCGGTTGCGTCCAGGCCTGCAGGATCAGGTCATGCGCCTCCTGGAACCGCTCGTGGGAAAAGGCCGGGTTGACGCCCCAGGAGTGGTATTCGGCACCGATGCCGCGCACCATGCCGGCGATCAGGCGGCCGCCGGTAATGTTGTCGACCATCGCGAATTCTTCCGCCACGGTCAGCGGGTTGTTGAGGAGCGGCAGCGCCCGGCCGAGAATGGCAATCTTGACGTTCTTGGTGCGGCGGGCGAGCGCGCCGGCCATGACGCCGGGGATCGGCATCAGGCCATAGGCGTTCGAATGGTGTTCGTTGACGCAGATGCCGTCGAAACCGAGCTGGTCGGCATATTCGAGCTCGTCCAGATAACGGTTGTAGAGCTGGTGGCCCTTTTTCGGGTCGTAATAGGTGTTCGGCAGGGTGACCCAGGCGGAATTGTGCTTCTCGTCATAGGACAGATCGAGATCCGCATAGGGCATCAGGTGCATGAAGTAGAATTTCATCGCGTAACCTCCCCGATGAAGCCATTGACCAGTTCGACGAAACGGTCGGCCTTTTCGATCTGCGGCAGATGCCCGCAGTTCTCGATGATCTCGAGCCGCGAATTGGGAATGAGGTCGCGCCAGGCCGGTGCGTAACCGACCGGCATTGCCTTGTCGTCGTCGCCCCAGACGATCAGCGTCGGCACCGACACGCGATGCAGCCACTTGTGGAGGTCCGGGTTGAGAAAACGCGGCTCCCAGGCGAGCTTGGCCGTGGTCAGCTTGTTCCTGAGAAGGATTTCCATCCCTTCCTTCGACGGCGGTGGGGCCGCCAGCATTGCTTCGGCAAACGCCTGGTCGTGGAAGAGGTTGCGGGCGGTCTCCTCCGGGTTCCACATGAAGACGTCGCCCTTGCGCACGCCCTTCACCCGGATGCCGGCCGGCGCCACGACGGTCAGGGTGCCGAGTTTCGTCGCATTGCGGATGGCGATCTCGGCCGCCAGCCATCCGCCGATCGACGTGCCGACGAGGTTGACCTTCTCAAGGCCGAGATGGTCGAGGACGTCCAGATAAAAGAAGGCGAGGTCGGAAATGTTGTCCAGCCATTCGGGACTGTCGGAGGCGCCGAAACCCGGATGTTCCGGCACGATCACCTCATGGGTTTCGGAGAGCTTGTCCATGAAGGGCAGCCAGCGCGAGGCGCCGCTCGCGCCATGCAGGAAGAGCAGCGGCGAACCGGTACCTTTCCGCATGAGCCGGATCTTCGTGCCGGTGACGGTTTCAAAGCTTTCGGTAAAGCTCATCGGTGTTTCACCCTCCCCGGGACCTGACAACCGTTAAGGCAGGCGCTCCTCGGCACCCGCGAATGGCGGCAATCTGTATAACCTTTCGGAGAGCGTCAATATGACTCTGTCAAATTTTGATTGATAATAGCAAATTTCTAACTTGCATCTTTGGAAATTGCATACAAGGTTGGCAGGGTGGGTTGAGCCGCGGGACGGTTGCTCGAAGATCCCCTCATCCGCCTGCCGGCACCTTCTTCCCGCTGGGGAAGAGATATGCCGCACCGCGGCCGCACCCCCTCTCCCTTCGGGAAGAGGGTGGCCGAGCGAAGCGGAGGCAGGGTGAGGGGGCGCTCCGGGCAAGAGCGAGGAGACTTAGGGAGGACAAAAATGCAGGCCGAAAAACTGTTTGATCTCAAAGGCCAGGTGGCGATTGTGACGGGCGCCGCGAGCGGCCTGGGGCTCGCCATCACCAAGACGCTTGCCGCCAACGGTGCCCATGTGGCGCTCATCGATCTCGACGCCGAGGCGCTTGCCGCCGCCTATCGATGGCTGAACGGCCAGGGCTTTTCTACCGAGAGCCATCAGGTCGACGTCTCCGACAGCGCAAGCCTGCGCAACACGATCGACGGCATTGCGCAAAAGCACGGACACCTCGATATCCTCGTTGCCAATGCCGGCATCAGCGGCGGGCCGAATTCCCGCACCGAGGCGGGTGCGATCGAAAATGTCAGCGACGAGCTGTGGAACCGGGTGGTGGACGTGAACCTCACCGCGACCTTCGTCGCTATCCAGTCCGCTGCAAAGCATATGAAGAAGCAGAGGCAAGGCCGCATCGTCGCGATCGCCTCGATCGCCGGCATGCGGGGCGATCCGATGACCGGTTACGCCTATGCGTCCAGCAAAGGCGCCGTCGTCAACCTCGTCAAGCAGGCCTCCTGGGAGCTGGCGCCCTATAACGTGCTCGTCAACGGCATTGCGCCGGGCCCGTTCCGCACCAATATCGCCGGCGGCCGCATCCGCGAGCCGGAGGTGGAAAAGGCCTTCGCCGATACCGTGCCGCTCGGTCGCATCGCCGAGACCGACGAGATCATGGGCCTCGCCCTGCTTTTGGCATCGAAGGCATCGAGTTTCATGACCGGCGCGGTAATCCCGATCGACGGCGGTACGGTGGCTATTTGAGCCGACGTGAACGTCGGAATTGACAATATCAGGCTCCCTGCTTTATCCCCTTGAAGTGGACGAGGAAGCCGGGTTCGAGAAAAGCCCGAAATTGACGAATGCCAAACGCACTCGTCTCATGAAATCGGAGGAGACGACCATGAACATCGCGACCAATCCAGCCCGTTCGTCCGACGGCTACCAATCCGCGCGTCTCCTGATCGACGGCGTCTGGCTGGAGAATGGCGACCGCAAGACGCAGCCGCTGATCAACCCGGCCACCGAAAAGGCCATCGGCGTGGTACCGCATGCGACTGCCCAGGATCTCGACCGGGCGCTCGAAGCCGCAAGCCGAGCCTTTTCGCTATGGCGTGCGACCAGCCCGCGCGAACGCGGCCGCATCCTGAAGCGCGCAGCCCAGTTGATGCACGACCGGCAGGAGGAGATCGCCACACTCGCGACGCTCGAAATGGGCAAGCCGATCGCCGAAGCGCGGCTGGAAACCCATTTCGCCACGGAAGAAATGGAGTGGTTCGCCGAGGAAGGCCGCCGCACCTATGGCCGCGTCATTCCCGGCCGCATCGGCGAAACCCGCTTTCAGGTGGTCAAGGAACCGGTCGGCCCGACCGCTGGTTTTTCGGCGTGGAATTTCCCGGTCGGCAATGCCGCCCGCAAGATGGGCTCGGCGCTCGCTGCCGGCTGCACGATGATCTACAAGCCCGGCGAAGAGGCACCGGCGTCTGCCGCGGCCGTCGCCCAGTGCCTTATCGATGCGGGCGTTCCAGCCGGCGTCATCGCGGTCGTCTACGGCGTGCCCGACTTCATCTCGCGCCACCTGCTCGCCTCGCCGATCATCCGCAAGATCTCGTTTACCGGCTCGGTCCCGGTCGGTCAGCACCTCATCCGGCTTGCCTCGGAAAGCCTGAAGCGCACCACGATGGAGCTCGGCGGCCATGCGCCGGTGCTCGTCTTCGACGATGCCGACCAGACCGCGGCGCTCGACATGTCGGTACAGCGCAAATATCGCAACGGCGGCCAGGTCTGCGTTTCACCGACCCGCTTCTACGTGCAGGACAAGTCCTATGACGCCTTCTGCGCCGGCTTTGCCGAGCGTGCCGCGAAGATCACGGTCGGCGACGGCCTCGATCCGGCGACCGGCATGGGACCGCTGGTCCACGGCCGCCGCCGCGACGCAATCGAGGCGCTGGTGCAGGATGCCACCGCCAAGGGCGCCAGGCTGCTCGCCGGCGGCCATCGCACCAACAACGAAGGCTTTTTCTATGCCCCGACCGTTCTCGCCGACGTGCCGGGCGATGCGCGGATCATGAGCGAGGAGCCATTCGGCCCGGTCGCCGTGCTCAACCGCTTCTCGGATTTCGACGATGCTATCACCAAGGCGAATGAACTGCCCTACGGCCTTGCGGCCTATGCCTTCTCGAATTCGCACAAGACCATCGCAAAACTTTCCGACGCGCTGGAAGCGGGCATGGTCGGCATCAATTCCTTCAACATTTCCATGCCGGAAACGCCGTTCGGCGGGGTGAAAGCGAGCGGCCACGGTTCCGAAGTCGGGATCGAGGGCGTCGATGCCTACATGGTTACCAAGACGATCAGCATCACCTGAGGACGAGTTCCCGGCGGGTTTTCAAGAATTTCCACAAGGATTGCAGCATGAAACACGAAAAACCGACCGGCACCTTCGCCGCCGAAGCTGTCCTGACCCACATGAAGGCCGCCGGCATCGATGTCCTGTTCGCCAATGGCGGCACCGACTTTCCGTCGATCATCGAGGCCTTTGCCCGCCAGTCCGAAACCGGCCTGAAAATGCCGGAAGCCCTGGTCATCCCGCATGAGGGTGTCGCAGTCGGCATGGCGCATGGCTATTACCTGATGACGTCAAAACCGGCCGGCGTCATCGTCCACGTCAATGTCGGGCTTGCCAACTCGGTCATGGGCCTGATCAACGCCCGGTCGGAAAACGTGCCTGTGATGATGTTCTCCGGCCGCACGCCGATCACCGAACATGGCCGCTTCGGCTCGCGTTCCTCGCCGATCCACTGGGGCCAGGAAATGTTCGACCAGGGCGGCATGGTCCGCGAAGTGGTCAAATGGGACTATGAACTGCGGTATCCGGAACAGGCGGGCATCGTCATCGACCGCGCCATGAGCATCGCCATGAGCGAGCCGCGTGGCCCCGTCTATCTGAGCCTGCCGCGCGAGGCGCTGGCCGAAGGTGCGGAAGTCGAGATCAGCCACCGCTCGACGGTCACCCCGACCACCTACGGTCCGGCCGACCCGGAATTGGTCGCCCAGGCTGCCGACCTGCTCGCCAAGGCAAAAAAACCGCTGATCATCACCCAGAGCCCGGAGCTCGCTCCCGATTTCGAGCCGCTCGCCGGCTTCGTCGAGAAGTTCGCGCTGCCGACAATCGAGATGTGGGCAACCCGCCTGGCACTGCCGAGCGACCATCCGATGATGATTGGCCGCGACTCCACCCAGGTCCTGAAGGAAGCCGACGTCGTGGTCGTGATCAATGCCGCGGTGCCGTGGATTTCCGACCATACGGACATAGCCGAAGGCGCCAAGGTCATCGCCATCGGCCCCGACCCGCAGCATAGCCGCGTACCGATCCGCAGTTTCCCGATCGACATCGCGCTTGCGGGCGGCGTCAACAAGACAATCGCAGCGCTTGCCGCTGCGATGGCCGAGCGCGTGCCTGCATCGGAAACCTTCTCCGAGCGCCGCGAAAAGTGGGCGAAGATCAAGGCGGCCCAGGCCGAGGCGGCCGACAAGCGCGCCGCCATGGGCAACGGTTCGCCGATGACACCGGCCTATGTCAGCCGCTGCATCTCCGATATCCTGGACGACAGGACGACCGTCGTGAACGAACTCGGCATCGACCCGTCGGTGATGAGTTTCAAATATCCGAAATCCTACTTCTCGACCCCGCTGTCCGGCGGTCTCGGCTTCGGCCTCACGGCAGCGCTCGGCGCCCAGCTTGGAGACCGCAGCCGGCAGGTGATCGCCACGATCGGCGACGGGTCCTACATGTTCGCCAATCCCGTCGCCTGCCACCAGACGGCGACTGCGCTGAAACTGCCGCTGCTGACGGTCGTCTTCAACAACGGCATCTGGAACGCCGTGCGCCGCTCGACGCTCTACATGTATCCGGACGGAAGTGCTGCGACCGCCAACACCATGCCGATCACCGCGCTCGATCCGGCCCCGGATTACGCCGCCGTCGCCCGCGCCCACGGCGCCCATGCCGAACGCGTCGAGACCGGCGCCGACCTTCCGGCGGCGCTGCAGCGGGCACTGGCCGCGACCAGGAGTGGCCAGCAGGCCATGATCGAAGTCATGGTTTCATACTAGGAGGCGTCGGTCATGGGGGGAGCCGGGAACGACGCAAGGACGACGGAAACGCTGGAGGAACTCCGCCGGCGTTATCCGATGGTCGGCGATCTCGAAAAACGGGCGAAATGGCGTATTCCGCGTTTCGCCTACGAGTTTCTGCAGGGCGGCGCCGGCGATGAAACCGGCCTCAACCGAAACCGGACAGCGCTGCAGGCGGTCGAAGTGGTGCCGCGCTACGGGCTGGACGTGTCCAAGATCGATACCTCGGTCGAGCTCTTCGGCCATCGTTATGCCGCCCCGATCGGCATCTCGCCGATCGGCTTCGACGGAATGATGTGGCCAGGCGCCACCGAACAGTTCGCGAAGGCCGCCCAGGCCCACAACATCCCTTACATGGTCGGCACGCTGGCCTGCGCGACCATCGAAAAGGTCGTGGAATGGGCGCCAGATGTCACCTGGTTCCAGCTCTATCCGATGGCACCGAACAACCACCAATACAGCTTGGAAATGGCTGATCGCGCCCGCATCGCCGGCGCCAAGGTTCTGGTCGCGACGCTGGACGTGCCGGTGCGCGCCAAGCGCCCGCGCGATCTTCGCAATGGCCTCACCATGCCCTTCAAGCTGACGCCGAAGACAATGATCGCGGCGGCGATGGCTCCCTTCTGGTTGGATGCGATCCGCCGCAAGGGCATGCCGACTTTCGCCAACATGGCTGGTTTCGCCGGCGCGCCGGACCGCGTCACCACGTCCGCCTTCGTGCAGAAGCATATCGGCGGCGGCTTCCCCTGGGAGCAGATCGCCCGCCTGCGTGACAGGTGGACCGGACCGATGATGGTCAAGGGCGTCATGCACCCGGCGGATGCGGAAAAGGCGCTCGAACTCGGCCTGAACGGCGTGGTCGTCTCCAACCACGGCGGCCGCCAGTTCGATGCAGCGCCCGCGACGATCGACGTCCTGCCGGAAATCGCCCGCACCGTGGGCGCCCGTGGTACGGTCCTGTTCGACAGCGGCGTCGTCTCCGGCGTCGACATGGCACGCGCAATTGCCTGCGGCGCCCATTCGTCGTTTGCCGGCCGCGCCTTCATGCTCGGCCTTGCCGCACTCGGAGACCATGGCGCCGCCCATATGGCGCAGGCCTTCATCGAGGAATATCGCATCACGCTCGGCCAGAGCGGGCTTTTGAATACCGACCAGGCTCGCCGCGCGCCCGTGCGCCATCCCGGCGCCTGGACTGCACAGGATTTCCAACCGCACCTCTAATCGACCATGTCTCCGGGGAGGAGAAAGCCATGAAAGTTGCCGACGCCATCGTGGAAATCCTGAAGCGCGAGGGGATCGAGGTCATCTGCGGTTACCCCGTGAACCACGTTCTCGAACACGCGGCCATGGGCGATATCCGCCCGATCATCGTGCGCCAGGAGCGCCACGGCCTGCATATGGCCGACGCCATGTCGCGCCTCTCGTCCGGCAAGACGATCGGCGTCTTCGCCATGCAGCTTGGGCCGGGCACCGAAAATGCCTATGGCGGCATCGCCCAGGCCTATTCCGAATCCGTGCCGCTGCTGGTCCTGCCGATGGGCTATGAGCGCCGCGTCGCGCATGTCGATCCGAACTACAATGCGACCCGCTCGATGCGCGACATCACCAAGTCCGCCGAGCCGATCACCTCGGCCGCCGAGATCCCGAACATTTTTCGACGCGCTTTCTCCAAATTGCGCAATGGCCGCGGCGGTCCGGTTCTGGTCGAGATCCCGAACGACATGTGGCAGGACGAGGTGCCGGAACCGCTGAACTACCGGCCGGTTCTTTCCACCCGCTACGGGCCGGACCCGATCGCGGTGCGCGACGCCGTCGACCTGCTGCTCGCCGCCAAACGGCCGATCCTTTATGCCGGCCAGGGCATTCATTACGCACAGGCCTGGCCACAGCTGAAACAGCTGGCCGAACTGCTAGCGATCCCGGTTTCCACCAGCCTCGAAGGCAAGAGCGCGTTTCCGGAAACCCACCCGCTGTCGGTCGGCGCCGGCGGGGCGGCGATCTCGAAGACCCTGCGCCATTTCCTCGACACATCCGACCTGATCTTCGGCATCGGCTGCTCCTTCACCGAAACCGCCTTCGGCGTGCAGATGCCGCTCGACAAGACGGTCATCCACGCGACGCTCGATCCCGACCACGTCAACAAGGACATCGAAGCCAAGGTGGCACTGGTCGGCGATGCGGCACTGACGCTCGACGCGGTGCTTGCCGAGCTCGAAGCCCGCAAGGTTTCTCCGCGCGACCATGCGGAAATCGCCGCCGAGATCGCCAAGGTGCAGGAGGAATGGCTTTCCGAATGGATGCCGAAGCTCACCTCCGACAGCAAGCCGCTGTCGCCCTATCGCGTGCTCTGGGACCTGCAGCACACGGTCGATATCGAAAACACCATCATCACCCATGACGCCGGCAGCCCGCGCGACCAGCTTTCGCCGTTCTGGAAGTCGGTAAAGCCGCTCACCTATATCGGCTGGGGCAAGACGACCCAGCTCGGTTATGGCCTGGGCCTCGCCATGGGCGCCAAGCTGATGCATCCGGACAAGCTCTGCATCAACGTCTGGGGCGATGCGGCGATCGGTTTTACCGGCATGGATTTCGAAACCGCGGTGCGCGAGCGCCTGCCGATCCTGTCCATCCTGCTCAACAATTTCTCGATGGCGATGGAACTGCCGATCATGAAGGTCTCGACCGAGAAATACCGCTCGACCGACATTTCCGGCGACTACGCCGCTTTTGCCCGCGCTCTCGGCGGTTACGGCGAACGCGTCACCGAGCCGGATCAGATCATTCCGGCGATCAAGCGTGGCATTGAGCAGACGCAAAAGGGCGTGCCGGTTCTCCTCGAATTCATCACGACTCAGGAAATTGCCCGTTCGCGTTACCACCGCATGCTGACGGGTGAGAAAAAATGACCTCCCTGCAATCCACCATCGACACTCTGAAGTTGCACTTCGGCGACCGGCTTTCGACCACGGAAGCGGTGCGCGAGCACCACGGCCACGACATGTCCCGGCAGCCGACAAGGCTACCGGATGCGGTGGTCTATGCCGAGAACGAAGAGGAGGTGGCCCGCGTCGTCTCGGCCTGTTTCGAGGCGGGCATACCGGTGACGCCGTTCGCGGCCGGCTCGTCGATGGAAGGGCATACGATCCCGCTGAAGGGCGGGATCTCGCTCGACCTCACCCGCATGAACAAGATTGTCGCGGTCAACCACGAGGACTTCGACATGCAGGTGGAGGCCGGCGTCACCCGCAAGCAGCTCAACGCCCATATCCGCGATACCGGCCTGTTCTTCCCCATCGACCCCGGCGCCGACGCCTCGCTTGGCGGCATGGCCTCGACCCGGGCCTCCGGCACCACGGCCGTGCGCTACGGCACGATGCGCGAAAACGTGTTGGCGCTGCGCGTCGTCACCCCGCAAGGAAAAATCATCACCACCGGCCGGCGGACGAAGAAGTCTTCCACCGGCTACGACCTGACCAAGCTCTATGTCGGTGCCGAAGGAACGCTCGGCGTCATCACCGAGGTGACCGTCAGGCTGCATCCGATCCCGGAAACCATCGCCTCTGCCGTCTGCGCCTTCGAGACGATGCGTGGCGCGGTGGAAGCCGTCGTCGCGACCATCCAGAGCGGCATCCCGGTCGCCCGGATCGAATTCCTCGACGAAGTGGCGGTCGAAGCCGCCAACCGGCATGCGGGCCTGACCCTGAAACTGGCGCCGACCCTGTTCCTGGAATTCCATGGCAGCCCGCGCTGGGTGGAGGAACAGTCGAACACGGTGCGCGAAATCGCCGACGAGTTCGGCGGCTCGGACTTCGAATGGTCGACCCGCACCGAGGACCGCGAACGGTTGTGGAAGGCGCGCCACGAGACGATCTATTCCAACCAGACGCTGCGTCCCGGCTGCAAGGCGTTTACGACAGATGTCTGCGTGCCGATCTCGCGGCTTGCCGAAGCGGTGCTTGCCGCCCGCGAGGATATCGATAATTCCTTCGTCATGGGCAAGATCATCGGCCATGTCGGCGACGGCAATTTCCATGTCGGTTACCTGATCAAGCCGGAAATCCCCGAAGAACTGGCCGAAGCGGAACGCCTCGCCGAACGGCTCTACCAGCGCGCCATGGACATGGGCGGCACGTTCAGCGGCGAGCACGGGATCGGCATTTCCAAGCTGAAATATCTCCGCCGCGAACACGGCGACGCCGTCGACATGATGAACGCCATCAAGGCGGCGATCGATCCGAAGGGCATCATGAACCCCGGCAAGCTTGGCCAGGTGGAATAAACGAAACCGCCGACGTCGGATGATCACCGGCTGAGGTCGATGCGACTGGTCACCACCGGTTTGCCGCTCGAAAGATCCTTGTCGATCGTTTGAAGCCTGAGGCGGTCGTCGCCGATCTTCTCGATCGTCATGTTGGCAACCCGATCCCCGTTAATCACCCTCGCCCAGCGGACGCCGAGATTGATCGCATTGCCGCGGCGGTTGCCGGAAAGCACCGAAGGCTGGCCGGACGGTCCGAGATAGGTGCCGCTATAACCGTCTTCCGAAGCCTGCAGGTCGGCCGATATGCTGCGCCGGATGACCAGCAGGCCGCGGCAGGTTCCCTGCATCGAAAGGGTAGTCGCCCCGGCCGTCGAAGTGAAGCTGCAGGTGACATTGATAGGACTTGCCCCGATGCGGGTCAGAACCGTGCCCTTGCCGCTCCAGTTGCCGGCAAGCGTTTTCAGGAAATCCCCCTCGGCCGCCAGAGCCGAGCTTGGCGAAAAAGCGGAGGCGATAAACGCGGCAGAGGCGAGAAATGAGCGCATGGCGACGATCCATCTGAATGCTCGCTTCGAACGCCGGCTGAGCCATTCTGTTCCATCTGGCATCCCGAGCCGCCATCGAGTGGCCCAGCGACGCGCGTAAACCCACTTCGACCTTGCTGCCGCGCAAGAACATGCTACATATGTAGCACTTTCAGGAGCAAACCATGCCGGTCACCACCAAAATCCGACGCCAAGGCGGTGCTGCGGTGATTACCATCCCGCCGGCCCTGTTGAAGCTGATGCATACCGAAGTCGGCGATCAACTGACGCTCGACGTCGCCAATGGTGAGTTGATCGCCCGTCCTGTCGAGAGCGGCCGCAAGCGCTACACCCTCAGCGAATTGCTGAAGGGGAGCGAGGCCATGGCGACGTTGAATGCCGCGGTCGCCGATGCTCAGGAAGGCGATCCGATAGGGCACGAGATCTGATGATCCGCAGCAACGTGCCGAGGCGCGGCGATGTCTACTGGATCGACCCAAACCCCGTCGCCGGCCGGGAAATGAAGAACCGGCATCGTTTCGTCGTCATCACGCCGATCGAGATCAACAGGCTGGGCGTCAGCATGACGGTGCCCATCACCACCGGTGGGGCTTTTATCCGCGATGTCGGTCTTGCTGTGGCGATTTCCGGCCATGACACGACCGGCATCGCCGTTTGCAACCAGGTCCGCAGCTTCGACATTCCCGCCCGCATCCAGCAGAAAACCGCGCAATATATCGAGACGCTGGACGAGGCGACCATGAACGAAATCGTCTCGCGTGTCGTCAGCGCCATCGACCCTGCACCTGAACCCGCCTGATCTCTTCCCTTCATCCTCCCCTGCCCTAACTGCATTTCCGGGCGAGGAAGAAGGAGGAGCGAGTATGATCATCCGGTCTGGAAGCTGCCTTTGCGGAAGCGTGCGGTATTCGGTGAAGGATGCGCCGGTCAGGATCGGGCTTTGCCATTGCGCCGATTGCCGCAAGGAAAGTGGCTCGAGCTTCGTCACGTTCGGCATCTGGCCGCGGCATGGCTTTGAAAGCAAAGGCGAGGTCAAGTATTTCCATGGCCGCGGCTTCTGCCCCGAATGCGGCTCGCGCGTCTTCAACGAGAGCGACGGCGACGAGATCGAGATCCGCGTCGGATCGCTCGACATGGCGCCGACCGATCTCGAGCCGGTCTACGAAATATGGGTGAAGCGGCGGGAGAACTGGCTGAGCCCGCTTCCCGTCCCTCAGTTCGAAGAAGATCGCAATTGACGCATTGTCGTCGGGCGCGGACCCTGTAGAGCCGCCCAGCGGACGGGAGACAGACAAATGTCGGAACTGATCGACAAGGCGATCGTCATCGCGACGCAGGCCCATCAAGGACAGTCGTCGAAAACCGGCGGCCCGTTCATCGACCATGTCAGGCGCGTCGCCGAAAACGTGGCCGGCGAGGACGAAAAACAGATCGCCTGGCTGCATGATGTGGTCGAGAAAGGCCCTGGCTGGACGTTCGAGCGGCTGCGCGAAGAAGGCTTTTCAAAAGCGGTCGTCGATGCCGTGGACGCGATGAGCAAACGCGACGGCGAGGAATATTTCGCCTTCGTCCGCCGCTCGATCGAAAACCCGCTTGCCCGGCCCGTGAAGCGCGCCGACCTCACCGATAATCTTGCCCAGATGCGCCAGATGGGCGGCGACGGTTCGAAATTCGCGGAAGGCCTGCGCATCCTCGACGAGCGATATCCATCCTGATCCCGGGAACCTTGCGCCATCCCTTGCCGTTCGTTTTTGCGCGGCAGAAGCCGCGATCCGACGACAGGATGGGCTCATGGAACTCAAGAATCAGGTGGCTCTGGTAACCGGGGCAGGTTCGGGCATCGGCAAGGCGGCGGCGATGAAACTTGCTGCGGAAGGCGCAAAGGTCGCCCTGCTCGGCCATACGAGAACCGAGATCGAAAAGACTGCCCGAGAGATCGAGAAGGCCGGCGGAGAAGCGCTGGTGCTCGAAGCCGACGTTTCCGACGAGAGCCGGATGCGCGCAGCGATCGATCAGCTTGCCGGAAAATTCGGGCGGCTCGACATCGTCGTCGCCAATGCCGGCATCAACGGCGTCTGGGCGCCGATCGACGACCTGAAGCCGGAAGAGTTCGACAGGACGATCGCCGTCAACCTGCGCGGCACCTATCTGACGCTGCATCTCACCGTGCCGCATCTGAAGGCACAGGGCGCCGGCTCGATCATCGTCGTCTCCTCGATCAACGGCAACCGCACCTTCACGACACCCGGCGCCACCGCCTATACCGCCACGAAAGCCGCGCAAGTGGCGATGGTGCAGCAGTTGGCGCTGGAACTCGGCAAGCACCACATCCGCGTCAACGCCGTCTGCCCCGGCGAGATCGAAACCAATATCGGCGACAACACCAAGCTCCGCCACGCGCAGGAAACCGCAATCCCGGTGGAATGGCCGGAGGGCCAGGTCCCGATCAGCGACGGCCGGCCGGGAAAAAGCGAGGACGTCGCCGAAGTCATCGCCTTCCTCGCCTCCAACCGCTCCCGGCATGTGACGGGCACCCCGATCTATGTGGACGGCGGCCAAGGGCTGCTAAGGTAGGATTGTTTTCCGCGCCGAAGTTCCCGGATTGCCCTTCCAGGCTGACCGGCGGTTGACCTTATCCTCGAGCGATCGCGCCCTCAGCGCGAAGATATGGGTTGAAATCCGGAGGGAATCCGGCAATTTCCCTGTCTTCAATGGAGGCAACCCCATGTCCAGCACATCCGCGGAAAAAGCGCCGGTCATCATCATCGACCTGCAGACCAATATGTTCGACGGCCTTGTCGAGCCGCCCCTGCACGAGGCGGATCTGCTGACCGAGCGCGCCCGAAAGGTGATCGACTGGGCGCGGCGCGAAGGCCGGGCGATCGCCTTCGTGCGCCATGACGGGCCGGAGGGCGATCCGCTGGCGCCGGGAGAGCCCGGCTGGCCCGTCTGGCCGGCGCTCGGCCAGCGGGACGACGAGCCGACCTTCTCGAAGACCGTCCGGGACTCGTTCAGCAATCCGGAACTCGGCGCCTGGATCGAGAACCAGGGTGCGCCGGAAGTGGTGATCCTCGGCGCCCAGACGGATTTCTGCGTCGCCGGCACGGTGCAGGGGGCGATCGCGGCCGGGCTGAAGGTGACGGTGGTTTCCGACGCCCACAGCACGCTCGATCAGCCGCAGGAGAGCGCCGCCGCCATCATCCGCCGCTACAATGCCCAGTTCGCCGAGGCCGACGTCAATCTGGTGACGACCGAGGCGCTGACCGGCTCGCCAGCCGCCTGACCGGTTCTAGCCCAACTCCAGCCGGCGGGTGATGCCAATCGCCTCCAGAAACACCTCGTCATGGCTGACAACCAGCAGCGCGCCGTCATAGGCGCGCAATCCGGCCTCGACCGCGGCGATGGAATCGATATCCAGATGGTTGGTCGGCTCGTCGAGGATCAGCAGCGACGGCGGCGCCAGTCCGCCAAGCACGCAGGCGAGCCCCGCCCGCAGCATCTGTCCGCCCGACAGCGTGCCGACCACCTGCAGCGCGGCATCGGCGCGGAACATGAACCGGGCGAGCGCCGCGCGGCCGGCATTTTCGTCCGCCTGCGGATTGAGCCGCCGGAAATTGTCGCGGATCGACAGCGCCGGATCGAGCAGGCTCACCCGCTGGTCGAGCATGGCGGATCTGACCGGCACCCGCACCGTGCCCGAGAACGGCAACAGGCTGCCCGAAATCAGCGATAGCAGCGTCGTCTTTCCCGAACCGTTCGGACCGGTGACGGCGATGCGTTCCGGCCCTGTGATCTCGAAGGAGAGGTCACGCAGGACCGGCTTTTCAATCTCGTAACCGGCGGTGACGTTGTCGATCCGGAGCACGACCCGGCTCGCCGGCAGGCCGGTCGGCGGCAGCGTCACGGAGAGCGGCTGCAGAATCTCGATCTTTTCACGCGCAGCCGAGATGTCATCAGCCGCCTGGGTTCGCAGCCGCTCGGCAAGCCGGGCATTGTCGCCGCTGGTGTTTTCCGCCCGCCGCTTCATGCCGCCGGCGACGATGCGCGGCATGTCGCCCTTGGCGGCCTTCTTCTTGCCGGTTCTGTCCTTGCGCGCCTTGCGCTCCGCGGTTTCCTGCGCCACACGGTTGACCTCCGCCATCCGCTTTTCGGCGTCAGTGAGATCGTGCTCGGCGGCGGCCAGTTCCAGCACCTTGCGCTCCCGGTATCGGCTCCAGTTGCCGCCATAACGGGTGGCACCGAGCGAGGTCAATTCGACGACCGCATCGACGGTTTCCAGAAGCCCGCGATCATGGCTGACGATGATCGCCCCGCCGCGCCAGCCGGCGAGCAGGTCGATCACCGCCCGGCGGCCGTCTCGGTCGAGATTGTTGGTGGGTTCGTCGAGGATCAGGAAATCCGGCTCGGCGAAGACCAGCGCCGCCAGCCCTGCGCGGGTGCGCTGGCCGCCCGACAGCGTTTCGAGCGGCGTGTTCGCATCCGCATCGAGGCCTGCCCGCGCCAGCGCTTCCGCCATGCGCGCCTCCAGCATCCAGTCGGCATTGGCGAGTTCCTCGGCGGACGCCTCGCCCGCTTCGGCGCGAGCAAAGGTGGCCAGCGCATCGCGCGTGCCAAAGAGGTCGGCGATCGTTTCGCCGGGCGCGACCTGCACGCTCTGGCGCAGCACGCCGAGGCTGCCAGCGACGGAGACCGTGCCGGATGCGGGCGTCAGTTCGCCGGCGATCAGCTTCAAAAGCATCGTCTTGCCGACGCCGTTGCGCCCGACAAGGCCGGCGCGTTCAGGCCCGAAGCTGAGGTTCAGATGGGAAAAAAGCGGCCGGCCGTCAGGCGTGGACCATGAAAGGTTTGCAAGCGTAATGGAAGGCATGGACGGATTCCCGAATGGCAAGGCAAAGCGGCGTTGCGTTTCGGTTGAGGTCCATGGTCCACCGTCCTGTTGGTGCTACAGATGGCGGTTTTCTAAGCGGAAAATGCGGCGCGTTCAAGGACAGACAAGGACCCCCGCAGGATAGCGCGAGGATCCCTTGTCTGTTGACCGGAGGCAACAGGAGATGCCTCACCAACTTTAAAGCACATCCCGCCGGGTATTGTCCTTGCTCGGCATTGACCAATTTGGGTATATCTTTGCGGTGGCAAAAACGGGCACGATCCGAGGGGTCATGAACGGAGAATGCATCAACCCGCTGGCTCAGATACGGCCGTCACCACTGGAGAATAGATGTAGGGTTCCTGCATGGAGATGCTGCGAAGGTGGGCATACCAGTCATCGATCATCCCGGCGATAGTTCCCTTTAGGAGCGACAGATACTCACTGTCGCTGAGCGCCGCAACGTCCTCTTCGGTCATGTTCTCGGGAACATGGGTTCGATCAACCTGATCCTTGGATGTCGAATCTTTCCGGACCTCTACCGCGCTCTGAAAGCGATCAGCTTCCAGCATGAGCGAAAGCAGCAGCTTATTTGCGGACATGTCTGGGCCATCGGCCTCGCCTTCATTGACCGGACTCTCCACTTCGGGCGCGGGAACGACTGGTGCACCATCGGGGCCAAAAGCTGTGACGTCGAATGTCAACTCGGCGAAGAATTTAAGGATGCGGGCGGTCCTATCCTGGGCCAGGGCCATTCCTTCAAGACCTGCCTCCTCGGTGTCGAAGCCGATGGAGGAATAGTCGAAGCCGTCGGCAAGTTCCGCCACGCCGCCTTCATAGATTCGTGCTAGGACAACATCGCCAATCTTGATTTCGAACTTTACTTTGCTGGGGTGATTGCTCGCCGTTGGATCGGCAATTTGCTCCGCTGACGGCGGCGGCAACCCGATGACATCGTCGAGATCGGGAGCGGTCGAGAACTTCCCGAAAGCATCATAGATAAACTCACTGACATCGCTGCTTCCTGCGCCGTCGAGCAAGGTTGCTGGCGAAGATGGGTTCTCCGAAGCCCTGGGTTTCGTGCCCACAGTAGCAGGCGTTTCCGCACCCTGCAGAAGCTTGAGCGCGTATGTATTGGTTACGCCAAGCATCGAACTGCCAATCGTCGTCATCCTACCCCCGTGTCCAGGTTTTCCGGACCAAGCGACGTTGTGATCAAAATGATCGCAACACATCACCAGCGGCGGAGATGCAATTTCCGAGGTTAGCGGGAATGGCTTGCACGTAACTTGCGATAGCAGAATAAGGAAGCCGCATCGCCCCCCTCTTCAGGAATACATCGGCTTCCTATTGTCTTGATAGACGCTCAAGTGCGCTTACGCCCGCTCCTCCCACAATTTCGCAAGCTCCACCACCGTCTTCACCGCCAGTTCCATGTCCTGGCTGCTGACGAATTCCAGCGGGGAATGGAAGGCGTGGCCGCCGGCGAAGAGGTTGGCACAGGGAAGGCCCATGAAGGAGAGGCGCGAGCCGTCCGTGCCGCCGCGGATGCTGCCGCGCACCGGGGTCATCCCGGCCCGGCTGATCGCCTCGACCGCGTAATCGACGATGCCCGGATGCTGGTCGAGCACTACCTTCATGTTGCGGTACTGTTCCTTGATGGTGAAGGTGTAGGTCGAGCCCGGATAGTCGGCGATCACCTGCCTGGTGACCTCCTCGAGCAGGGTCTCCTTGGTCTTCAAGCCCTCCTCGGTGAAATCGCGGATGATGAAGGAGAGGTTCGCCTTTTCCATCACGCCGGAAATGCCGGTCGGATGGATGAAGCCGTCGCGGCCCTTGGTGGTCTCCGGCGTCATGTCCTTCGGCAATCTGGCGACGATGCCGCCGGCGATCTTGATGGCGTTTTCCATCTTGCCGAAGGCGAAGCCCGGATGCATGGCGACGCCCTTGATGGCGATCTCCACCGCATCGGCCGAAAACGTCTCGTCCTCGATCGTGCCGGCCGTCTCGCCATCCAGCGTATAGCCGAAATCGGCACCGAGCTTTGCGAGGTCCACCTTGTCGACGCCGCGGCCGATCTCCTCGTCGGTGGTGAAAAGGATGCGGATCGCGCCGTGCTTGACGTCCGGGTTGTTGATGAAGAATTCGGCCGCCGACATGATCTCGGCAATGCCCGCCTTGTCGTCGGCGCCGAGCAGCGTGGTGCCGTCAGAGGTGATGATGTCGTTGCCGATCTGGTCTTTCAGCACCGGATGTTCGGACACCCGGATCACCTGGTTTTTGTCGCCGGTGAGCTGGATATCGCCGCCTTGATAGTTCCTGACGATCTGCGGCTTGACGTTGGTGCCGGTGAAATCGGGCGCCGTATCCATATGAGCGCAGAAGCAGATCACCGGCACGTTGTTTTTCGACGTCGTGGCCGGAATCGTCCCGTAGATATAGCCGTGCTCGTCGAGATACGCATCGGTAATGCCGATCGCCAGCATTTCCTCGACCAGCAGCCGGCCGAGATCCTTCTGCTTCATGGTCGACGGCTGGGAGGGAGACTTGGCATCCGACTGGGTGTCGATGACGACATAACGGAGGAAACGATCGGTAACGCTATCGGCCATGGTTCTCAAATCCAAAATTGCAGAACGGAATAATGGAGTTGTAGCCGGCAGATAGAGGCGCGTGAAGCGGGGAAATGAAGGTTG
Source organism: Neorhizobium sp. T25_27 (assembly GCF_002968565.1). Lineage (NCBI taxonomy): Bacteria > Pseudomonadati > Pseudomonadota > Alphaproteobacteria > Hyphomicrobiales > Rhizobiaceae > Neorhizobium > Neorhizobium sp. T25_27. The sequence goes on from NZ_PVBJ01000008.1 coordinate 140,647, forward strand.
TGGCTCGGCAATTGCCCCTCATCCGACTGCCTTCCCTTCTCCCCGCGGGGAGAAGGGAAGGGTGAGGGGTATACGTCAAATATAGCCGAGGACGAACGCTTTTACCTCTGCGCCCCGATATCCGATGCCCCGACCGAAGGCGCGGCATTGCCCCAGCTGTTGCGGACATAGGTGAGCACCGCAGCCACCTGCGCGTCGGTCAGGCGCCAGCCGAGCGAAGGCATGGCGGGTGTCGTTTTCGCCTCAGGCGTATGCACCGCCTGGCTGCCCTGCAACACCAGCCGCGTCAACGTCTCCGCACTCGGCTGCTGCACGATCGAGCTGCCGGCGAGTGCCGGGAAAAGCTGGTTCGCCCCCTTGCCGTCGCCGCCATGGCAGGCCGAACAGGTGTCGTGATAGATCGCCGCCCCCACCTTCATCCGCGCATCGCTTGCCGGGATCGGCTGCGGTTTCTGCGTCGGACCGCCCTCGGTGCTCTTGAGGTAGGTGGCGATCGCGTGCACGTCCGCGTCGGTCATCAGCGAGGTCGAGGCCTGGATCGCCTCCGCCATCGGGCCCGAAGCGATCGTATGCCCGTTGGTGCCGGTCTTCAGGTACCGGACGATCTCCTCCTCGCTCCAGCTGCCAATGCCGACATAGCTGTTGCCGGTGATGTTGGGCGCATACCATCCCTGCAGCGAACCACCCTGCAACGGCTCGCTGGTCTCGTCCGCCCCGAGCGCGGTTTTGGGCGAATGGCAGGTGCCGCAATGGCCAGGCCCCTGGACGATATAGGCGCCGCGGTTCCATTCGGCCGATTTCGACGGATCGGGCTGGAATTCGCCAGGCGTGAAGTTCAGCATGTTCCAGCCCATCATCGACAGCCGGATGTTGAACGGGAACGGCAACTGGTTGGCTTCGACCGGATTGAAGACCGGATCGACGGTCCTGAGATAGGACCAGAGATTGCCGATGTCCCTGTCGGTCATCCTGGTATAGGCCGGATAGGGCATGGCGGGGTAGAGCCGCTTGCCGTCATGGCCGATGCCGGTCTTCAGGGCGCTGCGGAAATCCGCCTCCGTCCAGTTGCCGATGCCGGTCGCCTTGTCGGGGGTGATGTTCGGCGGAATGATCTGGCCGAAGGGCGTTTCGAGCGGCAGCCCGCCGGAGAGCGGTTTTGCCCCCGGCGCGGTGTGACAGGCGGCGCAATCGCCGAGGATCGCCTGGTAACGACCGCGGATGATCTGGTCCGCCTGGTCGGGAGCCTGGGCAAGCGCCAGGCCTGCCGAGAGGGCGGTTGCGGCAAGGGTGAGGGAAAAGACAATCCTGCTCATGCCGACACCAGAGGTTGGCCCGGGTTGCGGAGATATTGCTGGCGGATCGCATCCGCCGTGTGATAGGCGAGCGCCCCTACGGTGCCGGTCGGGTTCTTGCCGGCATTGTGGGCGAAGGCGGAAGCGCCGATGACGAAGACGTTGGCGACGTCCCAGCTCTGCAGGTACTTGTTGACGGCGCTGGTCTTGGGGTCCGTGCCCATGATCGCCCCGCCGGTATTGTGGGTGCTCTGGTAGGGCACCGAATCCCAGCCCTTCTTGCGGCGGGTATTGGTGTATTGCCTGCCGCCGAAGGCCTTGGCGATCTCCTCCATCCGGTCCGAGACCCAGTTCGACATGCGGATGTCGTTGTCCGGGAAATCGAAAGTGAAGCGCAAGAGCGGCCGTCCGAACCGGTCCGTATAGGTCGGATCGAGATCCAGATAATTGCCGCGGGTCGGGTAGCTCGACCCTTGCGAGGAAAAGCCGAGCGTCGACTTGTAGGATTTGACAGTCGCCTTCTTCCAGTCGCTGCCCCAGCGCGGCGTGCCGGGCGGGGTCGGACGGGTCTGGATCGGCCGGCCGTTCGAGGGAATGCAGTTGATGCCCGCGCCGCCGACGAAATCGAGCGGCCCATGGTCGAAGGCATCGCCGTTAAAGTCGTCCACCGTCTGGCCGAGCGCGCCGGCAGCGACGAACGGATTGAAGTTCTTGTCGTCGAAGAACACCTGCGCGCCGGCATTGGTCTGGTAGCAGTAGTTCCGCCCGACAGTCCCCTCGCCGGTATTCGGATCGTAGATCTCGCCGATACCGGAGAGCATCATCAGCCGGACATTGTGGAGACCATAGGCGCAGAGCAGCACGATATCGGCCGGTTGGAAGAACTCTTCGCCCGAGGTGTTCACATAAGTGACGCCGCGGGCGTGATTCTTCGAGACGTCGAGATCCACATGCAGAACCTCCGAGTCGGTGCGAACCTCAAAATTCTTCTTTTTCATCAGTGCCGGCAGGATGGTCGTCTGGGCCGAGGATTTCGAATAGTTGGCGCAGCCGAAGCGTTCGCAGAAACCGCACATCGTGCATTGGCCCATGGCGATGCCGAGCGGGTTGATATAGTCCTTGGAAAGGTTGGCCGCCGGCGTCGGAAACGGGTGCAGGTTCAAAGACCTGGTCACTTCGGCAAACAGCGTCGGCGCATAGGTCATCTGCAGCGGCGGCAGCGGATAGTCGCGCGAGCGCGGGTCCTCGAACGGATTGCCGCCCTCCTGGATCCGGCCGTTGATATTGCCGGCCCTGCCGGAAATGCCGGCGAGATATTCGAAGCGGTCGAAGGATTTTTCCATCTCGGCGCCGGTCACGCCCCAGTTCTGCAATTGCAGGTCCTGGATCCGGGCTGCGCCGTAGCGGTCCCTCAGGTGGTCGGCGATCTGGAAGTCGCTGTCCCAGAACCGCCAGGTATGGCCGTTCCAGTGAACACCGGCGCCGCCCACCCCGTTGCCGGGCAGGAAGGAGCCGTAGTCGCGCATCGGCAGCGCCGTCTGCGAGGTGTTGTTGCGCATCGTCATCGCTTCGACCGCCGGCTGCAGGAAGAGGTCGCGGCGGATGCCATAACGAAGTTCGTCCTGGGCATAACCGATGTTGAAATCGGTGGCCGTATCGCGCCACGGACCGCGTTCGATCGCCACGACGTCGAGCCCGTCCTCGGTCAGTTCATGGGCGAGGATCGCGCCTGTCCAGCCAAGGCCGACAATCACGGCGTCCTTGCGAGGTAGAATAGTAGTCATATTTTTCAGTCCCTACCTGGTCATCCATTCCGTCGAGCCTGCGATCGAAACCGGAGGCAGGGGATAGGGTTGGTTGTGTTTGGAAACGTGGTCGCGGTAGTCGTATCGCGCGCCGGGAAAGCCCAGCATCTTCCACGAGGCCATGTCCTTGTTGCCGCCATAGATCGGGTCGGCGAAGAAGCCTTCCATCACGTTGGCGAGCATCAGGTTGAAGAAGGACTTGGCATCCACCTTGTTCGGCAGGGTGATCTTGCCGGCTTCGAGATCCTTCAGCACGGCGTCCTGCTCATCAGGGGCGAGCTCGGCAAAGCGCTTGCCGCCCTTGGTTTCGCGGGTGAACGCGTTGAGCGCGGCAATCCCGGATCGGTAGCGCTGGGCCGGCGTGTCAGGCGCCTGGTAACCCTGCGTCGGCAGGCCGGGCATGAACGGGCCCTTGGTGTAGAGCCGGCTCGACGTGCCGTAGGATCCCACCAGCTGCCGGTCGAGATAAAGCACGCAGCCGGCATCCTTGCCGCCGAGCGACAGATCGTCCGCCGGCACCAGCCGGTCGGCGACCGCTTCCATCGTCTGGGCCTCCTCGAGCGTGAAGAACAGCCAGCCGCCGGGCTTGACCTGTACCGGCGGATCGGCGGAACGCGCCTCCCAGGGAAGGCTGCCGGAAATGCTGCGCGCCATCACCGGTGCGGCGCTGCTGGCGAGAACGGTAAAAGCGACGGAAGAAAGGAATTGGCGCCGCGTGGGGCGCTTAAGACAGTGGGTTTCCATAAGAGACCTCCCCGGAGAGAAAAGGTCGGTGACGCGCCGAAACGACGTGCGCCGATGTGATCGAACCGAACGGTTCAATGAGTGACCTAGAGCAGGTCCGACCCGAGGCAACCCTTCTGGAACATTAAATCGTCACCGCTGCTGTCCGTCAGGCGTCGCCGCCTGCGAGCGCGCCGCGATGCCCGAGACGGGCAGAGACCGCCCGTGCCGCGACGAGCAGCGGTTCGGCAAAAGCGTTGAGATTCTTCAGCGATAGGCGCTGGACGGGACCGGCGATGGCGACCGCGCCGACCACGTCCGACTGGGCGTCGCGGATGGGTGCGGCGATGGCGCGCATGCCGAGTTCGTTCTCCTCGTCTTCCACTGCGAAACCGAGGCGGCGGACATTGCCGAGCAGTTTCTGCAGCTTGTCGGGATCGGTGACGGTTTTTGGGGTCCTTAGTGGCAGGGTAGCCCCGACAAGGGCAGCGATGCGGCTTTCCGGCTGGAAGGCGAGAATTGCGCGGCCGGCAGCCGTCGAATGATAGGGCGCGCGCATACCGATTTCCGCGCTGATGCGCACCGCCTGCCGGGAAGGCTGGACGCGAACATACATGATCTCCGGCCCGGCCGGTACGCCGAGCAGCACCGTCTCGTCCGTCTCTTGCCTGAGATCCATCAGCAGCGTGCGCGCCTCGGTGGAAAGGTCCATGCGGTTGCGCACCAGCGAACCGAGCCCGAAAAGTTCGAGCCCCAGCCGGTAGCGACCGGTGTCGCGATTCTGCTCGAGGAAATCCTCCGCCATCAGCGTCACCACCAGGCGATGCACGGTGCTCTTGGCAATGCCGAGACGGCGGGCGAGCTCGGTGATGCCGATCTCCGCATCGTCACCCTCGAAGGCTTTGAGGATGCGGATCGCCATCGAGACCGAAGACAGGCGGCCCTTTTGCTGGTCCTCGTCCTGCGCTCCCGTGATCTTCATGTCCCCACCGTCTTCATTTCAGTTGTCGCTCCCACGCAATCGGCCGGCGTGCATCCGGACGCCGTCAACGCGGCAGTGACAAAAGCGCCGTTGACAGCCCGATATCCAAGGGAATATTCTGTTTATGGACCGACGTTCCATATAGAAGAACACATGACGACGACTGAAGCAAGCGGAAACACCATCGGTGGCCGCGCGGTTTGGTGGCCTGCCAGGAACCGGGCTTACCGAACAACGACTTGAACCGAAAGCGACCGAATTGGACCCCCGCAAGACCGTGCCGTTGATCGTCGCATCGGCGCTCATCATGCAGCAGATCGATTCGACGGCGATCGCCACGGCCCTGCCGACGATTGCCGATGCGCTCGGCGAACCGCCGCTGACGCTGCATTCGACGATCACCGTCTACGTACTCTCGCTGGGCGTCTTCCTGCCCTTGAGCGGCTGGCTCGCCGACCGTTTCGGGGCCCGGCGGGTGTTCTGCCTGGCAATCGCGCTGTTCACCCTCGCCTCGCTGCTCTGCGCCGCCTCGACCACCCTCACCATGCTGATCGCAGCGCGCGCGCTGCAGGGTTTCGGCGGCGCGCTGATGCTGCCGACGGCACGGCTGATCCTGGTGCGCTCGGTGCCGCGCGAGGAACTGGTGTCCGCCATGGTGCTGATGAGCATGCCGGCCGTGGTCGGCCCGGCGATCGGGCCGCTGCTCGGCGGCTTCATCACCGGCATCAGCTCGTGGCACTGGATCTTCTGGATCAACCTGCCGGTCGGCATCGTGGCGATCATCCTGACGCTCGCGCTCATCGAAAAAATCCCGCCGACGGAGCGCACCTCCTTCGATTTCCCCGGCTTCATCCTCACCGGTGCCGGGATCGGCGCGGTCATCTTCGGGTTCGATTCCTTCGCCCGCGGCATGAATTCCAGCGCATTGGTCCTGGTTGCGGGCGGCGTTGCCCTGCTTGGCCTCTACATCCGCCATGCACGCAAAACGCAAAATGCCATCCTCGACCTCAAACTCTTTCGATATCCCACATTCCGATCGAGCGTCACCGGCGGTTCGCTGTTCCGGATCAGCATGGGCGCCCTGCCTTTCATGCTGCCGCTGCTGATGCAGGAGGTCTTCCGCTATACGCCCTTGCAATCGGGCGCCATCACCTTCGTCTCGACGATCGGCGCCTTCGGCATGCGAACCATGACGAGGCGCATCCTGCGTCGTTTCGGCTTCCGCAGCGTGCTCTTCTGGAACGCGCTGATCGCCAGTGCCTCGATGGCGCTGCTCGCCAGTTTCACGCCCGGCACGGCGCCGATGGTCATGGTGATCATCATTCTGCTTGGCGGTTTCTTCCGCGCCTTGCAGTTCACATCGCTGAACACGCTGACATTCGCGGAAACCGAAGACTCGGAGATGAGCCACGCGACATCGCTGTCGCAGATGGCACAGCGCATCGCCCAGAGTACCGGCGTCGCGATGTCGGCCATGCTCCTGCACTCTTTTTCCGGCGGCTCCGAGACGCTGACCAACTTCGCCTTCGCGATGTCCTTCCTCATCATCGCAATCATTTCCGCATCCTCGTGTTTCTCCTTCTTCCGCCTGTCCGGGACGGCCGGCGACGTGCTCGCGGGTCGCAAGAAGGAAGCGAAGGGGGAAGCTATAGCGGCCGAGCAGGCCGATGCGGCAGAGTAACGATGCGGCCGCTTATGGGGCGTGGCGAATTGAAGCTCGCCGACATTGGCCGGCGAGCCCTCCGTGGCTGCGACCCCGTGTGTGATCGGTTGCAGCCAACGTGAGCAGGCGCGCGCGAACAGGCCATCGCGGGTCCGTCCATGACCTATGGTCAAGGACGCGCCTGTGGGCCGCTCACGGCGATGAAAGGGTTTTCGCTCTCGGTCCAGTCCAGTCTGAGGGGACTATTGGATCAGCGAGGCGACGTTGCGTGTCGTTGGAGCTTTGGTAGGTTTTGCGTCGACCGGGACGATATCGACGACCTGTGAAAGCAGGAACTGCTTTGGAGAACCACAGATGGTGGCGTAGACGATCCGGTCTAAAATTTTCAGGCTTTCGGACACAAAGGTCCGTTGGTCGCCATTGTCGAGCACCGATACAACGTACATGTTGATCCCACAGAGGTTAGGCGCGCAGTCATTCGCGCACCAGCATTTTTAGCCCTCGATGGTTAACGGGAGGTTAAACCCGCCACGGACGACCTGCCGCAAAATGACTGCGGGTCCGAGTGCCGGCACCAACCGCCCTTTGTCATCGTCTGCCGAATCCGCAGTGGGGCGCACCGCCCGCCCTTGAAACGGACCGGCTCGTGCGCTAGCTAAAGGCGACAAAGAACTTAGCACACTAATAGTAAGCCCACGATGAAACCCGATCCGATCGCATCCGAATTCTTCGAGGCGCTGACCAAGGTCAGCCGCAAGATCCGTACCGCCTTCAACCAGCGTGTCATGGCGCATGGGCTGACCTACCCGCGCGCGCGCGCCCTGTTTCGCCTCGCCAAGAAGCAGAACATGACGCAGAGCGAGCTTGCTTGCGAGCTGGAACTCGAACAGGCGACCATGGTGCGTCTTCTCGACCGGATGGAGGAGAACGGCCTGATCGAACGCCGGCCGGACCCAAACGACCGTCGCGTCAAGCTTCTGTTCCTGACGGCCCACGGCGAGGAACAGGCAAGCCTCGTGAGCTCGATTGCCGACCACATGCGCGAGCAAATCTTTCAGGACATCGATGCCGAGCAGGTGCAGGTCGCCATGGCACTGTTCGAGCGGATCACGGCCAATATCGGGGAGCTGGAGGACATCGATGTCCCCGCGTGAGACGACGGCAAGGCAGGACGACGCAACGATCATACGACCGGATTTCCGTAGAACGGCGGAGCCGATCGAAACCGTTGAGATAACCCCGCGCGCCCCGGAACCCGCCGCTCCCTCGGCGCCTGCCCCGGTCGCGCCGCCTGCCTTCGTGCCCAAATCACCGGCGATGACCGCGGCCTATATGCTGGCAGGCATGCTGATTGCCCTGACGCAGGGGCTCGGCATGAGCTTCATCTCCACCAATCTGCAGCAGATCGCCGGGGCGATGGATCTGACCCAGACCGAAGCTACCTGGCTGATGGCCGCCTATCTCTTTCCAAATGCCAGCCTGACGCTGCTGCTCTTCAAGGTGCGGGCACAATACGGTCTGCGCAATTTCGCCGAAGTGGCGATCGTCGTTTATGTGCTCGTGTGCCTGGCGCATTTCTGGTCCGACAGTTACGAAAGCGCGCTGGCGTTGCGCTTCTTTGCAGGCGTCGCGGCCGCGCCGATGACCTCGCTCGGTTTCCTTTATGTGCTCGAGCCGGTTTCCCCGACGAAGAAGTTGAGCGTTGGCCTCTGTGGCGCGCTAACGGCGCTTGCCCTGCCCACGCCGGTGGCCGGCATCATCTCGCCTTATCTCCTCGATACCGGAGGCTATCACGCGCTCTATCTCGTCGAGATGGGGCTTGCCATGGTCGCGCTCGGCCTCGTCTATGTCCTGCCGCTGACCTCGCCGCCGCGGGCGAAAGTAATCAGCAGTCTCGACCTTGTCAGCTACCTCTTCCTCGCTGCCGGGCTTGGCTGTTTTGCCGTGGCGTTCACCGTCGGCCGGCTCTACTGGTGGATTGCGGTCGACTGGCTCGGCTGGATGATCATCGGCGGCATTGCGGCCTCGGCAATCTTTGCGGCGATCGAACTCAACCGGAAGAACCACCTGGTCGACATCCGCTGGCTCACCTCCCGCGAAATCCTGCACTTTGCCGGCGCGCTGATGGTATCCCGCCTGCTGTTTTCCGAACAGACCAGCGGCGCTGTCAACTTTCTGCGCAATACCGGCTTGCTGAACGATCAGATGGCCGGCCTCAACTGGCTTATCCTCGCCGGAGCCGTCGCTTCCGGCATCATCTGCGCCATGGTCATGAAACCCGGCCGGGCCTCGGCGATCCACGCGGTCGCGCTGCTGCTGGTCGCAGTCGGCAGCTATATGGACAGCCAGTCGACCATCCTCACCCGCCCGGAACAGATGTATCTCAGCCAGTTCCTGGTGAGCTTCGCGAGCGGCCTCTTCCTGCCGCCGGCGCTGATGATCGGCATGGGTGCTGCGATGAAGCGCGGCCCAAGCTACATCCTCTCCTTCATCGTCGTTTTCCTCGCCACCCAGAAGATAGGCGGTTATCTCGGCAGCGCGCTCTACGGCACCTTCGTGCAGTGGCGGGAGCAGTTCCATTCCTTCCGGCTGGTCTCCGAACTCGCCTCCACCGATCCGCTGGTCGCATCCCGCCTGAAACAGCTCAGCAGCGCCTATGGCAAGGTGCTGACCGACCAGAACCAGCAGGCTTTGCAGGGCGCCGCCCTCTTCGCCAAGCAGGTCCAGCAACAGGCCTACGCGCTCGCCTACAACGATGCCTCCCTGCTGACCGCCTGGGCATCGCTCGCGGCCCTCGCCTGCCTTCTCCTCCACGTCGCTTGGCGCAACCGCCACCGGCTTTTACCCACCAGCAACCCGATGCCCGCCGCCGGCTGACGCTCCGAACAGAGCCCAAAGAAGAAACAAAGAACAAGAAACGAAACTGCCATGTCCAAGATCTTCCGCTTCATCGCCACCTATGTCGCGCTCGCCATCGGCGCCGCCGGCATCATCGTCGTGCTCTACGCCTGGAACCTGCCGCCCTTCCACGGCTCGGTCGAAACCACCAACGACGCCTATGTGCGCGGCCAAGTGACCATCCTCAGTCCCCAGCTTGCCGGCTACCTCACGGAAGTGCCGGTCCAGGATTACCAGAGGGTGTGCCGGGGCGATCTGATCGCCAGGATCGACGACCGAATCTACGCCCAGAAGCTCGAACAGGCGAAGGCAGCGCTGGCGACGACGCAGGCTTCGCTCGCCAACTCCGAACAGAGCCGCAAGTCTGCGGAAGCCAAAATTCAGTCCGCCAAGGCCGCCGTCGAAAGCGCCAAGGCCGCCTTCGATGCGGCGACAACCGCCTACGACCGCACCCAGAGCCTACTCGAAAAGAACATCGCCACCCAGAGCGACGCGGAAAAGACCCGGTCCGCCTTCAACCAGGCCCAGGCCGCGGTGCATCAGGCGGAGGCCGCCGTACTGGTTGCCGAACAGGACCTGAACACGATCGTGGTTAGCCGCAAGTCATTGGAGGCCAATGTCGAAAGCGCCAAGGCGGCGGTGAAGCTCGCCGAGATCGACCTTGCCAATACCCGCATCGCCGCCCCGCAGGACGGCACTCTCGGCGAAGTCGCCGGCCGCGTCGGGCAGTATGTCTCGGTCGGCACCCAGATCGGCTCGATCGTGCCTGCGCAGGTCTGGGTCGTCGCCAACTTCAAGGAAACCCAGCTCGACGGCATGGCTGCTGGCCAGAAGGTGACCTTCACTGTCGATGCCCTCGGTCATGAGAGGTTCGCCGGACGGATCGAGCGTTTCGCGCCGGCCACGGGCTCGGAATTCTCGGTCATCAAGGCCGACAACGCCACCGGCAACTTCACCAAGGTTGCCCAGCGCATCCCGGTCCGGATCGCAATCGAGCCGCAACAGAAGCTCACCGACAGGCTGGTCCCTGGCATGTCGGTGGTCGCAAGTGTAGACCTCGCGCAAGGGAACATGGCGCGCGGCGTGGCTCTGGTCGGGGGCAAGCTCGACTGACCGACGGCCAATCGAACTAGAACGCCCTCCCGGCGCTCCGGAAGGGCGTTTCTTCATCGATCCAAAGTAACGGGTCAGTGCGCCGTGTTCACCTGGCCGCCCTTCTTCTTCGCATCGTGGGTGTGGTGGCTGTCGCGTTCGCCGCCGCCGCCCGAGACCCGGCTCTTGGAGCGCAGGTCGTCGTCGGCCGGTGGCTTCTTCACGTCGAGCTGCACACCCTTTTTCGCATCGGGGGCGTTTTCATGGGACGCACCCGGCCCGCCTTGGCGGATGCTTGCGGGTGTCTTCTGCGATGTCGACATCATGAACTCCCTATCGGTCCTGCTGATAACCCTGATGGGTCGTGTTGACCTTGGTATTGCCTTGCTGGCCCTGCTTGCCGGGATCGTTCGCCGCCTGCGGTTTGCCGCGCTTGATGTCGGACGCATGGGTCTGTTCGCCGGAGCCCTTGTGGCTCAAGTTTTCCGAAGGCGTCGGGGGAAGTCTGCTGCTCATGAAGGGTCTCCTTTTCTTGCGGTTTCCCACTGGTCTAACCCGCAGCGAGTCACGATGTTCCATCCGACGAGTTGTTGCCGCCGGGGTGAGGAACCCTGGCCGCACTCTCGCGTTCGAACAGCTTAAAGAGGCAGGGAGGGCTTCGATGAACGACTTTCAGGATCAGCTTGCCGCAGCGATCAAGCAGGCTGAATTGCCGATAGAACGCAAATGGTGGCACACCGCCACCGTCTACCAGGTCTATCCGCGCAGTTTTTGCGATCTCAACGGCGACGGCGTCGGCGATATCCCCGGCATCACCTCAAAGCTGGGCTATCTGAAATCCCTCGGCATCGACGTGATCTGGCTATCGCCGATCTACAAGTCGCCGATGGACGACAACGGCTACGATATTTCCGATTACCAGGACATCGCCCCGGAATTCGGCACGCTGGCCGATTTCGACAGGCTGGTATCGGAGGCGCGGAACCGGGGCATGGGCATCGTCCTCGACCTCGTCGTCAACCACACGTCGGACGAACATCCGTGGTTTCTCGAGAGCCGCAAGGGGCCGGGCAACGCGTTCCGCGATTTCTACATCTGGCGCAAGCCGGCCGCAGACGGCGGGCCGCCCAACAGCCTCAAATCCTCCTTCGGCGGGCCGGCCTGGACGCTCGATCCCCTGAGCGGTGAATATTACCTGCACCTGTTCTCGACCCGCCAACCGGATCTCAACTGGGAAAACCCCGCGGTCCGCGCCGAGATCTACAAGATGATGAACTGGTGGCTGGAGCGCGGCATTGCCGGTTTCCGCATGGATGTCATCGACTATATCGGCAAGCAGGTGGACCAGGAAATCGTCCACGACGGTCCGCACCTGCACGACTACCTGCAGGAAATGAACCGCAGAACATTCGGCAATCGCGATATCCTGACCGTCGGCGAGACCTGGAGCGCGACACCCGGTTCGGCTCTCCTCTATTCCGGCCGCAACCGCCACGAACTGTCGATGGTCTTCCAGTTCGAGCATGTGACCCAGCAATGGGATGAGATATTCGGCAAATGGCGGTCGAAACCGTTCGACCTGGTGAAACTGAAATCGGTGCTCGGCAAGTGGCAATACGCGCTGTCGGACGACGGCTGGAATTCGCTCTTCTGGGGCAATCACGACCTGCCGCGCGCTGTCTCCAAATATGGCGATGCGACCGGTCATCCGGCAGAATCGGCCAAGATGCTGGCGACCGTGTTGCACCTGATGAAGGGCACGCCCTTCATATACCAGGGCGAGGAGATCGGCATGACCAATGTGCCGTTCACGACGATCGAGCAGTATCGCGACATCGAGACACTCAACATGCACCGCCTCCATATCGAGGCCGGCCTGTCGCCGGAAGAGTTCATCAAGGGCGCCAACGAAAACGCCCGCGACAACGCCCGCACCCCAATGCAATGGAGCGCCGCGCCCTATGGCGGCTTCTCGACCGGCGTGCCGTGGATCGAGGTCAATCCCAATTACCCGACGATCAATGCCGAGCGGGAGATGACCGACGAGAAGTCAATCTGGAACCACTATCGCAAGCTGATCGCGCTCAGGAAACGCCACCCGGTGATCGTCTATGGGATTTATCAGAGCTGGCTCGACAGCCATCCGGACGTCTTCGTCTACTCGCGAACGCTCGACGGGGAGCGTTTGGTGGTGGTCGCCAATTTCAGGGCCCGCGAGGTTCCCGTCGAGCTGCCGGGCGAATTGAGGATGCCCGGCGAGTGCCTGATCTCGAACTATGAACCGGTCGACCGGCTGGGTGAAAACCTGATGCTGAAGCCATACGAGGCTTTCGCGGTTTTGGCGCGGACGCTTTGAGAAGGAGCGGCAATCATCCGTGGACCAGTCAGAGGGAAAATCCATGCCCCGCGGTAGAATACGCAGGATATTAACCCTGTCCTGCTCGACGACGACCGCTATGGCGGCGCTACGCTCAAACCCTATGATGCGCAGGCCCGGATGGATATGGTTCCGGACCGTGCCGCGCTTGGGAAATGCCGCGAGGCTCATGCAGGCCGCTTCAATTCGATCGATATAGTTTCCAGCGCGCTCGTGCCCGGCCTCTTGGGCAATTCCCAGGTAAATCCGCCGGAGGTCAGTGACGGCTGCCGGTCGAAACTCGACCCTATGAACCACGCTTGTCGGCTTTCGCCTGGCTGGCATGGAATTCGCGAAGTTCCGCGAATACTTTGGCTGCGGGAATACTGGGGCGCGGATCGTCCATAGCTTCCTGGACCTTCAGGCGCATGATTTCGTCCAAGGCTTCCCTTTCGCGCTCAAGTGCCCGCAGCGCAGCGCGCACTGCCTCGCAGGCGGAGTCATAGTCCCCCGATTCCACCATTGCATCGAGAACTTGCTGCTGTTTACCGAGTGTCAGGGTGATGGATTTGTTGGTGCGCATGTCAGCCTATCGTTTTACGCTGCCCTATCTTGCAACACGACAGTGTCTTGCGCAACCTCCCGTAGGCTGGCGCTAGTTCCTCACCCGCAGCAGCCGCAACGCATTGATCGTCACCAGCACCGTCGCGCCGGTGTCCGCGAGGATCGCCGACCACAGGCCGGTGATGCCCAAAATGGTCGTGACCAGGAAGACGGCCTTCAGGCCGAGTGCGATGGTAATGTTCTGGTAGATATTGCGCATCGTCCGCTTCGACAGTTCGATCATGGCGGCGATGTCGCCGACCCGACCGTGCAACGTTGCGGCGTCAGCGGTTTCGAGCGCCACGTCGGTGCCGCCGCCCATCGCGATGCCGACATCGGCGCCGGCAAGTGCGGGCGCGTCGTTGATGCCGTCGCCGACCTTACCGACCACGAAACCCCGGCTTTTCAGCTCGCCGACGATGCGGCTCTTGTCTTCCGGCATCAGCTCGGCACGCACCTCGATGCCGAGCTCCTTGCCGATTGCGGCCGCGGTGCGGGCATTGTCGCCGGTCAGCATCACGATCCTGATGCCGGCATCGGTCAGCGCCTTCAGGCCCTCCCTGGCGTCGGGACGCGGTTCGTCGCGCATGGCGACGGCACCGGCAAGGACCCCGCCGACGATCAGCACCGAGACGGTCTTGCCTTCGTCGTTGAGGCCGGTGATCCGCCGGCCGTGCGCCATGGGCAGCGAAACGCGTTCGACTGCGGCCTTCGGCGAACCGAAGAATACCTCCTGGCCTTCGACAATCGCCGTGACGCCCTTGCCGCCGAGCGCCCGGGCATCCGTCGCAGCCGGGATCTCCACCTCGTCATCGGCAGCCTTGGCAAGGATGGCGACGGCGAGCGGATGGCTGGAGCCGGTTTCCAGCGCGGCGGCCAAGCGCAACACGTCTTCCGCATTGCGGCCGAAGGCGATGACATCGGTCACCTGGGGTCTGCCGGCCGTCAGCGTGCCGGTCTTGTCGAGCGCGACGGCGGTGATCTTGCCGAGCGTTTCCAGCACCGCGCCGCCCTTCATCAAGAGGCCGCGGCGGGCACCCGACGACAGCGAGGCGGCGATTGCAGCCGGCGTCGAGATGACCAGCGCACAGGGGCAGCCGATCAAGAGGATCGCCAGGCCCTTGTAGACCCACTCGCTCCAGGACGCGCCGGCGACAAGCGGCGGCAGGATGGCGACCAGTGCCCCCACTGCGACGACACCCGGCGTGTAATACCGCGAGAACCGGTCGATGAAGCGTTCGGTCGGGGCCTTGCTCTCCTGCGCCTCCTCGACCAACCGCACCACGCGGGCAATCGTATTGTCCTCGGCAGCTGCCGTCACGCGAACCCGCAAGGCGGCATCGCCGTTGATCGTGCCGGCAAAGACCGTGTCGTCCATGCCCTTGGCAACCGGCGTGCTCTCGCCAGTCACCGGCGCTTCGTCGATCGCGCTTTCGCCGGCGATGATGACACCGTCCGCCGAAATGCGGTCGCCGGGACGCACGAGGATGGTCGCGCCGACCGTAAGGCTCTCGGCCGGCACTTCGCGGGTCTGGCCGTTTTCTTCGAGCAGCGCGTTCTTCGGCACGAGCGCCGTCAGGCTCTGGATGCTCTGGCGCGCCTTGCCGGCCGCAACCCCCTCCAGCAGTTCCCCGACGAGGAAAAGGAAAACCACGGCGGCCGCCTCTTCCGACGCGTCGATGATGACAGCGCCGACGGCGGCGATCGTCATCAGCATCTCGATCGAAAACGGCGTGCCGGCAAGTGCTGCCATGATCGCGCGCCGGGCGATCGGCACGAGGCCGACCAACATCGCGGCAGTGAAGATATAGGTGCCATAGGCGGGACCGAGGTGGCCGAGCCCGTAAGCCGCCGTCAACACGAACCCGACCAGGATGGTCAGGCGGCCCTTCTCCGATTTCCACCACGGCCCGTCCATCGGCCCGTGATCGTGGCCATGCAGGTCTTCGATTTCTGTTGTGGCACGGTCGTGGTGGGAATGATCGTGCCCGCCGTCATGGGCGTGATGGTGGTCGTGCGTCTTGCCGATCTCCCCCTCAAGGGGGGAGATTAGTGGGAGCGTGCCGCGCCGCCGCGCATCCTCACCGGACTTCTGCCCCAGCGCCCTCAGCGTATACCCCAGCCCGACAACTTTCTTCTCGATGGCGCCAAGATCGCCTGTCCCGTCGTGCTTTACCGTCATCGTGCCGGACGCAACCGAAACGGACACGTCCGCGACGCCCGGCATGCGGCGAACCGCGGTGTCGATCTTCGTCGCGCAGCTGGCGCAATCCATGCCGCCAACCTTGTATCGTGCCTGTGTCGTGGCGCTCATCGTCTCTTTCCCGTTTGGACCGAGCCCCGTCTCTACAACCTCTAGCGACTAGAGCTGCAAGGCCTAAAATCAGAAAAAATCACTGGCGAAGCGCATTCTCTTTGCTGTAAGCCATGGTGAAGACAGGGGCGTCCGGCAGAGCCGGGCTGAGAAGCACCCTTAGAACCTGAACCAGATCATGCTGGCGGAGGGAGTCGTCCGGGCGTTCAACATTGCGCCCTGCGCCTGCCCCGCCGAACGAGGCAGACATGCAGACGACAACGCTCCTTGCGGAAACCCCCGGCCAGCTGTTGACGGCGATGCGCGCGAAAAATCCGCTCGTCCAGAACATCACCAATTTTGTAGCGATGAACATCGCAGCCAACGTGATGCTTGCTGCCGGCGCCTCGCCCGCCATGGTGCATACGAAGGAAGAGGCCGGCGAATTCGCCCGCATCGCTTCGGCCCTGACGATCAATATCGGCACCCTGTCGCCGGATTTCCTGGCCGGCATGAAGGCCGCGGCCGCCTCCGCCACGGAAGCTGGCAAGCCATGGGTGCTCGATCCCGTCGCCCATTACGCCACCGCCTATCGCCGCGTGGCGCTCGCTGAACTCATGGAACTGAGGCCGACGATCATCCGTGGCAATGCGTCGGAAATCATCGCGCTGGCCGGCAGCCAGTCGAGCGGCCATGGCGTCGACAGCGGCGACAGCGTCGCGGCGGCCGAAAGCTCCGCCATCGCCATCGCCCGGCAGCAGGCCTGCGTGGTGGCTGTTACCGGCGAGGTGGATTTCGTCACCGACGGCCGGCGTTCGGTCCACATCCTCGGCGGTTCTGCCCTGATGCCGCGGGTCACAGCGCTCGGCTGCTCGCTCACCTGCCTGGTCGGCGCCTTTGCCGCCACCGCGGACGATCCCTTCGAGGCGACGGTCGCCGCGCTCGCGATGTTCGCGGTCGCGGGCGAGGAAGCGGCGTTTACCGCCTCCGGTCCCGGCTTCTTCTCGCCGATCTTCCTCGACCGCCTCGCGGCGCTAACCAGCGAGACGCTCGATGCAAAGGCAAGGATCGCCGCAGCATGAAAAAGACCTTCGACCTTTCCGTCTACCTCGTCCTTGATCCCGATCTCTGCCGCGAGATCGGCATGATCGAGACGACAAGGCTGGCCGTCGCCGGCGGCGTCACCATCGTCCAGCTCCGCGACAAGCAGGCGGACACGGCAAAAATGATCGAAACCGGCCGGGCGCTGAAGGCGGTACTGGCCGGTACCGGGGTTCCCCTGATCATCAACGACGACGTGGAGGCGGCGATCGCGATCGGCGCCGAAGGCTTGCATGTCGGCCAGAGCGACATGGTGGCAGTGATGGCGCGGCAGCGCGCCGGCCATGGCATGATCCTTGGCCTCTCGGTGGAGACCGAGGACCTGGCGCGGCGGGTGGATCCTTCCATCGTCGACTATGTCGGCATCGGTCCCGTCTTTGCGACCGGCACCAAGCCCGACCACAAGCAGCCGATCGGTTTCGACGGGCTTGCGCGCATCGTCGCCATGGCGCCGGTTCCGGCGGTCGCGATCGGTGGCGTCAAGGCGGAACATGCCGGCCTCGCACTCGCCGCCGGCGCAAAGGGTATCGCGGTCGTCTCCGCTATCTGCGGCCAGCCCGATCCGCAGGCCGCAGCCCGCGGAATTGCCGCGGAAATCGAAAGGGCGCGCGCATGAGCATCAAGAATGTCCTGTCAATCGCCGGTTCGGACCCTTCCGGTGGCGCCGGCATCCAGGCGGATCTGAAAACCTTTGCGGCCCGCGGCACCTATGGCATGGCGGCGCTGACCGCGCTGACCGCTCAGAATACCCAAGGCGTCACCGGGGTGCATGCGGTGCCCGCCGCCTTCGTCGCAAATCAGATCCGTACCGTCTTTCTCGACGTGCGCGTCAACGCGGTGAAGATCGGCATGATCGCCAATGCCGAGATTGCCGAGGCGGTCGCCGACGTGCTGCGGCCCTATCGCGATACCGTGCCGATCGTGCTCGATCCGGTGATGATCGCCAAGGGCGGTTCACCACTGCTGGCGCTCGACGCGGTGGATGCCGTCACCTACAAGCTGATGCCGCTTGCCACCGTCGTCACCCCCAACCTGCCGGAAGCAGCAGCCCTGCTCGGCGAGACGATCGCCACGACCCGCGAAGAGATGGCAGCCCAGGCTGAGCGGCTGCTGAAGATCGGTCCCAAGGCCGTCCTGGTGAAGGGCGGTCATCTGGAAGGCGAGGACAGCCCGGACGTATTGGCGGACGCTACCGGCATCCACTGGTTCGAGGGCGAGCGCACCGCGACCAGAAACACCCACGGCACCGGCTGCACGCTGTCCAGCGCAATCGCAGCCGAGCTCGCAAAGGGCGCCTCGCCCGCGCAGGCGGTCGCCGTCGCCAAGACCTATCTCGCCGGCGCAATCGCCGCCGCCGATACCCTCACGGTCGGCAGCGGCCATGGCCCGGTATCGCATTTTTACGTGTGGTGGTGAGGGCGAGACGACTGGTTCTCAGCCTTTCTGCACTGCAATCTTCTCGAAGGCTATTGCGATCTCTCGGCTGCCGTAGGGCTTCTTCAGAAGCACCGCGCCTTCCACTGCCGCCTCGTCGGGAATGCGGTCGTTACCGGTCGCGAATACAATGCCGACATCGGGAGATAGCTTGCGCGCCTGTTGTGCGAACTCGCCGCCGGAAAGACCCGGCAGGCCGAGATCGGTGACCACAACGTCGAAGCTACGCGCCTCGATCATGGTAATCGCCTCCTCCGCGGTCGAGGCTTCGGACACCTGGTGCCCCAGTTCTGCCAGCAGATCGGCGGTGCTCATGCGGATCAGGAAATCGTCCTCGACCAGCAGCACGGAATAACGCGGCAGAACCGGCCGCTGACCGATCGGCGGGACGGGCGGCTTGGCCGCGAACGACGCCCTCACCCGGTTGCGATGCTGCTGGCCGTTCAGCACGTGGCGGATCTTTCGCGCCAAGGCCTCGCGCGTATAGGGTTTCGAGAGCAGTTCGACGCCGGGATCGAGCCTGCCACCGTGCACGATCGAGTTTTCCGTATAACCGGAGGTGAACAGCACGGCTATATCAGGCATCCGCTCGCGCGCATGCCTGGCAAGCTCGGTGCTCTTCAGCGGCCCCGGCATGACCACGTCAGTGAACAGAAGATCGACCGGCACGCCGCTTTCGATGATACTCAGCGCACCCGCGGCGTCCTTCGCCTTCAACACTGCATAACCGAGATCGCCGAGCAGTTCGACGACGGTGGCGCGCACCTGCTCGTCATCCTCCGCCACCAGAATGGTCTCGGTGCCGCCGGTCACCGGACCGAAATCGGCGTCGGTCACCAGATCCTCGCTGCGCTGGATGCGCGGGAAATAGATCTTGACGGTCGTGCCCTGCCCAAGCTCGCTGTAGATCTTGATATGGCCGCCGGATTGCTTGACGAAACCGTAGACCATCGAGAGGCCGAGGCCGGTGCCCTTGCCGATGGGCTTCGTCGAGAAGAACGGCTCGAACACCTGTTCCATCACCTCCGGCGTCATGCCGGTGCCCGTGTCGGTCACCGCCAGCATGACATATTGGCCGGCCGGCACGTCCGCATGCTGGCGCACATAATTGTCGTCAAGGAAAGCGTTGCCCGCCTCGATCGTCAACTTGCCGCCGCCTTCCATCGCGTCGCGGGCGTTGATCGCGAGGTTGAGGAGCGCATTCTCGATCTGGGTCGGGTCGACCAGCACATTCCAGAGGCCGCCGGAGCGGACCGTCTCGACCTCGATATCTTCGCCAAGCGTCCGGCGCAGCAGCTCTTCCATGCCGGTGAGGAACCGGCCGATATTGACGACCTTCGGCTCCAACGGCTGGCGGCGGCCGAAGGCGAGCAGCTGACTTGCGAGCTTGGAACCACGCTGCACCCCGGCAAGCGCATTCTCCACCCGGCGCCCGGCGCGCTCGTTGCCGGCAACGTCCTTGGCAAGAAGCTGAAGATTGCCGGAAATCACCTGCAGCAGGTTGTTGAAGTCATGCGCGACGCCGCCTGTCAGCTGGCCGAGCGCTTCCATCTTCTGGCTCTGGCGCAGCGCCTCTTCCATCTTCATGCGCTCCGAGATTTCGGAGGCGATCTTCTGTTCGAGGCCGGCGTTCAGCACCTGCAGCGCCTCTTCGGCGCGCTGGCGTTCTGCCAGGTCGCGTTCGGCGGCGCGGAAAAGCCGCGCATTGTCGATGGCGATCGCCACCTGGCCGGCAGCCCCCACCACCAGCCGCTCATGCTCCTCGCGGAACTGAGCCGGCTGGGCATGGCCGAAGAACAGGCCGCCGAGCACCTCGCCGGAGCGGGAGATCACCGGAACCGTAAGATAGCTGCGCACCGGCAGATGACCCTTCGGCATGCCGAAATACGGATCATTGCGGCCGTAGCGTGGGTCCGCCATGATATCGTCGGAGCGGATAACGCCCTCGCCGCTGAATGTCGGCGCGAAAACAGCCGTGTTGCGCGGCATCGGAAAATTCTCGAAAGCCGACCGGGGAACGCCGGACAGCGCATAGAGCATGTAGCTTTCGCCGCGGTCATTGACGACGTTGTAGAAGAAAGCACCGAACTGCGCACCGGTCAGTTCGACGCCGGCGTCGGTGGTCATCTGCACCACCTTTTCGAGGTCGAGTTCGGCGGAAAGTTCGGCGCCGAGCCGGTTCAGCACCTCGAGATGCCGGGTCTCCTTGAGAAGCGCGATCTCCGCCTTCTTCTGGTCGGTGACGTCGCTGCCCTGGATGAAGATGCCGGTCGGCTGGCCGGCGTCGTCGACGATCGGCTGATAGACGAAATCCACGAAACGTTCTTCCGGCGGCTGGCCGGGCCGGCGCGCCAGCATCACGCTCACACCCTGGCCGAGATGGGGACGGCCGCTTCTGCGGACCTCATCGAGCAGGTCGGAAAACCCCTGCTCCGCCACTTCGGGCAGGGCTTCGCGGATGGGCCGACCGAGCAGCTCGCGGCCGCCGACAAGGCGCATATAGGCGCCGTTCGCCATTTCGAAAACATGGTCCGGTCCGGTCACCATGGCCATGAAGCCCGGCGCCTGGTCGAACATCAGCCTCAGACGCTCGCCCTCGCCCTGCAGCCGTTGCTCCGCCCGCACCTTGGAAGTGTTTTCCACGACGATCGCCACCACGCCGAAAGGTTTTCCGGCCTCGTCATAGACCGGAGAATAATAGAGGTTCATGAAGGCGGAGGCGGGCACGCCGGAGCGGTCGAGCACCATTTCCTGGTCGGAATAGGCAAGCGTGCCGCCGGCGAAACAGACCTTCATGACGTTGTCGTTGAAGTCGGCGACTTCAGGCCAGCCCTCGCGCACCTTGGAGCCGAGGATGCCGGGATGGCGCCGTCCGGCAAAATCGGAATAGGCGTCGTTGTAGATCATCACCCCGTCCTCGTTCCACAGCGTGACGATCGGGACCGGCGAACGGAGCATGAGGGAAATCGTGGTCTTGAGGCTCTGCGGCCAGGCGGCGATCGGCCCAAGCGAGGTGCCTGCCCAATCGAAAGCCGCAATAAGACGGGCCATTTCGCCGCTATGGGAAAGAAAGGCTGTCTCGGCAGTCGAATGATTCATCAGCGGGCTTTCGGCGGCGATCGGCTATGCCGTCTTACATGACAACGATCACCTGAGACAGCCTTTTTGACAATCGTCAACTAGGGCATTGCCACGAAAAAGCCATGGGCGCAGAGGGCTATTTTCGACGTAGTCCGAAGGGCTTCAGGCCAAGTCGGTACAGGCAAAGTCGTCGCCCTTGTAGAGCAGCGACAGGCCGCGGTTTTTAGCACAGGCATAAGAGAGGCAATCTGCCAGGTTAAGCTGCGCCGGGTGTCCCCTGCCCTTGCCGTAATCCCGGAAAGTCCGGATCGCCAGCTCGCCATCCGCTTCCTCGATTGGGACGATCTGGATTTTCGCCTCCTTGAAGAAAGAGGATAGACCTTGCTCAATGACGATGGGATCCTCATCGAGCTTCGTCGACAGCCTCATGGCGGCCTCAAGTACGACCAAGGCGCTGGTGCAGAGGTTTTCCGCCGCTTCGATCTTGCTTATCCACTGTGGCGCATCCTCCTCCTTGGTAAAGATTGCGACGATGACGGAAGTATCGACGAACACTAATGGCCCCACATTTCGTCGATTTCTTCCTTGGTCATGTCCCGTCCCTCGCCACCCTTGATGGCGTGAAGGCGATCGACGATTTTCATCACGCGTTCCTGCAGGGGCGCTTCCGCCTGTTCCTCTTTTGAAAGCGTCTCCTCAAGCGCCTCGATTACCGCCTCGGTCATGCTGACGTTACGTTTTTTTGCGAGCCGTTCCGCGAGTTCGCGGGCACGAGGATCACGTATCTGCAGGTTCATGGCAGTCGCTCCGGTCTTTGTCATGACAGATACCACATCCGCCATGACAAAGCGAGCGAGACCCTGTCAGCCGCAGCGCCCTGCCTGGGTCAATGCAGCACTTACGCCGGAAAGCGAGAAGGTGTAGCTGGTCTGCGTGCCGCGCTGGGAGACCGCCTCGAGCGTCATGCTGCTTCCCGATTTCATCGCCGCGATGAGTGCGGCATCGATGCTCTCCTGCTTCGTCCACCCGGAATTGCCCTTCGGCTCCAAGGCGAAGGTCCGGCCGTCGACAGTAACCGTCATCTGCGACCCGCCCTTGAGGTCGTAACCCATGATCGCCTGCGGGTAGAAGCCGGACCCGGAAGGCTTTGGTGCAACCAGGAAAAAGTTGTCGCCGTGATCGACATTGGCGGGCTGCATCTGGGTCGGCGTGGTCAGCACGTAACAGGTCGTACCGCCGTCGCCCTTGTAGGAATAGAGACCCCAGGCATCGAATTTTCTCACCATGCTCGGGGTGGGCTGGGCAAGGACGGGTGCTGCGATTGTGGAAAGAGCGAGCGCGGAAAGGGCGAAAAGCTTGATGGACAATCTTGTCTCCATGGTCGGAAATGGCGAGGGAGCCGCGGCGGCGATGACCGCGCGCAGAAGATAGCCCATTCAAAAATCGATCGGTTATCACAAGGTTAATTGCATCGGGCGCAGATCCCGAAACGAGGCACTCGCAGGGCCCGGATGAGGCCAGATCGTGATCCGCGTTACTTTGCGCTTCCCCCGGGTTTCGGGGGAAGCGGTCAAAGGTTAATGCCCCACGGTCACAGCCCGGTCACAATCATGTCAGGCGGCCATAAATGCTGTGCACATTTGCCGTGGGTCGAAAGGTGGCCGCCAGGGGCCACCTCATATCGGGAGATTATTCCGGCTTCGTCGCGCAGATCGCGAAGCGTTCCTGCACCATACGTTCGAGACCGCGCAGGAAGGGCATCTTTCGGGCCTGGGCCCAATGGATGTCGGACAGCTTGCGGTCGACGACGATGTTGACGAAACCCGCCTTGGTCAGCAGATCGACCACTGCTTCAGCCGGCATCGCGTCGGAGAAATAGACGCGCGAGCGGATGTTCTGGTGACGGGCCGCCATGGCAGGGCTCATGTGGCTCGGCGCAGGCTTGCCGGTGATTCTCGACCAGAACTTCTGCAGGCCCTTGACCCAGGTCTCCTTGCCCATGTTGCCATCGAGGATCAGCACCTTGCCGCCCGGCTTCAGGACGGAGAACCATTCCGCAAAGGCGGCCGACGGATCGACCAGCGTCCACACCAGATGCCGGTTGGTGATGACGTCGTAGCTGTTCTTCGGCTCCATGGTGTTTTCAGCATCACCGGACACGAAGCGGATATCGGTGCCGCGCTTCGCAGCCTTCGCGCGCGCCTGGCCCAGCATCGCATCCGACCAGTCGAGCCCGGTGACCTTGAAACCCACGTCGTTCATCAGATGCGAAATGACGGCGGTGCCGCATGCGAGGTCCAGAGCGGCGCGGCCGGTGCCATCGCCCAGATGCTTGCGGATCAGCCGCTGCCAGCCCTTGCGTTCTTCCTCCGAGAAGATTTCATGGCCGACGCTCTCGTCAAACGTCGCCGCCCTCTCCGACCAGAAGTCGCGGATTTCATCACGGATGGAATAGTTGGAGTTCATCGAATTCATTATAGGCGCCCCGACAGTCAGACTACTTTGGAAAAGCTCTAAAACATAGAACTTGATTCCAAAAGTCATATTTCATATGCATGCGGACATTATCAGACATCGGGGGAGTTTCCAGATGAATTTCGCGAAAATGCTTGCAACATCGACGGTTGTGCTGGCGAGCCTTCTGCCCTTTTCCGTGCTGGCGCAGTCGTTCACCGTCAAGGACGTGGCCGGCCGCGAAGTGACGTTCGACAAGCCGGTTGAGCGCGTCATTCTGGGGGAAGGCCGGATGCTTTATTCGGTTGCTCCGATCGAAAAGGAAGATCCCTTCGCCAAGATCGTCGGCTGGCGCAACGACCTGTTGACCACCGACAAGGACGGTTACGACACCTATCTCGCGAAATTCCCGAAGGGCAAGGAACTGCCGTTCCTCGGCAATCTGACCGACGGCACGCTGCAGACCGAGACCGTCGTCAAGCTGAACCCGGATGTCATGCTGCTGCCGATCGGCAACAAGAAGGCCGCCGACGAGGTGAAGCTCGAGGAGATGCTGAACAAGATCGGCGTGAAGATCGTCTATATCGACTTCCGTGAGCAGATTCTTGCCAATACCGAACCGAGCCTCAAGGTGCTCGGCAAACTTTTCGGCCACGAGGACCGCGCCGAAGCCGTCGCCGCCTATTGGAAGCAGCAGATGGCGCGGGTGACGGACAAGCTCAAGACCGCCAACCCGAAGAAACCCAATGTCTTCATGTATCGTGCGGCCGGCCTGGTTGAGTGCTGCGGCACGTTCGGTCCGGACAATTTCGGTTTGATGGTGGATTGGGCCGGCGGCCATAACCTCGGTTCGGACTTCCTGCCCGGTTATACGGGCTCGATCAATGCCGAGCAGGTCGTCGCCTCCAATCCGGATGTCATCGTCGTCACCGGTTCCAACTGGAGCCAGACCAAGAACGCCAAGGACTTCGTGAATGTCGGTCCGACGGCCACCGCAACCGCCGAGAACAGCGGCAAGGCATTGAACGCCCTGATGCAGAACGCCGCCTTCACCGGTTCCAAGGCAGTCGCGGGCGGCAATGTGCATGCGATCTGGCACCAGTTCTATACGAGCCCCTACCAGTTCGCCGCCGTCCAGCAGATGGCGAAATGGTTCCATCCCGACCTGTTCGCCGATCTCGATCCGGATGCGACCTTCAAGGAATTCCACGAGAAATTCCTGCCGGTCCCTTATCAGCCGGGTTACTGGCTGGACGCCAAGGCAGCGAAGTAAACCGATATGGCCGAGATCGCCGCATTGCCATTGCCGATCGAAGCTGAAGCGGGGCGGGAGCGCTACCGCGCCCTCGCCCGTCGCAAGCTTCTGATCCTCGCGGCCATGACGGCCGCTCTCTGCCTGTCATTTGCCGTCGATCTCGCCTGGGGGCCGGCCCGCTACAGCCTCGGCGAAGTCGTCGCCGCGCTGATAAACCCCTCCTCCGTCTCGGCCCAGATACGGGCGGTCGTCTGGGATATCCGCATGCCGGTCGCCGTGATGGCAATCGTGGTCGGGGCCGCGCTGTCGGTCGCCGGTGCGCAGATGCAGACGATCCTGGCCAATCCGCTCGCAAGCCCGTTCACGCTCGGTATCTCGGCGGCTGCCAGTTTCGGGGCGGCGCTGGCGATCGTCACCAGCGTCTCCATTCTGCCGGTTGCGGCAACCCTGCTGGTGCCGGTCAACGCCTTCATCATGGCGCTGATCGCCACGCTGTTCATCCATTTTATCTCGCAGATGCGCGGCGTTTCGGTGCAGACGGTCGTCCTGCTCGGTATCGCGCTGGTCTTCACCTTCAACGCGCTGCTCGCCTTCCTGCAATATCTCGCTTCCGAGCAGGCGCTGTCGGCGGTCGTCTTCTGGACCATGGGCAGCCTCACCAAGGCGACCTGGCCGAAGATCGGCATCACCCTTGCCGTCCTGTTGATCGCGCTGCCGCTGTTTGCGCGCCACGCATGGGCGCTGACCGCGATCCGGCTCGGCGAGGACAAGGCCGCGAGCTTCGGCGTCAATGTCCGGCGCATCCGCCTCGAAACCATGCTGATCATCTCGCTGCTCGCCGCAGTCCCGGTCAGCTTCGTCGGCACGATCGGTTTCGTCGGCCTGGTCGGCCCACATATCGCCCGCATGATCCTCGGCGAAGACCAGCGTTTCTTCCTGCCGGGCTCCATCCTGTCAGGAGCGCTGCTTCTGTCGGTCACCTCGATCGTCTCGAAGTCGATCATCCCGGGCGTGGTCTTCCCGATCGGCATCATCACGGCGCTGGTCGGAGTACCGTTCTTCTTCTCGCTCATCCTCTCGAACCGGAGCCGGTCATGGTAGCGATGCAACTGCAATCGGTCGGCGCCTATCACGGCCGCAAGCTGTTCGTAGAAGACGTGACGACGCCAGTCATGAAGGCGGGAGAGCTGATCGCCGTCATCGGCCCCAACGCCGCCGGTAAGTCGACGCTGTTCAAGCGCATCACCGGCCTTCTGAAGGGCCCTGGCAAAATCGTCATCGATGGCGCCAGGAGCAGGAACGCCATCACCTACATGCCGCAGGACACTTCGGCCAATGCGGTGCTGACCGTCTACGAATCCATTCTTCTCGCCCGCAAGCAGGGCCAATCCTGGACCGTCAGCGACAGCGACCTCTCGTTCATCGACGAAATCATGAGGGCGCTCAACATCACCTCCATCGCGTTTCGCGATCTCGGCGCGCTCTCCGGCGGCCAGCGCCAGCTGGTGTCGATCGCCCAGGCGCTCGTGCGCGAACCGGAAATCATGCTGATGGACGAACCGACCAGCGCGCTCGACCTTCACCGCCAGGTCGAGGTGCTGGATTTCATGCGGCGTCGGGCGCGCTCGAAAGGCATGATCGTGATGATCGCCATCCATGACCTCAACCAGGCCCTGCGTTTTGCCGACAAGGTCCTGGTGATCGCCAACGGCCGCATGCGCGCCTGCGGCAACGCGCGCGAAGTCGTTACCGTCGACATGCTGCGCGACGTCTACAAGGTCCACGCCCGCATCGAGAAATGCTCGATGGACCACGACCACGTGATCGTCGACGGGACGGCACACTGAACGAATTTGCCGAGACCAGCTCCGTGACGGTTTCGGCCGCGCGGGCAGTCGAGCATAACGGCCTCAGGAGGCCTGGCTTCCGATACCTGTCCGTCGCGGGAAGAAGGGCGGAGCCGCCCTTCCTCACCCTCTCTCGGAACTAGTGCCTTGCACCCTTTTCCACGGTCAGATGCTTTCCGAGGATATCCTCGTTAGCGAGCAGGTCGGCGCTGGTACCCTGGTAAACGATCGCTCCGCGATCGAGGATGACGGCGTCGTCGGAAAGCGGCAGGACCTTGCGGGCCTTCTGCTCGATGATGATGGCCGACATGCCCTCGCCCTGGGTAATGCGCTGGATCGCCGAAAGCAGTTCATCGACGATGATCGGCGCAAGGCCTTCGGTCGGCTCGTCGAGGAGAAGCAGTTTCGGATTGACCATCAGCGCCCGACCGACCGCCAGCATCTGCTGTTCGCCGCCGGAGAGCTGGTTGCCGAGGTTCTTGCGGCGCTCTTTCAGCCGCGGGAACATCGTGTAGACCCGCTCCAGCGTCCAGACGCCAGGGCGCGCGATCGCGGTCATGTTTTCCTCGACGGTCAGCGACTTGAAGATGTTGCGCTCCTGCGGCACCCAGCCGATGCCTGCCGCGGCACGGCGGTCGGCCCGCAGTTTCGTCACGTCGCGCCCCATCAGGTGGATCGAGCCGGAATGATGGGTGGTGACGCCGGCGAGCGTATTGACGAAGGTCGTCTTGCCGGTGCCGTTGCGGCCGAGCAACGCTAGCGTTTTGCCCTCTCCGATCGTCAGGCTGATGCCGGCGAGAACGCTCGCCTCGCCATAACCCGCGACCAGTTTTTCGGTGACCAGGACCGGGGCACTCATGCGTTTTCTCCGAGATAGACGGCCTTGACGCGCGGATCATTGGAGATTTCCGCAACCGTTCCTTCGACAAAGACCGCGCCCGCCACCAGAACCGAAATCCGGTTGGCGAACGAGAAGACCAGGTCCATGTCGTGCTCGATCAGCAGCACGGTGACGTCGGCCGGAAGGTCGGAGACGATCTGCAGCACTTCGTGCCGCTCGTCTTCGGGCACGCCGGCCGCCGGTTCGTCGAGCAGCAGCACGCGTGGCTTTGACGCAAAGGCCAGCGCGATCTCGAGCAGGCGCTGTTTGCCATAGGGCAGGATCACGGTGCGCTCGCCCATCACAGAGGCAAGGCCGAAGCGCGCCAGCAGGTCTGCCGCCTCGTCCACCACCTTGCCGTAACCGGCGATCGATCGCCACAGATTGTGGCCAACGCCTTCGCGTTCGGCGATCGCCAGCGCCACCGTTTCGAGCGGGGTGAACTCGTTGAACAGCTGGTTGATCTGGAAGGTGCGGGTCAGCCCACGCTTGACCCGCCGGAACGAGGCCATCGAGGTGATGTCCTCGCCTTCGAGGAAAACCTGGCCTTCCGACGGCGGCAGCACGCCGGTCAGAAGGTTGATCAGCGTCGTCTTGCCGGCGCCGTTCGGGCCGATCAGCGCGTGGCGAGCACCGCGTTCCACCTTCAAGCTCACATCGTTGGTGGCAAGGAAGGCGCCGAAGCGGCGCACCAGGTGCCTGGTTTCGAGAACGATCTCGTTCATCAGCGGTCCTCCTTCTTCGAGAGGCGCTCGGGCAGGTATTCGACCCAGCGCGACAGCCGGTCACGGCCGATCAGCACCAGGATAACGAGCAGCAGGCCGATATAGAACATCCAGTATTGCGGCGTGATCACCGACAGCCAGTCCTTGACCAGCGTGAACAGGATCGCGCCGAAGATGCCGCCATAGAGATAACCGGTACCGCCGATGACGAGCACCAGCAGAACATCGGCCGAGCGGTGGAAGGCGAGCACATCGGGGGAAACGAAGGCCGTCGTCTGGGTGAGCAACGCCCCCGCCATGCCGGCAAACACCGCCGCGATCGTATAGGCGGTAACGATGCGCTTGCGGCCAGGCACGGCGACCATGGCGGAGCGCATCGAATTGCCCTTGATCGCCTTCAGCGACAGGCCGAAAGGCGAGAAGGCGATGCGGCGCATGATCATCGTGCCGATGAAGAGGACGCCGACGCAATAGAGATAACCGACCTTGCCGAACAGGTCGAACTCGAACATGCCGAGGATTGGGCCGGGCGAAAAACCGGAAAGCCCGTCGGCGCCGCCGGTCAACCAGGCCATCTGGTTGGCGACTTCCGCCATCATCAGGCCGATGCCGAGCGTGGTCATCAGACGGGTGAGGTCGGAGCCGCGCAGGATGAGGAAGCTGGTGAGAAGGCCAAGCACGCCGGAGGCGACGCCCGCGACGATCAGCCCGGTCACCGGTTCGGCGAAATAATGCTGCGCCATCAGGCCCGCCACATAGGCGCCGAGGCCGAAGAAGGCGGTGTGGCCGAGTGAGACGATGCCGGCGAAACCGAGCACCAGGTCGAGCGACACGGCAAACAGGGCCAGGATGGCGATCTCGGTGAGGATCAGCATCTTCGACGGCAGCAGGAAGTAAGCGGCGATCGCGGCGATCCAGACGATGATCTCGTAGAAGCGGATGCGGCTTCTGCGCTTCATCAGCTTGGCAGCGCGGGCCTCGGCTGCAGCAGTGGAGGAATTTGCGGACACGGTGGTTTCCTGCGGAAGAACGCTCATCGGCCGCCCCTTGAGAACAGGCCGTTCGGCCGCACGATCAGCATGACGATCATCAGCGCGTAGATGACGAAGGGACCGATCGCCGGCACGTAATATTTGCCGGCCACGTCGGCAATGCCGAGCAGCAGGGCGGCAAGGAACGGGCCGGAGACGGTGGAGGTGCCGCCGACCGAGACGACGATGAGGAAATAGATCATGAATTTCAGCGGGAAGTTTGGATCAAGCCCGAGGATTTCCGCGCCCATCGCCCCACCGAGACCGGCAAGGCCCGAACCGAAGGCGAAGGTCAGCGCAAAAACCAGCGGCACGTTGATGCCGAGGCCCATGGCGACACGCCGGTCGTCGACCGCGGCGCGCAGCCGGCTGCCGAAGCGGGTCTTCGAGAGGATGAGCTGCAGCGCTAGCGCAAGTGCCGCGCAGACGATGATGGTGAAGAGCCGGTAGCGGCCGACGCCGACGCCGAACACGTCCATGCGGCCGGAGAGTTCCGGCGGCAGGTTGATCAGCTGCTGCTGGCCGCCCATGAAATAGTCGGTCGCTGCAATCGCCATGAAAACGATGCCGATCGAGAAGAGCACCTGGTCCAGATGCGGCGCCTGGTAGAGCCACTGGTAGAGCGTCCGCTCCAGCACGAGGCCGATCAGCGCCGAAACGACGAAGGCCGCCGGCAGGCACCAATAGAAGGAGATGCCGTAGCGGTTCATCATCACCACGGTCACGTAGCCGCCGGCCATGGCAAATGCGCCATGCGCCAGGTTGATGAAGTTCATCAGACCGAGCGTCACCGTCAGCCCGCAGGCCAGAATGAAAAGCAGCATGCCGTAGGCGATGCCGTCGAACAGGATTGTCAGCATGTAACTCTTCTCTGCGAGGCCCTGCTGCGAGCGATGATGTTGCCTGGCATTGTCGCCGGGAAAACGAAGAGGCTCAAGTGCCTTGACCTTCTTGTTACGAACCTGCCCCTCATCCGCCTGCCGGCACCTTCTCCGCGTCAAGCCGGGGAGAAGGCATGCCGCGCCGGTTGCGGTCCCCCCTCGCCCCGTTTACGGGGAGAGGGTGCGCCGAGCGAAGCGGAGGCGGAGGCGGAGTGAGGGCTATCCTTGCCCTTACATGGCGTCTGCCTTTTCCGGATCCTTGAGATCCTTGAACGTCTGGAACTCGACGTTCTGCAGCTCGCCGTTCACGTCCTTGACCTCGCGCATGTAGATGTTCTGGATGATGTCGCGGGTTTCCGGATCGATCGAGACGGGACCACGCGGGCTCGTCCAGGAGAGGCCCTTGACGGCTGCCATGAAGGCCGGGCCGGTGGCATCGCCCTTGGTCTTTTCGAGCGCTGCGTAGATCAGCGCCATGCCGTCGAAACCGCCGACCGACATGAAGTTCGGGCGCATGTCGGCATTGGCCTTCTTGAAGGCGGCGACATAGGCCTTGTTTTCCGGGCTGTCATGCGCGGTCGCGTAAAAATGGCCGGTGATGGTGCCGATTGCCGGCTTGCCCATCGAGTTGAGGATATCGTCGTCGGTGACGTCGCCGGTCGCGATCAGCTTGATGCCGGCATCGGCGAGGCCACGGTCGGCGAACTGTTTCATGAACAACGAACCGGCACCCGAAGGCAGGAAGACGAATACGGCATCGGGCTTGGCGTCACGGACGCGCTGCAGGAAGGGCGCGAAATCCGGGTTGGCGAGCGGAACGCGAACGGCTTCGACGATCTCGCCGCCCTTGGCCTTGAATTCCTTGGTGAACCATTTTTCGGCATCGATGCCCGGACCGTAGTCGGAAACGAGCGTCACGACCTTCTTGATCTTGTTGGCGGCGGCCCAGGTGCCGACCGGCAACGAATATTGCGGCAGGGTGCCCGAGGTGCGGGTGATGTATTCCGACGCCTTGGTAATGGAAGCCGTGCCGGCTGCCATGACCACGGAGGGAATCTTTGCCTGGGTCGCGACCGGCGCGACCGCCATGGCGAGCGGCGTCAGGCCGAAGCCGGCCAGAACCTTGGCGCCGTCGTTGACCACCAGTTCCTGGGCAATGCGGCGGGTCTGGTCGGCCGTGCCGGCGTCGTCGCGGATGACGAGTTCGATCTTCTTGCCGGCGACCGTGTCGCCCTTCATCGCCATGAAGGTCTTGACGCCGGCCGAAACCTGACGGCCGGTCGACGCAAACGGGCCGGTCATCGGCAGGATAAGGCCGATCTTGATGGTTTCCTGGGCGGCTGCCGGAATGGCGGCAAGGCAGCTGAGCGCTACGCCCGCCGCTGCCATGAGCATTCTTCTGTTCAGCATGTATTTCCTCCTCCGAGTGCAGTATTTTCTTATGGAGACCTTGCCGGACTTCAGCCCAGGCCCGCCAAAACCGGTAGCCTATATCGTTGACTGCCGATACGTCAGTCAACGGGTCGAGATACTTCGACGTCCCACCATTTTCAACTTTTCGTCAACCTCCATGGGCCTCGACACGGCGATCCCCGTGCCAACACCAGTCTCTCCACCTGCCTGGCACATTTGCACCTTAGCCCGGCCGCGTCTCCACGCTCAATCAGTTCATCTGCCAGACTCATAAGTTATGGTTATAGCGGCCGATCGGACCAGGTGGGCAGAAGCTCCAGGAACGCCTGTTGTGCGGCCGTCGGCAGCCAGTCCCTTCTCGTCGTCACGCCAATTGGCCGCGATGTGTGGCTGAGGTCGAAAGACAGCGCCCGCATCAGCCCGCGGGCGATCTCCGCTTCCGCCTGGAGACGGGACGTGCAGCCGAGATGATCGCTGGAATCGAGGAGCTCGCGCATCAGGATCAGCGAGCCGGTTTCGACGATGCTCTTCGGCGGCCCGCTTGGCGAACCGGCAAAGACGCTGTCGAAATACCGGCGCATCGGCGTGCCGCTCTGATTGACTACCCAGGGGAAGGCGGCAAGCTCCTCGACCGTCAGCGCCTCACGGCCGGCCAGCGGATGCGCCTGCCCCGAAACCATGACCACCGTGTCGTGGAACAGCACCTTCTGCTCCACATCGCCGATCGGCGCCGGCACCCGAAGCGCGCCGAGCATGAAATCCACCTCACCGCGCCGGAGGGCACCCAGCAGGTCCGGGTAGGGACCCTCCTGGATCTGGATCGGCAGGTTCGGCCGGATCTTGCGGAACCCGGCGATCGCCTTCGGCAGCACATAGGATTTGGCAAGCGGCGTCGCGCCGATGACGATCTGGCCGATCTCGGCCGCCGTCAGTTCCGCAAGATCGGCATCCGCCTGTTCGAGCTCGACGAAGG
Organism: Neorhizobium sp. T25_27; assembly: GCF_002968565.1. NCBI lineage: Bacteria > Pseudomonadati > Pseudomonadota > Alphaproteobacteria > Hyphomicrobiales > Rhizobiaceae > Neorhizobium > Neorhizobium sp. T25_27. The sequence goes on from NZ_PVBJ01000008.1 coordinate 173,429, forward strand.
CGAGCCTTGCCGCCTGAGCGAGCGCATGGGCCGCACGCGTGGCGACGATGCCGTAGGACGTTTGTTCGAACAGCGGACGCGCCGCCGCCTCCTCGAGCTGACTGACGGCGCGGTAGACCGCCGGCTGGCTGAGACCCAGGCGGCTCGCCGCCAGCGTAAAATTCTCGGTTTCGCGGACCGCGATCAGCGATTTCAGCTGTGCGGTCGTCGTCGTCACCCGCAGTCGCGGCGACAGCTCCGACAAGGCGGGATCAAGATATCCGAAGGCGCGCTTGATGCGCAGCGCCAGGATCTCGCCGGCGCCATTGGGAAAGATCCGCTGCGGCGTGCGGGAAAACAGCGGCAGGCCGGCGGTCTTTTCGATCTTCGACAGCGCCTGGGTAACTGCCGGCTGGGAAACGAAGCAGAGCTCCGCCGCCTTGGTCACCGAGCCGGTATCGACGACCGCGAGGAACGCCCTCAGATGCCTGAGGCTGTGATGCAGGATGGTGGATGAGGAAGCGGGCCGCGAGGAACTCATGATGGGTTCTTCTAGCACATCTGTTTGGCACAGGAAGCGGAAGCCCGGCCCCCAACAGACCGCCTCGGCTGCCGCCGTTCTTTCTCGCCTTTACTTGACCCCGTTGGCGACAGCTTCCCTAACCGCGAGCTCCGCCATCACGAGCGCCGCTTCGCGGGTCCTGGCGGCGGCGATGAACCGGCCATTATGACAGAAGCTGGCGCCTTCGACGCCGCAGACTGCCTCGAGATCACCGTCGGTCAGGCCGGCCCAGGCCGCCGGCAGATCGGCCCGCACCTCGAAACCTTCATCCGCTCGGCGGATGGTGGTGAGGCACCAGTCCTTGTCGCGCGGGTGAACGACGAACAACAGATGATCGGCGCCGGCCTTGATGATCGCCGGGCGGAACGGCATTCCCGCCGGCAATTCCAGAATGCGGCCTTCGCCCGTATCCACGATCGCCTGGTGCACGAGCGCCTCGGCCCGCAGTTTGGCAGCGCTCTGGGCAATCCGTGCCTCGACGAAACTGCGGGCAATGGCAAGTGCCGCGTGAAAGCCACGGTTTTCTGCTTCCGGGTCTTTTTCGTCGAACACGGGTTTCAGGGTTTCCAGGAGAGATGGCAGAGTGAGCCCAGCCAGCGGCCCCGCAATCGAGGGGCTGAGCGCACCATTGTCCATCAGATCGATTGGAAGCACGAAGCTCCCGTCGAAAGAGGCATGCAAAGTCTCGATATGAGCCCCGGGAAGGCCCAGGGCGGCAAGGTAGTCACGGCCATAGTGCTTCCAGACCAATCCGAACGAGCTGTAAGGCTGGCCATCGTCGCGCAGCGGCGCGCCGCGCTGGTGGTGATCGAAGACCTGCGCCGCAGCGTCATAGGCGCCGCCGACATCATAGATGATGCGGTCGGCACCGGGCGTGATCCATTCGGGCGCCCGGCTGCGAACGATCCGAGCCTTTGGGAAAAGCCGGGTCAGGACGACGCTCGACAGCAGTTCGTCGGCATGGAAGCCACCCGAATGGGTGACGAGAAAATCTGGGGTCATGCCGGGATGCGCCTTGTGGTTCGCTGAAGGTCGGTTTGCAGTCAGCACCTGATAACCATTGCCGGACGGCTGCTCAACCCGTCATTCAACGGTTTGAACACGGATACAGCGGCTATATGAGCATTTCAGGAGATTGCGAGGATCTCCAGCTCCTGACCGCCGACGCTGACGACATCTCCGACAGCCCTGCCCACAAGCAGCCTTGCGACCGGCGAAACGAAGGAAATCGATCCGGCCTTGGGGTCCGCTTCATCCTCTCCGACGATCCGATAGGTCTGGACGCGCCCATCGTCGCGGCTGAAGGTCACGGTGCTGCCAAAGGCGACATTCTCGAACGACGTCGGATCTGGAACAAGCTGGGCCGTGTGAGCTCTCGCCGCAAAATACCGCACATCGCGCAACGGATTTGCCTGCTGCCGCCGCCGTTCATTGACGTCCTCGATCGCGCTCGCCGCGCCATAGGCCTCGCGCGCCTGCGCGAGCTGCAGTTCCAAGGCCTTCAGCCCCGCTTCCGTCACGAGGTTTGGATGCGGCGAAATCGGACGATCCGGCAGCAGGGTTTCCGAAGCGGTTTCGGAACTCTCTTCCTTGGTGAAGGCAACACTCAATCTCAAACTCCGTCTGGTACGGCGCCCTCGCAGCGCATGGAGCGTCTGGCCCGCCTATTTGTTGGACCCATGCATACGACAACAACGGAAGAACCGCCAATCTCGATCCATCGGTACCGATCCATCTTCTACGATGTTTCTGGTATCTAGGTGGCTAGGGACGGCCTTGTAGGCCGCACAAATTATGCGGACGGCAATTCAAGGCCGTTCGGGAGTGAAATCCAGATGACAGTTTGCGCCTCTGGAGAATGGCGTGACAGATGGCCCTTGCCGTATGTGTCTTCCACCAACACGAAACTACCCGCCTGAACGTGACGCACCTCTCCGTCGCTCGTCTCGTATTCGACCGAACCATCCAGCCTGACCGTAAGCACAGGCTCTGGGACCGTATGCCAGGCAACCTCTCGCATGCCTGCCGGGATATGGGTGAGGCGGACCCGGGACGCCGGATAACTGGCCGTCACGTCGAAAGGCACGGCATCGGGGTGCACCGACCTCTTGGTTGTCGGCAGTTCAATTTCGTCGAAATGGGATTCACCATCGGGGGTGGCATAGATCCGCAAGCACTTCATTACGGCTATTTCCCTTCCGGTGCGCGATGCTGAAAACCAAGCATGGCTAGCATGAACAAGCCGGGCAACGCCACGACAGTCCAGTATCGGGCCGTTAGCAGACTCGATACCAAAAATGGCGGACCTCGGTCCGCCATTCACATGTCGAAAGTTCCATTCCGCCTTACTTGGCGTTCGGGTCCTTGATCTTCGGGAAGGTCGCAAATTCGACGTTGTAGAGTTCGCCGTTCACTTCCTTGACTTCGCGCATGTAGATGTCCTGGACGATATCACGGGTGGCCGGATCGATGGTGATCGGGCCGCGCGGGCTTACCCAGGTGGCACCCTTCATGGCTTCGATGAGCTTGGTGCCGTCGGTATCGCCATTGGTCTTCTTGAGCGCCAGATAGGCGAGCGTCATGGCATCATAACCCCCGACGCCCATGAAGTTCGGGCGCATGTTCTTGGCGGCCTTCTTCACCTGGGCGACAAAAGCCTTGTTTTCCGGGCTGTCGTGCAGGGCCGAGTAGAAATGGCCGGTGATGACGCCCTTGGCGACCGCACCCATGCCGTTCAGCAGGTCGTCGTCGGTGACGTCGCCGGTGGCAATCAGCTTGATGCCGGCGTCGGCAAGGCCGCGGTCGACATACTGCTTCATGAACTGCGCACCGATGCCGGCCGGCACGAAAACGAAGACCGCGTCGGGCTTGGCGTCACGGACGCGCTGCAGGAAGGGGGCGAAATCCGGGTTCGCCAGCGGAACGCGGATCGCCTCGACGATCGTGCCGCCGTCTTTCTTGAACTGGTTGGTGAAACCCTGCTCAATATCGATCCCCGGACCGTAATCGGAGACCAGCGTCACGACCTTCTTCAGGTTGTTCTGCACTGCCCAGGTGGCCACCGGAACGGCGGACTGCGGGCCGCCCATCGAGGTGCGGACGTAATACTGCGACTGCGGCATGATCGCCGAGGTCGTTGCCGAGGTGATGATCGCCGGGATCTTCGCCTGGTTGAGAACCGGCGCAACCGACATGGCAAGCGGCGTCAAGCCGAAGCCCATCAGCATCTTGGCGCCATCATTGACGACGAGCTCCTGGGCGATGCGGCGGGTCTGGTCGGCGACACCGCCGTCGTCGCGCAGCACGACTTCGATCTTCTTGCCGGCGACGGTATCGCCGTTCAGCGCCATATAGGCCTTCACACCCGCCTCGACCTGACGGCCGGTGGACGCGAACGGACCGGTCATCGGCAGGATAAGGCCGATCTTGACCGTTTCCTGCGCGGATGCCGGAATTGCAACGAGGCCGCCCATGGCGAGACCGGCCGCAGCCATCAATGTTCTTCTGGTAATCATTCTCTTTCCTCCTCAAAGACGAACTGTTCTCAAAGCTCCCGGTGACAGACCGCATCCTCCTTGCGGCGTCCGGCCCGTCACAGCCTGTCGGATATATCGGGGACATCGCGATCAACAGTCAACGGGCGCGACAGTTTGGCGCCCGACTATTTTCCGCGTTCGTTAGCCGGCTGAACATGGCTAGATGTTTCCCGAGAGCTGGGGCCTGGATTTCACAAATCCGTGTATACAAATCCACCGCTTACGTCGCGTTTTGCCAAAAACCGCTCCCGCAAACGACCAACTTCGAGCCAGACATCCAAACCGCAAGAAAAACCGGGATAAAAAAGGCATGCCCTGCCCTGCCAAGAAAACCGCCGGCCTGCCGCTCCCCCTCCACGCCGTTATACCAGCAATAAGTCTGTATACATTGCCTGTCAATATTAGCCTTTGGGCCGAGAGCGTTATTTACCCGAACGCGAGCCGCTCGACCGGCTATCGTCTCTTTTCTTCGATCAGCTGTTCCAGGGCCTTTACCGCCAGCGGATAACCTGTAGCCCCGAGGCCGGCCATCACCGTCGTCGCCGTCATGGAGACATAGGAGTTGTGATAGATCTGTTCACGGCGATGGACGTTGCTGATGTGAAACTCGATGATCGGCCCCTCGAACATCTTCAACGCATCGAGGAGCGCCAGCGACGTGAAGGTGAAGGCGGCAGGGTTGATGATGATCCCCGCACCCTCGTCGATCGCCTCATGCACCCAGTCGATCAGCTTTTCCTCGCTGTTGGTCTGGCGGAATTCGACCGGGCGTTCGCCCGCCGCCTCCCGGCACCACGCCTCCACTTCGCCAAGCGTCGTGGTGCCGTAGATTTCCGGCTCGCGTTTCCCGAGCCGATTGAGGTTCGGACCGTTGAGAATATAGATCGGTTTCATCGGTTCACCCCTGATAGCCCATTAGGCGCGGAAGCCAGAGGACGACGTCCGGCACGAAAGTGATGATGATCAGGCTGACCACCATCCAGAAAATGAAGGGTGCCGCGTCCTTGATGATGTCCTTCACCGGCACACCGGAAATGTTCGTCATGATGAAGAGCAGCAGCCCGTAAGGCGGCGTGACAAGGCCGAGCATGATGTTGACGACCACCACGACTCCGAAATGCACCATATCGATGCCGAGTGCCTGGGCGGTCGGAATGAAGACCGGCACGATGATCAGGAGGATCGCCGTGCCTTCCAGCACGCAGCCAAGCAGAAGCAGCAGGACGTTGACGAGGATGAGAAAGCCGGTGGGCGTCAGGTCCCAGCTGGTCAACAGCACCCGCAGCGTGTCCGGGATATTTTCGATCGTCACGACATAGTTGAAGACCAGGGAACCGGCGATCAACATGCCGATCGACGCCGTCGACTTGGCGCTGAGCAACAGCGAATCGTAGAAAGCTCCGAAGCTGATGCTCCGATAGATGACCAGCGAGATGACCAGCGCATAGGCGGCGGCGAGCGCGGCGGCTTCGGTCGGGGTCGTAATACCTGAATAGATGCAGCCGAGCAGCACGACCGGCATCATCAAGGCCGGGAAGGCCCGCCAGGTGATGCGGGGAATATCCCGCAGCGGCACCGGATCTTCGACCGGGAAATTTTTGCGCCGCGCGGTGATCGCCACCTGCATCATCTGCAGGCCGGCCATCTGCAGGCCAGGCACCATCCCTGCAAGGAAAAGGTAGCCGATCGAGGCATCCGACACGAGCGCATAGATGACCATCGGGATCGAGGGTGGAATGATCGGACCGATGACGGAGGTGACGGCCGTCAGCGCCGCGGCGTAGCTTGGCGTATAACGCCCGTCCCGCGTCATCATGTTCTGCATCATCCGGCCGCTGCCGGCGGCGTCGGCGATCGCCGAGCCGGACATGCCGGCGAAGATGATGCTCTGCACCACATTGACCTGCGCCAGTCCACCACGGAAGCGGCCGACCAGCACGTTGCAGAATGCCAGCAGCCGTTCGGTCATCGAACCGATATTCATGAACTCCGCGGCCAGCACGAAGAGCGGGACCGAAAGGATGAGGTAGTTCGAATACATGCCGTTCAGGAACTGCTCGGCCACCGTGCCCATGTCCGCTCCGGCAAGAAGCAGGTAGAGGATCGAGCCGCACATCATGGAAAGGCCGATCGGCAGGCCAAGGAAGGCGAGCGCCGTGATGACGACGAGCGCGATCGAAAAGGGGCTGGTGAAGTTCATACGCCCGAGCCCGCCTTGGTGGGATCAAAGGCTTCGGGCGCCCTGCCGCGAACCGCGAGCACCCCAAGCCAGATGTAACGCACGATCATTGCGACAGCGAAGACGATGTAGATGGAATAGAGGTAATCGAAGCGGATCTTCAAATAGGCGGTGCTTTCCACCTTCATGAAGGTCACGTAATCGATCACCGCCGGCAGGGATATGCCGAACAGGACGACGAGCGCGATGGCGCAGATGATCTGCATCACCCGCCGCGCCCTGTCGCCGGCGCCAGCCCAGAAGAAGTCGAAGCGGATCTCCTCCACTTCCCGCACCACGAAGGCAGCGCCAAACAGCACGATCCAGATCCACAACACGACGCTGATCTCGTTGGTCCAGCCAACCGACAGGTTCAGGATGTAGCGGAAGACGATCTGCAGAACGAAGGCGGCAAACATCCCGAGCAGCATCAGTGCCAGGAGATTTTCGGCGCGGCGCCGCAGCCAGCCGCCGGCAGCGATAAGTTTCGAATTCATTTACCCCCTCCCCCGGAGGTTCGGCCACCAGGCCGGGCGTTTGACCGCTCCGGCCTGCCGCCGCGTTTGTGAGGAGCCCGCCCATGGGCGGGCTATTTTCAGATTGCCGCAACCTTTTCGAGGACGCCTTTCGGCCAGGACTTGGCAAGGTCGGAGGCCAGGTATTTCTCCTGGGCAAATTTGCGGAACGCGGCGATGTCCGGCTCGTAAATATTGAGGCCGGCCTTCTTAAATTCGTCGACCAGCGTCTTCTCCTGCGCAAGGTGCTGGTCCTCGCTCCACTTCATCGCCTTGTCGGCGGCTGCCTGGAAGGACTTCTGCTGATCGGCGCTCATGCCCTTCCAGATCTTGCTGGAAATGGTGAGCAGATCGTAGCCGATGAGGTGCGAGGTCATGACGATCTGCGACATGACTTCATAGAACTTCATGTTCTTGACGTTCGGCAGCGGATTGTCCTGGCCGTCGATCGCGCCGGTCTGCAGACCGGTATAGACTTCGGCATAAGCCATCGGCGTGGGGTTGGCCCCGAGCGCGGCGCCAAGGAACTGCCATGCATCGCCACCCGGCATGCGCAGCTTGATGCCCGCCATGTCCGCGGGCGTGGTGATCTTCTTGTTCGGCTTCAAACCGATCTGCCGGGCGCCGAAATAGGTCGGGCCGAGAATATGAACGCCGAGTTTTTCGTCGGCCATCTTCTTGAATTCCGCGCCGGCCTCGCTCTGGAAGAACTTGGTCACATGCTGCGCGTCGCGGAACAGATAGGCCGAGGTGAGCACCGACCATTCCGGAATCTGGTTGGAAATATCCTGCGGGGCGATATTGCCCATCTGCAGATTGCCGCGCTGGATGGCGACGAGCTCGGTTCCCTGCTTGAAGAGGTTGCCGCCGTAATAAGGCTCCAGCTTGTACGAGCCGGCGATCGCCTCGGCGAACATCTTGGTCATCTGGGCGCGAATATCCTGTTCGGAAAATACCGCGGAAAACTTCAGGACCGGCTTGTCCTGTGCCAGCGCCGGCACGGACAGGGCGGCGGTTGCCAATGTGGCGCCGAGAAAGTGTCGGCGGGTCAGATCGAATGTCATGGGCTGGTTCCTCCTCCTCACGGCGCGCCGCTTACCTGCGACGAAGCCTCCCTTGTGCAGGCCATTCCTCCCGAGAACGCCGCACCTTCGTATTGTACGAAATAGTTCGTATAAGTCAATTCTCTCTTTGCCTGACTTCCCGGTCTTTCAGGATGAAATCGCAAATCATCATATTAAAGGCGTTCTGCCCTGTATTTTCTTCTTCATCAGCTATATACGATCAGCTCAAAGGGGGAAACATGCTGAAATCAGGAAAAGAGGCAGCCGAGACGATCGGCGAGACCGTGTTTCGGCGGATACGCCAGGATATCATTTCCGGCGCCCTGCCCCCTGGTTCCAAAATCAGGCTGGAGCAGACCAAGGAGCGTTATTCCGTCAGCGTCTCGACGCTCAGGGAAATATTGAGCCGGCTCACCACGGAGAACCTCGTTATCGCCGAAGGGCAGCGCGGGTTCGAAGTGAGCCCTGCGTCCCGGCAGGAACTCCTGGAACTGGCCGACCTTCGCATCCTGCTCGAAAGCCATGCGATCGGCCTCTCCTTCGCAACGGGAGATCTCGACTGGGAAGCGCGGATCGTCGCGGCGCATCACAAGCTTTCGGCGATCGAGCGGCAGCTTCTCGAAGGCGACGCCTCACGCACCGTCGATTGGGTACGTTACGATTGGGAATTTCATCAGGCTCTCGTCTCGGCCTGCAATTCCGAGACGCTGATGGCGTCGCTCTCATCCGTCTTCGACCGCTTCCTGCGTTACCATCTGCTGGCCGAAAGTTTTCGCGGCAAACCGGTGGTGGACGACCACCGGCGGCTTTTCGAGCTTGCCATGAAACGGGATGTCGGCGGCGCTCGGGATATACTGACGCGGCATGTCCGCAACGGCACCGAACATGTCCTGAAAAGCGGCCGTATCCGCTGATATGGCAACAGGTCTTGCCGAGACGGCCCAGCATGGCCTTTCTGTCTCGGTCCGGCGGACGGCCTTGGCGGATCAGGTGGCAAAACTGTTGGAGAGGCGGTCCAGATCTTCCGAGATTGCAGCTGCGGCCGACTGCAGGATCGGAGCGTAGCGTTCGCAAGCTTCCCGTTCCGAGCCGAAGGCCGACTTGAAGTAGGTGAGCCCTATGCTCGCCAGGACCCGCCCGCCCTGGCCGAGGATGGGAACGCCGATGGTATTGGAGTTCTTTGGCTCGACGAGAGACGACCGGGTGGCGTAGCCGTCTCGATGGACCTTGCTGACGACCCGCTTCAGTTCGGCCGGATGATGACTGAGCGCGTTCTCCGGATCGTCCGACCTTTTCAGCACGTCGATGATCAGGTCGAATTCATCCTTGTCGAGGAAGGCAAGGTAAGCGAGGCCCAGTCCGCGCGTAAGCAGACAGAGACGCTTGTTGACCGTACTGTGAAACGGCGAAATAAAGCTGTCCGGCACCGTGCTGAAGCGCACCACCATCCCGTCATAGTCCGGCAGGGCTATAGCTATCGGCCATTTGTGTTTGCGGGTCATTGCGATGGCCCAAGCACGCCCTGCTTCCACCACCAGCGGTCCCTTGTGAAAGCCGGAGCTCAAGGACGTCACCAGCCCGCTGACCTGATAGCCGCCCTGCCTTGTATCATTTTCCACATATCCGGCTTCCTCGAGCGTCCGCAGGATACGAACGAGAGTAGGTTTCGGAAGCTTTGTCCGGGCATGCAGTTGGGCAATTGTATTGATTGGGTGAAGGTTCAGCTCTTGCAGAACATTCATCGCGCGTTCGATTGCTCGAATGCCCATGGATCCTCCTCCCGTAGAATCTAGATGGCTATTTCGACTAGCGAAATGCCGGGGATGATAGGTTGTCGCGGTCTGGAGTCAAGCTTTAGGGAGGTCCAGGATGTAAGTAGGAGATTGCCATGGCTTCGGCAGACGATGTGAACCGCAATAGACAGGAAGTCAGAAAGCTTATCGCCGGTGTTGACGATGAATTGGCCAGCCGCTTGCTGCGTGGCGCAGTCGATCTTCACGTTCACTCCGGCCCCTCGACGATGCCCCGAAAACTCGACCACATGGAGGCCGCCGAAGAGGCAGCGGCGGCGGGTATGCGCGGGCTTCTGTTCAAGGACCATCATTATTCGGTCGCGCCGGTGATCCCGATGATGGAGCGGCTGCTTGGAGACCGTGGCCTGTCGATGTTCAGCGGCCTCGTGCTCAATAATTCGACGGGGGGATTGAACCCGTTCGTCGTCGATGCCCAACTGAAAATGGGCGCGAAGCTGATCTGGATGCCAACTGCACAGGCAGCCAATCACATCCGCAGCGCGCATCGCAAGACGCGGCTTGCTTCGAATGTCCAGCTTAGACATTCGCCGGCGCTGACGCCTCTCGATGCCTATGGGAATATTTTGGACGAGGTGAAGCAGATCCTCGACATGATTGCGGAATTCGATGCCATCCTGTCCTCCGGACATCTGCATGTCTGGGAGATCTGGAAGCTCTTCGATGAAGCGCGGGCTCGCGGCGTCAAGCGCCTGCTCGTCAATCATCCGATGTACGGGCTCCACTTCACCCCCGACGACGTTCGCGAACTGGCTCAACTGGGCGCCCTCATCGAACAGTCCGCCGGCCTCTATGTCGATTCCCGCTTCAACACCTATACGCCGGAGGAATTCAGGGAGCACATCCTGGCTGCAGGCGTCGAACATTCCTCGATCGGCTCGGATCTCGGGCAGATCGACAACCCCACGCCGGTGGAAGGCATGCGCCAGGCGATCAAGCTCTGCCTGGCATTGGGTTTCAGCGAAACGGAGGTGCGGACCATGGTTGCAGACAATCCGGCCAAGCTGGTCGGATTGCCGACGTGACCATTCCATTCCGCTGACCCAGCACATGCAAGTCATCGAGATCGAACGCCCGGGCGGGCCTGAAGTTCTTCGGATCATTGAACGACCGCGGCCGCGGCCGCAGGCCGGGGAAGTGCTGATCCGTGTCGTCGCGGCCGGGGTCAACCGGCCGGATGTCCAGCAGCGGCGCGGTCTTTATCCGCCGCCGCCAGGCACCTCCGAAATTCCCGGTCTCGACGTTGCCGGGGTCATCGACGACGTCGGTGAAGGCGTAGACGGGCTTCGGGCAGGAGACCTGGTCTGCGCACTCGTCAACGGCGGCGGTTATGCGGAGTTCTGCGTGGCGCCGGCCGTGCAATGCATGCCGATCCCGAAAGGCCTGAGCTTCATAGAGGCTGCTTCGCTTCCGGAAGTCTTCTTCACGGCCTGGAACAACCTGATCTGGTTGGCGCGACTGGAATACGGGGAGACCCTGCTGATCCAGGGCGGCACCAGCGGGGTTGGGATGGCCGGCATCCAGATCGCCACGCAGCTTCGGCACGCAACCGTTTTTGCAACCGCCGGCACCGACGAGAAGAGAGCGGTCTGCAAGGCCGTTGGCGCGCAAGCCGCGGTCGACTATCGCGGTGCCTGGGATGAACAGATCCGCGACCTGACCGGCGGTGAAGGGGTCGATGTCATCCTGGACGGGCAAGCCGGAACCGAGACGCAGCGCCAGCTGGACCTCTTGAAGGACGACGGCCGGCTCGTCTTCATCGCCAGCCATCAAGGCAGCATGGCGCAGGTGAACATCCGCACGCTGGTTCGCCGACGGCTGACGATCACCGGATCAACGCTGAGACCAAGGCCACCCTCCTACAAGGGACGGCTTGCAAAAGACCTGGTCGACCACGTTTGGCCGCTGCTCGAGGACGGCCGCATTGTCACCCGCATTCATCAGGTCGTCCCGTTCGGGGAAGTGCGGGAGGCTCATCGCATTCTCGACGAAAACCGCCAGATCGGCAAAGTTGTCCTTGCCGTCGATCCGGCGCTTGCCCATACCGTTCCATAGCCGCCGCCGACACCTGAGACCCGGAGCCGACGGCGAGCCGATGGACGGTTAGACCTGGGGCATCGGGTAATCGTCCGCGTTGAGGACCCAGCCCGGCTTTTGCGAAAAATCCATCCGCGGCGGCGCGAAGATGTCCACCAGTTGATTAACGCCGGCGGATTCAGCGGTTGTCGTGTGGATCGACGGCGGTGGGATAACGCAGATCGACGGCGACTCGCAGTAGAGGTGTTCGTCCTCCCGCCAGATGTTCATGTTCGTAGTCCAGGGCCAGCGCAGATGGTGCGTAAAGGAACCGCTTAACGCCAGCGAGCATTGCTCGAAATCATCGTGATGGTGCGGGGACACCTTGTCCCGCTCGCGAGGGCCGATGCGCGGCGATAGATAGTTGATCATGAACGTGGTGCAACGGTAGATGCGCCCGAACCGGGACGGATCGTCCGGAACCTCCAGCGTATACCACTTCAACGTCAGCCCGCCGGGCGGCTCCGGCCAGGCTTCGAAAGGAGGGACATTGGGATGCGCGCCGAGGAAGGCATCCGCGTTCGAAGCGGCGCGCGCCAGATCCTCCGACTTCGGTGTAAAAAGGCGAACGACGCTGCCGCCCGTCGACACCCGGATGGAGCTGTCGCCCGGCGGCACGAAGGCGACGGAATAGCCCGGAACGACGGTGGTTCCCTCCGCGGTGGTGATTTCGACCGAAGTCTCCTTGTCGGGAATGATCAAGGCATATTCATCGGGCTGCGACCGGCGTGAGAAAATGCCGCCCTCTTTCGCGTTGCTGTATGCGACGACGAAGTTCTGTCCACGGCTGATCCATGTGTCGCCGTTGGCATCGGCGATCTGGGGCGCGGTTTCGTAGAACAGGGCAAGCTGCGAGCCGAAATAGCTGTTGTGCACCTTCGTGCCGCTTGGTTTCGCAGCATTGGACAGATTGGATCGTGGGTCACTCTGAACGTACATTGGCATCTCCGCTTTTCTGCCAGAAATAGCTGGCCGTAGTCGAAATCGTCTCGCCCCGTGCCAGGAGACCGGATGGCATTGAGGCCGGGCTGCGGCCCGCGTTCCGGCGGAGCCGGCCGAGCGACATGCACCGCCGCCAGGATCTAGCGTGGCTTCGGCAGCTGCTTCTTCAGCCCTAGAATTTCTCGCGCCTCGCCGGCGGTCGCGATGGTGCCTCCCAGCTCTCTTAAAATGCGCACGGCTTTCTCCACGAGCACGGTGTTGCTCGCGGCGAGGACACCTTTTTCCAGATAGATGTTATCCTCCAGGCCGACCCGAACGTGGCCGCCCAGAAGCCAGGCCTGCGCCAGCATCGGAAATTCCCAACGCCCCACGCCAAAGGCCGCCCAATGAGCGCCTGCCGGCAGAAGCGACTTCATGTACATCAGCGTTTCCGGCGTGGCGATTGCCCCGTAACGCACTCCGAGCACGATCTGGAATAGCGCCGGCTCCGCCAGCCTCCCCTCCCGAAGGAACTGATTGGCGAGCTGGATGTCTCCCGTATCGAATACTTCGATCTCCGGCAGTACGCCCGCATTGCGAATGATGTCCGCCATGACTGCGAGATTGCGGGGCGTATTGATGACGACGGAAGAACCGGAATACATCGTGTTGAAATCGAGGCTGCAGATCTCCGGCCGCAGGGAAGCGATATGTTCGACCCGATGCTCCGGTCGCATCAGCGTGGTCCCGGGCGCTGAAATCCGCGGTTCGTCTTCGCTGGGGACGAACCGTCCGCCGGGGCCGGTCGTCAGGTTGATGATCACGTCCTCGTCCGCTGCCCGCAGGCGCTCGACAACCTCGCGGTAGTGCTGCAACTCCATGCTGGGCCTGCCGTCCGGATGCCTCACATGGATATGAACGATCGCAGCGCCCGCCCGCGCAGCATCGATGCAGGCAGCGGCGATCTGCTCCGGAGTGACCGGCAGATAGGGGGTCTGGTCGATCGTCGTGATATTGCCTGTGACGGCGCAGCTTATAATGGTCGGATTGGCCAAGGCTTTTGTGTTCCTCGTTGAGCGTCACGCGCGAATGAAGTCGCGCTGTCCTGAGACATTGGCTCGCACCAGAAGCTGCGGATCACAATCGTTATCGTCGGCCGTTTCGCGAGAAGAAACGCCATCCGGGTGGGGAATGTTTCGCAGGGAGAAACGGGACCGCAATTGCCTTCGTTCCTGACAAGGGAATGGCTAGGGATCGGTATCGAAAGGTGGCCCCGATGACAGAACAGCGTCCCGATTTTACCGCATTCCGTGAACGACTGCTGACGCGCCAACGGATGCTCGGCACATTCCTCAAGCTTCCCACGACGCAGGTGGTCGAGATATTAGGGGCGATCGGCTATGATTTCGTGGTTATCGACCAGGAGCATGCCGCGCTCGGGCGCGACATAACCGACCTGATGATCTTTGCCGCTCGTGCATCGAATATCGCGCCCGTGGTGCGCATCGCCGAATTCAGCGAAGCAAACATCCTGTCGGCGCTCGATTCGGGCGCGATGGGGATCATGGTCCCGCATGTCAGCACGGTCGAAAAGGCTCGGGCAATTGCACGCAGCTGCCGATATACGGGAGGTAGCCGAGGTTTTGCCGGGCTGACGCGCGCCAGCAATTGGGGAAGTATCGACGCGGTGCATCATATGTCGCTGCAGGACAGCCGGGTCGCCTGCATCGCCATGATCGAGGATTTTGAAGCCGTTGACCGGACGGCGGATATCGCCAGGGTAGACGGCATAGACGCTTTGTTCATCGGCCGGGGAGATCTGACGGCAGCACATCGAGACGATCCGCAGGCCGGCGCCAAGGTGGCAGAAATCAGCAGGCAGGTCGCGGCGGCGGCACGAGAGGCCGATATTCCGCTCATGATGCTGCCGACCAGCAAGGCCGACTTCAATTTTGCGGCCGAACTCGGCGCGAGTGCGATGTTGGTATCGAGCGACCATGGCTTCATCCGATCGGCCGCCGCCGCCGCTCTCAAGGAATACTCGGCTTAAAATTATTGTCGGCAGGTCTTTTCGGGAGGAAAAATGCCATTGATCGAAGTTCCGGAACTGCCAGTTCCAAGAGTTGCGCTCGTGACCGGTGGAAACAGCGGGATCGGGCGCGCGATCGCCGCGCGGCTCGCCCGGATGGGCACCACCATCGTCGTCGGCTACAACAGCCGCCCGGAGATAGCTGATGACGTCGTCAAAAGCCTTCATGGCAGCGGCCACAGCGCCCTGCGCATCGCGATCGACGATCCGGCATCCGTCGCCGAGGCAGCCGTCGCCGTCGGCGAAAAATTCGACAGCCTCGATGCCCTGATCAACTGCGGGGGTGCGACAACCCCGGTCGCGGCAAACGACCTCGACGCGCTCACCGACGACATATTCGATCGCGCGGTAGCGATAAACCTCAGAGGCCCCTTCGCAATGGTTCGGGCGTTCCGCCCGATGCTGGAACAAGGCAACAACGCCGCCATCGTCAATATCTCCTCCATCGCGGCCCGGACCGGCGTGGGAAGCAGCCTGGCCTATATTGCGGCGAAGGGCGGATTGGATGCGCTGACAATTGCGCTGGCCAAGGTGCTGGCACCCAAAGTTCGCGTTTTCTCCGTTTCGCCCGCCGGCGTGGATACGGATTTTGTTCCTCACCGTACCCGGGACCAACTGCAAAAAGTCGCGGAACGCCTTCCTCTGGCCAGGATCACCGCTCCCGACGATGTCGCGCGGGCAGTGACCGCCTGCATCGTCAACCTCACCAGTTCGACGGGAATCGTCATACCGGTCGACGAAGGCCGCCATCTCTAGCCGCTGAAGCCGCAGATATTTTCACAGGCGGCGCCTTCGGGGGGCCCTGCCTTCCCGCTGTTTCCGCATCATTGGTCAATCGTCTGGCGAAACAGGTTGCCTGCGACATTGCCAGCTTGAGCCGGCTTTGTATTGTGAACACCTGCGACGTGGCGAGGGGTATTGGTCCGCTTGTTGGACAGACAAATGAGCGCGCATAGTTGCAAATCGACTGAACAACATTTGGATGGGAGCCTCGGATGAAGCTGA
Organism: Neorhizobium sp. T25_27; assembly: GCF_002968565.1. Lineage (NCBI taxonomy): Bacteria > Pseudomonadati > Pseudomonadota > Alphaproteobacteria > Hyphomicrobiales > Rhizobiaceae > Neorhizobium > Neorhizobium sp. T25_27. The sequence continues at coordinate 189,205 of NZ_PVBJ01000008.1, forward strand.
GCCAAGACGTTCTACTGGGACTCTTTTTCGTTGTTTTCGGCGTCGTGTCCGTTTCAGTTGCGATGAGTTACCCCTTCGGCACATCAGGTCGGATGGGGCCGGGTTATTTTCCTGTCATCATTTCGAGCTTGCTGGTGTTGACGGGCCTCCTCGTCCTCTTTCGTTCGCAATTCGTCCGGCCGGAAATGCTGCCGGCCATTCGGTGGAAGCCGCTCTTTTTGATCCCCAGCGCGGTCGTGATTTTCGGGCTGGCGGTCGAGACCCTCGGGTTGCCGCTGGCCGTTCTCCTGCTGACGATCCTGACCGCGGCGACGAGCATCAAGTTTCAGATCGGATGGAAGGCCGTCGCAGGGTCTCTCGCCTTTGCCGCGCTCTGCTCCGTCGTCTTCATCGAACTCCTCGGCCTACCCATCCCCATCGTGGGAAGCTGGCTACGGGTTCTCGGTTTCTAATCGCTTTGCAGGATTGACATGGACATTTTCAATGGACTTCTCCTGGGGTTTTCGACGGCAACGACGCTGTCCAATTTCGCCTATTGTTTTGCGGGAGTGCTTCTTGGCACCGCGGTGGGTGTCCTGCCCGGCCTCGGGCCGATCGCGACCATTTCCATGCTCCTGCCGTTCACGTTCGGTCTGCCGGTCGACACAGCGCTGATCATGCTGGCGGGCATCTTCTACGGATCGCAATATGGAGGCTCGACGACTGCGATCCTGATGAATCTTCCAGGAGAGGCCTCATCCGTCGTCACCACGCTCGACGGGCATCAGATGGCAAAACAGGGCAAAGCCGGGCGCGCCTTGGCGGCGGCCGCAATCGGCAGCTTCTTTGCCGGCACGGTGGGAACGCTTTTCATCGTGATAGCAGCGCCACTGCTAGCGAGCCTTGCCCTCACCTTCGGGCCTGCGGAATATTTCTCACTTATCATGCTCGGCCTCATCACCTCGATGGTGCTGACCAGCGGATCGCTGCTGACAGCCTTCGGCATGGCGCTGTTCGGCATCGTCCTCGGAATGATCGGAACCGACATCAATACAGGGGCCGCGCGGTATACGTTCGGCTCGCCCTACCTGCTCGACGGGCTGGATTTCGTCGTCGTCGCCACGGGCATATTCGGTCTGGGCGACGTCCTCATGAACCTGGAAAACGAGCGTTCACGGGTGGTGGGGGTCGCGCCCGTCAGCAGCCTGTTCCCGACGGCGGAGGACTGGCGCCGGATGTCCGCGCCGATCCTGCGCGGCACCGGTATCGGGGTTCTGCTCGGAGTATTGCCCGGCGCGGGCGTCCTGCTCGCGTCCTTCTCGGCATATGCTCTTGAGAAAAAGATCTCGAAACATCCCGAGCAATTCGGCAAGGGTGCGATCGAGGGGGTAGCCGCACCAGAGGCCGCCAACAACGCCGCAGCGCAAACCTGTTTCATACCAATGCTGACGCTCGGCCTTCCGGGAACCGCGACCATGGCTCTGATGATCGGAGCGCTGGTCGTTCAGGGCGTTCAGCCCGGGCCGGAAATCCTGTCTCAGCAGCCTGCCCTGTTCTGGGGCCTGGTCGTGTCGATGTGGCTTGGCAACCTGATGTTGCTTTTCCTGAACCTTCCGCTGGTGGGCATGTGGGCAAAGCTGATTTCGGTGCCATACCATTTTCTGTTCCCGACGATCTGCGTCTTCATGGCAATCGGCGTCTACAGCATCAACAACAGCGTTTTCGACGTGTACATGATGGCGCTGTTCGGTGTGCTCGGATATTTCTTCAAGAGGATGGGAGCAGAGCCCGCGCCGCTCATCCTCGCCATGATCCTTGGCCCCATGGCGGAAGAATATCTGCGCCGGACGCTTTTGATCTCCCACGGGGATGCAAGCGTCTTCTTCACGAGCCCCCTCAGTCTCGGAACATTGGTCGTCGCCGCCCTGCTGCTCCTGTCGATCGTGTCGCCGCGCTTTCGCAAAGTGCGCGAGGAAGGGCTGCAGGAAGCCGACTGATCGGCACCCACGACCGACATACGCACCAACTTCCAGGAGTTCCCTATGCAACAGGACGACGGCACGCGCCTAAAGGCCCTCCTAGACAGGGAGGAGCTCTTCGATCTCGTGCGCCGCGAACGCTTTGCCCGTGACCAGCGCCGTTTTGACGTGATGAGCGCATGCTTCCACCGCGACGCCTATATCCGGACAAGCTGGTACGAGGGACGCGGTGGCCAGGCCTATGTGGACGCGACGCGCGAGTGGATGAAGGCGACCGGCAACAGCAAACACTGGGTGTTTCCCGCCTTTGCGCAAGTGACCGGGGACCGGGCAACGGTGGAAAGCCCGGCGATGATCTTCAACCGCGCGAGGCCTGAAGGCGTCGAGATCGACCTTCATGTCTTCTGCCGGTTCTTCTCCCGCGCCGTGCGGGAGGCTGGCACCTGGAAGCTCCTCACCTTCGAGGTCCTGTTCGAAAGGGATATAGCCAAGCCCGTCAACCCGGCGGAGACACTTCCCATCGACTGGTCCGTCCTGTCGACCATGCGTCCCTCCTACAAGTTCCTGGCATATATCCAGCACACGCGCGGCGTAACGGTAAAACCCGATCTGCTGGGCGACGATCAGCCGGACCAACTCAGCGCTTTTTATGAGGGCGAAGAACGCTGGCTTGCCGGCGCGGACTGACGGCCATCAAGGCTTGCGATTGAGCGGACCATTCCAAGCAGCGGAATGGTCTCAGTCAGAGGTTCGCGGTGGCAATCCGGCACGATAGTGTTGCGCCTATAGAACTCGATTCAACGGGTGGGAGGAGACTTGCAATGAACAGGCGGGAATTTATCGTATTGGGCGGCACAGCTGCCATGCTGGCGTCCAGAGGAATTGCGCTGGCCGACAGTTGGCCGAGCAAACCGGTAGTGGTGATCTCGGCCTATCCTCCGGGTGGCACCAGTGACATTATAGCCCGGCTGGTCGCGGATGCCTTGACGGCCAAATACGGCCAGCAATTCGTCATCGAGAACCATGCTGGCGCAGCCGGGGCCCTGGCCGGCGGCAGGCTCGCGCGCGCCGCGCCCGACGGCTACACGATCATGATCAGCGGCAGCGCGCCGATCGCGGCCAACAAGGTGGTGCAAAAGAACCTTGCCTACGATCCGCAGGTGGACTTCACACCGATCTCCATTGTCGCTGAAAGCCCGGCGCTGCTCAGCGCAAGCGCTTCGGCTCCGGCGAAATCGGTCCAGGAACTGATCGCCTATGCGAGGGCAAACCCTGGAAAGCTGAATATCGGGAACCCGGGCGCGGGGACCAAGGGGCACATAGCCGCTGCCATCATCGGCCAGATGGCCGGCGTGCAGATCAACCATATTCCCTACAAGGGCTCGCCGCCGCTGCTGGCCGACCTGCTGGGTGGACACATCCACTTCGCACTCGACGCGCCGTCCAACTATCTCCCCCATATCCGCGACGCGAAAATCCGCGGGCTTGCGGTCACCTCGGCCAAGCGAATTCCGGAACTGCCCGAGGTGCAGACCGTCGCAGAACAGGGCCTCAACGGCTACGAACAGACCCTCTGGTTTGGCGCTGTCGGCCCAAAGGGGATGTCCAAGGAGATCGTCAGCAAGATCCATGCCGCCATCAAGGAGTGGAGCGATACGCCGGCAGCACAGAAGAAGTTTGCGTCGCTGGGACTGACCTCCGTCGTCAATTCGCCCGACGAAATGGCCGGCTCGATCGAACGCGAGATCCGGTCGATCGAGCCCCTGGTTAAGGCCGGGCTTGTCGAGCCGACCTAAGCTGCTCGTCGCAGGCGGGAGTGGCCTTATCGGTGTCGCGGCCGCAATCACTTGGCCGCGACGCCTCTCGGCGGGACTTGGAGATGCTGGCATAGGGATGGAATTGAGCTGGATGAACGAATGCCTCACTCTCAATGTCAATGGGCAGGTGCATGAGCTGGACGTGCCTTCGACAGCGCCGCTTCTGGACGTGCTGCGCAATCACCTGGGGCTGAAAGGCAGCCGGTATGGCTGCGGGTTGGAGCAATGCGGCGCCTGCATGGTTCTGATCGACGGCGTTGCCGCCTATTCCTGCAGCCGGGAGATCGGCACGCTTTCCGGCCGCACGATCACGACAGTCGAAGGCCTGGGCTCGGCGGATGCATTGCACCCGCTGCAGCAGGCATTCCTCGACGAGCAGGCGGGACAATGCGGTTATTGCCTATCGGGCATTCTGATCGCGGCAAAGGCTTTCCTCGATCGCAATCCCGACCCGACGCGGGCCGAAATCGCCGCCGCGCTCGACGCAAATCTTTGCCGCTGCGGTTCGCACCCCCGCATTTTGCGCGCCGTGCTCAAGGCGGCAGCCGACATGCGTGAGAAGGTAGCCTGATGACCACGCTTACCTTCAGCCTGAAGGACAATCCCCGGCTCGACCGCTGGCTTCGCTTTCAGGACGACCACACGGTGCGGATCGGCACCGGCAAGGTGGAACTCGGCCAGGGCGTGCTGACAGCGCTTGCTCAGATCGCGGCGGAGGAACTGGATCTTCGCATTGACCAGGTGCGGATGATGTCCGGCAACAGCGTCGAGGGTCCGGGTGAAGGTTATACCGCCTCGAGCTGGTCCATCGAGCATTCCGGTGCTGCGATCAGGCTTGTCGCAGCGGAAGTCCGTGCACTTGCCCTGGCGCGGGCGGCGCTGCGCCTGAACGCGGCACCCGACGAGCTGACCGTCGCGGACGGCGCCTTCCTGAAGAACGGTGCACCGAGCGGCATCGACTATTGGAGCATTGCCGGAGAACTCGACCTTTCCGCCGAAGCCACCGGCGCGGTTGCGCCAAAACCCCAAAGCGCTCACCGCTTCGTCGGCAGATCTGTCCCACGGCTGGACCTGCCGGCCAAGCTCACCGGATCCGGCTTCATCCAGGACATGATGCTTGCAGGAATGCTGCACGCGCGGACATTGCGCCAGCCCGGGCCAGGCGCGGTGCTTCTGCAACTGGATGAGACGATCATCCGGCGCAGAGCGGGAGTCGACGTCCGCATCGTTCGCCTCGACAATTTCGTGGCGTTCGTCGGCACCGACGAGACCGCGGTCCGCGCTGCCGCCATGGCTGCAACGGAATGCGCCGTCTGGGACAATGCCCTCAGTCTCTCAACCGAACAGGCGACGCCGGACTGGCTCGCCTCCCAGCCCTCAGACGACCGTCTGATGGGCGATCCTACGCCGGAAAAGGCGACGGATCGTGTCTCCGCACGCTTCACTCGCCCGTTTCTTTCGCACGGCTCCATCGCGCCCTCCTGCGCGATCGCGCTCTACCGTGACGGCATCCTTACCGTCTGGTCCCATGCACAGGGCATGCACCCGCTGCGGGAGAATATCGCAAGGACGCTCGGATTTTCCCTCGAAGCGGTTGCCTGCCATCATGTCCAGGGTGCCGGCTGTTATGGCCATAACGGTGCCGACGACGCGGCCTTGGACGCTGCCCTCGTGGCACGCGCGCTGCCCGATCAGCCGATCCGCCTCATGTGGCGGCGCGAGGAGGAATTCGGCTACGAGCCGCTCTCCTCGGCCATGACCGTCACCGTCCATGCAGGACTGGACGCGGCCGGCCGGCCCGTCGACTGGACCACGGAAATCCGGAGTGCCACCCATGGCCAGCGGCCCGGTGTCGGCGGCGCCAGCCTGCTTGCCGCCCACGCCATGAAGACGCCGCCACCTGCCCGCAAACCCTTCGACATTCCGCTTGAACGCGGCGGCGGAGCTGCCCGCAACGGCATTCCTCTTTACGACATCGGCCCGAAGCGGATCGAATTGCATCTGATCCACGACGTGCCGGTACGGACCTCGTCACTGCGTGGCCTCGGCGCGACGCTGAACGTCTTCGCCATCGAAGGCTTGCTCGATGATCTGGCCGGACGCGCAGGCGAAGATCCGGTTGCATACCGGCTGGCCATCCTTTCCGACCCTCGCGCCCGTCGCGTCCTCGAGAAAGCGGCCGCGATGGCGAACTGGTCATCCCGCGATGCCGGGGGCGCCGGCAGCGGGCTGGGTATCGGCCTCGCCCGCTACAAGAATTCTTCGGCCTATGCGGCGGTCGTCGTCGCCGTCGAGGTGGACGAGGCAGTCCGGGTCAAGAATATCTGGTGCGCCGTCGATGCCGGTCTCGCCATCAATCCCGACGGAATTCTCAACCAGATCGAAGGCAATATCGTCCAGGCCATCAGCTGGACGCTGATCGAGGAGGTGCGCTTCGGCCCGCAGGGTATCGCGACGCTCGACTGGGAAAGTTATCCGGTCATCCGCTTTTCGCAAATACCCGAGATTCGCGTCGAACTTGTCGAGGCCAGCGAATACCCGCCGCTCGGCGTCGGTGAATGCGCAGGTGGTCCATCGGCAGCCGCCATCGGCAATGCGGTCGCGCATGCCCTGGGCACACGCATCCATCATATGCCGATGACCCGCGACCGGATCATGGCGGCCCTCATGGCATGACGGGACAGCCGGCGACGACGGTTGGGTGCGCGACAGCGGATCCATCGTGTTCGGATTGGGATCTCACTTCACCGACCTTTGGATCGCGCGTCCGGGGAACGCTTCTGATCGCATCAAACAAGAAGGGTAATGGAAAATGGCGGATCTATCTGCAGCATCTGGCAGGATATCGAACCCGACGGGCGAATTGATCCTGTTTTACAGTCCCGGAGCCTGTTCGCTGGCATCGCATATCGCCCTGGAGGAGACCGGCAGGCCGTTCAGACCGATGAGGACGCTGCTTTCGGAAAACCAGCATCTGACCCCGGAATATCTGGCAATCAACCCCCGCGCCAAAGTGCCGGCACTCATCGCGCCGGATGGCAGGGTGATCACCGAGAACACCGCGATATTGACGTATATCGCCTTGACCAGTCCGGAGGCCGGCCTGTTTCCGGCCGATATTCTCGACCAGACGCTGTGCATCTCCCAGATGGCCTGGTTTTCGAACACGCCGCATATCTTCCAGAGAGCCAAGTTCAGGCCTTATAGATTCGTCGAAAGAAAGGAAATTTATGACGATGTCCGCAGCAAGGCAGTGTCCTCCTATTGGGAGAGCATGCAGGAGATAGATGGGCTGATTGCCGGCAACGAGTGGATCATGGGCGACCGGTATACGGTCGTGGATCCCTACGCCCTCGTCTTCTATGGCTGGGGAAGGAGCAACGGGCTGCCAATGGACACCTTGAAAAGTTTCACGCGGCATCACAACCAGATGCGCGAGCGGGCGGCCGTAAGGGCGGTGCTGGAGCGGGAGGATAACCCCCACTTCAAGTAGGGCGCATCTCCGTTTCAGGCGACGTAAGCCCGCGTTATCCCTCGCGCGATGAGAATGAGACAAAGAACTGGTCGGCGAGCTTCTTCGATGTCGCCTGCACCAGTCTGCCGCCCAATGCTGCAATCTTTCCACCGATATCCACATTGGCGCTGTAGGTCAGGAAGGTGGCATTGCCATCCTGCGCAAGCCTGACAACGCAGTCTCCCTTGGCGAAACCGGCGATGCCGCCATTTCCCTTGCCGATGATGCGGCAGCTCTCCGGCGCCTCGATATCGATGATCTCGACGGTGGCTGCAAAGGTTGCGGAAACCGGACCTATCTTGAGCACGACCTTCGCGTCGAAACTGTTCTCGGCCGTCTGCGTCAGTTCCTTGCACCCGGGAATGCAACGGCGCAGGACATCGGGATCGAAGAGCCTCACCCACACGTCGTCGCGTGGCTCTTCCAGCCGGTACTCTCCAGTGATTTCCATAAAAATATCGCTCTTCGCCGCGCAAGCGGCGAAGCCCTGTGTTCGATGATGATCGGGTCGGTGGATTGCGGGCTCAGACCGCGCAGTATCGCTCCTGAATGTCCTTGTCCGCCAGAAGTGTTGCCGCATCGCTGCGGTAGACGATCTCGCCCTGGTCGACGATAACCGCCCGGTCCGCAAGGTTCAGCGCCCATTCGACATTCTGCTCGACGAGGAGCAGCGTCGTCCCCTCCTCCCGCAGCCGCCTGAACAGTGCGCCCATCTCCTCGACCAGCACGGGCATGATGCCTTCCGACGGCTCGTCGAGCAGGATCATCTTCGGCCGGGCGATCATGGCGCGGGCTATCGCCAACATCTGCTGCTCGCCGCCCGACATCGTTACACCTTCCTGGTGCAAACGCTCCTTCAAGCGCGGGAAACTGCGGGCGATCTCGTCGATCGCAGCCGCCTCGTCGATCCGCTTGCGGTCGGCGACAAGCCCCAGCTGCAGGTTTTCCAGCACCGTCAGCCCCCGCACGATACGGCGTTCTTCCGGAACATAGGCGAGGCCGCGGACATAGCGGTCATGGGCCTTTAGCCGGGATATGTCTTCGCCGTTGAACCGGATGGCGCCGGTGGTGCGCGGCATGAGCCCCATGATCGAACGGATGATGCTCGTCTTGCCGGCGCCGTTGCGGCCGACAAGCGCAACGATCTCGCCCGGTTCCACCGCGAACGACACCCCGTGAAGCACATGGCTCGCGCCATACCAGCCGTTCAGGCCTTCGATTTCAAGCATAGCCATCATTTTGTCCTAGGTAGACGCGACGAACCTCGGAGTTCGCCTGGATTTCGGTCGGTGTCCCGTCGGCCAGCAACTGGCCATGGTGAAGGACGAGCACGCGGTCGCTGAGGCCGAGGATCATCTTCATCTTGTGCTCGACCAGCAGGATGGTGCGTTGGGCCGCCAGCTTCTCTATCAGCGCGACCATCTCGCGCGTCTCTTCCGGCCCCATCCCGGCGGTCGGCTCGTCGAGCAGAAGAAGCGCCGGATCGGCGACCAGGGCGATAGCGATCTCCAGCGCACGCTGCTGTCCATGCGCCAGGAATTTCGCCGGCGTCGCCGCCCGTGCCGACAACCCGACCGATGCGAGCATTGCCGAGGCTCTGTCCTCGCTATCCCTATCGGCACTGCGGTCTGCCCAGATGTTCATCCGGGACCGGAAAGCCTGTGCCGCGACGCGGACGTTCTCGAGGACGGAAAGGTTGGGGAAGATGTTGGTGATCTGGTAGGAACGGGCGATGCCGCGGTGCACATAGTCGTGCTGTGGCACGCCCGCCATATCCGCACCCCGAAACCTGAGCGTTCCGCTCGATGGTTTCAGGGCGCCGGACAGGATGTTGAAGAACGTGCTCTTGCCGGCACCGTTCGGCCCGATGATGGCGGTGATCTGGCCTTCCTGGAAATCGGCCGTCACATCTTTCAAGGCGACCAGTCCGCCGAACTGCTTGCCGATATTGGTGACGCTCATGATGGGTGCGCTCATCGGCTTTTACCCCAGGATATCAAGGTGCCCCAGATGCCCTTGGGCAGATAGAGGACAAAGAGGATGAAGATCACGCCGACAATGAGCTGCCAGTTGGATGTCCAGAGCGAGAAGATGTCCTCCATCGAAAGAAACGCCAGCGCGCCGATAAAGGGACCGAAGAAGCTGCCGGCACCGCCGAGCAGCGTCATCATCACGATCAGACCGGACGTATGGTAGTGGAGCGAATCCAGGGGCACGATCGAAAGATGCATTGCCGACAGCGTGCCCGCGAGCCCGCAGAGAATGCCTGAAAGGATGAAGGACAACAGCTTGGTTCGCTCGACATCATAGCCGCAGGCGCGCGCCCGTGTCTCGTTTTCGCGGATCGCCTCGATCACCGCGCCGAAAGGCGAATTCAGGACCCTCGACACGAACCAGAGCGCCGCCGCGACCACGATCATGATCGCGTAATATTTCACGAGGGGATCGAGGAAATTTACCGAGAAGCCAGGAAGGTGCAGCGTGCTGACCGTAAAGCCGCGCAGACCGTTTTCGCCACCGGTCCAGGAGGAGGCTTGCAGCGCCGCATAGTAGACAAGCTGTGCCAGCGCGAGCGTCACCATCGAGAAGTAGATGCCACGCGTGCGGATGGCGAGCACCCCCATGACCGTCGCAAGCAGGCCCGAAACCAGCACGCCGATCAGCATCGCGATGAACCAGTGGACCCCAAAAGCACCGATCGCGATACCCGTTGCATAGGCTCCGGCTCCGAAGAAGGCCGCATGACCGAAGGAAAGCAGGCCGGTATAACCGAAGAGCAGGTTGTAGCCGACCGCGACAAGGCCGTAGATCAACACGTTGACGGCCAGCGCCTGCGAGGGCAGCACCCAGGGCAGGATGCAGAGCGCCAGGATTGAAAGCGGCACCCGCCAGCGGCTGACGTTGGAAAACAGGGTCGCAAAGCTGCGTCGGGCGGGCGCCGGGACAAGTTCCGCATTTTTGATGACGGACATGGCGGTCTCCCTAGAGGCCAGGTGCGGCGCGGCCATAAAGGCCGTTCGGGCGCACCAGCAGAATGAGCGCCATCAGCGCGAACATGACGATCGTCGCCATTTCCGGGGCGAAGAGCGATGTCATGCTGACCGAGACGCCGACGATGAGGCCGGCAATGACGGCGCCGGGAAGCGAGCCCATGCCGCCGATCACCGTCACCACGAAGGCTTCGGCCAACACAAGCGTGCCCATTTCCGGGCTGACATTGCGCATCGGTGCAGCAAGCACACCGCCGAGTGCGGTGATGCCGACCCCGATACCGAAGACGATCAACCACAATCTGCTGATATCGACACCCAGCACGCGCATGATCAGCGGATCGGCGGAACCTGCTCTGACGATCAGGCCGAATTTCGTCTTTTCGAGGCCGATCCACAGCAGCAACAGGACGGCGACAACCACGCCGATGACGAAAAGCCGGTAGAGCGGGAAAAAGCCGATGCCGAGGTTCACCACGCCGCGAAGGGCTGCCGGCGTCGAGAACGGAATGCCGTCGGTGCCGAAGAATATGCGCACCGCCTCGACCAGCACGTAACCAAGACCGAAGGTGAGAAGCAGCGGATCGTCCGGCGAGCGGCCATAGAGAGGACGGATGAGGAAACGCTCGATCAGCATGCCGAACAGGCCGATCATGACCGGCGCGATCAGGAGAGCCCACCAGAAGCTCCCCGTCAGGCCGGCCACGTAGAGCCCCGCATACGCTCCCACCATGAACAGCGCACCATGCGCGAAGTTCACGATGCCGAGCATGCCGAAGATGATCGACAGGCCGAGCGCAACCATGATCAGGACCGCGCCGAGCGCGAGACCCGAAAACAGCTGCATTGCAATCAATTGGACAGTCATGACCTCATCCGTCCCAGGGTATCAGCTCTTGAAGCCGAGTTCGGAGCAGGTTCGCAACACGCTCTCTGATGCAGGTTCCGCGGCGACGATCTTGAAAAGATCGGCATCCGATTTCATCGCGCTTTTCGCCTTGGATTCCAGGACGAGTACCGATTGCATCGACTGGTGGTCGCACTTGCGGTAGGACTGCTCTCCCTTGGCGATATCATATTTCAGCGCTTCCAGAGCCGCGATGACCTTCTGTGGCTCCGTCCCGCCTGCCTTTTCGATGGCCATCAACAGCGAAGCGACGCCGGTATAACCGTAGGCTCCGTAGTCGGTCGGGATCGTGCCCTTGTACATGGCCCTGAAGGCGTCGTTGAACGCCTTTGCGGAAGGCACCGTTTCTTCCAGGCCCCAGTAATAGTTCGCGCCGCCGATGACACCTTCGAAGACTTCGGGATCGACCGCAAGCCGCTGGTTGTGCAGCAGCACCGGCACGACGATCTTCATCTGGTCCTTCACGCCGAAATCCACCGCCTGTTTGATGGAATTGGCCTGGTCGCGGCCGAAATTGCAGATGCAGAGAATGTCTGCGCCTGATGCCAGGATGGTCGGGATGAAGGTCGAATAGTCCGCCGCGCCGAACGGGTGCAGGATTTCGCTGACCGTCTGCGCACCGATTTCCTTGGCTGCCCGCTTGAAACCGCGCAGCATCTCGTGGCCGTAGGCATAGTCGGCAACAAGATAGGCGACCTTCGAACCCTTCTTGAAACTGTGCTTGGCGACAACCGCGGTCGTCATCGTCGGATTGAGCGCCTCATGGAACGTATAGGGGCTGAAATCCTTGATCTCGTTGATGGTGTCCGACTGGCTGATCGAGATGTACAGCATGCTGCGGGCACGGGTCACCTCGTTGACCGCCAGCTGTACGGCGCTCGAAAGTGCGCCGACCACCGCATGGACCTTGTCCTTTTCGATCAGTTCGAGCGTGCGGGTGGCGGCTTCGCCGGCATTCAGCTTGTCGTCGCGCACCAGGAGCTCGACCTTGCGGCCGGCAATTCCACCCTTGTCGTTGGCGAGCTTTACCGCCAGCTGGGCGCTGCGGACCTGGTCGTTGGCCTCGGCGGCGAACGGGCCGGTCAAAGGCGTCGGAAACCCGATGCGGATGGTTTCCGCCTGCGCCCGGGCTATCCATGGCATCGAAAGTGTTCCAGCCACGCCGGCCAACCCGATAAGGGCTGCACGGCGGCCGATCGGCCTCAAAGCCAGCTTCTCAATTCCGTTTGTCATCCTGTCCTCCTCCTGACATCGGATCGTTGTTGCATTCAGATCGTGCCGAGCGCCCTCAATATGCGCGTCGGCGTCATCGGTATCTGCGTCAGCACCGCGCCGTGACCCACAAGCGCATCGTTGACGGCATTCATCGCAGCGGCGGATGCCGCCGCCGTCCCTGCTTCGCCGCAGCCCTTTGCACCGAGTTCGGTGTCCCGGGTCGGCGTTTCGACGTGGGAAATCTCGATATCCGGCATCTCGCAGGCCATCGGCACGAGGTAATCGGCAAGCGAGCCGTTGGTGAGCTGACCTTCCTCGTTGTAGAGGCATTCCTCGAAAAAGGCCGCGCCCAGTCCCTGCACCACGCCGCCCCGCACCTGTTCGTCCACCAGCAGCGGATTGATGATACGGCCGCAGTCCTCGACCACCCAATGCTTGAGAATCTTCACGAAGCCGGTCTCCGCATCCACTTCGACCAGGCAGCCCTGGGCTCCGTTCGTGAATGCGAACGGATAACCCTGCGGCGCATAGTGATGCACAACGGAAAGCTGCGCCTGGGTTTCGGGCGGCAGCGTGTCCGACCGGAAGAAGGCGATGCGCGCGACTTCGGCAAGGCTAACGCGCTGCTGGCCCGTGACCGCCTCGACGATCCAGTCGGCGCGGATATCAAGCTCGCCTGGTTGCGCCTGCAGGATGAGACCCGCAACGGCGAGCAGATTTGCCTTCAGCTTGCGCGCCGCCTGCAGCGCCGTTTCGCCGCCGATGCCCGCTCCACGACAGGCCCAGGTGGCGCCACCATGGGGTGTCGTATCGGTGTCACCGGTCATCACCCGTACTTTTTCACGATCGATGCCGAGCTGGTCGGCGACGATCTGACCGATGATGGTCTCCGTCCCCTGCCCCTGTTCGGTCACCGAAATCGAACAATGCACCTCGCCGGACGGCGTGAGCTTGAGGATGGCGCCGTCCTGCGCGGAAATCCGCGCGCCACCGACCCCATAAAAAGCCGGGCTCGGGTTGGTGATCTCCACGAAAAGGGCGATACCGATGCCGCGCAGGATGCCGTTCTGCCGCTGATCGGCCTGCTCCGCACGAAGAGCGTCGTAGTTCATGATCGACTTCAGCCGCGCGAGACAGACCTGGTGGGAGAGCTTTTCGAACTGGTACCCGGTCGGCGATGTGCGGGGATAGCTGCTGTCCGGAATGAGATTGCGCTCGCGGATTTCAAACGGATCGAGGCCGAGTTCGCGCGCCGCGGCATCGACCAGGCATTCCGTCACCGCGCAGGCAATCGGATGCCCGACGGCGCGGTACTGGCTGGTCTGCACCTTGTTCTGGAACACGACCGAAAGATTGGCGCGATAAGAAGAGAAGTCATAAGGGGCACCCATCAGGCGGATGACCTGGTTTCCCTCGACCGCGCTGGTGCGCGGGTAGCTCGAAAAGGCACCGATCGCGGTTAGGTCGTCTACATCCATGGCGGTGATGCGACCGTCCCTGTCGAGGGCAAGACGCCCGGTTATCCGGTGATCGCGGGCATGAATATCCGAGACGAAGGATTCCATCCGGTCGGCGACGTATTTGATGGGGCGACCGAGCCGGATCGACGCGCCGACGACCGCCATCTCCTCGTGATAGACATGCAGTTTCATTCCGAACGAACCGCCGATATCCGGCGCGATGACGCGGACATTGGCTTCCGGAATGCCGTAGTGGCGGGAATAGACATCCTGGAACTGATAGGGTGTCTGGGTCGCGTGGTGGGCAGTCAGCCGGTTCTCGCTCGGATCGTAATCGGCAACGATGGCGCGCGGTTCGAGTGTCACCGCCGTGTGCCGGCCGAAAACGAAGCTCTCCTCGACCGTCGTGTCCGCTGCATCGAATGCCTCCTCGACGCCGCCGCTGTCGAGTTTCGTGGCAAAGCAGATATTGTCGGCGAGCTCTTGCGACATCGCCGGGGCAGACATGGCCTCGACCGGGTCCGCCAGTGCCGGGAGCTCCTCGATATCGACGATCACCAGCTCGGCGGCATCTTCGGCGATTGCCCTGCTGTCGGCGACGATGAGAACGACCGGCTGCCCTGACCACATCACCTTTTCAAGAGGTAGCGGCACTTGCGGCGGAGACTTCATGTTGCTGAAATGCTCGAGCGTTCCGGTCCAGGGCGCGCAGATCGATGCCAGGTCCTCACCTGTGAAGACGGCGCGAACGCCGGAGAGGGCCTTTGCCTCATCGATATCGATCGAAACAATGTTTCCATGCGCATAAGGGCTGCGGACGAAAGCCGCATGCAACATGCGCGGCAGCACGAGGTCGGTCACGTACCGCCCCCGGCCTTCGAGCAGACGCTTGGCATTCGGTCGCGATACCGAGCGGCCGATATAGGAGTTAGGCCTGTCGATGGAGCCGGCGAACGCGTTCATGCCTTCTCCTCCTCCATATGCTGCCGGCGCTGTCTCGCCGTCGTTTCGATCGCATCGACGATCGCTTCGTAACCGGTACAGCGACAGTAGTTTCCGGAGAGCGCGTCACGGATGCCGTCGCGATCGGGCTCGTCGCCGGAAGCCAGAATCCCGTAGGCGCTCACCAGCATGCCCGGAGTGCAGAAGCCGCATTGCAAGGCATTGCGCTCATGAAACGCCTTCTGGAGGTCGTCGATCGCTCTGCGATGGGTCAGGCCCTCGATCGTCTCGACGGCGCAGCCATCGGCCTGCACCGCAAACATCAGGCAGGCATGCACCGGTCGGTCGTCCAGCAGTACCAGGCAGGCGCCGCAGACGCCCATTTCGCAGCCCGTATGGGTGCCGGTGAGCTGGATGTCCTGCCGCAGGAAATCGGCAAGCGTGGTGCGCGGCGCAACCAGCGCCTCGATTGTCTCGCCGTTCACGGCCAGCGAAATCGCCACCTTGCCGCTCATCGGTTTGCCTCCAGCCGGCCGAGCAGCCTTCCGAGCAGCACCCTTGCAAGATGCCGGCGCATCTCCGGAGGCGTATGCTCGTCGCCGACCGGATCAAGCTCCGTGCCGAGTACGTCCTGTGCCTGCCGGATCGCCTCCGGCGTCAACTGCCGCCCGGTCAGCGCGGCTTCGACCGCACGCACCCTGACCGGCGTCGAGCCCACTGAAAGGAAGGCAATCCGCATGCGTTCGACAAAACCGCCCTGCATCTCCGCATCGATGCCCGCCCCGACGATTGCATAATCGCCGCGCCGACGGGCCAGTTCGTCAAAGGCCGTCCGGGTTTTCGCGGTTGCCAAGGGTACGTATACCGCGGTGACGATCTCGCCCGGCTGAAGCGCCGTTTCATAGAGATCGATGAAGAAATCCCCGGCACCAACGCGGCGGCTGCCTTCAACGGAGGCAATTTCAATGAAAGCATCAAGCGCCAGCGCCATGGCGGGAAATTCCGATGCGGGATCGGCAAGCGCCAGGCTGCCGCCGAATGTGCCCTTGTTACGGATCGCCGGGTGCGCCACGAAAGGAGCCGCCTTTGCAAGCAGCGGCGCATGTTCCCGCACGAGATCCGAGTCGAGAATTTCGCAGTGGCGGGTGGTTGCGCCGATGCGCAGATGACCGCCGGCGATGGAAAGACCGCGCAGTTCGTCCAGGCGAGCGATATCGATGAGAAGGCCGGGAGCCTGCAGCCGAAGGGCGAGCGCCGGGACGAGACTCTGCCCTCCCGCAATATAGCTCGCATCACCATCCGCGCTGACGAAAGCTTCCAATGCTTCCTGCACGCATTTCGGGCGCATGTAATCGAAAGCTCTCGCCTTCACCGGCTCCTCCCACGTGGCCCTCCGGATTTGTGACCACTTGGTTACAATATTTCCCAGGTCGACGCGTCGGTCAAGAAAAATAACCAACTGGTCTCAAATAAAATTACCACTTGGTCTCAAACGCCGGCCGCGCTATCGCTATGGGAAATAGTTGCCGGTGACTCGGTGACGGGCATGGCAGATCAGGGCAGGCATGACGGATCAGCAGAAGAGCCTTGAACGCGAAGGTGGCGGAGAAAAACCGCGGCGTCCCAAGCAATACATGCGGGCGAACGAGCGCGAACAGTTCATCCTGGAAGAGGCGGTCCGCTTCTTCGCCGAGCATGGCTTCGAGGGCCAGACCCGCGAACTCGCCAAGCGCATCGGCATCACCCATTCGGCGATCTACCGGCATTTTCCCAGCAAGGAAGCCTTGATCGAGCGAGTCTACGAACATGTCTATCTCAGCCGCTGGGACGATAGCTGGGCCGGCCTCATCATCGACCGCGGCCGGTCACTGGAAAGCCGGCTGACGGAATTTTATCTGCGATATGTGGAACGTGTCTTCCATTACGACTGGGTCCGGATCTTCGTCTTTTCCGGCCTCAAAACCTTCGACATCACGACGCGTTATCTCGACATCGTGCGCCGGCAGATCGTCGAGCCTGCCTGCCTGGAACTCCGCCACGAACTGGGCCTGCCGGGCCCGGACGAGGCGCCGCTTTCCGAGCGGGAGACCGAATTGTTCTGGGGTCTCCACGGCCGCATCTTCTATCTGGCGATCCGTCGGTTCGTCTATGCGACGCCCACCCCGGAATCTCTCGACGACATCGTCCGCGACGGCGTCAGAAGCTTCATGCTGGGTGGCCCCGCAATCGCAAAGGCGATCGTTCAACGGAAACCCTAGCGCGCATCCGCCTGAATGCCGCCGGGCCGATGATCTCGGCGGTTCCGTCGTGCCGCCCCTAATGTGCGCCCAGCATGGCGCGGCGGATCTCGTCATGGGCGATCTCGCCGTCCGAGCGCTTGAACTCCCGTTGAATGCTGCCATGGGCAAGCACATAGGCGCGCGACGACACGTCGATTGCCTGGAAGAAACTCTGCTCCGCCATCAGGATCGTCATGTTGCTCTTCTCGCGCAGCTGGGTGATGGCATTCAGCACGTCGCGCACGACGATCGGCGCCAGGCCCACCGAGGGTTCATCGATGATGATGATCTTCGGCGCCGTCATCAGCGAACGGGCGATCGCCAGCAGTTGCTGCTGGCCGCCGCTCATGGTCGAGGCGATCTGCCTGCGGCGCTCCAGAAGCAACGGAAAGGTTTCGAAACAGTAGCCGAGGTTCTGCTTCATCCGGTCGCGGACCAGTGGGTTGCTGCCGGCGAGCCTGAGATTGTGCTCAACCGAGATGTTCGGCACGAGGCGGCGTCCTTCCGGGACGATCGACAGGCCGAGGCGGACGATCTCGTGCGGTTGAAGTTTCGTGAGGTCGGTGTTCTTGCCGTTCCATTCGAGCACGATCCGACCCGCGCTCGCCCGCACGAAACCGAGGATGCAGTTGAGCAGCGTGCTCTTGCCGTTGCCGTTCATGCCGAGCAGCGCGACCATCTCGCTCTCGTTCAGTTCCAGCGAGACCTTTCGCAGAACCGAGACGGCGCCGTAACCGGCCGACAGGTTTTCGATTATCAGCCTATTCACCGAAATACACCTTCTGAACGAGCGGATTTTCGGCGATCTCGGACGAGGTTCCCGCCGCGATCAGGCGGCCGGTCTCGAAGCAGACGACCCGTTCCGAAAAGCGCATGACCGCATGCATGATGTGTTCGATCATGATCACCGCGACGCCTGACCGGTTGAGCGCGAAAAGGATCGCCAGCACTTCATCAATCTCTTCCTCCGACAGGCCCGCCATCGCCTCGTCGGCGATCAGGACCTTCGGATTGCCGACAAGCGCGCGGGCCAGTTCCAGCTTGCGCAATTCGAGCTGGGTCAGCCTTTCGGACGGATCCGAGAGGCGGCCCGACAGCCCGACGCTCGCAAGCACCGACCTTGCCCGGTCATGCTTGCTGCCCTCGACCTGGCAGTAGTCGAGTGGAACGAGCAGGTTTTCAAACACGGTCATGCCGATGAATGGCCGCGGGATCTGAAAGCTGCGGGCGATGCCCATCCGGGCTCGCTTATGGGCCTGGAGATGCGAGATGTCCCGGCCTTCGAAAAACACCGATCCGCTGTCGGGACGGTAGACGCCGGTGATACAGTTGATGAGCGTCGTCTTGCCGGAACCGTTCGGGCCGATGATGCCGAGCCGCTCGCCGGCGCCGACATCGAGATCGACGGGACCGAGCGCGCGGAACGATCCGAACCGTTTTTCGACGCCCCTGAGGGAGAGAACCGGCTCCGTCATGGTCTTGCCCTGCCTTTATTGCGGCCGAAGAGATCGGAAATACCGCCCGGAGCAAAGGCCACGAAGGCGATCAGGACCGCGCCGACGAAGAGAATGTTGAGTTCGGAGGATATGGTGACCGTGGCGATCTGCTGCACCGAAGCGAGCAGAAGAGCACCGATCACCGGGCCGACCCAGGTTCGGGTACCGCCGATCAGCGGCATGGCGATGGCGTTCAAACCGATGATCAGGCTGAAGGCGGTGACCGGTTCGACAAACGACGTGTAGAACGGATAGGGCGCACCGGCCGCGGCAAGCACCGCGCCGCTCAGGGCGCAGGCGACCAGCTTGAGGCGAAGCGTCGGCACGCCGGAGCATTCCGCGGCGTCCTCGCTTGCCCGCACGGCCCTCAGGCCACGGCCGATCCAGGAAATCTCCACCCAGCGGGCGAGCGCAACGCTGGCGACCGCGATCACCACCATGACGGTGAAATTGTATTGCGATGGCCCGGGACTCCAGGCAGGCGGCCGCGGGGCGTAGACGGCCATGCCGCTCGCCCCGCCGAGCCCGGAGATATTGTGCACGATGGTTTCGAGGACGACGACGAGGCCGAGCGTGGCGATGGCGAAATAGACTCCCTGGATACGCAATGTCAGGTAGCCCATCAGCACGCCGAGAACGGCGCCGACAATCGCCGCGGCCAGGATGCAGAGCGGCAGCGGCAGGCCGAATGTGGTGAACAGGAATGCCGACAGATAGACGCCGGCGCCGAAGAAACCGGCCGCGCCGAAATTGATGTAGCCGGCATAACCGCCGAGAATGTTCCAGCCTGTGGCGATCGTCACATATTGAAGGACCACGTAGCCGGCAAAGAAATAGAACGGGTTCCTGAGCAGCCACGGCATCAGGAAGCCTAACGTAAGCACGATGATGGCGCCCGCGAGGAACAGGAGGGAATTCTTTTTCATCGCGCAGCTCCGAACAGGCCCTGCGGGCGGAGGGCGAGGCCCAGCAGCAGGATCGCAAAGGCGACGCCGGGGGACCAGGAAGGGTTGAGGTAGCTGGAGACCAGCGCCTCCGCGATGCCGATGATGATGGCGATCACCAGGCTGCCGGGAATGGACCCCATGCCGGCGAGCACCACGATCGCGAAGACGCGGCCGATCTGGTAGCGCCCGGCAAAGGGTTCGATCGGGCCGACCATGATCAGGGCGGCTCCGGCGATGACGGCGGTCGCGGTGGCGATGCCGAACGCGTGCCGCTTGACGGAGGCCGGGTTGAGGCCGGCGATCGAAAGCGCCCGCTCCTCATGGGCGACGGCGCGGATTGCCGTGCCGGAACTGGTGCGGCTGAGATAAAGCCACACGGCAGCGATCGTCACGGGGGCGAAAAGCGCGGGGATCAGCAGCCGGTAGGGAACGGTGAGGACGCCGAACTTGAGGCTCGAGCCGATATAGGAAACGCTGACGGACTTGAGCTCGGAGCCGAAGCCGAGCGACAACAGGATCTCGATCACCAGCGAAAGGCCGAAGAACAGCGTCAGGCTCTGCAGTACGTTGGCGCCGCCCTTGCGCTCGAAAACAGCCGAGTAGAAGGCGTAAAGCACGACCCCGAGAAGATAGAAAGGCACAAGGCCGATCACCGCCGCAACGATCGGATCGATCCCCCATTGGGTCAGCGTATAGACGAAGAACGCGCCGGCGACGACGAACGTCGGATGGGCGATATTGGGGATGTGGAGAATGCCGAAGGTGATCCCGAGCCCCAGGGCGAGCGATGCATAAACGCTCCCCAGCAGAATGCCCGTCACGATGGCGTTCAGCAGAATGTCGATCGATAGCATTGATAGGGGCCCTTGAGCCGGCCTTGCGCCGGCTCTCTGGATCGGTTGAAGGATTAGCTGGCGCGCGCCTTGTTATAAGGCGCGGCGAGGTCGCCCGTCTTCAGGGATGGCGGGTCGAGAATGACCTGATGGCCCGGATTGCGGAACTGTTCGAGATCGTTGCCCTTGATGCCGCGTAGCTGGACCATCAGGACGCGGCGTTCCTTCCAGTCGCCGATCTCGGTAAAGGCGATCTTGCCGGCGATGGTCTCGACGGCGTTGGCATGCAGGAAAGCTGCCATCTTGGCCGGATCGACGGAATTCGAACCCTTGATCGCAGCCGCCGCCAGCTGGCCGGCGACATAATAGAAGGGCGGAATGTAAAACCCGAGCGGATCGACGCCCTGCTTGACGGCAATCGGCGTATACCGGTCGAAAAAGCTCTTAATCGCCGGTGTCTGCATGGTGGGCTCCGGAACGAAGGTATGCGAGTTCACCAGCCCGTTGAGTTCGGGACCGAGCGAACCGAGCAGCGCCCCGTATTGCGGGCCGATCATGGCACCGCCGAAGAGTTTCACCTTGTCGGAAATACCGATTTCCTTGACCCCGCGGATGATCGCCGTGCTGTCGGCCGGATAGGAGGCGATGAAGATCGCCTCCGGGTCCCCCGCATTGATGTTGCGGATCATCGAAGAGAAGTCGGACGTGTTCGGCGGGTAGCTCTGATTGAACACGACCTCCATGCCGTATTCCTTGGCGACTTCCGCGCCGCCCTTGGCGGCATTTTTCGAAAATTCCAGGTCGGCATTGATGATGGCGATCTTCTTGACCCCTTGCGCCTTGGCAAGATCAAAGAAGCCGCGGGCCCAATCCCGTCCGGAGTTCGGCCCCCACGGGCCGCTGTGGAAGAACTTGTCGTGCTTGGCGACATCGTTGCCGGCAAGGCCGAACATGCCGATCATGAACAGGTCGCGCTGCTTGATGAAGGGCATGACCGGCGCGGATAGGTTGGCGCCGTAAGGCGAAAACAACACGTCGCAGGCGTCCACGTCGACGAGCTTCGAATAGATCGCCGGCACGTTGGCGGCACTGCTCTGGTCGTCGTAGATGACCAGTTCGACCTTGCGGCCGAGAAGCCCGCCTGCCGCGTTGACGTCGTCTCGCCAGAGCTCGTAACCGATCTGGCCGTTCTTGGTGCTCGCCAGCGGACCGGTCAGCGACACGCTGGCGCCGACCCGGATCGGCTTGTCCTGCGCAAATGCCTTGCGCCCCAGGATTGCCGGCGCGGCAAGACCCGCAGCCGTTACCGCCATGAGCTTGTGAAACTGACGCCTTGTCTTCATAGCTTTTCCCTCCCAAGAAAATTCGCTAGACGAATAAATATTCGCATAACGATAGGCAGCAGGTCTTGCGCTTGTCAATCCCGTGTGCGAACGAAAAGCCGTGCAGCAGGAGAAATTCCGATGATTGACAGCAATTCGCCCGAGTTCGTCGAGGCGTTGGCACGGGGATTGTCGGTCCTGGAGGCTTTCGACGCCAAGGATCCGGAGATGACGCTGGCCGAGCTTTCCCGCAAGGTCGGCATGTCGATCGCCACCGTCCGGCGGAATGTCCTGACGCTCGAAGCGCTCGGTTTCATTCGCCGGCACAACAAGCATTTTCTCCTGGCTCCCCGCATCCTCACCCTCGGCTCCGCCTACCTGAACGCCTTCAATGTCGAAGAAGCGGTCACGCCTGAACTGCACCGGATCACGTCGCTTTTCGGCGATGCCGCCAACATGGCCGTGCTCGACGGGACGAACGTGCTCTACATTGCCCATCTTTCCGAAAGCCGCGGCGTGCGACGCAATGCCAGCCTCGGCGTCACCTATCCCGCCTACGCGACCTCGATGGGCCGGGTATTGATGGCGGCCCTTGCGGAAGAGGAGATGGACCGATTTTTTGAGGCCTATACGCCGGTAAAGCTGACCGACTACACGGTGACCGACGAGGCGGAACTCCGGGAAATCCTCGTCGAGACCCGCGCAAAGGGTTATTCGATCACTGTTGACCAGCTCGATTATGGCATCACCGCGCTTGCCGTGCCGGTCAAGGATAATACCGGACGGGTCGTCTGCGCGATCAACAGCTCAGGCTACACGCCCCGGCTGACGCCGGAGGAACTGGTCGAACAGCGCCTGCCGGAACTGCGGCTGGCGGCCAACCGGCTCTCCCAGTTGTTCAGCCGTTTTCCAGCGCTCGTTCATTCACTGGCGCCGGCCAACCCCGCCGCCCGCTGATCCCTCACAGCCAACTCCTCCTCTGAAATTTTTCAAAGCTCTTGCGACAGGGCTTGACACCCCGCGCCATCGAAATTCATTATACGAATATAAATTCGCCAAGCGAATACTTTTAAGAATGGCATGGGAGGGATTCATGGCGCGATTGCAAATCGCCGTCATCGTCGGAAGCGCACGGCAGGCGTCGCTCAACAGACTGCTCGCCCTTGCCCTGACGCGGCTCGCAAAGCCCGACGTCGAGTTCGAATGGGTGACGATCCGTGACCTGCCGATCTTCGACCAGGACGTGCTGGATGCCGGCGCACCCCCGCAGGTCGAACGGCTGAATGCTGAGATCGGGCGAGCCGATGCGCTGCTTTTCGTCACGCCGGAGCATAACCGCTCGATCTCGGCGATGCTGAAGAACGCCATCGACTGGGCTTCGCGGCCCAGAGATACCAGCGCCTGGGCCGGCAAGCCGGCGGCGATCACCGGCGCTTCCTACGGACGGATCGGCACCGCGGCGGCGCAGCAGCACCTGCGTGCCATTCTCGGCTGCCTCGACGTCGCCGTGATGGGGTTGCCGGAAGCGTTTATCCATCTGCCGCCCGGCCTCATTACCCCCGAAGGGGATGTGACCAATGAGGAAACCCGCCTCTTCCTGCAGCAGTTCATGGATCAGTTCGACCGATGGGCCAGCCGCTTCGCGGGCAAGGCGAGCGTCGCAGCCTAACCATTTTCCAAGGACATCAGCATGAAAATCGGCAAGCAATCCACGCCCTACCAGGCGATCTGCACCTCTAATCCCGAGACGATCATCGTGCGGGGCCACGACCTCGTCGACAACCTGATCGGTTCGATCTCGTTTACGGAATATACCTGGTTGCTGGTCGCCGGCTCTCTGCCGGACGAAAAACAGCGCCGCATGCTCGACGCGACGCTGGTGGCAATCGCCGAACACGGCCTGGTGCCGAGCGTGCAGGTTGCCCGCATGACGCTCGCCGCCTCGCCGGAAGCGGTCCAGGGCGCCGTCGCCGCCGGCCTTCTCGGCTGCGGGTCGGTTATCCTCGGCGCGTCCGAGACCTCGGGGGCCTTCTTCCGCGATATCCGCGAAGAAGCGGAAGCAAGCGGCCGGTCGGTGGAAGCCGCCGCCGAAAAGCTGTTGCGCGGTTACAGGGAACAGAAGAAACCGGTGCCCGGCTACGGTCATCCTCTTCACAAGGGGCATGATCCGCGCGCCGAACGCCTGCTCGCGATCGCCCGCGAACTCGACGTCGCCGGCATTCATTGCGAGATCGCCAAGACGGTCGAAAGGCTCATCCCCGAGATCATCGGCAGGCCGCTGGTCATGAACGTGTCGAGCGCCATTCCCTGCGTGCTGCTCGACGCCGGTTACCCGCTGCTCGCCCTGAAGGGCGTGCCGCTTCTTGCCCGCACCGCCGGGCTGATCGGTCACCTGCTTGAGGAACAGACAAGGCCGATAGGCTTCGTCATGTCCGCCGCCGCCGCCAGCGCCATCGAATACGACGGCCCTGCGCCTGACGGCTTCGTGGCAAACGAGAACTAGGACCCGGACATGCTGAAAGCTCTGGACCAAATCCGCATCGTCGAACAGGGCACGTTCATTACCGGCCCCTGCGCCGGCATGATGCTCGCCGATCTCGGCGCCGATGTCATCAAGATCGAGTCGGCCGGCAATGGCGATCCCTATCGCAGCTTCAAGACAGGTTTCTACAGCGCCCATTTCCAGGCCTATAACCGCAACAAGCGGGCGATCGGGCTGGATCTCAAAAGCGAGCAGGACCGCGAGGTCTTCTACCGGCTGATCGCCCAGGCCGATGTTTACATACAGAATTTCCGCCCCGGCGCGGCAGGCCGCATCGGCGCCGACTACGAGACGCTGTCGAAGATCAACCCCAGGCTGATCTACTGCTCGATCAGCGGGTTTGGCCCGGACGGTCCCTATGCGCAGCGGCCGGTCTACGATTCCGTCGCGCAGGCCGTAAGCGGGTTTCTCAGCGTCTCGATCGACCCCGAACAACCGCGCTTCATCGGCCCGGCGCTCGCCGATGCGATCACCGGCATATACGCCTCGCTCGGCATTTCCGCAGCCTTGATCGAACGCGGCCGTACCGGCAAGGGCAAGCGCATCGACATTTCCATGGTCGAGGCCATGATGCATTTCGCGGTCGAGCCCTTCATGGGTTATTTCGCCCTTGGCGAAGAACCGAGCGGTGTCGACCGCCCGCGCCTCGCACAGGCCTTCATCGTCCGCTGCAAGGACGATAAGCTGTTTGCCTTCCACCTGTCCTCACTCGACAAGTTCTGGGACGCACTGGTCGAGGCGATTGAGGGTGAGGCACTCGCCAGGGACGAACGGTTCTCGCAGCGGCTGAAGCGCATCGACAATTACGATGCGCTGAACGCCGAGCTCAACGCGATCTTCGCAACCAGGACCCGGCCGGAATGGGTGGAGCGCTTCTCGAGGTTCGACGTGCCCTTCGCGCCGATCAACTCCATCCCGGATGTGGTGAACGATCCGCAGGCGCAGCATCTGGAAATGTTCGTGCCGGTCGCCGGCCGGATCGAAGGTGCCGAGCAGACGGTTCGGCCAGCCTATTCGTTCGATGGAGAACACGCAAAGACGGTGCGGGCCGCGCCGGTCGTCAACCAGCACGGAGACGAGATCCGCTCGGCGCTGCAAGGCAATCCGACAGCCTGGCCGGCACTGGAAACGGAGACGGCGGCTGTGGCGGGTTAGGAATTCGGTCTAATAGACAGGACAAATTCGGAGGAGAAGATGGCAACCCTGGCAGCGGTCCTTGCGACCACCCACCACCCTTTTTACCTGAAGGCGACAACCATGCCGCCGGAACAGCAGATGCCGCAGGCGGCGGAATGGAAACGCAAAGTCGAAGCCTATCGCGAGACCCTGACCCGCGCCAAGCCGGATATCCTGGTCATGGTCGGCGCCGACCATTTCCACCAGTTCTTCCTCGACAACTATCCGACCTTCCTGATCGGCAAGGCGCCGCGCTACGACGCGACCTTCTATAATGAAGAGCGTGAGTTCGGCATTCCGAAATATGTGCTGGAAGGCCATGAAGAACTGTCGAACTTCATGCACCAGGGCCTGATGGATCGCGGTTTCGATTTCGCCTTCAGCCATGAACTGAAGCTCGACCATTCGATCATCTGCCCGATCATCACCACGCGCCCCGATGCCGACCTGCCGGTCGTGCCGATCTATACCAATATCTTCGCGCCGCCGCTGCCCTCGCCGAAGCGCTTCTGGGATCTCGGCCGCGCCATCCGCGAGATCATCGAGGAGTTCCCGTCCGACAAGCGCATCGCCGCCGTCGGCAGCGGACATCTGTCGCTCGAACTCGGCGGACCGCGCCAGTTCAAGGAAACCGGCCCGGATCCGGAATTCGACCGCAAGGCGATCGAATGGCTGTCGACCGGCAATATCGAGGAAATCCTCGCCAACGTGACCCATGAAAGCATGGCGAAAAGCGGCAACGCGACCCATGGTTTCATGGACCTGATCCTGATGATGGGCATCGCCGGGCCGGTCCCGACCGCCTATCATGACAATCTGGACCTCTTCCACACGATGGAAGCATACTTCACCTGGTATCCGGAAGGAGCAGCGGCATGAGCAAGTATTATGTGAACAAGTTCCTCTTCACCGTCGACCGCGACCCGGAACTGCTTCGCCGCTACAAGGAAGACCCGCGCTCGCTCGTCGCCAGCTGGGAACAGTCGATCGGCCCGCGGCTGAACGATGCGGAAATCTCGACCGTCAACTCCCTCACGGACGCGGAGCGCGAGGCGCTCGTCAACCACGATTATGTGGCGCTGTTCGAGATGGGCGCACATTTCTTCCTGTCGCTGACGATCTTCATCGCGATCTATGACGAGGATTACATGGCCAAGCACGGTCCCCTCTCCTTCCAGCGCGAATTCGCGGAGAAGCTCAAGCACTGGAACGGCAAGGATTACCCGTCGATAGCGTTGTGGCAGGCAGCCGCACGCTGAGAGACGCTTCATAGCAGAGCCTCCGATGCCGCATCGGCGACGGAGGGCATCATCAGTTCAAGCCGGGAGGGGAAGACCATGTGCAGATTCTGCAATAACCGGATGCATGCACCGGCGGAACTCGGTAGCGGCTCCGGCAAGATCATTGTCGCGCCGGCCAGCATGCCGGTCGGCGTTGGCGATCCCGATCGCCTGACCCTGATCCGCGGCGGCGCCGTGCTCTCCATGGATAGCGCCGTCGGCAATTTTTCCAAAGGCGACGTGCTGATCCGCGGATCGCGGATCGTCGAGGTTGCTGCGTCGATCACCGCGCCGGAGGCCGCAGTTATCGACGCTTCCGGCATGATCGTGATGCCCGGCTTCGTCGACACGCATCACCACCAGTTCGAGACCGCGCTTCGAAGCCTGCTTGCCGACGCGATCCTGATCAATGACGGGCGGCCGGAAAGTGCGGCCAACTATTACGAATGGATGCTCCAGAAGTTCTCGGTCCTCTACCGGCCGCAGGATGTCTACATTTCGGAATTGTTCGGCGGCCTGTCCCAGATCGACGCCGGCGTGACGACTGTCATGGACGTCAGCCAGATCCACCACTCGCCGGAACATTCCGATGCGGCGATCACCGCACTTCGCGATGCCGGGCGGCGCGGCGTCTTCGGTTATTTCGAAGGCTGGGGCGACGCCGCGAAATATCCGGGCGATGCCCGACGCATCAAGGCCGAGCATTTTGCGAGCGACGACCAGTTGCTGACCATGGTCATGGGCGGCGAAATCTACCTGCCGTTCCATGAGGAGGCCTGGGCGCTTGGACGCGAACTCGGCATCCCGGTCGCGCTGCATGTGGTCGGCACTTTCGGCATGCAGGCGGTCTTCGACCAGTTGGCGGAGGCGGGCCGTTTCGGGCCGGACAATATCTTCATCCACATGACCGGCATGAGCGACATGGCCTGGAAGCGTGTCGCGGACGCGGGTTCGCATATATCGCTCTCGGTACCCATCGAGATGCAGATGCGGCACGGCAACCCGCCGCTGCAACAGGCGCTCGATCTCGGCCTTCAGCCGTCCCTGTCGACGGATGTGGAATGCACCATGACCGCCGACATGTTCACCCAGATGCGCTCGGCGATCACGCTGCAGCGAATGCTGGCGAACGACAAGGCGTTGCGCGGCGAGGAATACCCGAAGCTGTTGTCGGCGATCGACGTTATCCGCTTCGCGACGATCGAAGGGGCGCGGGGCCTCAAGCTCGATCACAAGACCGGCACGCTGACACCGGGAAAGGAAGCCGACATCATCCTGCTCGATGCGAATGCCATCAACGTCGCCCCGCTGAACCACGTCCCTGGCGCCGTCGTGACGCTGATGGAGCGGTCGAACGTCTCAACGGTGTTTTGCGCCGGTAAGATCCGCAAGTGGCAGGGCACGCTGCTCGGCCATGACATCGCCAGGCTGAGGTCGGAACTGGAGGCAAGCCGCGACTTCCTGCTGGACGCCGCCGGGATCAGGCCGGATCTGTTCTGAGTGATCCGCCGCCATGCTCACCGGTCCCGTCCACGAGCGAGCGTAGCGTAGCCGCGGACGACCGTCTTGCGTTCTTCGAACGAGGCCACCGCGTCGATGTCGTCGAAACCGTCGGGCGCACGGGCCTCGACCATGTCGATGACACCCTCGGGTCCGCCCCGGCGGTTCGCCAGGACGATTTCCGACGTGGCAGGGCGGCGCTCCGCGTCGTAGCGGGAAAGGGCGGCCTCGATTTCATCCTGCGTCCGCAGATGTCCGGCAAGGCATCGGGCGTCGAGGATCGACTGGCTCGCGCCGTTGGAGCCGACCGGATACATGGGATGGGACGCATCCCCGAGCAGTGTGACCCGCCCGAACGACCAGCGGGGCAAAGGCTCCCGATCGCAATTCGGATATTCGTAGAAATTTTCGGTCGCCTGGATGATGGAGGCGGGATCGACGAAATCGAGATGAAACCGATCGCGGACGAAGGGCAGCACGTCGTCCGGAATACCGGACCGGCTCCAATCCTCGCGGCGTAGCGGCGATGTGCCGGGCTCGCCCACCTTGGCCATCACGGCCCAATTCGTCAGCCGCATGCCAGGCTCGGCGGGATCGGCTCCGATCGGATAATAAACGAATTTTGCGAAATTGCCGCCAGCGATCGCCATCGTTCGGCCGTCGCGCCAGATCGGCCAGGGCGTGGCGCCGCGCCATAGCATGATCCCGCTCCAGATCGGCGCCCCTTCATCGGGATAAAGCTGCGCCCGGACCATGGAATGGATGCCGTCGGCGCCGATCAGCAGATCCCCCCGGGCCGTGCCGCGCCATCCGTCCTGTCCGCCGAGACGAACCACGACGCCGTCTTCCGTCTGTTCGAAATCGTCCACCCGGCAACCGGTCCTGATAACGTCGGGTCCGAGACGGGCGATCACCGCCCTATGGATCACGCCGAGCAGCTTGCCGCGATGGATGCTGACCTGCGGCGCCTCCTGACCGGCATCCAGGCCGCGCAATTCCTGCCACACGACCTGGCCGAAACGGTTGGTATAAATCAGTTCCCGAACACGAATCCCTGCAGCGTCGAGGCCAGGCAGCAGCCCGAGATCGGCCAGTACGGCCACGGCATGCGGCAGCATGTTGATGCCGACTCCGAGTTCGCGAACCTCGCCGACGCGTTCGAAGATCTCAACCTCTATCCCGGCCTCGTGAAGGTGAAGTGCGGTCGTCAATCCGCCGATGCCGGCGCCTGCGATGAGTGCCTTCATGACTGGTTCCTTCCTCCCGTTTCGAGACGCGCGAAACCGTAAACCGCGACCATCTACTGCGGCGTCACTCGTCTCCTGTATTCGAGCTGCATGGCGACGAAATCGGCCGTGTTTTCCCGATAGCGCTCGGCGATGGCCTTCAGCGTCTCATCCAGCGCATCCGCCGGTTTGCGGCCAAGCGGCGCTCCGGGTACGCGCACCGCCGACGCGGTTGTGTTCACCTCGTCGGGAATGATGCGGATACCGCTGCGGCTCTCCACCGCATCCGCACCGGCTGCGAAGGTCACCACGCGCGAGCGATAAGTGCGCGACCATGCATCCGCGACGAGAGCGAGCGAAACTTCGTCCACGCCGTGAGACAGTTCGATGCCGAGCGTTTCCCGGCTCCAGAAGGCGAGCGAGTTGCCGATTGCCGTCAATGCGAAGGGCCGCGTGAAGGCGAAGGCGCCGCTATCGTGTCGCGCATCCCAATCCGCGACGCCCAGATCGGCCGCGACAGCCTGAGCTTTCTGACGCCCGGCGATCGCCTCGATCAATGTCAGCGACATCGGCATGGAGGCGCTGATGCCGGTCGTCGTCGCAACGCGACCGTCGACGAGGAAGCGGCGGTCGGCAACGTGGCGGATGCTCGGATGTTCCTCCAGCATGGCCTCCAGCGAATACCAGTGGGTCGTGGCTTTTCGGCCGTCGAGAAGGCCGGTGGCCGCAACCACCTTGGCACCGACGCAGACGCCGATGATCATCGCACCTTTGTCTGCCTGGCTCCTGATCCAGCCCAACGCTGCCGGATCATCCTCGCGCACCATGGCCGGGACGATGACGTAGTCGGCGCCTTCCGGATGCTGTCTGTCGAATTCCGAGATCGTCGCCTGCGGTTCGACCTTCAACGCCGGATAGAGCACCATCGGCCCGGCCTGCGTCGCCAATGCCACCACGTCGGCCACATCGGCGCGGCGCAGGATGCCGTAGGGCATCAGGTAGTCGGTGATCTCCGTCCCGTCGTTGATGCCGACGATGGCGATCACCGGACGGTCACGTTTGGGTGGCTTCAAGGCCTCGACCGTGGCGCGTGTCTCCTCGCCGGGAATAGATTTGGCTTCGCCGGCGGACGAGCCGGACGGCAGGGAGACCATCCAGCCCCCGGCGACCACCAGGAAGACCGCGGCAAGCCCCAGCCCGCTAGCAAGAACAAAGCGCCACTTCATGGTAGTTTCGCCGATCGATCGGTTGCCTCTGTTTGCAGGCAAAGTTACCGCTGCTATCGTCTGACTGAAATGACATTAATCGGGCAAAAACTGCCATGGCTCGCACAATCGCTCTCGTGGTGCATCCGGGTTTCCAGCTTCTCGATGCGGCCGGGCCGACGTCGGCCTTCGAGATGGCGGAGCGATTCCGGCCGGGCAGTTACGACCTGGTGCTGATGGCGCCGGGCGGCGGCGAAATCGAGAGCTCGTCAGGCCTCAAACTGTCGGCAGCCCCGCTCGCGGACGGGCCTTTCGACACGGTGATGATCTCGGGCGGCGAGATCATCCGCTCCATGGAGGCCGTGCACGAAATTCTCGAATGGCTGAAGCGCACGGATGCAAGGCGCGTGACAAGCGTTTGTTCCGGAGCCTATCTGCTCGCCGAAGCGGGGCTGCTCGACGGGCGCCGCGCCACCACCCATTGGAACAGTTCGCACGATTTTTCCCGCCGCTACCCCAAGATAGAGATGCATGCCGAACGCATCTATGTCCGGGACGGTCACGTCTGGACCTCGGCCGGCATTTCCGCCGGTATCGACCTGGCGCTTGCTCTCATAGAAGATGACCTGGGGCCGGACATTGCGCGCAGGGCGGCACAGCAGCTCGTCGTTCATCAGCGCCGGCCGGGTGGCCAGTCGCAGTTTTCGGCACTTGTCGACCTCGGCGGACACACGGGCAGGTTCTTGTCGCTGATCGGCTGGATGCGCGAGCATCTGGCCGAACGGCTGACCGTCGAGCGGCTCGCCGACCAGGCGGCGATGAGCCCGCGCAACTTTGCCAGGGCGTTTGCAGCCGAAACCGGCATGACACCCGCCAAAGCTGTGGAACGCCTGCGGCTCGAAACGGCGCGGATGGCGGTCGAGACCACCCACGCGCCGCTCGAACATATTGCCGAGGCCGCCGGTTTCGGCGACGCCGGGCGAATGCGGCGGGCGTTCCTGAGAAGCCTGGGACAGCCCCCGCAGGCGCTCAGGCGTGGATACAAGTAGCGCTCGGACGCAGATAGCCGGTCAAAGACGCGCCTAGAACTCCTGCCAATCGTTGCTGACCGCAGCGGCCGAGGAGCCGCCGGAGAAGGCAGTGGCAACCCTGCGGGCCAGATTGCGGGCCGGCGAGGCAGCCGGCGTGTCGCGGCGATCGGCCGGACGCGGAACGTGGCGCTGGCCGGGCAGCTTGAACTGGGACAGCAGCTCGTTGAGCGATGCCGCATCCCTGGCGAGACCATGGCTTGCGGCGGTCGATTCCTCGACCATCGCGGCATTCTTCTGGGTATCCTGGTCCATCTGGTTGACGGCCGTGTTGATCTGCTGAAGGCCCGAAGACTGTTCCTGGGCCGACTCCACGATCGCGTTGACGTGCCGGTTGATCTCCTGCACTTCCGAAACGATCGTTACCAGCGCCTGTCCGGTCTGGCCTACCAGCTGCACCCCGGCGTTCACCTGCTCGTTCGACGTCGTGATCAGCGCCTTGATCTCCTTGGCGGCCTTTGCGGAGCGCTGGGCGAGTTCGCGCACTTCCTGGGCAACGACGGCAAAACCCTTGCCGGCATCGCCCGCACGGGCCGCTTCGACGCCGGCGTTCAATGCCAGAAGATTGGTCTGGAAGGCGATATCGTCGATGACGCCAATGATGTTGGAAATCTCGCCCGAGGACCTCTCGATCTGTTCCATCGCCTTGACGGCGCGCTGGACGACCTCGCCGGAGTTTTCCGCACCGCTGCGGGTGCGGGCAACCAGCGCACCGGCCTCCTGAGCGCGCTTGGTGGCGTCCTTGACGGTGGTGGTGATTTCTTCGAGAGCTGCGGCGGTTTCCTCGACGGAAGCTGCCTGCTGCTCGGTGCGCTTGGCCAGATCGTCGGCGGCTGCCTTGATCTCCGCCGAACCGGCCTGGATGCTGCGGGCATTCTCCGCCACCTGCTCCAGGGCCGTCTGCAGCTTGGTCGCCGAGGCGTTGAAATCGTTGCGAACACCGTCCAGCGTCGCGGTGAACTGCTTTTCGATGCGATAGGACACATTGCCGTCAGACAGATGGCTCAGGCCTTCCGCCAGATTGTCGACGGCGAACTTGATCTCGGCGGCTTCGCGCGTCTTCTGGGTTTCGCGCTCTATGCGCTCGCGCTCGGACAGGCCGCGATTGTCTTCGGCTTCCCGTTCCAGGCGGGCACGCTCCAGCGCGTTGTCGCGGAAGATCGCGACGGCCTTGGCCATCTCGCCGATTTCGTCCTTGCGGTCGAGGCCGTCGACGGCAGCTTCCGTCTGACTGGCAGCCAGCGAAGCCATACGCTCACGCAGGCGGGCCATCGGCGCGGTGATGCCCTTGTGGGCGATGGTCATGGACAGGACGGCGGCGATCGCGATGCCGAAAAGCATGCCGCAGATCGCATAGGTGATCGTGCTGGAAACCGATTGGCTCAGCGTTTTGGCGCCGTTGTTGAGGATTTCCGCCATGGCGCCGTTATTGGCGCCGAATTTCGGCGAGAGATCGACGATGGCCTGATCGAGCTTGGCGGAAAGCGTACGGACTTTTTCCTTGTCGCCTGCGGTATGGGCCTTGAGAAGATCGTCGCCGACCGCCTTCAACGCGTCCGCACCGGCAAGCAGTTCGTCGATCGCGGCCTTGCGGCTCGGAACCAGCGCCGGGATCTGGCTCAACCGGTCGCGGGCGCCGGCAAATTCCTTGGAAAACCGGCCGGAAAGATCCTGGAACGCCGCGCTTGCCGGCTCCTGGGCCAGCGCGCGGCTCAGCCATGTCGTCGCGGTCCACATGCCGGCAGCGCCGCGGGGCCCGAAGGTGGCAGCGTTGCTTTCCTTCTGCAGGAAGCCGGAATAAGCCTCGTTGGCGGCGCTGAACCTGCTGGTGACATACATCAGGCCTGCGAGGGAAATGACCGCGAGGATGGCAATCGCCATGAGAAATTTTGTTTTAATCTTTAAATTCTTGAGCATCAGATACCTCGAAAAACGCTGAAAGAGCGACAGTGCATCGAAAAGTGAAAAATGCCGGAGCCGTGCCGGACGGTGCACATCATGCGCAGGGTGATCGAACTTGATCCTCCTTTTTTCATAAGCGCTTTTTCATAATAAAATCTTACTCTTGCCGCAGCGCATCAACGACACATCCGGACCTCCAGGATGGCTTTCACCAGTGCTTAACCAAAGGCGGCAGAAGGCAATCTTGTTTGTTGCGACGCACAATGGACTGCCTTTAATTGGGTGGCGGGACCATCCGTCTCGGTTCCCCGTCAAACCGGCAAATTGATATGAAATCAACTATCTATAATCAAAGGACTTCAACGTGAATTTTTCACGCCGCAACATCATGACGCTTTCAGCGGCCGCCCTGGCAACCACCTTCCCGAAAATGGCGTCCGCGCAGGCGATCGGCTTTACGCCAAGCCCCATCTACCCCGATCCGGCTATCCAGATCCTCGATCCGAGCTTTGCGAAATATCGCGTCGCCAGCAGCTCGCTCGAACAGGTCGCAACCGGCGCCCGCTGGCTGGAAGGTCCGGTCTGGTTCGGTGACGGGCGCTATCTGCTCGTCAGCGACATTCCGAACAATCGGGTCATGCGCTATGACGAAGCCAATGAGAGCTGGAGCGTCTACAACGCCAACGCCAACTATGCCAACGGCCACGCCCGCGACCGCCAGGGCCGCTTGCTTTCCTGTGAACATCTGACACGCCGGGTCACCCGCACCGAATATGACGGGTCGTTCACCGTGCTCGCAGACAACTACAACGGCAAGAAGCTCAACTCCCCGAACGATATCGTCTGCAAATCGGACGGCTCCATCTGGTTCACCGACCCGCCCTTCGGCATCGCCGGCGAGTGGGAGGGCGAGAAGGGCACGGCGGAGCTGCCGCACTCCGTCTATCGCATATCGCCGGACGGCAAGCTTGGCCTCGTCACCGACGAGCTGAAGGGCCCGAACGGGCTCGCATTTTCGCCGGATGAAAAGAAGCTCTACATCGTCGAAGGCCGCGCATCGCCATTCCGTATCATCTGGAGCTACGACCTCGGCGCAGATGGCGTGAAGCTGTCGAACAAGACGGCATTGGTGACGGCCGACGACAACGGCGCTCTCGATGGCCTCAAGATCGATATCGACGGCAATCTCTGGTGCGGCTGGGGATCGAACGGCGCTGCAGGCGCCAGGCCCGAGGATCTGAACGGCGTCAAGATATTCAACCCGGCCGGCAAGGCGATCGGCTTCGTCAAGCTTCCGGAGCGATGCCCGAACCTTGTCTTCGGCGGCCCGAAGAAGAACCGCCTCTATATGGCGAGCAGCCACTCGGTCTATGCGATCTACGTGGAAACCCGCGGCGCCGTTTGATTACCGCGACGAAATCCGGAGCGGCCGGCCGTCAGGTCCGGCCGCTTTCGCCGTGACCATCGAAGCGCCACGCTTTCCCCGGCAATTCGCATCGCCGCGTCGTAGCCTTGCGATACCCGTCAGCGGCGCCGAGCTAGACCGGGCGCCGCGATATCTACTCCGTCTTTCCGGCGGAAAGCCCAGTGAAGAAGACCCCGATTAACTGCCAAACGACACTCCACCAATGCCACGTCGGAATCAATATTCGTGAAGGCGGCCTCCCTGTCATTGAAATTCATTGCTTATCATCGAATTTCATGAGAGCTTCGATCTGGAACCATTTTTCAGAGACGAGTATCCGGATTCATGGAACAGGGCCAGAGAAAGCCATTTTCAGAAGCTGTCAGTATATTTCACGACCGCTCGATGCCGGAAGCCGCCCTCCCGGTCGGCTATGCAGCCCTGATCGATGCCTTTGAATTACCCGTACCTGTGCCAATCATCCTCTCAGCGATCGGTCCTCGCCACAAAGTCTATCAGGCCGAAGGATGGAACGTTTTCACGCCGCGCCACCAACCGGACGACAATCTTACCGGACACCTAACCTTTGCCCTACGCTATGAAGGACTGGATCTTGCTGTTCTGAAAGCCCTGTTCCGGGCAACAGGTCCTGAGCCGATCACCAACATGGTGCGCGCGGCGCCCACTGGCGCCTATGCTCGACGGCTGTGGTTTCTCTACGAATGGCTGCTGAATACACGGCTTGATCTGCCCAACGCGGCACAGGGCACCTATGCCGTTGTCGTCGATCCAGACCGGCAATTCTCGGTGGGTGGAACGAGTTCAACAAGACATCGCGTGAAGAATAACTTGCCCGGCACACCAGCTTTCTGCCCGATGATCTTCCGCACGCCCGCACTCGAAGCATTCGTTGCACGTGGACTTGGCAACGAAGCGCGCCAGTTGATCGACGAGGTGCCGGCGGACCTGCTTGCACGCACCGCTTCATTCCTGCTGCTCAAGGATTCGCGCTCGAGCTTTCAGATCGAGGGAGAAGATCCGCCACAAGATCGCATCCAGCGCTGGGCCCAGGTTGTCGGTGAAGCCGGGCGTCGACCGATAGACCGCGCCGAATTGGAGCGGCTGCAGCGCATCGTCATCGGCGACGCGCGCTTCGTTCATCTTGGCTTACGCGTTGAGGGTGGCTTCATCGGCGAGCATGATCGCCTGACGGGCGCGCCAATCCCCAATCATGTCAGCGCCCGACATGAAGATCTGCCTTCTCTGATCGACGGCCTGACTTCTTTCGACCGAGGCGCGGCACAGCAGCTCGATCCTGTTCTCGCCGCCGCGGCTCTCGCCTTCGGCTTCGTCTATATCCACCCTTTCGAGGATGGAAATGGCCGACTGCACCGCTATCTAGTCCATCATGTTCTCGCCGAGCACGGGTTCAATCCTCCCGGACTCGTCTTTCCGGTCTCGTCGGTCATCCTGGACCGCATCGATGCCTATCGAACCGTGCTGGAAAGCTATTCACGCCGCCTGTTGCCGGTTGTTCATTGGCAGTCGACGGATCGTGGTAACGTCACGGTGCTGAACGACACAGCCGACTTCTACCGCTACTTCGATGCGACGCCTCAGGCCGAATTCCTGTTCGAGTGTGTAGCCCGAACCATTGATGTGGACCTGCCAGCCGAGACAGCATTCCTACGCATTTATGACGCGTTTAAGATCGAGGTCCAGCAGATGATCGATATGCCCGATCGCCTGCTGGACCTCCTGTTCCGCTTCCTGCGCCAGAACGACGGGCGACTGTCGAAGCGGGCTCGTGAAAGGGAGTTTTCGGCGCTCACCGACGCAGAGGCGGCACGCATCGAGGCCATCTATGCTGATATTCAAGGTGCGGTGAGGTCGTTTCGCAGTTAAACATGAGAGGGCATTGTAAACTTAACGTTCACGAGGCAATCGTAGGCCGCTTGCACCATGGCGGTTCAGGCGCGAGCGATTTTTGCCCAGAGGTTCATTGCCTCCGAACGCAGTTCGCGACACACAGCCTGAGCTATGATCTCGGCAGGGGAACGGTGGGCGGCACAGCGGGTCACGGTCACTGCGTTAAGTTGACGATGCCGTCGCATCGCCGCCGCTCTGCTCCTGCACTCACATTCATCGTGCCCGCGCCATGGCGCATTGGAAAATAGTGACGGGTGCCATTGCCTGATCTCAGGCAGCAGCGCGGTCGTTCGTTCGCCGCTCGACAATGTGACAACTCCTCAGCGCGAAATGGTAGTGTGATCGGTGCCTGTCGACCGGGACGCCGCGATATCTACTCCGTCTTTCCGGCGGAAAGCCCGAAAAACTCTTTTCTGTACGCCGCCGACAGCGGTCGGAGCTTCGTCAAATTCTTGAGAATCCGGACAGGCTGTTTGAGAACGTTCCTGTTCAGGAAATACATATGGATCAGGCTGGGCGCCTTGCTGTGCGATCCCTTGTGGGCGACACGATAGACCGCACCCCTGAATGGCAGCGCGTTCAAGGGCGTACCGCGTTCGGCCAGAATGGATTCTATGCGGACATGGCTGCCGAGCATGTCCTTGATCCATGGGAGAGAAACGTCTTCCGCCTTTGACGGCAGTCCGTAGAGGTCCGAACGAATGATCAGCGACGTTCCGCAATAGTGGTTGAACTGGTCGCGGCACAACAGAATGCTGCCGCCATCGTCCCAGATATAGCCCTTGTCGATCGTCCAGCCGTTCTCGTTCTGGTGGCGGGCAGCATATTCGGTAATTCGGGCGCTGACAAAATCGTCGTCGTCGACGATCATGAAAAAGCGGCAATCGCGGGCCGTCAGCATCCCGGCAAGCACGCGGCGGCCTTTGTCGGCGCGGAATGAATCGAGAAAATCCTCTTCCGTCGCATCGCCCCGCTCGTGAATGTCGTTCGGCGGAAAGTCCACCCATGCCACCGAGAACTTCTCCGGCAGGACAGGAAGATCGGCCCCCCTGTTGGCGACGATCACTCCCCGCCAGTCAGGATTGGTCTGGTTCGCGATGGATGCCACGGTCTGCGTCAGGTTTCGCTTCAGGATGCTCCAGTCGCGCGCGTTGTCCTGATGTCGTACAGGGATGATGAACGTCACAACACTCATGACAGCCTCCGGTCGTTGATCTCAGGCAGCATCATGCCGCGACACCTGCCTGTTCTTTTGCCCATCTGATGCCGTCGTCGAGCGAAGTCGCCTTGTAGGAGAGATCGGTGCCTCCGGAAAAGGCGTTCATGAAGCGGCGGATTTTTCCATAATTATTGTCGAGCACGGCATGGCTGCGTCCGATGA
This sequence comes from Neorhizobium sp. T25_27, assembly GCF_002968565.1. Classification (NCBI taxonomy): domain Bacteria; kingdom Pseudomonadati; phylum Pseudomonadota; class Alphaproteobacteria; order Hyphomicrobiales; family Rhizobiaceae; genus Neorhizobium; species Neorhizobium sp. T25_27. The sequence continues at coordinate 227,519 of NZ_PVBJ01000008.1, forward strand.
GAAGCGAGCAGATATGCACATGCAGACGGTCCGTCACGATGGCCTTGCCGCGGGAAATCTGGCTTATGCCACGCTGGAAGCGGTTGTTGGCCGCGGCATCCAGTTTGCGCAGCCGCATTTCGGAAGGGTTGAGGTGCAGCAGTGCCGAGGCCGCCCCAAGCGCTTTTGCAACGCGTACCTTCGATCGGCTCTCGGTAATCCAGTCCTCCTTCGGGATGTCCGGATAGGCGGAAAAGTCGACGGTTCCGACCTGCTCCTTGTCTTGCCGGAGCATTGCGAGGACCGGGAATTGCGGCGCGGCGGGCTCTATCTTGCCGATGCAGAAGGCCATGTCCGGGCACAGATAGACCTGGCAATCAAAATTTTCCTTGGCGAACTGAAACGACTCCTCGTCGCGCACCAGGAGCACGAAGTTCTTGTGCTTGCCGATCGCGCGTTTGCTCTGCTCCAGCCGTTCTGCGGACTTGTAATGAATCGATTGCGGAAACTGGACGATCTGCCGGTCGGGAAACAGCTCCATCACGCGCTCCCGGAAATCCTGGTGAAACACCCATATATCGCCGAAATTGCCGCCCCCATGGATGAAGATCGGGCCGTTCGGGGCAGCGCTCTTGAGTTCATCCGGTGAGAAATCATCGGTCGTGCAAACGTAGGAAGGCCGCTTTGCATACCGCTGCTGCAGATAGGCCATCTCTCCCAGCCAGATCGCGGAATCTCCGCAATTCCTGATGTCGGGAAAGTCCAGTATCGCTATCGGTTCATCAGGCCGGATGAACTCCTTAAGGCAATCGTGGGTCCTGTCCTGAAGCTTGGTGATAAGTTCGGATTGCTGAGCACCTGACATTATGCCTCTCTTTCAAACGTTTAGAAGAACAAGCCCCGCGATCAGGCGTGACTGACTTTGGACAAGACCTTGGCGGCGATCTTTCTGACTTCAGTCTCCGGACCGTTTGGACGATCCATAACCAGCCAGAGAAAGATGCTGGAGCCGCAATAGAGAACGCCTCCAAGGCAGATAAGGGCGGCAAGTTGTAGGACCAGCCCGGTATGTGTGGTTTCTACTCCCATGTAGCGATCGGCAAGCGAGACGCCGGCCGCCATGACGGCCGAGCTGGCAAGCGCTCGGAAATTTGCCCATAGCTGTGCGGAGACCGAAACGCTTATGAAGCGCTTGACGATGATCATGTTCACGAAAGCGCTGAAGAGGCCGGTGAGCACGCGGCTGAATATCAACCCCGGAAGCCCCCAGAACACCAGACCGATCGTAATCACGGGGATCCGGACGAGAAGCATCTGCGCGTCGCGGATGAACAGGGTTCGGGTTTGCCCCAGCGCCATGCCGAGAGGTTGATTGAGAGATCCCAATGTCTGCAGCGCATAAACGGACGCCAGCGCCTGGATGATGAAGATCACCGGAAGCCACTTTTCACCGAGCACGAGCCTGACCAGGGGATCCGCGATGACCGCCATCCCGATCCCGGCAGGCAACGCCACCGCCGTCAGCAGCGCCTGCGTTCGCTGATAGGCTGCGGCCAGACGCGCGGGATCGTGGCGGACATTGGCAAAAGCGGGATAGATGGTGGCGGTCAGCGGCGCGGTCGCCTCGCGCGTCGGCGTCATCGCGAGCTGCCCGCCCAGCGAATAAAATCCCAGAGCGGAGCCGGTCAGCACCTTGCCGATGAGCAGATAGTCGAAACGCCAATTGAGCGTGTTGACGATCTGCCCGGCGGTAATCCAGATCGAAAACGAAAAGAATTCCCGCATATGGGAGAAGGTGATCCGGGGGCGGAACGGCAGGATGAAATAGGACGCCACGACATTGGTGATCTGCATCACCAATGTGCCGACCACCAGCGCCCAATAGGTCTGATAGATGACGGCGATGGCGACGGTCGCCACAAATCCGGCAATCTTCTGGGCAACATTCAGGACGAATTCCTGCCGGAAGATCAGCTCCCGCTGGAGCATGATCCTTCGCGGATTTGCGAACCCGTTGATGAGGAGGCTGAGGCTCAGGACAAGGAGGACGCCGAAAAGGCGCGGGTCGTCATAGATGAGGGAAGCCGGATAGGCGAACCCGGCGAATATAGCGCATAATATCAGGCCGCGGGTCGCAGCCAATGTCCATGCGGCGCTGAAATGGGATTCTTCCGGGGCTTCGTGACGGATGAGCGCCTCGTTCAACGAAAGCTCGGTGATCGTCGTCACGATGGCGAGCATGGTCGTCGCAAGCGCTACGAGGCCAAAATCCGACGGCAGGAGATACCAGGCCAGGATGATGGTACTGAGGGTCGACAATCCATTGACGATGACCCTCGAGAGGGAGACCCAGAGACTTCCGGTTACCAGGCGGTCAGCGATGCTCATGACCGACCTCTTCGCGACAAATACCGATCGTACGTGAGCGACATCATTCCGTAGCTACCCTTTTTCGCGGAGTTTCGGCTCCTTTTCAAGCCGCAGGTTCCGCGCCCATGATGCGTGAGATTTTCTTGCCGCATTAAAATGGACGGGCTATCTGCTGGACACTTCGGTCATCGATCTCTCCATGCAATTTTCCCCTGGTAGCTTAAGTGCATTCAGTGACCGGACGAGAAGATCGTCTCGTCCGACGGCGTGATCCGGCAGCCCTGGCCGGGACTGCAGACCGCCGTCGATCTAGTTGGCCGGAAATGATGTTGGTTTTGTGGTGCCCTTCGCAAGTGCGAAGAGCAGGTGCACAACGTCGAGAGGATGGGCGCGTTTCCGGCATTCATCGTCCGATTGCTTTTGGCATTCCCGCGATCGGGCGTTTATACCTTTGCCAAGGCGAAGCCGTCGATGCGGACGATCAGGAGGCTGACGCCTGAAAGCCGGTAAAAAAGAATAAACGCATATCAGGAAGAAGCGATGAGTGAATGCTGTTCAGGATCGAGACGGGAAACGGAGCAGGGAACATTCGACACACCTGCAAACACGATCTCTCGCGGCATCCGGGGGGAAACGATTGCCGTCAAGGGTGGCGAGACGTTCGTCGGAACCCATGCTCCGGTGATTTCCGCCGATGGCGAGGGGCCGGAGCGCAAGGTCTCGCTGCAGGATTATCACCTCGAAGCCGAGACGGTCACGGTTCGTCGGTTTGCCGAATTCGTCGAAGCGACCGGGTATGTGACGGAATCGGAACGCTTCGGCTCGTCGGCAGTGTTCGCGCCGCTGCTCGGTGACATCAGCCTTGCAACGGGTGGTGTCGTCGGCACCCCGTGGTGGACGCGCATCGACAATGCCACGTGGCGGCGGCCGGAAGGTCGGGACAGTTCTATCGACGATCGGCTTGACCATCCGGTCACCCACGTCTCCTGGAACGACGCGCTCGCATTCGCGCAATGGGTCGGCGGCCGCCTGCCGACGGAAGCGGAGTGGGAACATGCAGCACGCGGCGGCAACCGCCGCCGCCGGTATCCCTGGGGAGAGGAGGAGCCGACCGACGAGGCGATCTTCTGCAATATCTGGCAGGGCCGCTTTCCCGACACCAACACGCTGCAGGACGGATATTTCGGCACCGCGCCGGCGCGCAGCTTCGCCCCGAATGAAGCCGGTTTCTACAATCTCGCCGGCAATGTCTGGGAATGGACCGCGGATCCCTTCAAGGTGCGCTCGCTGTCGAAACAGGCGAAGACTCGGAACGAGCATGCCAAGCGCTTCTCCGACAAGGTGCTGAAGGGCGGCTCGTTCCTCTGCCAGAAAAGTTACTGCTATCGGTACCGGATCGCAGCGCGAATGGGCCTTTCCCCGGATAGCGCCTCGAGCAATACAGGCTTCCGGGTTGCCTATGATGTCGTAGCTGGGAAGGATAATGGCCCTTGATCGCAGGTGGCGCCTCGGTCTGATCGACCGACGAGCTCCGCATGCCTTTGCCAGAGGCGATCAGTATCGCGCGTCAGGCGCTCCGGCGAAGGGATCGACGGGACTGCTGCGATTCCACGGCCTTCGCCCCATCAGCGCCTCCACCACGGCGGCCTGCATCGCCTCGTGGGTGGAATAGGCGTTTATATAGGTCGGCACCCGGGGGGCGTCGTAGAGATAATAGGGAAAGCCGAAGGAGATCATCACCGTCGGCAGGCTCGTCCACGGCCGTTTCATGGCGGCCCTGAAGTCCCCGTGAAGTGCCCGCCAATCCAGAAAGATGCGCCCGCGCGTCAGGAGTGTCTCTTCGCCGAACAGATAGAGGACGAGGTCGTGCCCATCCGTATCGAGCGGAGTGCCATAGGGATTGAGGGTGACTTCAAAGCCCTCCGCAGCCAGCATGTCCGGCAGTTTGAAATCCAGCCTCGCATTCTGCATCGGTTCGACGATCCCGCCGGAAACGACGAGGATGCGGCGATGCTTTTCAGGGTCGAGCGGCAGCGTACCGTTCCTGTCCTTCACCAGTGTGGGCGCGCGCGCAAAAGCCTCGCTGGCCACTTCCTGGGCAGCCGGTTCCCTCACATGGGGCGGCATTTCGACGCTGCGATGCAGGCCGAGCGACGCCTTGAGGGCGAGGACGCGTGTGACGGCATCGTGGAAACGCTCCGCCGGAATGCGCCCGGAATGGGCGGCGTCACGCACAGCCGCGATTTCAGCCTCCGGTTTGGAGGAGAAAAGAACCATGTCGCAGCCGCTCGCGATGATCTCGATCTTCGCGTCAAGCGCCGGCATCACGCCCGAAAGGCCGGTCATCTCGCTGGCGTCGGAGACGATCAGGCCATTGAAGCCTAGTTCCCCCCGCAGCAGTGCGGTATTGAGCGGCGCAGAGACCGAAGCCGGCAGATAGGCTTCTTCACCTGCATCGGGATCGCGTTCCAGGAGATAGGCCGGCAGCGCGATATGCGCCGACATGACCGACTTCACCCCCTGATCGATGGCCGCCTTGTAAAGCCGACCGAAGGTGGCCCGCCATTCCTCCATCGACAGCGGATTGATGGTGGTGACCAGGTGCTGGTCGCGCTCGTCATAGCCTTCGCCCGGCCAATGTTTCACGGTTGCGGCAAGGCCGAGGTGCTGGAAGACGCGCATCTGCGCCAGTGCGTGACGTTCGATCAGCGCCGGATCCGAGCCATATCCGCGGGTTGCGACGATCGGGCTGCGAAAGGCCGCGTTGATATCCAGCACCGGCGTGAAGGACCAGTTGATCCCGACGGAACGGGCTTCGCGCGCCATGAGGTCGGAGATCGCCTCGGTCAGCTCGACATCATCGACGGCGGCCAGGGCCAGCGGATTGGGAACGGCCGTGCCGAAGGGGAGGCTCATGCGTGAGCCTTCGAGATCGGCGGAAACGAGCAGAGGGATCCCGGCCCCGGCCTGGATCGCTGCCATATGCGCGCGTTCCCCCGTGCCGTCGGCGCCGAAATAACGGGTGATGCTACCCGGCTGAAGCTCGCCAAGGCGGGCGATCTCCGTCTCGCGGTCGTCGCCGCGCGAATTGAGATTAAAAAGCTGGGCGGCGCGGGCGGTATCGTCCAAAGCCTGAAACGTTCGGGTCACCCAGTCGAGGGCTTCGCGATCGAGATTGAAGGGCGATTTCGTCAGATGATCCAGTCTCGATGGCATCGATCTCTCCGTTCAAACCTGCTGTGTGAGCGCCCGCTCGATCGCCTCGAGCTTTTCCCGGTCCAGTTCCGGCCAGGCCGTTGCGGCCTGCACGAGCGTCTTGGCGGCGAGCGGGGCGGGCAGCGGCCTGGCCGCAAGACGAGGAACCTCCGCGATCAGGATGCGGCGCGTCGTTTCGTCGGCCATGAGTTTCGCGATCGGGATATTCGCCACGCTAGCCCCTTGTGGGAAATCGCTTGCCCGCGCCACGCTGCGCTGGCCGGAAACGACCTGCGCCCATAGTCTTTCAATGAGCAGATGTTCGTCGCGCACCGGCCCCGTCTCCGGAAGGCCGAGCCGCTCGAACTGGTCGGAGGGTGCATCGGAGGCCCGCATCAGATCGACAAGCAGCTCGGCCATCCGCAATTCGATCCTATCGTCTCTGAGCGGATTTTTCTGCTCAGGATCTGTCTCAAGGTCGTAGAGCAGCGTCCCGAACACCCAGGGTCCCCGGATCGTCCATCCTGGGACCCGCAGGACAGGAGCCCCTTTGGTGAAGGAGAAAGGCTGCGCGAGCTCCGCCTTGGACAGTTCGTCGGGGGAGAAGCGGGCGCGCATGTGGGTCGGCATCAGCGTATATTCATAGAGCGGCGAATTGTCCTCGGTCGCACAGCATCGCATGTAGACGTAACGGCCGTCGGTGACACACACGTGCCCCCCGAAATTCCCGAACAGTCCCGCCGTGCGGATCGGAGCATCGTTTTTGATGGTCTCGAGAAGAGGTTTTCCCTGGATATCGGGCGTTGGCCGGAGGCCGAAGAGATCGAGGAGCGTCGGCGCTATGTCTATGGTCTGAACGAGCGCGGAACGCCTTTCGCCGGCAATCCTGGCCCGCGGATCCCAGATGAAGAAGGGCGTGTGGATCGTCTCGTCGTACCACGGCATGACGGATTTACCCCACCAGCCCCTTTCGCCGAGCATATAACCATGATCCGTGCAGACGATCAGCATCGTATCGTCCCACATGTTCTTCTCGTCCATCATGTCAAGCAGCCGGCCGAGATTTCGATCGCACATCGAAAGCAGCGCCAGATATCGATGCCGCGCCTGGAGGACCCGTTCTTCCGCCTCGGTGACGCGGTCATAGGGCGGCCAGTCGAAATCCTCGCCGGTATCGGGATAGAGCGCGTGATACTCGGCATAGCTGAAAAATGGCTCATGCGGATCGAAGGTCTCGATCTGCAGCATCCAGTCGTCCTGGCCGGCATTGGTTTCGATGAATTGCAGGCCGGCATCGAATGTCCGCGTCTGCGGGTGGTCTCGCTCGTCTGTGAGATAGGTCCGGTTGATGGGGTCCTGCCGCCTCATCTGGTAGAGGAAGTCGACGAGACGGGTTCGATCCACACCTTCGACGATGCCTTTCCAGAGATCGCCTTCCTGGCCGCGAAAGAACTCGTGCGAAGAAAAGCGCGTGTGATAGGTCGCGCCCCCATCCTCCCAATAATGCTGATGGTCGGTGACGAGGTGGGTGTAGATACCGGCGTTTCTCAGCAATTCCGGCACGCTGTCGTCGAACGGCTCGATCGGTGACCAGGACCGGTGGAGAAAGTTGTACCGGCCGGTATGCATTTCGCGCCGCGCCGGCATGCAGGGCATGGACCCGGCATAACAGCGGTCGAACGTGGCCGTCTTTTCCGCAAGCCGCCCGAAATTCGGGGCATGGGCCGTCCTGTCGCCATAGGGCGGCAGAAGGCGGCGGTTGAGGCTGTCGAACATCAGGACGATGGCGCGCATGGTTTAAGCCGTCATTGCAAGGGCGCGGAACGCCGCGCGCCGTTCCGCCTGCCTTGCGGGATCGGCAACGGGCGCGGCGAGAAGCAGGCGCTTCGTATAGTCGTGAGCGGGGCGCGCCGTCACCTGATCGCATTCTCCGAACTCGACGATCTCGCCGAAACGCATGACCGCAACACGATGCGAAATGTGGCGCACCGCCGCCAGATCGTGTGAAACGAAAAGATAGGCGACGCCCGTCCGCTCCTGGATCTCGATAAACAGATCCATGACCCGCGACTGGGTGGAAAGATCGAGTGCGGAGACCGGTTCATCGCAGACGATGAGGCGCGGAGAGAGCGCCAGCGCCCGGGCAATGGCGATGCGCTGACGCTGGCCGCCGGAAAACTCGCGGGCGAACCGTTCCGCCGCGTCGCTTGGCAGCGCGACCTGATCGAGCAACTTGCGGACCTGCCGGGAGGCATCGGCACGCGAGGCGAGCCGGCGCGCAACAATCGGTTCCGTCAGGATGTCCTCGATCGTCATCGACGGGTTGAGCGAACTATAGGGATCCTGGAAGACCGCCTGGATGGCCGCCTGGACTTTGCGGGCGCGGGGCGGTACCCCGGCGATATGCTCGCCGTCGAACAATATCTCGCCGGAGCTGACCGGGCCGATGCCGAGAATGGCGCGCCCGAGCGTCGTCTTGCCCGACCCGCTCTCGCCCACCAGCCCGACGGTTTCACCGGGGCGGATGGTGAGATTGACGTGCTTCAGGACATGATGGGCGCCGAAATGGACGTTGACGTTGCGGCAATCGACGAGGATCTGATCGTTCATGCGCGCATCCCTTCCGTCATCGGTGGTCGATATGTCCGCGTCATGCCATCTTCGAGAACGGATCCGAGAAGCATGCGGGTGTAGTCGTGCGCCGGAGCGGCGAAGAGGTCAGCCACGGTGTTGATTTCCACGATCCTGCCGTCCTTCATGACGGCCACCCGATCGCAGCTGTCCGCCACGACACCGAAATTGTGGGTCACCAGCATGACCGCCATGTTGAACTCCTTTTGCAGGTCGCGCAGAAGGTCGAGCACTTCGGCCTGCACGGTGACGTCGAGCGCGGTCGTCGGTTCGTCGGCGATCAGAAGGTCGGGATTGCAGGCGACCGCACCGGCAATGAGGACGCGCTGCGCCATGCCACCCGAGATTTCGTGCGGATAGGCGTGAAACACCCGTTCCGGGTCCGGCAGCTTCACGCGGGCAAGCAGTTTCAGCGCCCGCCGCGTCGCGTCCGCCCGCGAGATCCCGAGCACCGTTATCATCGGCTCGACGAGCTGGAAACCGATCCGGAACGCCGGGTCGAGATTGGCCATCGGCTCCTGGGGAACATAGGCGATGCGCTTGCCGCGAAGAGCCCGGACCTCATCCCCGGAGGATTTTCCAAGATCGATACCGTCGAACCGGATGGAGCCGGAGAGAACCCGGCCTCCGGGCGACAAAAGTCCGAGGATGGCAAAGGCCGTCTGGCTCTTGCCCGATCCGCTTTCGCCGACGAGCCCCAGAACTTCGCCGCGCTTGAGGCTGAGGCTCACGCCCTTGACGACTTCGCGCCAGCCTTCGCTCGCAGGATAGGCAACAACCAGATCCCGCACGTCGAGGAGCGCGTCGGATGCGGTTTGCGGCAGCGGTTCGCTCACCGCCAGGGGAAGGATCTTCGGCGCCCTGACCTGAACGCCGCCCTGCTGCATGCGGTCGCGGATGGCATTGGCAAGCAACACCAGCGACGCCACCGTTGCCGTGATTGCCAGCCCCGGCCAGAGGATCGCCTGCGGCGAGACATAGATGTTGGAGAAGGCGTCCTGCAGCATGCCGCCCCAGGTCGGCGTACTCGGGTCACCCAGCCCGAGGAATTCGAGTCCCGACTGGACGACAATGGCAATGCCGGCGACGATGGAGGTCTGGATGACCACCGGCGCCCGCACCGAAAGCAGGATATGCCTGGCGATGATCCTGAGATCGCTAAGGCCCGAGACCCGTGCCGCATCGATATAGAGTTCGTGTTTGACGCCGTTGACGAGATTGCGCGTAAGCCGGAAAAAGCCGGGCGACAGCATCACCCCGAAGACCGCCATCGACAGGTAGATCGAGGCCCCGAGTGCCTGATAGAAGGCGAGCAATACGATCAGCGCCGGCAGTGCCATGATGCCGTCGGAGATCCAGCGGGCGACCAGATCGAGCTTCCTGCCGTAAAAGCCGGCGAAGAGCCCTGCCGTCACCCCGATGGATGCCGCGATGACGACCGTGATCAGCGCGCCGAGGAATGTGTTGCGGCCGCCATGGACGAGACGGCTCCATATGTCGCGCCCCGAACCGTCGCCGCCGAGGAGATAGCCGTCGCCGGCGACGGCATTGACCTTGAATATCTGGACGGCGGACGGATCGTTGGGGGCAAGCAGAGGCGCGAAGATCGCCGATGCGATGACGATCAGCAGCGCCAGCGCCGCGACAAGGCCTGTCAGATTGGTGAGCACCGAGCGGACGAAATGACGGCGCTGCGAGGCGGCGGGGATTGGCGGCTGGGCGGTGTTGATATCGCTCATGACATCCTCACCTTCGGATTTGCCCATGCGTTGAGGAAGTCGATCAGTATGTTCACCAGAACGACCACGATGATCAGGGTCACGACCACACCCATGAGCACGGGAACATCGCCGATCAGCGCAGCCGAGACCGTCAACGATCCCATGCCGGGAATGGCGAACACGCGCTCGATGACGGCGGCACCTCCGAGAAGAGCGATGAACTGTACGGAAAGGACAGTCAGCGCCGCCGGCATCGCGTTGCGCAGCGCATGGCGATAGAGCACCGAACGCGGGCTGACGCCGCGGGCGCGGAGCGTGCGCACATAATCCTGCTTGAGCGCATCGATAACCGCGCCCCGGATTTGCTGGGAGGCCGAGGCTATTCCCGAAAGCACCAGCGACGTTACGGGAAGCACCAGGGAAGCCGCCCAGGCGGACGGTGAAGCACTGAACGAAACATAACCAGTTGCAGGCAACAGGCCGAGCTCGACCGAGAAGGTGAGGACCAGCAGCAGGCCAAGCCAGAAGTTCGGCATCGCAAAACCTGCGACGCTGACGATCTGGATGGCGCGGTCCGCCCAGCCGCCGCGCACAGCCGCGGCGATACCGAGCATCGCCGAAAGGAGCGCCATCAGCGCCACGGCGATCGTCACCATCGACAGGGTGACGGGCAGCCGGCTCGCAAGTGCCGACGCCACGCTCTCGCTCATCGTCCATGACGGGCCGAGGTCGCCGCGGACGGCATGGCTCACCCAGTCGCCGAATTGGACCATCAGGGGTCGGTCGAGCCCCAGCCGGCTGTTCAGCGCCGTCACCTGGTCGGCCGTAGCGTTCTCACCGAGGATGTTGCGGGCGACATTGCCCGTGGCGCCGAAAACCATCATGAAGGTTACGGTCGAGACCAGGCAAAGCAGCGCGATGCCGGAAGCGACCCGTTTCAGAAGATACCGTATCATCGGCGTCCGAGCTCACTTTGCGGGCGCATAATTGCGCGGCCAAGGCACGATGTTCTGCGCCTGCATCTGGACCTTCACCTGCGCGTTGGAAATGTAGATGCTGTCGATCCGGAACCAGGGCGCAAAGAAGGCATTCTCGACCATGTATCGATTGGCGGCCTGCATCGCGGCATTCTGATCCTTGCCCGGAGGCGTGTACTGGGCGGTCTTCAGGAGAGCCTCCAGCTTTTCGTCCTTTGCCTTGGAGGTATTCCAGGGGGAGTTTGCGAAGGCGAATTTGTTGAAGTCGGCCCAGGGCGACTGGCTGCCCAGACGGAAGAGGAACATCGGGTATTTGCCAGACAGCAATTCGGCGATCGTGACGTTCGGCGGAACTTTCACCCAGCTGACGGTGACGCCGATATCCTTGAGCTGCTGGGTGATGATCGGCGTGTAGGGAGCAAGCGTGCCGATATCCGGCATCGTGACGCTGAAGCCGTTCGGATAACCCGCTTCGGCAAGCAGGGCACGGGCCGCCTTCGGGTCATATTGATAGGTCCCGTCGAGCGATGGATCAAATGCCTCGCTCGGCGGTACGAAAGGTTGATCCGTGACCTCGCCATAACCTCGGGCGACGAATTTCAGGATCGCTTTTTCGTCGAATGCCATATTGAGCGCCCGCCGGACGCGGACGTCGGACAGCGCCTTCACCATTTTGCCGTCGCGGTCGGAGAGAAACAGACCCAGCCAGTCCACGGGCAGTCTGGAAACCGTCAGCTTGCTCGCCTCGGCCTCGGTGACGACCTGCCCTTCGCCCGCGGCGGCATCCACCTGGCCGGATTTCAGCGCATTCATCCGCGCGCTGAGATCGTTGATCGGCGTCATCGTCATGGTTTCGAACGGGAAGGCGCCGGCGTTCCAGTAATCCGGATTGCGCTTGTAGACGTATTGCCGCCCGGTCACCGATCGCGCCGTGTCGTAGATGTAAGGCCCGGAGCCGATCGGGAGCATTTTGGAATCGGCCTTGCCGAGCGTCGCGGGGCTCGCCATAGCGCCGCCGACGGTCGCCAGATTGAAGAGCATGCCAGGATCCGGTTCCTTGAGATGCAGCTTTACCTCGGCAGGGCCGACAATCTCGACATTCTTGATGGCGCCAGCCATCCAGGTGTTCTGCCCGACGCCATCGCGCAGATATTCGAGATTTGCCTTCACCGCCTCCGCGTTGAAGGGGGTCCCGTCGGTGAACTTGACGCCGTCGCGCAGCTTGAGCGTCAGCTCCGTGCCCTCGCCGTTGAAGCGCCATTCGGTGGCCAGGTTCGGCATCGTCTTGCCGTCGGGGGCCGTATAGAGCAGCGTGTCGAAGACCGGCATCCAGTATTGGGCGCGATGGCCGATGGAAAGGCCGGCACGGTCGAAGGTGTCGTTATCCAGAATGCCGGCGAGCGCAAGCGTCTCGGGATTGTTCCCGACTTCTGCTTGGGCGACTGGCGGCACGGATAAAAAAGCCGCCGTCAAGGCGGCCAAAATCAATCGGTTTCGCATGCTCTCCTCCCCGAGAGCCTGACTTGCCCGCTCCCCGGCCAGACAGGCTGCATGTAGCGAATAAGATTCTGCCAGATACATATTCTTGGCGTTCCGAAGCCATACCAGTTGAGGCAATGCACGAAAAATGCAATTAACGGCGTGACCGATAAACGAAGCTTATCACTGCCATGCTGGATCAGATCACCCACCTCTTTCGTCTGCAGGCGATCGTCGAGGAAGGCAGTCTCCGTCGTGCCGCCGAGCGGCTGAACCTCACGCAACCCGCTTTGTCTCGATCTCTCGCCCAGTTGGAGGCCCATTTCGGGCGGCCGCTTCTGGAGCGGCACGCACGCGGTGTCCGTCCGACGCTGTTCGGCGAGAGGGTTTTATCAGAATCGCTGCGGATGATGCGCCACTGGGAAGTGGCCGAACAGGAGCTGATGTCCGACAGGGCAATAGGCAAGGCCTATCTGCGGATCGGCGCCGGACCGATGTGGCGCCCGGCAATCCTGCCGGAGCTGCTCGTCGACATGCAGCGGCGGTTCCCCAAGATCGTGTTCGAGCTCAGGAACAGCCGTTATGCGACCTCGATCACCGATCTCCTGGAGGGGCGCCTCGACATGCTGTTCACGGGAATGACGGTCGAGGATCCGCAAGACTTCCGCCTCATCGCGCTTCCGCTGACGAAAGTGATCAACAATGTCATGGCCCGCGAGGATCATCCGATCTTCGCCGCGCGCGACGCGGCAGGAGCGGTTCCGCCGGAGCGCCTGCTCGATTATCCCTGGCTCGTGCATTCCGAGCTTCCGATCTATCAGGCCACCACGCAGCACGGTCTTTTCGAGCGGCTGGGGCGGGAGCCCGATATCCGGTTGAGCTGCGAGAGCCTGCATTCGACATTGTCCATCCTTCAGCGGAGCGATTGCCTCTGCCTGCTGCCCGATGCGGCCGTACTTGCGACGTCCTGCCCGCGCATCGTCCCGGTGCCGGTCAATCTCAGTTACAGGCACACGCGGACGGGGGTGATCTATCGCGAAGAACTCGGCGACTGGGCTCCAGTGCGCCAGCTGATCGCACTCTGCAGGGAGCTCTTTCATCTCGACAACCCACCGGGGGCCGGACGAAGCGATCAGCAGTGATCAGTTTTCAGCATCGCTTGCTTCTGAAATTGCATTATTTGGGCATGACCTGACGCTGTATCCTTGACCGAGGCGGACGGGTTCGATGGTTGCGACCATAGGTATTCCTGCCGCATGCGAGGGAGGAAGACTTGCGACCGAATATCCTTTTCATCATGTCGGATGACCATGCCGCGCGGGCAATCTCGGCCTATGGCGCTGGTCTCAACCACACCCCCAATATCGACCGCCTCGCAAAGGAGGGTGTGAGACATGACGCGACCTATGTCACGAACTCGATCTGCACGCCGTCGAGGGCCGCGATCCTGACCGGCACGCACAACCACGTCAATGGCGTCACGACGCTCGTGACGCACATGAACAATCGTCTGCCCAACGTGGCCAAGCTTTTGAAAGCGGCGGACTATCGCACCGGCATCTTCGGCAAATGGCATCTCGGCGAAGGTCCTCTCCACGAGCCGAAGGGGTTCGATGACTGGGCCGTCGTTCCCGGGCAGGGCGATTATTGGGACCCAGCCTTCATAGATCGTGATGGACGGCGGCGAATTTCGGGCTATGTCACCGATATCATCACCGACAAGTCGATCGATTTCATCGAACAAGGCGACGGCCGGCCCTTCTTCCTGATGTGCCACCACAAGGCGCCTCACCGTAATTTCGTGCCCGACCACAAACACAATCATCTCTGGGCGGAGGAGGATCTTCCGCTGCCGTCGACGTTCAACGACGATTATTCCGGCCGGGCGGCGGCGGCCGCCGCCGCCCGCATGCGCGTCCGGTCTGACCTCAACTGGGAGGACCTCGGGCTGGTGCAACCGGAAGGGTCGGCCACTGTCGCGGGCGAGCTGATGCTGGATCAGATCCAGATTCGCCGCGTGCCGGACCTTAAAAATGGCGAAAGCATCACCGTGGTATGTGCCTCGACCGGCCGGAACTACACCTTCGCCGATCCACAGGCTTTCGCGGAATTCAAATACCAGCGCTATATGAAGCGCTATCTCCGGACGGTTCAATCGATCGACGACAATGTCGGCCGCCTGCTCGACTACCTCGATGAAAAAGGCCTGAGCGAGAACACGCTGGTGATCTACACCTCCGACCAGGGCTTCTTCCTTGGTGAGCACGGCTGGTTCGACAAGCGTTTCATGTATGAGGAAAGTCTGCAGATGCCGTTTTTGGCGCGTTACCCGGCGGCGATCCCGGCCGGCACGACCAGTCGCGACCTCGCCTGCAACGTCGACTTTGCGCCCACCTTCCTGGACTATGCAGGGGTGCGGACGCCTTCCTTCATGCAGGGGCGGTCGATGCGACCGGTGCTGGAGGGACGGACCCCGGCCGACTGGCAGCAATTGGTGTACCATCGCTATTGGATGCACAACGATGCCATCCACGGCGCCTGGGCGCATTACGGGGTGCGCGACGCCCGCTACAAGCTCATCTACTGGTACAATGACGATCTGGGGCAGCCAGGCGCCAGACCGAACGGCGCCCCGCCGGAATGGGAATTATTCGACTGCGTGGAAGATCCGCACGAGTTGCGGAACGTCGCCGACGATCCGGCCTATGCGGGAGTTTTCCGCGAGATGCTCGACAAGCTCGACACCCAGATGGCCGAGATCGGCGACATCGCCGAGCATCCCCGGGAGCTGATTTAGCCAACCGGCTTAGGGATTGTCCCTTCTGAAGATCCAGTCATGGTCCGGGTGGTTCTTGAACCGCCATTTGCGGATCGGGCCGGCCATGACATTCAGATAATACATCTCGTAGCCATAAGGCGCACCGCAGGGATGATGGCCCTTCGGCACCAGCACGAGATCGTGGTCCGAAACGGCCATGGTCTCGTCAAGCGAGCCGTCTTCGGTGAAGACCCGCTGGAAGCCGAACCCCTGTGCTGGGTTCAGCCGGTGGTAATAGGTCTCTTCCAGATAGGTCATGTCGGGGAAATTGTCCTCGTCATGCCGGTGGGGCGGATAGGAGGACCAATTGCCCGCCGGCGTGAACACCTCGGTAACCAGAAGGCTGTCGGCGACATCCCGCTCTTCCATGGCGATCGGGAAGATGTAGCGGGTATTGGCGTCTTTGCCGCGGGTATTGAGGGAAAGGCCTTCCGGCCCGATCACCGCCGCTTCGCGTCCCGGCTTGGCTGGCGCGGTGCAGACAGCGAGCGTGCATTCGGTGGTCGCTTTGGCGCTCCAGTCGGAACCGGCGGGCACATAGACGCAGTGCGGCGGCTTGCGCTCGAAGACGTTCATCCGGTCGCCGAGTTCGCCGAAAGCCTTGCCGCCTCCGGAGATATCCGCCCTGCCCTCGACCAGCACGAGGATGACTTCGGTCTCGCCTGTCTTTTCGGCAGCACTTTCGCCCGGCTTCAGGCGGTAGAGGCCAAAGCCGACATAACCCCAGCCGGCATCCTTCGGCGTGACGTCATGCACCTTGCCCGATGCGCCCTTCGGCTTGCGCAGCAGGTCTGTCATGCGTTGCCCCTCCCCTTGTCGAGGCCGGCTGCCTGCGCCATCGCCTTCAGCGAGGAAAGACCCATGCTCTGGTATTCGAAGGGATTGCGCACGTCCGGATCCTGTTCGGCCTCGATCACCAGCCAGCCCTCATAGCCGTGCTCGGCGGCGATCTTCAGCACCGGCGGGAAACTGACGCCGCCTTCCTTGTCGCCCGGGACGGTGAAGACGCCACGGCGAACGCCTTCGAGAAAGGAAAGGCCTTCGTTACGCACCTGCGCGGCGATGTCGGGCCGCACGTTCTTGGCGTGGATATGCCCGACGCGGGCCATGTGGTTTTTTGCAGCGCGCTCGGGATTACCGCCACCGAACAGGCAATGGCCCGTATCGAGCAGAAGTTTCGCATGCGGGCCGGTATGGGCCATCAACCTGTCGATCTCGTCTTCGCTTTCGACGATCGTGCCCATGTGGTGGTGATAGACGAGGCTGATGCCCTGCCCTGCCGCAAACTCCGCCAGCGCCTCGACGCCGGCGCCGAAGGATTTCCACCCGCTGTCGGCAAGTTTCGGACGGTCGTTGACGGCCTTGCCGTCGTCGCCGTGGATGGCGTTCGAGGTCTCGCAGACGATGATGACCTTCGAGCCCATCGCCTTGAGGAGATCGAGCGCCGGCTGCATCGCTCGTTTCTCGTCCTCGACCGAGTTGACGAGCAGGTTCAGCGAATGCCAGCCGGAAACGTAGCGCAACCCGCGCGGCTCCAGCACGGCCTTCAATGCTGCCGGCTCCTGCGGGAACTTGTGTCCCTTCTCGATGCCGTCGAAACCGATCCTCGCGGTCTCGTCCAGGCACTGGTCGAGGCTGATATGAGCGCCGAGCGAGCGGTCGTCATCGTTCGACCAGGCAATGGGATTGGTACCGTAGAGGATCATGTCAACGTCTTTCCTTGAGTGCCGCTTCGTAGGCGGCGCGAGCTTGCGTGACTTCAGCGCGGCCAGAGACCTCCGGCACCGCGACGTCCCACCAGTACCCACCGCCTTCGGGCGTCGGATAGGGATCGGTGTCGATGACGATCACGGTCGCGACTTTGGCTTCCCGCGCGCCGTTCAATGCCGCTTCCAGATCGGCGATCGAGGAGACCTTGCGGGCATCGGCGCCCATCGCGGCGGCGTGGGCTACGAAATCGATCTGCATCGGGTTCGCCTGGTTGGTGTGCGCATAGAGATTGTTGAACTGCTCGCCGCCGGTCGCCATCTGCAACCGGTTGATGCAGCCGTAGCCGCGGTTGTCGGTGATCACGACGGTGATCTTGACGCCCATGGCGACGGCCGTCGCAAGCTCCGAGTTCATCATCATGTAGGAGCCGTCGCCGACCATGACGATCACGTCGCGATCCGGCTCCGCCATCTTGATGCCGAGCCCGCCGGCGATCTCATAGCCCATGCAGGAGAAGCCATATTCCATGTGATAGGAGAGCGGCTTGCCTGCCTTCCAGAGCTGGTGCAGCTCGCCCGGCATGGTGCCGGCGGCGCACATGACGACCGTATTGTCGCGCGAGGCGCGTTGCACCGCGCCGATCACCTGCATGTCGGTCGGCAGCAGATTGCCGTCCTTGGGGGCGGCGGTGACCGCATCCGCATTGGCGAACCAGTCCTCCTTGAGGCCGGCATCCACTCCCCGGAAACGGTGATCGCCGAGTGCTGCACTCACCAGTTCCAGCCCGACCTTCGCGTCCGAGACGAGCGGGATCGCTTCGTGCTTGGCGCTGTCATAGGGCTGGACATTGAGCGACAGGATACGGCGCGCGGGATTCTTGAAGAGCGCCCAGGAGCCGGTGGTGAAATCCTGGAACCGGGTGCCGACGCCAATCACCAGATCGGCACTTTCGCAAACGGCATTGGCGCTCGAAGCGCCGGTCACGCCGACCGGGCCGAAATTCGATGCATGGTCCCAGGGCAATGCCGACTTGCCGGCCTGCGTCTCGACGACCGGGATATTGTGCCGGCTCGCAAACGCCGCGAGCGTCCCGGTCGCGTCGGAAAAATGCACGCCGCCGCCGGCGACGATGACCGGGTTCTCTGCGGCCCTGATCGCCTCGATAGCACGCCCGAGCTCGTTCTCATCCGGCCGCGGCCGGCGCCAATGCCAGGTCTTCGGCTCGAAGAAGCTCTCCGGATAATCATAGGCCTCGGCCTGTGTGTCCTGGCAGAAGGCCAATGTCACCGGTCCGCAATCGGCCGGATCAGTGAGGGTCCGCATGGCGCGCGGCAGCGCGGTCAGAAGATGTTCCGGCCGGCTGATGCGATCGAAATAACGGCTGACCGGCCGGAAGCAGTCGTTGACGCTTGCAAGACCGTTGCCGAAATCCTCGATCTGCTGCAGGACCGGATCCGGGCCGCGATTGGCGAAGACATCGCCCGGAATGAAAAGCACCGGCAGGCGGTTCACATGCGCCAGTGCCGCCGCCGTCACCATGTTGAGCGCGCCCGGTCCGATCGAGGAGGTCACCGCCATCGCTCGGCTGCGGCGCAACTGTTTGGAATAGGCGATCGCCGCATGGGCCATCGACTGCTCGTTCTGGCCGCGATAGGTCGGCAGGTCCGACCGGATACCAGCCAGCGCCTCGCCCATGCCGGCGACATTGCCATGCCCGAAGATCGCCCACACACCGGCGATGAAGGGCACGCCCTCCTCCGTCATCTGGTTTGCGAGATAGCGCACCATCGCCTGCGCAGCGGTCAGTCTCACTGTTGTCATTGGCCGTTTCCTCCTCCGCTGCCGGCTCTTGCGCGTGCCGTGTCCCAGGCCGTGCAGAGTTCGCGGTATTTTCGCACCATGTCGGCCACCGCCTCGTCATCATCGATCGTGCCCGCAAACCAGCGCCGCGCCGCATCGCCAAAAATCGTCCGGCCGACGGCAAAACCCTTCACAAGGTCGAAGCGTGCCGCGGTGGCAAAGCTTTCCTCCAGCTCCGCCATCGGCGCATCGAGCCCGAGCACGACGATACCGCGCACATAGGGATCGTGCTTCTTGATCGCGGCGCAGGCATTGGCCCAGGCCGCCTCGCTCTTCATCGGTTCGAGCTTCCACCAATCGGGATAGACGCCGATCTCATAGAAACGCTCGATGATATCGGCAACGGTTCGATCGTTGACCGGTCCGACCTTGGAGGGGATCACCTCCAGCAGCATTTCCAGCCGGTTGCGGCGGGTGGCGGCAAACAGGCGCTGGATCACCTCCTCCTGTTTTTCCCGCATCTCGAGCGGATCATCGGGATGATAGAAGCACAGAACCTTGGCGACGTTTTCGACCGGCCATTCCGTGATGCCGCCGAAATCGGGACCAAGCTCAGGCTCCAGGGTCAGCGGGCGCGAGCCCGGCCATTCCACCGGCCGGCCGATCCACAACCCCGTGCCGGTTGCCTTGTAAAGCGTCTCGCGGCCGAGCCGCCCGTCGCAGAGAATACCGTAGCCATGCCTGCCGTCCGAGACGTCGAGCGCGGCCTTCAGGCAAAGCGCCTTGAAATCGTCGATCCGTTCCGAACTCTGGCCCGCCTCATCGGCAATCACTTCGAGCTGCATGCGGTGATCGAAGGCGAAGACCCGCAATTGCGGCCACTCGCCGGTCCGGTTGGTTGACCAGTGCACCTGCTCCAGCGCACCGTCCTTGCGCAGCGCCTTGTCCCGGATGCCGGTGCGGAAGAAATACTGCAGCTCTTCCCAGCTCGGATAGGCCGGCGTGCAGCCGTGCCGCGAGACGGCGAAGGCGCCGCAGGCGTTGGCGTATTTCAGCGCAGTCGGCCAGTCCTCGCCGGTGAGCCAGCCCTTCAGCAGGCCTGCCATGAAGCCGTCGCCGGCGCCGAGCACGTTGAAGACCTCGATCGGAAACCCCTGCCCAGTCTGGCCCTTGTCGAGACTGTCGGGAATATCGCCTTCGAAGACGACGGCGCCCATCGGGCCGCGCTTGCAGACCAGCGTCGCCTTGGAAACGGCGCGAACCGCTCTCAGCGCCTCGAGCGTGTCGGTCGAACCGCCAGCGATATGAAATTCCTCTTCCGTCCCGACCAGCAGGTCGAACAGATGCAGGCTCGACTGCAGCTTGGCGGTCACCTTTCCGGACTCGATAAAGCGGCTTTCGCCTGCCTCATGGCCCGCAAGGCCCCACAGGTTCGGGCGATAGTCGATGTCGAGGGCTGTGCGCGCGCCATTCTCGCGGGCGAGCCGCAGCGCCTTCAGGACGGCAGCCTCGGTGTTCGGGTGGGAAAGATGGGTGCCCGTGGCGCAGACGCAGCCCGCTTCCGCAATAAAGCGGGGATCGATATCGTCTTCGCAAAGCGCCATGTCGGCGCAGTTCTCGCGATAGAAGATCAACGGAAACTGGTGCTGGTCGCGGATGCCCAGCAAAACGAGCGCCGTCAGGCGCTCCGGATCGGTCTTGACGCCGCGCACGTCGACTTTCTCGCGGATCAGCTGCTCGCGAATGAACCTGCCCATATGCTCGGCGCCGACGCGGGTGATCAGCGCCGATTTCAGCCCGAGCCTTGCCGCACCGGCGGCGATGTTCGTCGGCGAGCCGCCGATATATTTGTTGAAGGAGGCCATATCCTCCAGACGCCCGCCGACCTGCACGCCGTAAAGATCAACGGACGAACGGCCGATCGTGATGAGATCCAGTGACGCCAAGATTTCCTCCCTTGCGGCAGCTGGGCTTTATGCCCCGTCTAGACCGCCCGAAACCGGCCGATCCTCCCCGGCCGCCTTCAATCAGAAATGGACTATAAATTCCATTTTTCTATTTTTCAACATAAACATTCACTCGGATCGTTTCGTGCCCACCGCCACCGACAGCACGATGGCCAGACAGAGCGTCGCCGACAGCGAGCGGAACGCGCCGAAATCAACCTCCGAGACGGAAAGTGTGATCGCTTCGAACTTCCGCAAGGGGCTGACGATCGTATCGGTCAGGGCCACGACCGGGATGCCCCGCGCGCTCACTGCCTCGACCATATCGACCGTCTCTGCCGAATAGGGAGAAAAGGTGACTGCCAGCAGCACGTCGCCGGTCCGGATGGCATTGTGATTGTCGAGCCCGCCGACGCCGGAATGCAGCATGGCCGGAACGTTCATCTTCTCGAACGCATAGGAGATGTAGCTTGCGACCGGAAAGGAGCGCCTGAGGCCGATAATGTGGATCATCTGGGCCTTCGCCAGCACCTCGACGGCGTCGTCCAGGGTCTTCGCGTCAATCGTCTTCAGGAGGTTTTCGAGCGACGCGCGGCCCGCATCGACGAACTCGCCCAGCAGGGCGGAAGCGCTGCCCTCGGCCTTTTCCCGCAGATTTTTCAACCGTGTCGAATAGTCCGGCCAGCCGCCGGCATAGGACTCGCGAAACAGCCGCTGCATCTCGGAGAATCCGGAAAAGCCGAGGATCCGGCAGAAACGCATGAAGGCCGAAGGCTGCACGCCGGCCCCTTCCGCCATCTCGGCCACCGTAGACACCGCGATCCGGTCCTTGTTGGCCGCGACATACTCGGCGCATTGCCGCAGCCGTTTCGGCAGGCTCTCCGAAACGTCGATCAGCCGTTCTTCGAATTGCTTGATGCTGGCGGGCGCCCTGTCCTCCATTCGGTCCTTCCGTTCTCCTTGACATGGATGAAATCACAAACTAGCAAAATAGAACATATATTCCAAATTTCGATTTGGACAGTCTGAAACGCAGCAGGGAAAACGGCTGCGTCGCCCGCGCAGGCGGGTCTGGCTGAAACAGCGGACAATGTCACGGGAGGACATCATGGTCACGAAACTGGCGCTTCTCGGCGCAGGCCGGATCGGCAAGGTACATGCGCGTGCCATCGCGGAGGACAAGCGGGCCAAGCTCGTCGCCGTGGTGGATGCCATGACCGACGCGGCGCAAGTAATTGCCGACAGCACCGGCTGCAAGGTCAGCACGATCGACGCGGTCGAGGCCGATCGCGATATCGATGCCGTCATCATCTGCACGCCGACCAATACCCATGCGGACCTGATCGAACGCTTCGCCAAGGCCGGCAAGGCGATCTTCTGTGAAAAGCCGATCGACCTCGACGTGGACCGCGCCAAAGCCTGCGTCGAGACGGTCCGCAGGACCGGCGCCAAGGTGATGCTCGGTTTCAACCGCCGCTTCGATCCGCATTTCCGCGCGGTGCGACAGGCGATCGACGACGGCAGGATCGGCAAGGTGGAAATGGTGACCATTACCAGCCGCGATCCCGGCCCGCCGCCAGCCGAATACATCAAGGTTTCCGGCGGCATTTTCCGCGATATGACGATCCACGACTTCGACATGGCGCGTTTCCTGCTCGGCGAGGAAATCCACAGCGTCATGGCGTCCGGCGCCGTGCTGGTCGATCCGAAAATCGGCGAGCTTGGCGACTATGATAGCGCAAGCCTCATCCTGACGACGAAGAGCGGCAGGCAGGCCATCATCTCCAACTCCCGCCGGGCGAGCTACGGTTATGATCAGCGCATCGAGGTGCATGGATCGCTCGGCTCCGTCGCCGCCGAAAACCAGCGGCCGGTCTCGATCGAGATCGCCAACAAGGACGGCTACACCCGCCCGCCGCTGCACGACTTCTTCATGACCCGTTATACCGAGGCTTACGCGGCGGAAATTTCCGCCTTCATCGACAGCCTCGAAAGCGGCTCGGCCCCCTCGCCTTCCGCCGAAGACGGTGTGATCGCGCTGATGCTGGCCGACGCAGCCGGGCGAGCCGTCAAGGAAGGCAAGTCGATCGTCATCGACGAATAAATCCAAGGCATCTGATGGCGGACACGGATGCATGGGGTGGGAAGATGGGAGCGCTTCCACAATAACGGCGGCGCGGCTTTTTGACGAAAGGCCGCGTCAAGATTGTCTTGCTTTGAAGCCCCGTGAGCATGCATGATGGACGAAGTTCATCGCATCGGGGGATGAAGCACCGCTCCGGCAACGGGTCGTGCGCGGAGATATCCAAACGGCCTGCACGAACAATGCGAGACATTGTTTGCTCGCATCGGCGCTTCAAAAACCCAGCTTAAATCGAAAGAAATTCCGTTGAAAGCCAAGCTCGGCTTGAAAGATGTGGCTCTGGACGCCGGTGTTTCGCTCAGTACCGCGTCCCATGTCCTCAACGGAACCGCGCCGATCTCCATAGAGGTTCGGGAGCGGGTGCTCAATTCCGCACAAAGGCTGGGATATCTGGAAAGGCGCAGGAGCCGGGCGACGATCGCCACGCTTCGCACCATCCTCCTGGCGATCACCAGCGATGCGGCGCCTCACAGCGACGTCAATCTCGTCAGCTGGACGATGCTCAACAGCCTGCGCCAGGAATGCGAGCGGCTCAGCATCCGGATCGTGCCTTTCGTCAGCGCCGGCAGCCGGATCGACGCGAACGAGGTGCGCCGCATGGCGCAGGCCGAAAACGTCGACGGCATCGTCATCCTCAACGACGACCGGCCGGAACTGATCCGCGCCCTTGCCGCGGGGCGGGCACCGCTCGTCATCCTGAACGGCGAGGACCCTTCGATGCTGGTCGATACGGTCACAGGTGAAAACCGTTTCGGCGCCCGCCAGGGAACCGAGCACCTGCTTTCGCTCGGCCATCGCCGCATCCTGCATCTGACCTGGAAGGGCAGGACCACCATCCGCCGCCGCTATGACGGCTACGCCGATGCCCATCTTGCGGCCGGCCTTGCCGTATCGCCGGAGATGATCGTCGAGGCGGAAGGATACGAGCCCCATCAGGGCGAGCAGGCGATCCGCCATTTGCTTTCCGAAAATGGCAACCTGCGCGGCGCGACGGCAATCTTCTGCGCCGCCGACAACCTGGCGCTCGGCTGCCTGAGGGCGCTGGCGGCATTCGGCATCCGTGTGCCGGAAGAAATGTCCGTGCTCGGCTTCGACGATATCGTGCCCGGGGAATTCAGCACGCCGCCGCTCTCGACGGTCCAGTTGCCGACCGACCGGCTGGGGGCGGCCGCAATCAGCCTTCTGGAACAGCGGCTCGTCGCCAACGACCCGCTGCGGCCGGCCTACCGGCTGGAGCTCGGCTGCAAGCTGGTGCTGCGGGGCAGCGTCGCGCCGGCGCCGCCCCGCAGGTGAAGCTCACTTCATTCCGGTGCCGGCAATGCCGGTGGTGATGTATTTCTGCAGGAACAGGAAGACGACGGTCACCGGCGCCAGGCTCAGGAAGGTCATGGCGAGGATGTAGTTCCACTGCACGGAGAACTCCCCCTGGAAGGCGTTGAGCCCGACCTGCAGGGTGAAATTTTCGCGGCTGCTCAAGACGATCAGCGGCCAGAGGAAGTCGTTCCACCGCCAAAGGACGGAAAAGATCGCCAGCACCGCGAGCGCCGGCGCCGTCAGCGGCAGGACGATGCGCCAGAAGATCCGGAACTCGCTTGCCGCGTCGACACGGGCCGCCTCGATGAGTTCGTCGGGAATGGTGAGCATGTATTGGCGCAGCAGGAAGACGCCGGTCGGCGAGGCGATCGTCGGGATGATGATGCCCCAGAGACTGTCCACCAGGCCGACGCCGACGACGACCAGATAGGCCGGGACCATGACCACCGTGAGAGGGATCATCAGCGTCGAGATGATCAGCACGAAGATCGCCTTCTCGCCCCGGAACCGGTATTTCGACAGCGCGAAAGCCGCAAGCGCGTTGACGACGAGCGTCAGCAGCGTCGCGACGAAGGTGACGAAGACCGAATTCTTCAGAAAGGTGAGGAAGTCGAACCTGGTGAGCGGATCGGTATAGTTCTCGGTCGCGATGGTGAGCCGTTGGACTGGCGACATGCTTTTGACGTCGACGCTGACCGGCGGTCCGGGATTGTTCGGATCGACCATCTGGGCTTTCAGTCCGATGCGCCGGACCATCGCCATCTCGCGCGGCTGGCCATCGACGTCGACGGTCCAGAGGCTGAGCGGGGCGTCGAAGCCCGGTACGGTCTGCTGGACCGCCGCACGCGGCAGCAGCGTCGGCGGAAAGCGGGTGATCTCGGCGGCCGGCTTGAACGAGGAAAGCCCCGCCCAGACCACAGGAATGAGCACGGCAAGCGTGCCCAGGACCAGCCAGGCCCAGGAGAGAATGTCGGTGAGCCCGATCCGGCCCGGCCGGCGGGTGCGTGTCAGGAAGGCGATGGGTGAGAGGCCTTGCGACATGGTCAGGACTCCATCTTGCGGCCAAGCCGCAGCTGTATGAGCGTCAGGGCCAGCAGCACGAGACCCATCAGCACCGAGGCGGCCGAGGCAAGGCCGAAAAGGCGCAGGTCGCTGCCGAAAGCCATCTGGTAGATGTACTGCACGATGAAGCTGTTTGCGGTGCCAGGGCCGCCGCCATTGGTCAGCACCCAGGCTTCGTCGAAGATCTGGACCGAGCGGATCATCAAGAGGATCAGCACGACGAGCAGGTTCGGCCCGAGAAGCGGAAGCGTGATCCGGAAAAGCGTGCGCCGGGGCGAGGCCGCGTCGATCGCGGCAGCCTCGTAGAGATCCTTCGGAATGGCCTGCAGGCCCGCGAGAAGGATCAGCGTATAAAAGCCCATGTGGAACCAGACCGAAACGACCACCACGAAGAAACGCGACCAGCCGACATCCAGCAGGAAGATTTCCGGCGGAACGCCGAGCATCTGCAGGAAGGCGTTGAGCAGGCCGTTGCGGTCCAGGAACCACTTCCAGATCAGGCCGATGACGACCGGCGACAGCAGGACGGGATAAAAGAACATGGCCCGGAAGAAACCGCGAGCGGCCATCGCCCGGTTGAGGATGAGAGCCGTCACCAATGCCACGAGCAGCGTCGCGGCGACGTTGAAGCCGACGAACCAGAGCGTGTTCCAGACCGCCGTCCAGAACAGCGATTCGCGGCAGCTCCCCGGACGAAGGTAGTCCTCGCACTGCAGGAGCTGGCGGAAATTGTCGAAGCCGACGAAAGGCCGCTCCGACACGAAAAGGCCGGTGCCGCCGGTAAAGGCGTAACCAACCGCGATGGCGATCGGCAGGAAGGTGAAGATGCCGAAAAGGATGAGGTTCGGCGCGAGGAACAGATAGGGCATGCGCTTCCTGCCCATCAGCCGTTCGAACCCGTTGATGGGCGCCTCGACGACGCCCATGACGAAGTCGAGGGCACGGCCGCCGAGATCGGTCGCCTTAGGCGTGCTCATGGACATCACTCCGTTGGCTGACCGATCTCGGCAGAGCCAGGCCGCTATCGGGATCGAAGACGTGCACCCGGCCGGATAGCGGCATGATCCGCAGAAGGTCGCCGGGCCGCGGCGCGAAATGGCCGGTCTGGTGGACGATGATCTGCTCGTCCCGCCCCTCGAGCGTCCCGTAGACATAGGTCTCGGTCCCAAGGCTCTCGTGATACTGGACGACGAACGGCAGTCCTTCGTCGCCGACGGAAAAATGTGCGGGCCGGATGCCGACAAGCACGGCCTGCCCTACTTTCGCCGCGGCGGGATCGATCGACGCAGTGAGCGGCGCACCGTAGCCGACATCGATCGTCACCCCGGCTTCGCCGACCGCCGTCACCTGGCCCTTCAGCATGTTCATCCTCGGCGAACCCAGGAAGCCCGCCACGAAGAGGTTCCTCGGATTATCGAAGAGTTCGAGCGGCGTTCCGACCTGCTCGATCCGGCCGGCATTGAGCACGACGATCTCGTCGGCCATGGTCATCGCCTCCACCTGGTCGTGGGTGACGTAGATCATCGTCGTTCTCAGCTGGCGATGCAGCCGGGTGATTTCCGCCCTCGTCTGCACGCGCAGCGCCGCGTCGAGGTTCGAGAGCGGCTCGTCGAAGAGGAAGATATCGGGGTTGCGCACGATGGCCCGTCCGATCGCGACACGCTGGCGCTGGCCGCCGGAAAGCTGCCTTGGCTTGCGATCCAGATAGGGTTCGATCGCCAGCATGCGCGCCGCCTCCCCGATTCGGGTCTCGATCTCGCTGCGCTTGAATTTCAGGTTCTCGAGCCCGAACGCGAGGTTCTTGCGCACGCTCATATGGGGATAGAGCGCATAGGACTGGAAGACCATGGCGATCTTCCGTTCCGCCGGCGAAAGCTGGACCACGTCGCGCCCGCCGATCTCGATGCCGCCGGCGCTGATGTCCTCCAGCCCCGCGATGATCCTCAGGAGGGTCGACTTGCCGCAGCCGGACGGACCGACGAAAACGACGAACTTGCCGTTGTCGATCGTCAGGTCGATGCCGTGCAGGACGGTCAGCGCGCCGAACGCCTTGGTGACATTCGTAAGTTTCAGATTTCCCATTCCCTGCTCCCGTCAGGTTCAGTCACTTTATGGATGACGCTTTCGACGTTCCAGCCTTCCGGTATCGGTTGCGGCCTCTCGAAATGCGTCTCCTCGATCGTAATCTCCTCTATGCCGGCGGTAAAAAGCGCCGGCATGCCACCCGGGTAGTCGACAAGGCCGACCACCCGCCCATCCGCGCCCTTCGTCCATGCATTCGCCCGGCCGGCAGCGTCCGCGCTCGGTGCGATATCCGCGTTGGTGGGCCTCAGATCGTAGCGAAGTCCGGTGCCGAGCGGACCTTTTCGCTGCCGCAGTCGCAGCCGCGAAAGCCTGACGCCCTCGATTCCTGCGGCGGAAGTCGAAACGAGCGCGATCGCTCCATCCATCTGGCCGTGGAGGTCCTCGACGACGAGGTTTCGAACCGCACCGGCGCGGCGGGTGGGGATGCGATCCACCACCGTCACCGTCAGCGCTTCGCCCGATCCCCAGAAGCCGTCGAGCGTCTCGTTGCAATCGACCTCTATCCGGGAAAAGCGGATGTCGGTCATGTGCCCGCCGTCGCGCGAAAACAGCCCCAGTCCCCGGTTTGAATCGTGGACGCGGCAGTCCTCGAAGACGACGTGCGTGAAATCGCCGTAGGATTCCGTGCCGATCTTGAGCGCGCAGCTGTTGCTTTCGACCAGGCAGCGGCGCACGAGCACGTTTTCGCATTCTCCGATCGCCTGGCCGTCCGCCCCGGCGCTGGTCTTCAGGCAGATGCCGTCGTCGGCCGTCGATATGACGCAGTCCTCCACCACCGCGTGCCGGCAGGCGTCGAGAACGAGGCCGTCGGTATTCGGCATGCGCCGGTTGTTCGATACCTTCACGCCGCCAACATAGACGTCGTCGCAATTGACCAGGTGCAGCGTCCACATCGGCGAATCGACAATTTCCAATTGCTCGATCCGCACGCCGCGGCAGGATTCGAAGACCACCACCCGCGGGCGGAATTCCGCCGGGACAAAGGTGCCCATCGCCTCGTCATTGCCGGCGATGAAATGTTCGCCGCCTGCCTCAATCCGTCCCGGGCCGGTCAAGGCTATGTCCGTCGCGTCTGCTGCGACGATCATGGCACGGTTCGACTTCTCGGCGACAACCGAAACCGATGTCTGCTCGTAAGCCCCGTAGTCGGCGGCCGGGCGCAGGATCGCGCCCATCGCCAGATGAAGCTCGACGCCGGATTGCAGCCGCAGGCCGCGCGTATTGTGGATGCCTTCGGCAAGTTCGACGCAGCCGCCGCCGCGCGCGGCCACCTGGTCGATCGCCGCCTGAATGCGCGCCGTCTCGTCCTCCTGCACGGGCTCGACGAGAAGGGACGGGAACCTGTTCATGCGCCCTCCCCGCCCTCGAGCAGGACTTCCGTCAAAAGCAGCATCGTCAGCGCCTGCCCGTAAGGGGTCGGCAGGTTGGGGATACGACGATAGAAATCCAGATCGTGTCCCATCGGGGTGCCATCCGAAACGCCCTGGACGACGCCCTCGTCATCGACCTGGGAGAGCACGGCCGCCAGCGCGCGCTCCGCATGCACCCGGTTGGACGCATTCAGGATGCCCGCGTCGATGCCGCGCAGGATGCCATAGGCGATCCCGGCCGTCGCCGATGTTTCAAGGGGAGACGTCGGGTCGTCGAGCAGCGTATGGAACATGCCGTCGGAGCGCTGCAGTCGCTTCAGCGAGCGGACCTGGCTCGCAAGCACGTTCGACAGGAAACGCTTGTCCTTTTCCTCGAGATCGGGAACGAGCTCGAACAGTTCGGGAATGGCGACCGTGATCCAGGCGTTGCCGCGCGCCCAGAAGGCCTTGGCGAAATTGTGCCGGCCGTTGAAGGTCCAGCCGTGATACCAGAGGCCGGTGACCGGATCGGACAGATAGCGGGCATGCACCATGAACTGGTAGACGGCCTCGTCGATCCAGTCGCGGCGCCCGCAGGCGACGCCCGCGCGTGCCAGAAACAGTGCGGCCATGAACAGCGTATCGTCCCAGAGCTCGCCGTCGTTCAGCCGTTCCTTGACGACGTGCTGAAAACCGCCGTCCTCGGTCTTCGGAAGCCGGTGGACGAGCCAGTCCGCCCAGTCCTCGACAAGCGCGCGGAAATCCGGCCGGTCGACATGTTCGATAAGGATGGCGAGCGGCAGCATCGGTGCCGTGCTGTTGATCTGCCGCGGCGGCAGGCCCCGGCCGATTTGCCGGCCGTACCAGGCGACGAGGTCGTCGATAGCCTTCCGGTCACCGGCGGCAAGCGCGCGGCGCAGGAAGCCGTAGAGGCCGACGCCGACTTCCCAGTCCCATTCGTCGAACTGGATACCGCCGTCCGCATCGACACCGGCAAGGCCTTCCTTGATGCCCTTGAGGCGGCTGAACGCAACCGCGACCTGATCGATCGTCTCCTGCAGGGCCGGTTTGTTGAGGGTCATCGAATCCATCGGTCGGAATGTCCTTTATGCATAGAATGGATGGGCGCCGTCGCCGGCGGTCGTGCTGTCATAGGTCAGGATCGGCACGGGTCGGTCGTGGATGAAGGGTCGAGGCTCTCCGCCGACGGTGAATTCCCCGGCATAAGCGAGCGCCAGTGTTTCGCGATCCGGCGGCGTAAGGCTCAGCGCCTTGCTGTCGGTGTCGAACAAGACGGAGGTGGCGCGGATACGTTCGACGAAATGACGGAAAGCGGCTTCGTCGCCCGCGCCCACCACCGCCGCCCAACCGGTGAGGGCACCCTCGGAGCGCACCTCGCGTCCGGCGGTCGCTCCGTCGGTCACGAGTTCAAGTCCGTTCGTGGCGTAAAGTGCCGCAAAGCCCCGGCCCGAGCGGGTGAGGAGCCAGTTTCCGTCCAAAACGACCTCATCGAGGCCGTCGCGACCGAGATAGGCGTGGGTCCAGGCATGGCGCGTTCCTTCGGTGTCGGCGATCAGCAGGGCGACGTCGCGATATTGCATGACGCGCGGCAGAACGCCGTTGCCGGCCCAATAGGACGGGCGCTGCGTGCCCCAGGGATCGTCTTCGCCGGGATGATTGACCCAGAGCCTCGCCATCGGGTGGCCGGCAAGCCGAATGTCGAGCACGTGCTGCTGGTGGCCCCGCCGGCCCGTCTTGTGATCGACCACGGTCGAGAGCTGCGAGGCTTCCGTCTTGAAGAGCACGAGCCTGCCGCTTTCGAGCCCCTGCGCGTAACGCGCTTCTATCGAGCGTCCGGCTGCCAACTGGGCAAACTCCGGCAGGTCGGCCGGCGGCGCATAGGAACCGGCGCAGAACATCGGCAGGGACGCGACGCCGCCGTTCAGCCAGCCGCTGCCGAACGCCACGCGGGCGAATGGCGCCAGTTCCGTCAGAGGCCCGGCCCGCAACTCCTTGTCGTAGGCGCGTCCCTGCGAGCCGCCGGGAACGCCCGCCAGAGTGTGCAGCGCGATCATCGCGAAGATCAGATCCAGCTGATGGCGAGCGCGCGGGGCGATATCGTCTCCGCCCCAGCGTTCGAGGGCGAGCAGACCGATGAAATCCACCGGATAATAGGCTGCGGAATTCCATTCGGCGAGGCCGTGCGCCTCGACGCTGTCGAACCAGCGGCGAAGCCGGCCTTCCGCCAGCCGCGCCTGCTCGCGGCCCGTCCTGCCGGAGGCGGAGAACACCGTATCCGGCATCAACCTGCCGGCGATCAGCTGGCTCGTGTGGAAGCACAGGACATGGTTCTCGCTCCAGAACCACATGACGTCGTTGCCGGGCTCGTCCACCCAGTAGCGGTAGCGGGCGACGGAGGCGCGGATGCTCTCCGCCGTCTCCCGTGACAGGACATGCTCATATTCGCCGAGAAGCCAGAGGAGCGGCACCATCACGAAATCCGAGCAATCCTCCCGCCGGTCGATGATCTCGAGCGTGGCGGCGATGATCCTGTCCGTCGCCTCGCGGTCGATCTCGCCGGTTGCAGCCATGGCAAGCACGCGGCCGATCCGCTCGGCGCCGAAACGGGCGCTGAAGATCAGCGCCTCACGCTTGCGCTCAGCAAGGGTGGCGGCGGCTTGCGGCAGAACGAGGCCGCTCATGAAGGCGGCGTCGATATGGCGGGCGACGGCCGCAGCGCTCGAACCGATCTTCAGCCTGATGCCATGATATCCGTCCGGCAGGCCTTTGATTGCGGGAGCGACAAGCCGTGTCTCGCCGGCACTCAGCATCAGGTCCGCCGTCGCCAGCACGGCCCGGTCATGACCATGGCTGTAGACCTCGATGCCGACGGGCAGATCGGCGCCCGGCGGGGTGTCGAAGAGGATTTCCAGCGGGCGATCGACGAAAACGTCGACGGCGGGCCGGATGGCACGCGCGAGGAGCTCGAGCCGCCGAACCTCCTGCCGGTCCAGTGCGGTCGGCAGGGCGATGTCCAGCGGTTGGGTATCGGCCAGTTCCAGCTCGAAGAACCAGATCGTGTCGCGCTCCGCCAGGTCTTCGGTCAGCACAAGGACGTCGTTGTCGCCGGCCTTCAGCGCCAGGACGATCCCCGTTTCGCTCTCGACATTGCGACGGAAGGGCTCGAACCGCACCTGTTCCTCGCCGTTGACCCAGATCCGCACGCCGCCGCAGGTTCTCAGCCGCATCGGGACGTGGCGGGCAGCCTCGGCGCGGAAACTGCCGCGCAGCCAGCGGCCGACATGGGTGGGCACGTGCCAGAAGCCGGTGAACTCGACGCGGCGGTTCGGCCCCGGCAGGTTCAGGGAGGCCGGCTTCCAGTCGCGCTCGGCACGGATTTCCCGTCCGATCATCTGTGCCTGGAAGGCCTTCCTGCAAGGCAAGTCGCCGACATCCACGAAGCCGTTGATGAAGCAGTAATTGACGCGATCTTCCGCCGGCGCCGGTTCACCTGGGAAATACGTCTGGCGCAAATCCGAGACGACCCACGCGGTGAAGGTTTCGCCCGGGGCGACATGATAGCTGGCACCGCCGGAACGGCCTGCGGCTGCAGGTGAGTGCTCCATGACTGCCTCCCTCAGATCATGAAAATATTTTCATAAATTTAAACTCGAACGTCAGCTTTGTGAGCAGTTTCGAATTTAGGGCGACAAGACAGCTTGACGTTTGGATTGTCAAGCTTCAAAAAGGAGAAATTCGAAGGAAAACCCGAGAGGAAACCTTCCGAATTGTGAAAATATTTTCATTGGGAGGATGAAAAATGCAGAGACTTCTATCAGGGATAAGTGCGTTCGTATTCTCGGCCTTCGCTCTTTCGGGCGCGGCCATGGCGGACGCCAAGACCATTACTTTCCTGTTCACCGACGACGACCAGGGTTATGTCGAGCGCATGGCCGCCTTGAGCAAGGAATTCGAGGCGTCACATCCCGACGTCAAGATCAATTTCGTATCGTCCGGCTACGACGCGGTGGTCAAGCAGCTGCCGGTCCAGCTGGCGGCAGGCAAGGGTCCGGATCTCGCCAAGATCACCGATTGGCAGCTCGCGCCCTATTATCTCGACATGCGGTCCCACATGAAGGACCCGGACGCCTTCGCCAAGCTCCACGGGGACAGCCTCAACCAGCTCCGCCTGCCGAATATCAACGACCCGAAGTCGATCAACGGCTACGTCGCGTCCCAGACGCTGAACCTGCCGTTCGTCAACAAGACCTTGTTCGAGCAGGCCGGCGAGCCACTGCCCGGCCCCAAGGCCACGCTCAAGGAGATCGTCGAAGCTTCCGCCCGCGTCGCGAAGGCGACGGGCGCGCAGATCCCCTTCACCATGGACCGGTCGGGCCACCGTTTTTCAGGCGGCGCCTATTCCTACGGCTCGGTCTATGTGAAGGACGGCAAGTTCAATTTCCCGGATGCAGGTGCGCGCAAATATATCGCCGACCTCTATTCCTGGACCCAGAACGGCAGCTTTCCCAAGGAAATGTGGGGGGCAGCCGGCGGCTCGCAGTACAAGAACATGGGCGATGAATTCGTCAACGGCAATGTCGTCACCTACCTCGCCGGCAACTGGATGGTGAACCCCTTCCAGAAGAAGATCGGCAACGCCTTCCAGTGGACGGCCATCAACGCACCCTGCGGTGATGCGGGTTGCTATGCGATGCCGGGTGCGACCGCGATCGTCGGCTTCAAGCGCACCGAACATCCCGAAGCGGTCGCGCAGTTCATCGAGTTTCTCGGCTCCGAGAAGGTGCAGCGCGAAATCGCCGAGACCTATGTCATCCTGACGGGAGCGGACATCAAGAACCCGCAATACAAGATCTCCAGCGACGACGCCAAGGCATCCATGGCGGTCTTTCTGGACAACAAGAAGAACGTTCCGCAGGCGGCGCGCGATTTCGAACGCATGAAGGGCGGGACGGCGATCTACCAGCAGATCGTCCAGCGCATGAGCCAGCTCATCGTTGGCGAATTGAGCCTGGAGGAAACCTACAAGAACCTCGAGGCTGACGCCGGCAAGATCAACGAGGCGCTGGCGGTCAAGTGACGATCCGGCATGCCGGGTGGCGACGCAACCCGGCATGCCATACCAAGACCTAGGCTAAAAAGCGCATCTGGCTCAGGGGGCTCGGCTGCCTCTTTCAGACTGAACGACTAGAGGCCCGCCCGGGCATCAATGTCCATATTCGTCTGCGGGCTCACTCGTTGGAAACGAACGACAGTACTGACCTGCGAACGGCTGTTGACGCGGCACGCGCGATATCGACCAGCGCCGTTCGAACGCTGCGGATGCTGCGTCGCGAGCAAAACGCGAAGCTGCATTGGCCATGTAGCAGCTGGTGCCCTGGGTCGGGAGCGAAGACGACTTACGCAAAATCGCAACGCCTTCGAACGATGAACTGCAGGAGGTCGCCGATGAGCTCGCCGAACTTGCCTCAGCAGTAGAGCAAGCGACGTCACTGGCCCGCCGCCTTGGCGACGAGGCCGCATTGCGTGCCATTGAGATCGAAGGCCTTAGAGTCCGCCCGAGAATTCACGAGCGGCGTGCGATCCGTCTGACGAGGGTGATGATGGATGCGGCCGCTTCAGGCAGCCCGCGAAGCATTTGCCCATATCGAAATTGATCTGGAGCGCTGGGAACGCAAATCGACTCTCGATGATCTCGACTGGCGCAAGCCGTTCTCGCCGTCAGACCTGGTGGTATCGTTGTCTCACAACAGAATGTGCGTTTGTCCGCCTTTCGGCGGAATCGGTGGGACTTTCCGCCAGATAGCCGCCGTCAAATGCCTGCCTGCGTTGCGGAAATTACGATACCCGGAGGTGTACCACACGCGACACCCTGAGCTCATGGACCCTGAATTCGCGTTCTCCTTCGAATATAAAAACTTCCCGATCGGGGTGAATCTACATTTCCAAGGGCAACACTTCCCGATCGGTAAGGATGGCATTGAAACTCAGGAAATCTTCCTGTACGGTAAGCCGATACAGGAGATGCTCGATGTTCAGATCCGCACGCGATTTCGGCGCTGCCGTCAGGGAAAAACGCAAAGGTCTCGGCTGGACCCAGACCGAGCTTGCCACCCGTTCCGGTACAGGCGAACGTTTCATCGTCGAGCTCGAATCCGGCAAGCCTAGCTGCCAGCTCGAAAAGGCGCTGATCGTCGCACGCACGGTCGGTATCGAGATCGGCGACTTGAAGACAGCCCAACCCTCGTTGACCGCCATGGAAGATGACCTGGGCTTCCTGCCGACTTTCGGTGATGGCCGATGACAACCATCTTCTACGAAACCTTCCTCGTTGGCGAGATGACGTTCGAGGGGGAATGGCGGCTCGACTACGATCCGTCATGGGAGGCGCGCCGCTCGGCCTTCCCTATCTCGCTGACCATGCCGCTACGATCAGGAGCGGTCGGCGCGGACAGGCTGCTGCCATGGCTCGCCAACCTGCTGCCGGAAACCCATCTCGCCGAGATCGGTCAGCGGCTGAAAGTGTCTCCCCAGGACATCGTGGGCCTGCTCGGTCACATCGGTCGCGACACGGCCGGAGCGCTGTCGATCGGCGAACCCCGCAAAGCGGGCGTCAACCTGCAGCCCATTCCGGACGACGAGGCGCTGGAGCGAATCCTCAACGAGCTTCCGTCCAAACCCTTCCTGGTCGGAGAGCGAGGGGTCTCCATGTCGCTTGCGGGCGTACAGGAAAAGCTACCCGTCTTCGTTGATGAGAATGGCGCTATCTCGATCCCGGTCGATGGCACGCCATCGACCCATATCATCAAGCCAGACACCAACCGTCTGGCTGGAAGCGTCGAGAACGAAGCCTTCTGCCTGGCCCTTGCACGGGCCTGCGGACTGGAAGCGGCCGAAGCTACGATCGGCATAGCCGGCAAACGGCGCTATTTGCTGGTGAAGCGCTATGACCGTTTTACTGATCCACAAGGTGAGATCCGCAGGCTGCACCAGGAAGACCTTTGCCAGCTAACGGGTCATTTTCCATCGCAGAAATACGAGCGATCCCAGACGGGCCGCGGCGTGACATTGAAGATGCTGTTCGATGCCGTCAGCGATCTTGTTTCCCCCGCCGAGCGCCTGACGCTTCTCGACGCAGTGATTTTCAACGTACTGATCTGCAATTCGGATTCGCATGCAAAGAACTACTCCATCCTGATCGGTGCCGGCGGATCTGCGAAGCTGGCGCCACTTTACGATTTGATGTGTGCGGCGGTCTACCGGCAGGTTGATCAGAGCCTGCCTCAAGGCATCGCCGGGCGTTTCATCGGGCCTGACTTGAGGCGAGCAGATTGGCAGGCATTCGCTGAGGAGGTCGGGTTGAGCGGTGCATCGACTATCAGGCGTGTCCAGGAGCTTGCGGCGGTAATTGGTGGCTTCTGCGAAGATGTCGCGAAGCAGATCGTCGACACCGCTGGCGATCCGACGAGAGTCCTGGGGCGCATCACCCATAATATTCAGAAGCGATGCAGGCGAATTCAGGGGCAGATTCGAGCCTGAAACGAGCTCGAACAGCATCTCGGTATAATCGGCTGGGATCTTAGATTATCACACGAATTCAAAGACTTCGAAAAATACCTTTGAATTCCCTATATTTTCCCGCCGCGAGCGACCGGGGGTGCCACCTTTGCCGGTTAGACGGTGACGTTGACCACCGATAGCTCAAGACAGATCAGGTAAAGCTGCGGTCACTTCCGGAGAAGCCGCCATTGTTGTTGGGCGCGGCGCTCACCGAGCGGACCGCAACCTGGCTTGGAAAGTGGGCAGCCGGGCTGGTGACAGTTCGGAAAGCGGCGAACGAAATGAAAAGGATCGCGGAGGTATTCCAGGCAAACGGTGGAGCGGGGAAACCCCTTGCCCTCCAGCTCAAGCGTCCTGGGCGTCCACAATCGATGAGGCGCGAATGGCCGCCTGGCAGGAGAGGCGCAATGCGGCGGTCGAGCCGGATTTGTTAGCTGAGCAAGCCCTGCGGAATTCGATTCGGCATCACGCGATGTGGCGCCCGAGGAAATAGGCAAATTCATTCCCTTGATTACGCGCGGAAATGAACTGGTCGAAGAATGCGCGACATGTGGCTTTGCCGAGATTTACATCCATAACGTATCTCGTAATCAACATGAGTTTGTAGATTTCATGGCCGAGCACGTATTCAGCGAGCTGAAGCTTCGGTTCGCACCACCACCGCGGCCGTCATCACCTCTCGCCAATGCGAGATTGCGCCACCTGGCACGTAATTCGATATCTGCGGGCATCCACGAAGCACCATACCCAACGAAAAGTCTTCGTCGACTCGGCAAGTGGCTTCCGTTTTACCGCTGCCCTCTCGCAGGGACCCGCCAAAGAAGGCGCTCAACCGCGCCAGCCGCCTCAGCCGGCTCACCCAGCTGCGGCGCCGACGGCGGTCATTGCGACAACCAGCAAAGCGATGATGATCAGCAGCCAACGCGCCTCATACACGCTCTCTTCCATCTGAACCTCCTTTTTCGAGACGCCTTGAACCCGCAATTGCGGTCCAAGTTCCGCGTTCGCGACCTCTTCCTCCTCGCTCCGGACCTTGGTCGGTGTCGCCCGTGGCCTAAGGTCTCAGCCTGGATAGGACTGAAGCCTGAGGCCGGGAACAGGCGCCGTCGAAAGCGAGTTTTCTTCACAGCTTCGGAAACGCTGTTCGCGGTCGGAAGCATGTGGAAACTCAAGGAGATAAGACATGAACATTGTTACACGCGCGGCCTTTGCCGCGGCGCTTCTCGCGGGCACTACACTGTCAGCCTTCGCCCAGACCAGCAGCACAGTCGGCACCGGAGGAACCAGTGCCGGCGGCGGCACGTCCAGCAGCACGGTCGGGACGGGCGGCAGTTCTGCCGGAACCAATTGCGCACCCGGCACCACCAATTGCGGCACCGGTTCCGCCTCGACCCTGGGCACCGGCGGTTCCTCTGCTGGCGGCGGCCAGTCGAGCAGCTCGGTGGGCACCGGTGGGTCGGCGGCAGGCTCGGGCAGCGGCTCCGGCTCGGCATCGACGCTTGGCACCGGCGGCACGTCCGCAGGAGACGGCCAGTCCAGCAGCTCCGTCGGCACCGGCGGCTCGGCGGCAGGTTCCGGCAGTGGGTCGGGCTCCGCTTCGACGCTCGGCACCGGCGGCACCTCGGCCAAGGACGGCATGTCGACCAGTTCGGTCGGAACCGGCGGCAGCTCGGCTGGCGCAGCCGGCCTTGAACACGGACAGGGCAAGAAGGCATGTCCTCCGGGCCAGGCCAAGAAAGACGGCGCTTCCTGCTAGTCCCATCCATCGGACGGGGGCGGATTGTTCCGCCTTCGTCCTATCAATAGGAGAGCCGAAATGACCTCGGCATCATTCGCATACAAAGGCACGTTCGCACTGCCGCTGATCCTGGCGACCATCACCGCGATCTCGGCCTTTGCCACCGAAACCATCAAGCTTGACGACGGCACCACCTGCACCGTCATCGAAGCCGCGGGCTCGACCGGCAACGGGACGTCGACATCGGTAACCGCAGGCGGCGGCAGCGTATCGTCCTCGACGACAATCGACGGCAAGACAACGACGACGCATTCGGGCGGTGGCTCGGCTTCGTCCAGCGCCGGCTCGTCCGTCACAACCGGCACGGCCGGCAATCAGGCATTTTCGACGGCAAGCGTCACCAAGCCTGATGGAACGGTGATCACACGCCGATCGGACGGCACCTGCGACGTAACCCCGCCTCGGAA
Organism: Neorhizobium sp. T25_27; assembly: GCF_002968565.1. NCBI lineage: Bacteria > Pseudomonadati > Pseudomonadota > Alphaproteobacteria > Hyphomicrobiales > Rhizobiaceae > Neorhizobium > Neorhizobium sp. T25_27. Next base: position 265,881 of record NZ_PVBJ01000008.1, read on the forward strand.
ATGAAGGAGATAGACATGTCGAAGAAAATTACCCTGGCGTGCCTGGCGCTTATGGCCTCGGTCGCCACCACGCCCGTGCTTGCACAGGACTGCAACTCGGCCGGCACCGTCGGCTCCGCCGGCAGCGCCGCCGCAGGCGGCACATCGGCAAGCACACTCGGCACCGCCGGAGCCTGTCAGACCGACGATGGCACGACAGCCTCGATCGGCTCTGGGGGCAGTGCGGCGACGGCCGATGGCAAAGCCCGCAGCCAGACCAAGGTCAACGAGAACCCGAACCAGTTGAAGGCGCAGTCGAAGGCGCAGGCCATGGACCAGGGCACATTCAGCAAATCCCAGACGAAAACGCGGGTCAAGGATGATGAGCTGCAAAGCAAGACGCGCAGCATGTCCCACGTCCCGGGGCAGAAGCCGGTCAAAAGCACCACCGACAGCAACGTGGTTCTGCCACCGCAGTGACCAGAAAACGAGGAACCGGCTCCCACGAAAGAGCGGGAGCCGGAGCCTTCCGCGGCAAGCGGATCATCCCCAGGTGTTGAGTCCGCCGCCGCTTACGAATTCTGCCGTTCAGTTCGCTGATTGGAACTGAATGCCGGGTTGGGGCTTTAAAACCGCGCAGACTTCGGAGGATGACGATGGACGAAAATACTTTTGAGCAACTCAGCACCATGAGCCAACAGCTGCACAAGCGTGCCCTTGCGCTATCCCACCAGGGGAAGGACGCGGACCTCGCGATGCTGATGTCGGCACAGGCCGTGACGATGGAAGCGGTCAAATCGCTCGGGGAAGCCTTGGACAGGATCAATGGGCCGCTTGGCCTTGGGGCAGCGGGAGACTAGGCGGGAGGTCTTCCTGTCCTCCTTCGTGCAATCCCTTTTCAGCGCCATGACAATGCTGGCCGGAACTTTCCAACGCGACGGCAGGTTGAGCTTTCAGGAGGAGACCGAGATGCACCGCAAACCCGACCACCAACATGAACTGGCGTTTTACATCGGACTGAATGCAGCGCTTGGCTGCCTGATCGTCGCCAGCGTCTTGCTCGCGGCAGCGGCCTGAAGACCAGATTGATCCGAGGCCGTCGACCGCTCCCGAAGCGCCATCATGAGCTCCCGGCATCGGGCGAGGAACTATTCCCCAATCAGCCTGTTGGAGCCTTCATGAACGACACGTCCAGAAAAGCCGGCAACAACATGATGAAATTTGTCACCGCCATTCTCGCGGCCGCACTTGTCATCGGTGCAGTCTATTTCTTTTTCCTGACCCCCGGCGAGCCCACGGGTCCTCAGACACCGCCGTCTCCGCACGCCATCGACCAGACGAAGTGATCGACGATGAAGCCAAGCGAAACGCCAAGGAGCGAAACACCGACGGGATTGTCGCCATCGGCGGATCCCGAACCCCAAAAGAAGCGAAAAGTCATCGCCGGCCGCGGCCTGATCATGTTTATCGCGGGCGTCGCGGTCGCAGCCTTCTGCCTCTACGTGTTCATCGCGCTGTATGGGATCTATGCCGGCACCTGACGCTAGCTGCACCCGCTGTGCCTTCTCCTCCCTAGCGCGGGGAAGATGAGGCGCAGGCCGTTCAAATTGCCGCAGTCTGGGTTTCAGATCGGTAACCACCCCACCAGCTAAGCCCACGCGCATTCTTATCATATGATAATTGTGATCAAAATTCGCATCATAACGACACGCCGAGGAAACCCGAAAAATGCCCGACCGGACTCCGGGATATGCACGCGTGCCCGCCACCGTGCATTGCTGGTCAGAAGACGTCCCCAGCCGGACCTTCGTCTCGCTGGAAAAGGCCTTGGCCTATTGCAGAAAGAATATCGGCGAGCTTCCGGCCATCGAGCTTTTCGTTCATTGCGGCCAGATCCCCGAACCGATCATCAGCGGTGACGAGCTCGTAGCCCTGATAAAGGCAAAACGGCGCAACCTGATCTGACGGAGCCTGTTTCAGCTCCGCCGCTGCCCGAATCTGCGACGCGGGCGACGATGTGCCTTTGGCAGGATGTCAGCTTGCGACATCAAAGGTGACTGGCGTTATCTTGTTAAAACCAGCAGGAACGTTTATTCGCCGTGGCAGACTTGAACCGGGACCTGCCATGCTCACGCTGAAATCCACCTTGACCGCGCTGTTGATCGCTGCCGCATCCAGCTTCACTGTTTCCTCGGCATTCGCCTCGACGAAATACCCCCTGACCATCGAAAACTGCGGCGCCCAGGTCAGCCTCCAGAAGGCGCCCGAGCGGGCAATCGGCCTTGGCCAGAACAGCGCGGAAATCCTGCTGCTGCTCGGCCTCCAGGACAAGATGGCCGGCACCGCCTTCTGGCCGAGCAAGGTTTTGCCGCAACTTGCCGAAGCCAATGCCAAGGTCAAGCTTCTGAGCGTCGAATTCCCGACCTTCGAATCGATCCTGGCGGAGAACCCGGATTTCGTCGCGGCCGCTTTGCCAAGCCTGGTCGGCCCGAGCAGCAAGGTCGCCAAGCGTGAGGACTTCGACAAGGTCGGCGTGCCGACCTATCTCTCGCCCAGCACCTGCCTCAGCACCAAGGAGGTCAAGGACCAGTACGGCAGCCGCGCCCAGCTTTGGAACATGGATCTGCTCTACAAGGAAATCGACGAACTATCGCAGATCTTCGATGTCGCCGATCGCGGCCAGGCGTTGATCGCCGACTTCAAGGCGCGCGAGGCCAAACTCCGTTCCGGCGTTTCGAAGGACGGCAAAAGCCTCTCCTACGTCTTCTGGTTCTCCAGCCCCAGCCCGTCGGCCGATGCTTATCTCGGCGGCAAGAACGCAGCGTCCGGCTTCATCGCTGACGTCCTGGGCGGCCGCAATGCCGTCACCGCCGAAGCCGAATGGCCGACGCTCGGCTGGGAAAGCATCATCGCTGCCAATCCGGACGTGATCGTCGTCGCCAATCTGGACCGCAACCGCTGGGAACTCGACAAGCCGGAAGCAAAGATCAAGTTCCTGACCACCGATCCGGCCGTCAGCCAGATCACCGCCGTGAAGAACAAGGCAATGGTGGTGATGGACGGTCAGGCCATGAACCCGACCGTGCGGACGATCTATGGCGCCGAACAAGTGGCCGACCAGTTGAAGGCCCTCGGTCTTCTGAAGTGACGGAAAAGCGCCGCTCCCTTCACCAGCTTTTCGCCTTCGCAGCCGTGCTGGTGGCTTCGCTTGCAGCCATCGGTCTCGTCGTCGGCATAAGCGTCGGGATCGGCGACCTGCCGATCCCGCTCGCGACGACCTTTTCTGCGGTCACCAATCGGCTGGGATGGACGACGGTGGGGCTCAACCGTATCCATGAGACGGTCATCTGGGACTATCGTCTCAGCCGGGCGCTGGTCGCGGCCTTTTGCGGTGCGGGCCTCGCCCTATCGGGAGCGATCATGCAGTCGCTGCTGCGCAACCCGCTGGCCGAGCCCTATGTTCTCGGCATTTCGGCCGGCGCGTCTACCGGAGCCGTCGCGATCGTCATCCTCGGTGTTGGCGCAGGCGCGGTCTCATTGTCGGCCGGGGCTTTTGCCGGCGCCTTCGCGGCCTTCTTCTTCGTGGCGCTGCTATCCAACGGCACGCGCGGCGGTGCGGACCGCACCATTCTTGCCGGTGTCGCCGCTTCGCAGCTCTTCAATGCCTCGACCTCCTACATCGTCACGACGTCGGGCAATGCCCAGCAGGCGCGCGACGTGATGTTCTGGCTGCTTGGCAGCTTCGGCGGCGTGCGCTGGCCGGAACTGACGCTGGTCTCGATCATCGTCGGCATCGCGCTGGTGGCTTGCCTGCTTTATGCCCGCGTGCTCGATGCGTTCGCCTTCGGCGATGAAGCGGCGGCGGCGCTCGGTGTCAATGTCGCGCGAGCACGCATCGTGCTTTTCGCCCTGACGGCGATGATGACCGCGACGATCGTCAGCATGGTCGGCTCGATCGGCTTCGTCGGCCTCGTCGTACCGCATGTGGCGCGGTTTGCCGTCGGGCCACTGCATGTCCGCTTGCTTCCGGCCTGCGCCGTCATCGGCGCCGTTTTCATGGTGGTGGCGGACATCGCGTCACGCACCCTCATCCCGCAGCAGGTCCTGCCGATCGGCGTCGTCACCGCGCTGGTCGGCGTGCCGTTCTTTTCGATTATCCTCTACCGGTTCCAACGCGCGTCATGAGCATCAAAACCGAGAACCTCACCTGGAAAATTGGCAGGAAGACCGTGCTCGACGGCGTTTCATTCGCGGCACAGCCGGGCAGGACGCTCGGCCTTCTGGGACCGAACGGTTCGGGAAAGACGTCGCTCCTGCGTCTGCTCGCGGGTTTGAAACTGCCGCATTCTGGCTCCATCATGCTTGAAGGCAAGGATCTCAAGACGATCGGGCGGCGTTCGATCGCAAAGCGGGTCGCCTTCGTTGAACAGCACGCCACGACCAATGCCAATCTGAGGGTCGTCGACGTGGTGAAGCTCGGGCGGTTTCCGCACCGGTCGATATTTTCCGGCTGGTCGCTCACCGACGACGAAGCGGTCGAGACCGCTCTTGCGCGTGCCGGCATGGCCCACAAGCGCAACGACCGCTGGCAGTCCCTTTCCGGCGGCGAAAAGCAGCGGACCCATATCGCAAGGGCGCTGGCGCAATCGCCGAAGGAACTCATCCTCGACGAACCGACCAACCATCTGGATATCCAGCATCAGATCGGCCTGATGCGGCTGGTTTCCGGCCTGCCGATGACGAGCATCATCGCGCTTCACGATCTCAATCATGCAGCGATGTTCTGCGATGAGCTGATCGTCCTGCAGGATGGCCGGATTGTCGCCTGCGGTTCGCCGGAAGCGGTGCTGACCGAAGCCCTGCTGAGGGACGTATTTTGCGTCGAAGCACGGGTAGAAGCCTCGCCGCACCATTCACGACCCCATATCCACTACCTCGTCTGATAACTCCATCGACGACGGTGTTCGGCGCAGGCCCGGGTGAACAGAGTTGGCGGCCGTTAGGCGGACGCCGGCTGGAACAAACAAACCCTCGTCATTGTTCGTTGGTCACCCGGAACCGGAGGGCCCGACATGAAACCTCTTTTCATCACGGCAGCGGCCGTTCTTTCGCTGTCGGCCAACCTGTCACTCGCACAGGAAACGCCTAACGCATCTCCCAGCACCCCGCCACAGGCTGAGCGCGATCGCGCCCCGAACGCACCGCCGCCCGGTCCTCAGGGACCGGGCGCTGACAGGGACGGAGACGAGTGGCGGATGCCTCCGATGGCGGACCGTCGAGCGCCACGGGAGCGCGGCGCGCGTTTCCGCATCGAGAACGGGCGGACCACGATCGACCTACGCTGCGCCAACGGCGAACCGACAAAGGATTGCGCGGATCTTCTTCTGCAGGTGCTGGACCGGCTGGAGCGAGGAACGTCTTCGGACGATTCCGACTCTCGCGACGACGGCCGGGACCGCTCGCGTTATCGCTGAGGCCGGCTGAGACCAGAAGGAACCCTCGATCAAATGTACATAAGCTGAAGCTCAGATGAATGCGGACTTCAGCAACGGTTCAAGGATCGCGCCGCAATCTGTCAGCGTGTGCACTCTGGAGGAAACCGATGCGCAGGATAGTCTTAGCGGCCAGTTTGATCGCAGCTTGTCTTTTTGGAGGCGCGGCAAATGCCATGCCGATCGGAACCATTGCCGTCCCGGCAAAACCAACCGCCGAAAAGGTCGATTGGGCTTGCGGTCGCGGTTACCACCTGAACCGGTGGGGCGATTGCCGCCCCAACCGCTGGCGGCCGCCGCCGCCCCGCTACAGCCATCGGTGGGATCGTCGGGATCGATGGGACCACCGAGGACCGCCTCGCTGGGAATGGCGAGGCCATCGCGACTGGCGCGATCACCGGGATTGGCGATGATACGGGAAAGCCCTTCTGCTCTGCAGAGGGGCTTTTTCTCGATGCCAAGGTCTGCGCTGCCCGAGTCTGCGGCAAGCCGGATTCTGACGGCAGGGGTTGAATTTTAGCTACTTCTAACGAACATTTCCCAACTGGGAGCGTTTTATTGTTAGGAGGAAGCGTCATGAAGAAGGATACCAATCGGCAGGTCAGAATTCCTGGGCCACGCCAGCACGACGTCGCCGAACACTGCCGTAAAAACGGAATGCGGCTGGAAGACGAAAAGAAGATGTTAAGGCTGCTGGGAAAACACGCGCCGGTGCACGAAATCCACTCGAACTCTCCGCCACGACCGCCGCGGTTCCGCTAGGCGACAATCAACGCCGGCAAGCGCTACAGCCCCATTCCCGCAGGTCGTGTCCGATGCACGCCTTTGGGAACGAAGGCGAAATTTTCAGCCAGGCCCAACAGGTCCGCGGCAAGATGCAGGGTCGAAAGCCACATTTCCGTGCCCTGCAGGCTTCCTGTCTGACCGTCGGCGAAGGCAAAGCCCCTTTTTGCCTGCCACCGGTCCGGCGAACGCAGAATGATGTCCTCAGCCACGGCTTCCGCCGGGCCACGCATGAAATCCGTCTGCTTGAGGCACAACCAAAGCGGATGGATCGCATCGAGCAGATTGCAGGCCGTGTAGGTTGGGCCGGAAAAACCGCGATTGTTTCGATAATGCGTCATGACGGAATTGATCGCCGCTTCCGGGAAAGGAACCGGGATGCCGAACTGGGCATGGGCTCCGCGTGTGAGGCGATAAAAGCCGTTGACCGGTTGCAGCAGGCCTTGTTCGGCGGTCGGCTTCCCCCACAGTCCGGTCGAACGATCGATATGGGTCGAGAGCCAGCCGAAGAGGATTTCCTTACCCCTGCCGCTCCTGAAATACCGGGCGTTGAAATAAAGCGCGGTGGCGATAGCGTCCACCCGATCGCCGCACCACCATGCGCGGCTGCTCCAGGGCAACGCCTCCAGCCAGCCACAAAGCGCAACGGCGTCCATTTCGACGCCGGAGATGGGGTGGGAGGGATGCGTGCCGAGTATCTCCAGCGCATAACCGACCGCCAGCACATTATAGAGAGCCGGCGAATCGTCGCGGATGTTCTTTGCAGGATCGGGTGACCGAAACGGATCGGGAAAAAAGCCGGTCGCAGGGTCCTGAAGCGCCTGCAGACGATCCACGATCGCCCTGGCCTCATTCCCGGAAGGCTGCTCTCCAAAACCGGCGGCGATCTCGATCGCATCGCATTCATGCCTGACGCTCATGCGGACAATGCCATCGGCATCCGGCGACAGATAACCCTCGGGCGTCAGATGCCGTTCCCGCACATCCCGCCACTCGGTTTCCGCCACCTTGCTGATCCGGAGCAGCGCCTGTTCGACCTCGGCCCGACGCGATTTTCCCGCAGGTGTCGTTTCCCCGCGACGGCGCACGACTTTGGCGGGCACTCCCGCCGCAATCGCCAGATCCGGAATGTCCTTGGTTACAACAGCCCCGGCGGCGATAACCGCACCCCTCCCGATCGTCACGCCGTCCAGAATGACCGCATTGGCACCGACCCAAACATCATCGCCGATCGTGATGCCGAGCGTCTCGTGAGGCTGATCGTTGATCGGTATGTGCGGATCGTCGAAGCCATGATTGAAGCCAACGATCGACACCAGTGAAGCAATACGCACCCCGTTTCCGCATCGGACCTTTCCGGAGATGCATGCGTAGGGGTTGACCGAACAATTGGCGCCGATTTCCACATCTCCCCGCACGAGCGCGTGCCCCGCAATCCAGGAACGATCGCCGAGGATCAGAGATGAGGTGAAAATGCGGGCGTCGCTTGCGATATAAGCGCTGTCTGCGATTTGCGCCCCGGCGGACTGCGCCAGTTTTTCCTTCAGCCTCCTTTGGGGATCGCTTTGAATATCCGCAGGCCTGCGCTCCCAGGTGAGGAATTGCAGCCTGGCTTCCCGATCCAACTCGGATTCGGAAACGTCTGGATCTGTCCGCATCTCGTCACTCGTCTTGCGCGCCGGCTTCCATGCTCGGGAAAAATGCCGGGCCGGGGATCGGAATTCGGGGGGTCGATGTCATCATACCAATTTTTGATATTCGGCAAATTGACGAGATACAGCAGACGAATTTAACCGTCCAGCTTTTGTTTTCGGCCTCCGCCGGCACTGATCAATGCCTCTCAGGGCAAATGGAATTCACTCCCGCATTGATATGGGCCTGAATTTGTCATACACGTGTGATGAATACGGCGCGGACGCGTCGCGTCGTTGCAGCGGGGATTGAGCGTGACAACCCAGACCAAGGAGCGGAACAAGGGACCGGGATCGCTGGTGTCACGGGTCGGGGAAAGTCTTCGGACGGCAATCGCCAGCGGCCAATACTCGCCCGGCGACAAACTCCCAAGCGAAGTCGAACTGACGGAAACCCACGGCGTAAGCCGTACGGTGGTCCGGGAAGCGGTCGCGGCGCTCAGATCGGACGGGCTTGTCGAAGTGCGGCAGGGCGCGGGAATTTATGTGCTCAGCCAGGAGACTTCAGCTCCTTCCGGCCGGAAAATCGACCGGGCGCGCGTATCGTCCGATCTGGAGGTGCTCGAGGTGCGGGCTCCGCTTGAGATAGAAGCTGCCGGTCTGGCGGCGATGCGCCGATCGCCGGCGCAGGAAGAGGCTATCTTCGATTGTCATCGGCATATTCTGCAATGCATCGAGCAGAACGAATCGATCCGTGAGGCGGATCTTGCGCTGCATTTCGCCATCGCCGACGCCACGAACAATCCGCTGTTCCGGCAGCATCTGGAATTTCACGGCACTGCGGCCATTCCGCAATCGAGGGCGACGCCCGGCGAACGGTCCGGTGAACAGACCGCCTACCGCCGCATGATCCACACGGAACATGAAGCGATCGTCGTGGCGATCTCGGATCGCAACGAGGAAGCGGCGCGCAATGCCATGCGCGACCACCTGAGAGGGAGCCAGATCCGCTACCGGGATGTACTGAGGGATTTCAAGGCGTTTTCAAGCTGATGCCGCAGTAAATCAGCCGCATGGCCGACCTGGCTCTTGGGGCCTAATCCGCTGCGAAACAGCACCGAAGGTTGACCCCGTTTGAAAAGACGGTAAGAGCCTGACTTTACTTGCAAACTCGCGACGAGGACGGGGCATCATCTGCGCTGATCGTGACCCCACCCCGTCTGCATTTCCTCAGTAGATCAAGGCTTTACGGGACCGATCATAGAGATCAACCTTCGACGCTGATACACACGTTGGCGGTCCGCCGGTTATTTTCCTTGGTCAGCTCAGGCCGTACCAGGTACCGCGGCCTGCTCCATGAAGGGTTAGATGTCCCTGCTCGTTTAATGCGCGCAGATGATCCTTGACGGTATTTCTGCTTGCGCCTGTGGCCTTGGCCGCGTCCATCACGGTCACTCTTCCACGCTCGCGGGCCAATTCGAGAATTGCGATGGACAGCTCCGGCAGATCACCAAGAAGGATGCGCTCGCGCTCGATCTTGCGCTCCAGCCGCTGTTTCTGCCGCTGCAGGCTTCGCAGGAAGAACTCGACCCACGGATTCCAATCCTGCTCATCGGTTCGGATCGTGCCCTGTGTCCGTCGCAGTGCAAGATAATATGCTTCCTTGTTTTGCTCGATGACGCTTTCGAGGGAGCTATAGGGCACATAGGAATAACCGGCCCGAAGCAGGAGCAAGGTGGTCAAGGCGCGCGAGAGCCGGCCATTGCCGTCCTGAAATGGATGGATCTCCAGAAAAACGACGACAAAAACCGCCACGATGAGCAACGGATGAAACGTGCGATCCTTCTCCTGAGCTTGTTGCCAGGCCACCAGGTCGGCCATCCGGCCCTGCGTATCGAAAGGCGATGCCGTCGCAAAGACGATGCCAAGGCTACGGCCATCTTCGTCGAACGCTTCGACGTTGTTGGAGAGCGTCTTCCAACTTCCCCGATGCCGCTCGTCCTTGGTCGAGTGAATGAGCAGGTCCCGATGGAGTTGGCGGATATGGTTTTCGTTCAGGGGGATCTCTTCGAAAGCGGAAAAGATAGTTTCCATCACCCCGGCATAGCCTGCGACTTCCTGTTCGTCACGGCTGGTGAAAGAGCCGATGCGCAGGTTCGAGAGTAGCCTCTCGACCTCGCGGTCGCTCAGTTTTGCTCCCTCGATACGGGTTGACGATCCGATGCTCTCGATCGTTGCAACCCGGCGCAGACTGGACAGTCGGTCGGGCGCGATCCGTCCTAACGCTCGCCAGGCGCCTTTGAACTCGTCAATCTCGGCGATCAGCGACAGGATTTCAGGCGTGATGCGCAGTTTGGATAGGTCGAGGGCCGGCATCCATTAGTCCATCCATTTCCATCCACAAAGGATATGGCACAACGGCATCCATTAATCCATCCACTTCCATCCAATAAGCCGGTCTTGAACCAATTGCTGGAAAGATCGGTCTTCGCAATCATCGATGCGGTGGTCTATGACAACAGGTCCGGAATGGCGCCGACCATGCTGAAGATAGCGATGGCTGGGTGGGGCATCATCGGCGCCGATCGTGACCCACCCGATCTGCATTTCATCTCAGTAGATCAAGGCTCTACGGGCCCGATCATAGGGTCAAGCTTCGGCGCTGATTCACAATCGGCAAGAATACCGTCACCAACATCGTGCAGCTACAACGGACTGAAGAATCTAGACTCTGCAGTCAAGCATCCATTGAACCCCGTACCGATCGGTGAGCTTTCCATAGTAGCTCCCCCAAGGCTGCATCGCGAGGGGCGTCGTTACCTTTCCGCCGACAGCGAGTTTCGTAAATAATCCGTCGGCGCTGTCGCGATTGCCAATGATGAGAATGTGGGAGGAACCTCGCATCGGCTCAGCATCGTGATTGTCCGAGGCAAAGAACAGAACGCCCGGCCCCTCGAAGCGGGCATGCATGACCTTGCCCTTCATCGCTTCGCTGGCGATTGGAATGCCGTGATCTCCCTGGCGCATAAGCGTTGTCACCTGACCAAGGCCACATTCCGTATAGAGTGTAAGCGCAGCCTCGCACTGCGTGGTGAAGAAAAGATAGTTGGCTAGCTGCATTTCATAAGCTCCTGTCGAATACCGGGCCGACTAGCCCGGCATTCTTGGAAATTTGTCAAATGGGGTTAGGCGGCGGAGGCGGTGATGGCTTCTACGAGATCGGCATTATCGTAGCTGCGTCCTGCGATCCCCCAGGCTCCCTCGGGCGCGTAGACGATGTTGGACCAGATATATTCACGCCTGAGCTGACCTCCTGCGGCGCGCTCGACCACATCTGTTGCCTTCTCGATAAACGCCCTCTTTGCCTCCGGTGTCGCCAGCGCGATCTCGGGGAGTTTTAGCTCAACGAAAGCCGCCTTAACGGGCTTCCCCGCAGCAAGAACATGTTCTTTGGGAAGCACGTTGATCGAACCGACGACATTGGCGGTCATGAACGCGTTTCCGCTGAGGCCGGCGATTTCAAGGACGGCTTCAGTCAGCCCTGCGAAGGCCTCGGCCTGCGCGGCAGGCGATAATAGACCTTCCGGTATGGTCAGTGTGATAGGCATGGTTCTCTCCTTGTTTAACATGTGTCCAGACGTGATATATACTGAGTACTCTCTATCGATACACACTGATCACTCTCTATGCAATTATAAAGAGTGATCACTCTTAAAGGAGCCGATATGCGCTACAGCGCCGAACATAAGAACCAGACACGGTCGAAGGTCGTCGCAGCAGCCGGACAAGTGTTCCGCAAGGAAGGCTACGGTGGCGCAGGCATTGACGCGCTGACAAAAGCAGCGGGCGTAACAAACGGCGCATTTTATGGACACTTTAGATCGAAGAGCGAAGCATTCCGCACAGCCGTCGTTGCCGGACTGGAAGAATTGCGGCAGGGAATCGCGACGCTTAGGACCGAACAACCGCAGGGCTGGCTGGAAACGTTCGTAGGCTACTATCTAGGCTATAAGCGAACATGCGATCTCGGCGAAAGCTGTGCACTTCCGACCCTGTCCGCAGATGTAATGCGCACTGATAACGAAACCAGACGCGTCTACACAGAAGAACTGGAGCATCTTATCGCGGAAATCGCTGCCGGCCTGCCAGAAGGCCCTTCGTCGCGTTCGGCAGGAACCTCGCGAGAAGATCAGGCAATTCTATTGCTCACCCTGCTTACCGGCGGCGTCACGCTTGCTCGGGCTGTATCGGACCCAGTACTATCCGAGAAGATTGCCAAGCTTGTAACGGTGGAAGCGATACGTTCCGTTTATTGATCTGGCGATCATCCCGGAAATCAGCGCTGACCGAAGCTTAGGGTGTCATTTCGCCCCCAGCCGGAACCGACCCCTTAATCGCTGCTGCCCGGATGGCCTATCCCAAAGCCGACTTTCCGGACTGAGAACAATTGCACCGTTGGTTGGACCGCAAAGTTCCGGCGGTCTACCAAAGGGCGAGAACCAATTAGAATGGTGAAACCTTGACCTGACGCTCGAGACTTGGGGGACTGTGAAACAGCACCGAAGGTTGACCCCGTTTAAAAAGGCGGTGACTCTGACTTTACTTGCGAACTCGCAACAAGGGCCGGGCCATCATCGGCGCCGGTCGCGACCCACCTGATCTGCATTTCATCTCAGTAGATCAAGGCTTTTCGGGCCCGATCATAGGGGTCAACCTTCGGCGCTGATGCACACCCGCCGGGGCGCGGTTAACCGAAGCCGATTTGTTGATCACAATCTTACAAGGGTTTCCAAGACTGTCAGGATAAGAGTAGGATTCTATCCTATTTGATGCTATAAGGATGTAGAAATACAGGAGAGCAACCCATGCGTTCAACTCAACAGATGAGTATCACGTTGCCGATCGAAATGGCGACGTTGGTTAAAAGCCGCGTATCCAGCGGAGATTACGCTTCCGAAAGCGAAGTTATCCGCGAGGGATTGCGGGCTTTGCAAGAACGCGAAAACGCTGTCGAACGATGGCTGCGCAACGAAGCTGCAGCTGCGTATGACGCGCATAAAGCCAATCCCGGTAAAGCCCGGCCGCTGGATGAGGCGTGGGAGAGTATCGAAGCGCAGATGGATGCCATTGACCGGGAAGAGGGCGCGTGAAGCGCTATCGCGTTCGCCTCACCGAGGAAGCCGAAGCAGATGTCGCCTGGATTTACCGGTCAGTGCGCAGGATGTCATCGTCCGCACTCGTAGCCCGCAACTATATCGCGCGGGTTCGGGCATTCCTGACGGAATTTGAGACATTTCCCGAACGAGGCACGATCCGCGACGCGCGCAATGGAATGCGGCTTATCGGTTTTGAGCGCCGTGTCAGTGTGGCGTTTATTGTCGAGGACAACGAGGTGGTCATTTTGCGCCTCCTGTACGCCGGGCAGCACTTTCAACGCGGCGAGGATCCTCTCCACGATCGCAAATAGCAACAAGGATGTGAAACAGTACCGAAGGTTGACCCCGCTTAAAAAGGCGGTAATCGCCTGACTTTACTTGCAAACTCGCAACGAGGGCGGGGCCATCATCGGCGCCGATCGCGACCCACCCGATCTGCATTTCATCTCAGTAGATCAAGGCTTTACGGGACCGATCATAGGGGGCAACCTTCGGCGCTGATTCACTTAATCCGCCTCGCGCCCCCAGACCTCGATCTGGGTCAGTGCCGGAAAGGGCGACGGGTCGTCGGCCTTGATCAGGCTGTGCAGTCTGATCCATTCCACGGTCTGCTCCCTCACCGGGAAACACTGAGCCGCGCCTGTCTTGACCAGCGAGAAACATGCGGTCTCGGCGTTGGAAAAGGTGGCGCTGGCTTTTTCCCACCAGGCGTCGTGCGGAAAGTCCGCTCGCAGGTAGAGAACGATCTCGTCGATTTTCACCGGCCGGCCGAAATCGAGCGTCAGCGTCGCATCGGGATCGCGATTGATCCCCCAGCTCGTGTAGGGCCAGAAGCCATGATCGTCGTTCGGCTTTTCGCCGTCGATGGCGTTGCGGGCGGCAAAGACCGCCTCCCCGCGTGTCTCCACATTCGCCCTGGCGTGCGGAAATATGGAGGCATTGGCGTGGTCGTCCCATGGATTGAACGCCAGGTTCCGGCGTGCCGCGATTTCCTCCGGCCGCGCCTTGCGGACGCATAGTCTGTGAATCCTGCCTTCGAAGGCCCGCGGAGAATAAGGAATGCGCTTGGGACCAAAAGGGACCCCGAGCGCATAGCTCTGCCCCTTCATATAGACGATCGCGGGCGTCATCGCGTCGTCAAGGGCGAGCATGAGATAGCCTGGCTCGGACGCTTCGACGACGACCTGATCGCCTTCGTTGTAGCTGTCGCGAAAAACGAGATATGCCTCGTCCGTGCCCGTTGCCCTGGCGCGAACCTCGCCCGCCACGTCTACGACTTTCAGTGTCAGTTCCATGCTCGTCCTCCTCAGACGATCCGCAGTTTCAGGCAGGTCCCGGCAAAGGGGATGCGCAGTCGATAAATTCTTGGGGGCCAGGAGATGCGCAGGCGGGCATCGTCGATATCGATTGTGTCCACCTCAATCTCCCCGGCTCCATCAAGGTCGATGCGGCCGAGACCACCGAAATGAATGGCGCGGTCGATAGTCGGTTCGACGCAAGTCATCAGCGAAAGCACCGCCGGCAGTTCGCCCTCATGGATATCCACGACCTCGATCTCCTGCCCGCGCCGAAGCGTGACGGTTCGCCGATAGGATTGCACGCGTGCCTCGGCCGGATAGGCGGGCGTTATGTCCAGCGATATCTGCGCCTGATTTTCAGCGAACTCGGCCTGGACATTCCGCGCCGAAAAATCCGCGCCGGCGGCCTGGCCCACACCACCGAAAGTTGGCAGGTTGTGGAAGCCCGACTGCATGGTCCAGATATCGTACCGTTCGGAGGAAAAGGTTTTTGCCGTGTAGGTTTCGACGCCAACGTCGATCAGGAACGGCTTGCCGTCCTTGTAGACCGTCAGGCTGCCGACATCGTTGTGGTTGTGGCTTTCGCCGTTATTGCCGCCTTTGACGGCGAGCGCAAAGCAGTCGTCGCGGGCAACGAGCAGGCCAATTCCCGGATAGAACGCATTGCCTGCCGGCTTCGCTTCCCCGCCGGCCGCCGGCGTTACCAGCAGTTCCTGCACGCGGTACCAGAGGTTCCACTCCTCGGGCAGATGCTTGTGCTCGGACGACAGGCGGTCGCGTGCGGCAAATGCCGCCAGGACATCGGACCCGACGGCCTTGCCGAACAGATATTCGCGCACGGTGCAGGGTTCCATGACCGCGGCGGAATCGGCAAAATTGAAATACCGGCGGCCGGCCACATGCATGTTGACGATGTATTCCGCCATGCTGCGGATTTTTGGAGCCTTCCAGAGCGGCGTCATCGAAGCCGGCGCCACCGTGTCGAGGATGGCCATCGCCCCGGCCATGCAGAGCGCCGCATGGCGATAGTAGACCACGCCCTCCTCGCAGGCCCCGTCCTGCGCATAATCCTTGATGAAGGCGTCCAGGCTGGAAAGGGCTTTTGCGACGACCCGCCGCCGCAGGTCCTGTTCCGTCTTCAGGGCAAAGGCCGAAAGCAGGACGTTCTGCGT
Source organism: Neorhizobium sp. T25_27 (assembly GCF_002968565.1). Lineage (NCBI taxonomy): Bacteria > Pseudomonadati > Pseudomonadota > Alphaproteobacteria > Hyphomicrobiales > Rhizobiaceae > Neorhizobium > Neorhizobium sp. T25_27. The sequence continues at coordinate 281,392 of NZ_PVBJ01000008.1, forward strand.
TATCCACGCCGTCCAGTTGTTCATTCGTTCAGTGCCGTTGCCCATCCACCAGAAATGCCGGTCGAGATAGGGCGACAATATGCGCACCCGGATCTCCCGCTCGATGCGGGCGACGACCTGCGGGCTGACCTGGTCGAGCCGATCTTTCATCAGAGCAGCCACGGTCGCCAAAAGAGCCCCGGTCTCCGCCGCAAACAGATCTATGACCGGCTGCTCCGGATCGGGTACTGCAAACCGCTGCCCGCCCCGCTCGTAAGCGTTATGAGCCGGAAGCTGCCAAGCGCTTTCCTCACAGATCAGGAAGATGCCGTCGACGATCGCATCGATGAAACGCCCCCTGGCCTCGAGCAGCTCGGCAAGAACCAGATCGTTCAACATCCGCCGCCGCGAAAAATACAGCGCTTCAAAGCGCGAGCGGTTGCCGTTCAGCGAATATTCGCGATAATCGGAAGCTTTGATGACCGGCCACGGCCGGCCAAGCGCCGCCTCCGCATCCCGGATGACCGCGAAGCGCATATCATCCGATACGGCATCCCAGGCGGCCCGGTCGCCGATCGGCGCGCCGGGCATGAAGTCCGCCAAAACCGGCGGCAACGACCCGGCGATCTCGCTGAACATCAACCTTCCTCCATGCGACCGATAAACGACCTCATTCGCCACCTATCATACGTATTTTAAGATGACTACAGAATTCATATGATTTATCCATAAATTTGTTTGACCAATGTGAGAGATGTGCTATCCCCTCGATAGGGAGGCGGCGCGCTCATAAGACAATGAGCGGTCGTGGATGACCCTTGGGCATCGATCGGAGCGTCCTGGTTCGAGGAGGGATAAAGTGTCCATGTCGAATTCGACCATTGCCGCAGGTGATGCGCCGGTAGCGTCCCGGCGGTCGAGCAAGGTGTTGTCGCGCCGCCGGCGCAAGATACAAAGCGCGCTGGTCGCCTATTCCTTCATCGCCCCGAATTTCCTCGGTTTTGCCGTCTTCACGCTCGGCCCGATCCTGTTCGCCTTCGTGCTGGCATTCATGCATTGGGACGGCTCGAATGCGATCACCTTCGCCGGCCTCGACAATTTCTGGCGGCTGTTCGAAGACAAGGTCTTCATTGCCGCATTCTGGAACACGATCATCTATACGGTCGTCTCGGTCCCCGCGACGCTCGCCTGCGCGCTCGGCCTGGCGATCCTGCTGAACCAGAAGATCTTCGGGCGCGACTTCTTCCGCACGGCGATGTTCTTCCCCTATGTCGCTTCGCTGGTGGCCGTCGCCGTGGTCTGGAACATGATCTTCAACCCCGAAATGGGGCCGGTGAACATGATCCTCTATACGCTCGGCCTTGACCCCAAGGACATGCCGGGCTGGGCAGCCGACCGGCACTGGGCGATGGTGACGGTCATCCTCTTCGGCGTCTGGAAGAGCATGGGTTATTACATGGTCATCTATCTCGCAGGGCTGCAGGGCATCAATTCCGAGCTCTACGAGGCCGCCGATCTCGACGGCGCCAATGCGTGGCAGAAATTTGTCTATGTCACGGTGCCGCAGCTCGGGCCGACGACCTTCTTCGTCACGGTCATGCTGACCATCCAGTCGTTCAAGGTCTTCGATCAGATCTACATGATCACCCAGGGCGGCCCCGGCACCTCGACGCTGGTCCTCGTTTATCACATCTACAACGAAGCCTTCATTTCGTGGGACCTCGGTTATTCCAGCATGATTGCGCTCGTTCTCTTCTTTCTCGTACTGGCGGTCACGGTCGTCCAGTTCCGCCGACAGAAGGAGGATTGATCCGTGAAGATTGCCGGACGCAAGGTCACCGCCAAGAGCATTGCAGTCTATGCGACTGTCATCGTCATCACCGCCGTGATGCTGATGCCTTTCGCCTGGATGCTGTCCGCTTCGCTGAAACTCAGCCGGGACGTCTTCGTCTTCCCGATCGAGTGGATTCCGTCGCAGCCGCAGTGGCAGAACTACGTGGACATCTGGACGAAGATCCCGCTTGGCCTGTTCATCTACAACACATCGAAGCTGACGATCATCGTCACCCTGCTCCAGCTGCTGACCTCGAGCTTCGCGGCCTATGCCTTTGCCAAGCTCGATTTCCCCTACAAGAACACCCTTTTCCTCGGTTATATCGCCACCATCGCCATGCCCTGGCAGGTCTATATGGTGCCGCAGTTCCTGCTGATGCGCGAGTTCGGCCTGAACAACACCCATCTGGCGCTGATCTGCCTGCAGGCCTTCACCGCCTTCGGCGTCTTCCTCATGCGGCAGTTCTACATGTCGATCCCGACGGAGCTTTGCGAAGCGGCGCGCATCGACGGCATGAACGAATATCAGATCTGGGCGCGCATCATGCTGCCGCTGTCGAAGCCGGCGCTTTCGACGCTGACCATCTTCACCTTCGTCACCACCTGGAACGACTTCCTCGGTCCGATGATCTATCTGACCAAGACGGAGCTGAAGACGATCCAGATCGGCCTGCGCATGTTCATCTCGCAATATTCCGCCGAGTACGGGCTGATCATGGCAGCATCGGTCGTCGCCCTCATTCCCGTGCTGATCGTCTTCCTATCGCTGCAGCGTTTTTTCGTCGAAGGCGTCGCTTCGTCGGGCCTCAAGGGTTAACGTCATGAATGCCGTTCTGCAGATCGCTCCCCAACCGATCACCGATGCCGAGGTCAAGGCAGCGCTCGATCTCGCCGTCGCCCAGATCCGGCGCAATCTGCCGGCCTTCACCTACGCGTCCCAGAACCATTCCAGCGTCGGCAATTTTTATCCCGCCGTCGACAATACCCAGTGGACCGCAGGTTTCTGGCCGGGAGAAATCTGGCTGGCGTTCGAGCATACGGGCGACAAGATTTTCCAGCATGCAGCGCAGATCCAGGTGCAAAGCTTCCTGCATAGGATCGAGAACCGCATCGAGACCGACCACCACGACATGGGCTTTCTCTATTCGCCGTCCTGCATCGCCGCATGGAAGCTGGTTGGCGACGAGGACGGGCGCAAGGCCGCCATCCTGGCCGCGGACCAGCTTGTCGAGCGCTTCCAGCCGATCGGCCAGTTCATCCAGGCCTGGGGCCGCAAGGGTGTCGCGGAGGAATACCGCTACATCATCGACTGCCTGCTGAACCTGCCTTTGCTCTATTGGGCAAGCCGCGAGACCGGTGATGACAAATATCGCGACGTCGCGCTCATCCATGCCCGCACCACGCTGGCAAATTCGATCAGGCCGGACAATTCCACCTATCATACGTTCTACATGGATCCGGTTACCGGCGCGCCCGTGCGTGGTGCGACGAAACAGGGCTACAAGGACGACAGTTTTTGGGCGCGCGGGCAGGCCTGGGGCGTTGCCGGCATGGCACTTTCCTATCGCTACGAGCCGATTGAAGAATATCGCGACGCGTTCGACCGGCTTCTCGATTTCTATCTGAAGAAGCTGCCGGCCGACATGGTGCCTTACTGGGACCTTGTGTTCTCCGAGAACGATGGTGAGCCGCGCGATAGTTCGTCCGCCTCGATCGTCGCCTGCGGACTTCTCGAAATGGCCGACCTTGTCGAGGCCGATGTCGCCGCGCGTTACCGCGAGCTTGCCCGGCGCATGATGAAAAGTCTTTCCGAGCACTATGCGGTCAAGGATCCGGCCATGTCCAACGGCCTTGTCCTCAACGGAACCTATTCGAAAAAATCGCCCTACAATACCTGCCGCGGCGAAGGCGTCGACGAGTGCGTCTCCTGGGGCGACTATTATTACATGGAAGCCCTGACGCGCCTGTCGCGCGCCTGGTCTTCCTATTGGTGAGAGAATCCGATGGCCAGCATTTCACTGAAAAAACTGAACAAGTCCTACGGCGCCCTCACGGTCGTCCATGACATCGACCTGGAGATCGCCGACAAGGAATTCATCATTCTCGTCGGCCCTTCGGGTTGCGGCAAGTCGACGACGCTGCGGATGATCGCCGGGCTGGAGGAGATCTCCGGCGGCGAGCTTCAGATCGGCGGCGACCTGATGAACGATGTGCCGTCGAAGGACCGCGACATCGCCATGGTCTTCCAGAACTATGCGCTCTATCCGCATATGACCGTCTACAAGAACATGGCTTTCGGCCTGCAGCTTCGCAAAGTGTCCCGGGATTTCATCGACAGCCAGGTTCAGGACGCGGCAAAGATCCTCGACATCACCCACCTTCTCAACCGCAAGCCGAAGGCGCTGTCCGGCGGCCAGCGCCAGCGCGTCGCACTCGGGCGTGCCATGGTGCGCAATCCGGCCGTCTTCCTGCTGGACGAACCGCTCTCCAATCTCGACGCCAAGCTTCGCGGCACCATGCGCGCCGAGATCACCAAGCTGCACAAGCGTCTGCATGCCACCTTCATCTACGTCACCCACGACCAGATCGAGGCGATGACCATGGCGGATCGCATCGTGGTGATGAAGGACGGGCATATCCAACAGGTCGACACGCCGCAGAACCTCTATGATCGGCCAGTCAACATGTTCGTCGCCGGCTTCATCGGCGCGCCGCAGATGAACATGATGCCATCGGTGATCGAACGGCGCGGCGAGCGGTATTTCGCCTCGTTCGACGGGCGGGAACTGCCATTGCCGGCGCATTTCGACAAAAGCCGCATCGCACCCTACGAAGGCCGCGAGCTGGTCATCGGCATCCGGCCCGAGAATTTTCACGAATTGCCGCCGGCCGATATCGCGCCGGAAAACCTGGCGCCCTTCAGCGCCGTCATGGAACTCGCCGAACCGATGGGCTCGGAAATCCACCTCAACATCATCGCCGGAGGACGCAGCTTCATCGCGCGCGTGTCGCCACGATTCAAGGGCGCGATCGGCGACGAGGTCAAGCTGGTCGTCGACACGACCAATATGCAGTTGTTCGACAGGCAAACGGAGCGCTCGATCCTTTATTAGGCGAGCGGGAGGAAACGGCCATGCAATGGCTGCGCGACATGTGGACGAAGGAAGGACCGGGCATTCCGAAGAATGCGCCGAAGAAGACCGGTCTTGCCCTTTTCGCCGATACGTTCGCGCGCGAATGGTGGGAGATGGTCAAATTGAACATCCTGTTCATTCTGGCCGCACTCTTCGTCGTCACCATCCCCGCTGCAATCGCTGCGACCGCCCGCATTTCGGTCGCCCTCGTCGAAGACCGCAACACCTATCTCCTGCGGGATTTCACGGAAGCGTTTTTCCGATATTTCTGGCGGGCGACCGCGTGGGGCCTGGCCTTCACCCTTGCGATCGGCCTCGGCGTCTATGCGATCGTCACCTATGCCGCGACCGCAAAAGACAATCTCGTCCTGGCTCTGCCGCTGACGATCGCGCTGATCGCCACGGTTTTCATCGCCGTGGTGGCCTGCCACCTGGTCGTGCTGATGGTGATGCGTGATCTTTCGGCCCCAATGCTGCTGCGGCTGGCAGCCATTGCATCGGTCGTCCGTCCGCTGCCGGCGCTCGGCGCGCTTGCATTCGTGGCCGCGCTCTGGCTCGCGCATATCGTCTTTTATCCGGTGTCCGTGTTCATGCCGGCCACCCTCAACTTTTCACTCGGAATGTTCGCCGTCACATTCGGCGTCCATCGGGCAGCGGTCATGGTTCTAGCCCTGCCAATGGCAATACAGGCGCATCGCGAACCACAGGCTGGTGACGCTAAGCATATCTAATCCAGAGACACTTCAGGGAAGGAGAACGGAAATGTATTTGGGGAAATTCGGGAGATCGGTGAGGCTCGCGATGGCGGGTCTCGCCATGGCGACGTCGATCGCAGGATCGGCATACGCACAGTCGGCCAATGCCGTGACGCTCAAATGGGCGCTGTGGGATTGGGACAAGACGGCTTATTACAAGCCGCTGATCGCCGCATACCAGGCCAAGAATCCGAACGTTAAGTTCGAATCCGTGGACCTCGGTTCGCAGGACTACCAGCAGATGATCGCAACCCAGCTCGCGGGCGGTTCCAAGGATATCGACATCGTCACCGTCAAGGACGTTCCGAATTACACGAACCTCGTCCGCGCCGGCTCGATCTCGGACCTCTCCGGCTTCATGACGGAACAGAAGATCGACCCGGCGTCGTTCGGCGGCCTCGTCGACGAACTCAAGATCGACGGCAAGATCTATGCCCTGCCGTTCCGCTCGGATTTCTGGGTCGTCTATTACAACAAGGACATTTTCGACAAAGCCGGGGTCACCTACCCGACCAACGACATGACCTGGGCGCAGTTCGACCAGATCGCCACAAAGCTCGCCGGCGGCATGGGCGCGAACAAGACCTACGGCGCGCTCTTCCATACATGGCGCTCCACGGTCCAGCTTCCGGGCATCCTCGACGGCAAACAGACGCTCGCGGGTCCGGACTACGCTTTCCTGAAGCCTTGGTATGAGCGCGCGCTTGCCCTGCAGAAGGCCGGCGTCGTTCCGTCCTATGCGTCACTGAAGACCTCCAATACCCACTACTCGGCGCTGTTCTTCAACAGCACGATCGGCATGCTGCCGATGGGTACCTGGTTCGTCGGCACCCAGATCGCCAAGGTCGCCTCCGGCGAATCCAAGAGCAAGAACTGGGGGATCGTGAAGTTCCCGCAACCGGATGGCGTTGCAGCAGGCACGACCGCAGCGCAGATTTCCGGTCTCGCCGTCAATGCCAACTCCACGCACAAGGCCGAAGTGCTCGACTTCATCAAGTTCGTCACCGGTCCGGAAGGCGCGGCCATCATCGCCGGCACCGGCACGATCCCGACCGTCCGCACCCCGGAAGTCACCGCCAAGATCGCATCGCTGCCGGGCTTCCCCCAGGACCAGGCGAGCAAGGACGCGCTGCAATCCGGCAAGTCCTTCCTGGAAATGGCCGTCAATCCGAATGCCGCGAAGATCGAGGTTGTTCTCAACCGTGCGCATGACTCGATCATGACCGACAACATCTCGATCGACGACGGCCTGAAGGAAATGACCGACGGCGTGAAGGCCATCAAGTAACAACCCGACCCGCGGAGGACACGTCTTCCGCGGGTCTTTTTTCCCACTAAAAATGGTTTGCCCGTGATCTACGACCCAGTCCAAGCCAATCCCCTTTACGGCAACCCTCTTCTTTCCCGAGCCGATCTCGGCAGAGCGGTCCTGGATCTGTTCAAGCCGCTTCTTGCCTATTTTTCCGAAGGCGGCGCACGGGTTCGCCTGAGCGCGACCGGCGCGCATTTCGATCGTGCTGCGGCCGATCTTGAAGGTTTTGCCCGACCGCTCTGGGGCATCGTGCCGCTTGCAGCCGGAGGCCATGACTTCCCGCATTGGGACCTCTACCGCCGCGGTCTCGCAAATGGCACCGATCCCTCTCATCCGGAATATTGGGGCGATATCTCCGATCGCGACCAGCGTCAGGTGGAACTGGCAGCGGTCGGTTTTGCGCTTGCCATGGTCCCCGAACACATCTGGGATCCGCTGGGCGAAGGGCAGAAGAAAGCCGTCGCAGCCTACCTCCTGTCGGCCCGCGACAAGGAGTTCATCGACAACAACTGGAAATTCTTCCGGGTTCTCATCGATCTCGGCCTGACGCGCGTCGGCATAAGCTTCGACCGATCCATGACGGAGACGTATCTCGACGAGACGGAGGCCTTTCGGCTGGGCGAAGGCTGGTATCGCGACGGGCCGGTCAAGCGCGTCGACCACTATATCCCCTTCGCCCTGCATTTTTATGCGCTGATCTATTCGGTGCTCGCGAAGGCCGATACTGCGCGCGGCGATGGCTATCGCGAACGTGCCCGTGTCTTTGCCCAGGATATCCGTCACTGGTTCGGTCCGGATGGCGCGGCGCTTGCCTTCGGGCGCAGCCAGACATATCGCTTTGCCGCCGGCGGCTTCTGGGGCGCATTGGCATTTGCGGGCGTCGAGGCCCTGCCCTGGGCCGAGATCAAGGGCTACTACATGCGCCATATCCGCTGGTGGTCGAAGCTTCCGATCGCCGACCGCGATGGGGTTCTGTCGATCGGCTACGGCTATCCCAATCTCCTGATGAGCGAGAGCTACAACTCTGCCTGCTCGCCCTATTGGGCGCTGAAATTCTTTCTGCCCCTGGCTCTGCCTGCCGACCATCCGTTCTGGCTGGCAGAGGAAGCACCGGCACCCGCCTTTGCCGACCCGGTTCCGCTCAAGGAACCCGGCATGGTCGCCATGCATACGCCCGGCAACGTGGTCGTCCTCGCCTCCGGGCAGCAGCACGACAAGATGCGCGGCGCCCACGAGAAATACTCGAAATTCGTCTATTCCACGCGCTACGCCTTCAACATCGAGGCCAACGACCGGCATTTCGCGGCAGCAAGTTTTGACGGCATGCTGGGGCTTTCCGATGACGGTGTGCATTTCCGCATGCGCGAAACGCTCGAGCAGGCGCTGATCGCCGGCGACAGGCTCTATTCCCGCTGGAAGCCCTGGAGCGATGTTGCGGTGGAGACCTGGCTGGTGCCGGCCAACCCCTGGCACATCCGCATCCACCGCATCGTCACGCCGCGCGCGCTGGAAACGACGGAGGGCGGCTTTGCCATCGAACAGGCGGATTTCCAGGCTGATATCGCCAGCCGCGGCGAAGGTCTGGCCGTGTGGTATGGTCAGACCGACACCAGCGCAATCATCGAGCTTTCACCTGCCTTCAGGCGGGAGGGCCACGCCATGAGCCCGATCGCCAATAGCAATCTCGTTCACGCAAGGACGCTTCTTCCGCAGCTGCGTGGACAGGTCGAGGCAGGCACTACGGTGCTTGCCGCGGCGGTCATCGCGCTCCCCAATGCCGAGATGGACCCGGCCTTTCTGCAGTCTGTCCCGGCCTGCCCGGATGTGGCGGAACTGGAGCGGCTGTTCCGCGCGGATGGACAGGTGATTCCCGCCTTCAACCTCGGCGGCGCCAAATGAGGCAGGCCACAACGGCCTGTCCTATACTTGCTTGCCGCTTCATCCGCCCCTCACCGATCCGCGCCAGACGAGGTCCGCCTCAAGTCTTCGCGAGTTCGTCTGAGCCGGCGTGACCTGATCGAGCCAGGCCACGGCTTCGGCTGCAATCCGGTCGACGGGTTGGGCAAAGGTGGTCAGATTGTAGGAGGTCCAGGAGGCCTGCTCGATGTCGTCGAAGCCGACGACACAGAGTTCGGACGGAACGGCAAGGTTGAACTGAAACCGAGCGGCATCCATCAGGCCGCAGGCAAGCAGATCGTTGACGCAGAAGATCGCGTCCGGTCGCGTCTCGCGGGTGAGCAGCCGCTGCGCCAGCACCGCGCCGCTCTGATAGGTGGTGGAGCCGAAACGCTCGACAGTTACCTCCAAGCCATGCTCGCGACCGGCAGCGCAAAAACCCTCCTCGCGGGCCATCAGGCTCGGCGTCATCGCTTCCGAATTGGCAAAGGCGAAGTTGCGGCAGCCGGCGCGCAGCAAGGCGATGAAGCTACGCCGGGCCGCGTCGCGATCGTTGAGGTTGATCATCAGGGCGCCGTCGCGATCCTCGTCGCGGTTGATCAGCACAAGCCTTTGTCCGCTCTTCAGGCAGAGATCGGTGATCGACCTGTCCGGCATGCCGGACAGGATGATCGACGCGTCGGCGCGGTAACTGATCGCCTGCCGGAGCGCCTGGTCGACGCTGTCGTCGGAGCGGTCGGTATTGATCAGCATGGCGATCTTCGAGGCACTCTGGAGCTGGCCGGTGAGCGCCCGGATGAGGCTGGCACGGTAGGGCGTATCGAGCTCGGACACGATCAGGCAGACAATGCCGCTTTCGTTGCGCATCAGCCCGCGAGCGAGGTGGTTGACATGATAACCCAGCGCCTCGGCCGCCTCGATCACCCGTCGCCTCGTCTCCTCCGAAACGCTTGCGCCCGGCGTGAACGTGCGCGAAACGGCCGACCTGGACACACCAGCCCGGTCAGCGACTTCCTTGGCGCTGACAAAAATCCTGCGGCTCATCGCCCTCTCCCTTGTCTCAATCAATGCCCATTTTTGCAAGCGAGTGCAACAAGCAGATGACAAGAAATGCGGCTGGAGGTCATATTGTTTAGCAATTTGTTATTGACAAGGCCCCCAACTCCATGGAACCATTGCACACGCTTGCAAAGGCGGGTGATGTGGAGGCGTCACCATAATCTGGGAGGATAATCATGCGCTTGGCTCTCACAGCCGCTGCCGCTCTGGCGGCCGGCTTGACTATGAACGTATCGGCATCTCGTGCCGCGGAAGAACTCAACCTGATCTGCTCTGCCGACGTGGTCATCTGCGAAATGATGCAGCAGATGTTCCAGAAGGATACCGGCATTCAGGTGAACATGGTTCGCCTGTCTTCCGGAGAAACCTATGCCAAGATCCGCGCCGAGGCGCGCAATCCGAAAACCGATATCTGGTGGGCCGGGACCGGCGATCCGCATCTGCAGGCCGCATCCGAAGGACTGACGCAGGAGTACAAGTCGCCGCTTCTCGGGGAGCTCAACGACTGGGCGAAGAAGCAGGCGGAAAGCTCCGGTTTCCGCACGGTCGGCGTTTATGCCGGCGCGCTCGGCTGGGGCTACAATACCGAACTCTTCAAGCAGAAGAACTACAAGGAGCCCAAGTGCTGGGCCGACCTTTTGGATGCCTCGTTCAAGGGCGAGATCCAGATGGCCAACCCGAATTCCTCCGGTACCGCCTATACGGCGCTGGCGACGCTCGTGCAGATCATGGGCGAGGACAAGGCTTACGACTACCTGAAGAAACTCAACGCCAACATTTCGCAATATACCAAGTCCGGCTCGGCGCCGGTCAAGGCCGCCGCCCGCGGCGAGACGGCGATCGGCATCGTCTTCATGCATGATGCGGTCGCCCAGACGGTCGAGGGATTCCCGGTCAAGTCGATCGCGCCCTGCGAGGGTACCGGCTACGAAATCGGCTCGATGTCGATCGTCAAGGGCGCGCGCAACCTGGAGAGCGCCAAGAAGTGGTATGACTGGGCGCTGAAGGCCGACGTGCAGTCGCACATGAAGGAGGCGAAGTCCTTCCAGCTTCCGTCAAACGCCAAGGCGGACGTGCCGAAGGAAGCGCCTAAATTCGCCGACATCAAGCTGATCGACTACGACTTCACCAAATACGGCGACCCGAACACCCGCAAAAAGCTGCTCGAGCGCTGGGACAAGGAAATCGGCGCGAGCGCCAACTGATCCCGATCGCCATCGTCGCGCTGCGGCTTCACCTGTGGCGCGACCGGACTTTCCATGCTCTCGATGAGGTCGCGGCCTGCCATGGACCATCGCAATCGCAGACTGGACCTTGTCCTTGCCTTAGGCGCCGCGGCCATGGTCGTTTTGCCGTGGTACCGGATCGAGAAGGGGTTTCTGTCATTCACCTGGCTGGGGGACTTCCCGGGGGCGGCTTCGGCTGCTCCCGGGATGCTGCAGATCTTCGTGCACGGCCGGCTTTGGTTGTTCATCACCTTGCTGGCACTTTTCGGCGCGGCCGCGGCGCGGTTCGTGACCGACCCGATGCGGCGCGGCGCGCTTCTCGCCTGGGCGGGCGGCTTCGGTATCGTGTTTCTCGCGCTCCAGGGGCTTGCAATCGGCGGTACCGGCTGGAACTGGGCCATCACCCAGACGCTCTTCGGTGAACTCGCCAGCGGCCAGTCGTCGATGGGTGCCGGCGCCGTCCTGATGTCCGTGGTCTTCGTCCTGATATTTTCCTTCGGCCTTGCCGAAAGGGGCGTGATGCGCGGCGACGCCTTCGTCGTTTCGACCATCTCCGTGCTGATCTTCCTCGTCGCGGTCTTCGTCTTTTATCCGATCGGCAGCATGTTCATCGGTGCCTTCCAGGACGTCGACGGTTCGGTGAATTTCGACGGGTTCAGCCGCAACATCGCCGAATCCTCGATCTGGAGCCTCGATTGTCTTGCCGGCGGCGCACGCTGCGGGATCGCCTGGCGTACACTTTTCCTGGCGATCATGACGGCTGCAGGCTCAACGCTGCTGGGCCTCGCCTTCGCACTGGTCGCAACCCGCACGCATTTTCCCTTCAAGAAGGGCCTGCGGCTCCTGACCGTGCTGCCGATCATCACGCCACCCTTCGTCATCGGCCTGGCGCTGACGCTCCTGTTCGGCCGTGCCGGTGTCGTCACCGAGGGCCTTTCGTCTGTCTTCGGCATAGAGCCGAGCCGCTGGCTCTATGGCCTCACCGGCATCTGGATCGCCCAGGTGCTGTCGTTCACGCCAATCTCCTTTCTCGTCCTGATCGGCGTCGTCGAAGGGGTCAGCCCCTCGATGGAGGAAGCCTCCCAGACATTGCGCGCAAACCGCTGGCGCACGTTCTGGCGCGTCTCCTTGCCGCTGATGAAGCCGGGGCTCGCGAACGCCTTCCTGATCGGGTTTATCGAAAGCATGGCGGATTTCGGCAACCCGCTGGTCCTCGGCGGCAGTCACGGCGTGCTTTCGACGGAAATCTTCTTTGCCGTCGTCGGTTCGCAGAACGATCCGGCCCGCGCCGCGGTGCTCGCCATGATCCTGCTCTGCTTCACCCTGTCTGCCTTCCTCGCGCAGCGGCTCTGGCTTTCGGGCAAGAATTTCGCGACCGTCACCGGCAAAGGCGACAGCGGCGCCCATATCGCGCTGCCCCGCCCGCTTTCGATTGCCGTACATATGCTCGTCATCCCCTGGATGATCTTCACGCTCGTCGTCTACGGCATGATCATCTTCGGTGGCTTCGTGAAGACCTGGGGTCTCGACAACACGCTGACGCTTGCCCACTACGCCAAGGCTTTCTCCGTCACCGTCCGCGACGGTTCGCTGGTCTGGACCGGAGTGGCCTGGAATTCCTTCTGGACGACGATGGAGATCGCGCTGATCTCGGCGCCGCTGACCGCCGCCGTCGGACTGGCCACGGCCTATGTGATCGTGCGGCAGAAATTTGCCGGCCGCGAACTCTTCGAATTTGCGCTGATGATGAGTTTCGCCATTCCCGGCACGGTCATCGGCATCAGCTACATCATGGCCTTCAACCTGCCGCCGCTCGAAATGACCGGCACCGCGCTCGTCCTCGTCGCCTGCTTCGTCTTCCGCAACATGCCGGTCGGCGTGCGCGGCGGTATCGCCGCCATGAGCCAGCTCGACAAGAGCCTCGACGAAGCCTCGATGACGCTCGGGGCAACCAGCTTCCGCACCATCCGCAAAGTCATCCTGCCGCTCCTGAGGCCGGCCATCACCGCCGCACTCGTCTATTCCTTCGTACGCGCCATCACCTCGATCAGCGCCGTCGTCTTCCTGGTCAGCGCCCAGTACAACATGGCGACTTCCTATATCGTCGGGCTGGTCGAGAACGGCGAATACGGCGTGGCGATCGCCTATTCCTCCATGCTGATCGTGGTGATGATCGCCGTCATTACCGGTTTTCAGCTGCTCGTCGGCGAACGGCGGCTAAGGCGCGAAAACCGCATCTCGGCCGAACTCGCCCGTGTTCCGACTTCCCTTCCGCAGGAGAAAATCGCATGAGACCCGCCAATGCCGGATCCGTCGTTTTCCAGAACGTCCGCAAGACCTTCGGCGCCTTCACGGCCATTCACGACCTGTCGCTGACCGTCGAGCCCGGCACGCTGGTGACATTGCTCGGCCCCTCCGGCTGCGGCAAGACCACGACGCTGCGCATGCTCGCCGGCCTCGAACACCCGGCCTCCGGCCGCATTCTGATCGGCGGCAAGGATGTCACCATGCTGCCGGCCAATGAGCGGGACGTCTCGATGGTCTTCCAGTCCTACGCCCTTTTCCCGCACATGACGTCGCTCGACAATATCGCCTACGGGCTGGAGTCGTCGGGGCTGAGCCGGAGGCAAGCGCGTGAAAAGGCCGAGCACGGGCTCGAACTCGTTGGCCTTGCAGGCATGGGACGTCGTCTTCCCGCCGAACTGTCCGGCGGCCAGCAGCAGCGCGTCGCAGTTGCCCGCGCGCTGGTCCTCGAACCCCAGGTCCTGCTGCTCGACGAGCCGTTGTCCAACCTCGATGCCCGTCTGCGCCGTCGTGTCCGCACCGAAATCCGCGAGCTTCAGCAGCGCCTGCAGTTCACCGCCGTCTACGTCACCCACGACCAGGACGAGGCGCTGGCGGTCTCCGACAAGATCATCGTCATGAAAGATGGCGGCATCGCCCAGGAGGGCAGCCCGCGCGAGCTTTACGAGGCACCAGCCTCATCCTTCATCGCCGACTTCATCGGCGAGGCGAATGTCGTGGATTGCGAGATCATCGACATCTCGGGCGCGCAGGCGACCGTCAGCATCGAGGGACTGCGCCACGTCGTGCCGGCGCGCGGGGCAAGGCCCGGCCGCGGCAAGCTTGCGGTGAGACCGAGCGCCATCACCGTCGAACCCGCCGAAAGCGCCGCCTTTTCCGGGCGGATCAGCCACACGGCCTATCTCGGCGACCATATCGAATACGAGGCGGAAACGAGCGGCGGGACGTTGTTCATCGTCGACCCGTCGGTCGACCGCCCTCTTCCTCCCGGCACACAGGTTGCCATCGGCCTCAAGAGCCGCGGCATCGCCATCATCGCGGAATGAGAGTCTTTGAACAGGGGCATGTTTCTTCATGAATAATAACGAGCAGCACATCAAGGATCGCCACGCGCTTGCCGAAAAGATCGCGCGGGAAGCGGGAAAGGTCGCGTTCGACTATTTCAGCCGGCGCGAAACATTGGTCATCGAAACCAAGGGCGATCCGCAGGATGTCGTCTCGATCGCCGACCGGGAGGTGGAAAACCTCATCCGCGACCGGGTGTCCGACACATTCGCGGACGACGGCTTCCTGGGCGAGGAATACGGGCTTGCCGAAGGCAGTTCCGGCTATACCTGGGTCGTCGATCCGATCGACGGCACCAGCCCCTTTGTCAGCGGCATGCCGAACTGGTGCGTCTCGATCGCCGTTCTCCATGACAAGAAGCCGGTCGTCGGCGTGATTTTTGTGCCCTGTTACGAAGAAATCTATTCCGCAGCGGCCGGACAGGGCGCCACGTTGAACGGCAAGCGGCTTTCGCTTGATGGCCGCAAGACGATCCGCAACGGGCTGACTGGCATCGGCGCCAACCACCATGTCACGCCGGCCGCGGTCGGCAAGATCGTCAACGATCTCCTCGAAGGCGGCGGCAATTTCGTCCGGCTGGGATCGGGTGCGCTGATGCTCGCCTATGTCGCCGCCGGCCGGCTGGTCGGCTATTATGAGCCCTATATGCACGCCTGGGACTGCCTCGGCGGCTATTGCATCGTCGAGGAGGCGGGCGGCTGGTTCCTGCCCTTCCCCACCGAAGGCGGGCGGCTGACCAAGGGTGCGCCGGTGCTTGCCGCCGGCCCGGGCGCCGTCAGCGATCTCAAACGCATCGCCGGTGTCGGCGCAGGGGATTCGGCGGCTGCGTAACCGCTTCATTCACGCGTCGTCCGAGCCATAAGGTCCGGCGGCGCGCAGAAAAGGGTCCTCGTCGGACCTTATCTTCGGTTCATGGTCAAGGGAGGAAAACATCCATGAAAATCGTTCTTGCTTCAGCAATTGCCGCAACCACATCGCTGCTCATGGCGTCGAGCGCGATGGCCGTCACCGAAATCCAATGGTGGCACGCCATGACCGGCGCCAACAACGAGGTCGTCGAGCAGCTTTCCAAGGAATTCAACGAAGGCCAGAAGGACTACAAGATCGTTCCGGTCTTCAAGGGCAGCTATCCGGAAACCCTGAATGCCGGCATTGCCGCCTTCCGTGCCAAGCAGCCGCCGGCGATCATCCAGGTGTTCGACGCGGGCAGCGGCGTGATGATGGGCGCCCAGGGCGCCATCGTGCCGGTCGCCGACGTGCTGACCAAGGGCGGCTACAAATTCGACAAGTCGCAGTACCTGCCGGGCATCGTCGCCTATTACTCGAAGCCGGACGGCACCATGCTGTCCTTCCCTTACAATTCCTCGTCGCCGATCCTCTATTACAACAAGGATATCTTCCAGAAGGCCGGCCTCGATGCCGCCAACCCGCCGAAAACCTGGCCGCAGGTGTTCGAGGCAGCCAAGAAGATCAAGACCAGTGGGGCGGCCCCCTGCGGCATGACCTCGACCTGGCTCACCTGGATCCAGACCGAGAATCTCGCCGCCTGGAACAACGTCTCCTATGGCAGCAACGAAAATGGGCTGGCCGGCGTGGACGTGAAACTTGCCGTCAACTCCGAGTTCTTCGTCAAGCACTTCCAGTCGATCGCCGATCTCGGCAAGGACGGCACCTTCCGCTATGGCGGCCGCACTTCGGAAGCCAAGCAGCTCTTCACGTCGGGCGAATGCGGTATCATGACGGAATCCTCCGGCGGTCTCGGCGACATCATCAAGACCGGCATGAACTACGGCATCGGCCAGCTTCCCTATTACGAGGGCGCCGGCCGGCCGCAGAACACCATTCCCGGCGGCGCCAGCCTCTGGGTCTTCGCCGGCAAGAGCGATGCGGAATACAAGGGCACTGCGGAGTTCTTCAATTTCCTGTCGCAGACCAAGATCCAGGCCCGCCTGCACCAGGTTTCCGGCTATATGCCGGTGACGATGGCCGCTTATGACGACACCAAGAAGTCCGGCTTCTACGACAAGAACCCCGGCCGCCAGGCGCCGCTCCTGCAGATGATGGGCAAGGCGCCGACCGAAAACTCCAAGGGTGTCCGCCTCGTCAACCTACCGCAGGTCCGCGACATCATGAACGAGGAGTTCGAGTCGATGCTGGCCGGAAAACAGGATGCCAAGACGGCGCTCAACAAGGTTGTCGAACGCGGCAATGCCGCGATCCAGCAGGCAATCGGCAAGTAAGCAGCCAGGGCCGTCCGCGTCAGCCGATGCGGACGGCCTCATTCGCATTCCAAGGGAGCCCGCCCGTGCAAAGCGTCGTCTTTCCGAACAAGATCCTGCCCTATTTCCTGGTCGCGCCGCAGATCGTCCTCACTGTCATCTTCTTCTTCTGGCCCGCAAGCCAGGCGCTCTATCAATCGGCGATGCGGGAAGACCCGTTCGGCCTGCAGAGCAGTTTCGTCGGATTGGCAAATTTCCGGTTGATCCTGTCGGACGAGAATTACCTTCATGCGCTGCAGGTGACGATCGTCTTCAGCGTCGCGACCGCCCTGCTCTCGATGGGCCTGGCGCTGCTGCTGGCGACGGCGGCGGATCTGGTGGTGCGCGGCAAGGGCTTCTACCGCACCATGATGATCATTCCCTATGCCGTGGCGCCGGCGGTGGCCGGCATGCTGTGGCTGTTCATGTTCAATCCGGCCATGGGGACGCTCGCCTATCTTCTCAGGCGCAACGGCATCGCCTGGGACCCGTTGCTCAACGGCGATCAGGCGATGGTGCTGGTCGTGGTGGCGGCCGCCTGGAAGCAGATCAGCTACAATTTCCTGTTCTTCGTCGCCGGCCTGCAGGCCATCCCGAAATCGCTGCTGGAGGCCGCCGCAATCGACGGCGCCCGCGGCAGCCGCCGTTTCTGGACCATCGTCTTTCCGCTTCTGGCGCCGACGACCTTCTTCCTGCTTGTCGTCAACACCGTCTACGCATTCTTCGACACGTTCGGCATCATCCATTCGGTGACCGGCGGCGGGCCCGCCAAGGCGACCGAGACGCTGGTCTACAAGGTCTACAACGACGGTTTCGTGAACCTCAACCTCGGCTCCTCCGCCGCCCAGTCGGTGGTGCTGATGGTCATCGTCATCGCGCTCACGGCTTTCCAGTTCCGCTTCGTCGAGCGGCGCGTGCATTATGGTTGAGGTGATCCGATGATTGAGAACCGCCCGCTCGCCACCCTGATGGGGCACCTGACGCTGATCCTCGGCATCGTCATTGTTGCCTTTCCGATCTATTATACCTTCATCGCTTCGACGGCGACGTCGAGCGCCATCATCCGTCCGCCGCTGTCGCTGCTGCCCGGCGGCCAGATGATGGAGAACTACACCGAATCCATCTCCGGCGGCGTCGAGCGCGTGGTCGGGGTGAGCCTCGAGCGGCTGTTGTTCAACAGCTTCGTGGTGGCGATCGCGATTGCCATCGGCAAGATCCTCATCTCCTTCCTGTCGGCTTTTGCGATCGTCTTCTTCCGTTTTCCCTTCCGCATGGGCTTCTTCTGGATGATCTTCATCACCCTGATGCTGCCGGTCGAAGTGCGCATCCTGCCGACCTACAAGGTCATCGTCGATCTCGGCCTGATCGACACCTATGCGGGGCTGACGCTGCCGCTGATGGCCTCTGCCACCGCCACTTTTCTTTTCCGGCAGTTCTTCCTGACGATCCCGGGCGAGATGGTCGAGGCTGCCCGCATCGACAATGCCGGGCCGTTCCGCTTCATGCGCGACATCCTTTTACCGCTGTCGACGACCAATATCGCGGCACTCTTCGTCATCCTGTTCATCTACGGCTGGACGCAATACCTGTGGCCGCTGCTGGTCACCAATGACGCGAAGATGAACACGATCATCATCGGCCTGCGCCGCATGGTCGATTTCGCGGATGCCTCAACCCCCTGGAACTACGTCATGGTCACCGCGATCCTGGCGATCATTCCTCCCGTCATCGTCGTGGTGCTGATGCAGCGCTGGTTCGTCAAAGGTTTGGTGGAGACCGAGAAGTAATGGCAAGAATTGAACTGAAGGACGTCCGCAAGGTCTATGGTGGCAATATCGAGGCGATCAAGGGCGTATCGCTCGATATCGAAGACGGCGAGATGATCGTGCTGGTCGGCCCGTCGGGCTGCGGAAAATCCACCCTTCTGCGGATGGTGGCGGGTCTCGAAGGCATTTCGTCTGGCGAGGTGACGATTGCCGACAAGCGCGTCAACGAACTGGAACCGGCAGAGCGGGACATCGCCATGGTTTTCCAGAACTACGCGCTTTATCCGCACATGACCGTGCGACAGAACCTCGCCTACGGCCTCAAGAACCGCAACACGCCGAAAGACGAGATCGACCGTCGCATCACCGAGGCGGCGCGGGCGCTGGAGATCGAGCCGTTCCTCGCACGCAAGCCGCGGCAGTTGTCCGGCGGCCAGCGCCAGCGTGTCGCCATGGGCCGCGCCATCGTGCGCAAGCCGTCAGCCTTCCTGTTCGACGAACCGCTCTCCAACCTCGACGCCAAGCTGCGCGTCCAGATGCGGGTCGAGATCCGCCGCCTGCAGCGTTCGCTCGCCACGACCTCGATCTACGTCACCCACGACCAGATGGAGGCGATGACGCTGGCGGACCGGCTGGTCGTTTTGAATGCCGGCCGGATCGAGCAGGTCGGCACGCCGATCGAACTCTATGAAAAGCCCGAGACCACTTTCGTCGCCACCTTCATCGGCTCGCCGTCCATGAACCTCATGAAACTCGGCAACGGCGCCGGCTGGAAGATGTCGCCCGAGGCGCGACTGCCCAACAGTGCCGCCACGATCGGCATCCGCCCGGAGGACATCGTGATCGCCAACGGCAATGCTCACGGACCCGTCCGGGCCGAAGTCCAGGTGGCGGCGGTCGAACTGGTTGGCGCCGAAAGCTACGTCCATGCCCTGACCGCCGACGGCAGTCCCGTCGTCTTCCGCGTCCCAGGCCGCTCAGCCATCCAGATCGGCGAGACCATGGCCCTGACGGCGGACGCCGCCCGCTTCCATCTGTTCGATGCGGCCGGCAAGAGGGTCTGACGGCCGGCCAACGCTCGTTCCATGGAAGATCGCCGGCTGTGGCGCGCAACATGTCATCGTGA
The DNA here is from genome assembly GCF_002968565.1 of Neorhizobium sp. T25_27. Classification (NCBI taxonomy): domain Bacteria; kingdom Pseudomonadati; phylum Pseudomonadota; class Alphaproteobacteria; order Hyphomicrobiales; family Rhizobiaceae; genus Neorhizobium; species Neorhizobium sp. T25_27. Next base: position 301,105 of record NZ_PVBJ01000008.1, read on the forward strand.
AGCCCCGGGGTCAGTACCCGGGATCTTACGGCACTTGCAGCGTTCGAACCGCTCCGGCATCCAATTCAGGTGTGCATTTTGCAGCCGAAGCTTGCCATGCTTTCTGCCGCCAATTGGCTACATGGGCGGAAACTGGCAACTTCGGCAGAAGGAACCACTGTGGCCTTGAGCGGCCCGAAAACGAAAAGGCTGGCGTGCGCACTTCCCGCCCGGACAGGTGAAAGCAGTACCGTCGCAAAGCGTGCGGCGCTGATGGAGCGCTTGCATGGCGCCAGCTCGGACGTCTAGAAGGCAGCGCTGCTGGAGGATCTTGCGGACTTATGTAGCAAATGCCTAGATTCCAGCCGTGAACATCGATGCCGAAATTTGCGTCTCCGCACAGCCCATTTCTAAAAATCGGAATTCTGCACCGTCCCTGTACAAATGGTGCAGCGCTCTAAGTCTGAAAAGTTTTCATAATTGCCTCATTAATTTTGAAAAGTTTTCGTACTCTCAATTTTGCCGTTGTTAAAGTCGGGACGCCCTGATCAGGACTCTCGACTTCGCGCAGCGCTACGCGCATGCCGACGTCGCGGAGGCGGATGGTCACCTCACTACTTCAGCACCGTCACGTTCATCGTAGTGTCTGCGATTTTCCCATCCCCGTAGGGCGATCTCAGCACGAAACTGTCCTCTCCGACATAGCCCGCTTTGGCGGTATAATAGGCAACCAGGCCCATGACTTTAACGGTGCGGCACCGCTCAAGTTTTCCTGACGAGGTCGGGAAGACCGATTGACGGACGATTTCGACGCGTCCGTGTTTGGGCGGTTCGACGATGCGGACAACCGGTACGTCAGCCAAACTGCAATCGTTGTTGATATGCCAGTGCTGGCCCAGCTTTGTGCGGACACCGCTCATGACGGTTCTGGAGAGGGACTGCTTTTTGAAACTGTCGGAAGCCTCCGCCAGTCCGCTTGCCCCGATGGAAAACACGGCAAGCGTGAAAGCGGCAATCATATTTCTCATCATCTACCCCCGGCTGAGATTTTCCTAAGCGATATTCTATCCTGACGAGAAATCAATCTGCCAAACGCAAAAACTTGTTCCAGTCCGAGTGGCCGGAAATCGTGCCACAACCTGATCCCGCAGCCGGTGAACGTCGGAAGTATCATCGGGATCGCGCAGCCCCTTGAATGACGGGTGCCGCAGCTTTTCGTCATTCGTCCACGCGCGATACTCGATCTCGGCGGCAAGCGCCGGAGCAGTCAACGCCAGCTTCTTCCCGGCGCCTTCACCGGCGGCAGCTTCGTCTTGAGCTTGTCGAACTGCTTCTTCAGCGATGGGGCGGCGTCGCGCTGAAAGCCGGTCCCGACACGGCCGACGTATTTGTAGCCATCCCGATACCGCGCGCCCGGCAGCAGGCTCATCGAATAGAACAGCACTCGAAACCTTCCACCCAAGCCAGAAAAGGCTCTGGGTCAGAAACTGCGCTGTAGGGACAGGAGCTAGCATCTCCTCGGTGCTTCGCCGCCTGAGTGCCTTGCTCGAAGGCCAGGGAAAGCGCTTCCTCAATAGCCAATGGCGAGTCGCCGTATTCACGGTCAATGTAGGCGGTGATAATCTCTTTGCAGCGAGCATCCAACAGGTTGCGCCTCCATTCTCACGACTGAAAGTAATCGGATCTGGGGCCGCCATTGTCTGCAGTTGACCTGTACAGCATATGAACGAGGGGGAGCGG
>NZ_PVBJ01000009.1:0-264329 GCF_002968565.1 Neorhizobium sp. T25_27
GTGATGAACACCGACAACATGACGATTTCGGGCGAGACCATCGATTTTGGGCCTTGCGCCTTTCTCGACGAATACGACCCGATGAAGGTGTTTTCCTCGATAGACCAGGGCGGCCGTTACGCCTATCGCAACCAGCCGGGCATCGGCCAATGGAACATCGCGCGGCTGGCGGAATGCCTGCTGCCGCTATTGGACGAGGACGAGGAAAAGGCCGTGGAAGCGGCAAATGCCGTGCTGAAGGCGTTCGGCGAGCGGTTCCAGAAAGAGTGGATCGGCGTTTTCCGGGCAAAGATCGGCCTTGCAACCGAGGCTGACGGCGATGGCGACCTGATCCAGGCGCTGCTGGCGACCATGCACGAGGGGCAGGCGGATTTCACGCTGGCTTTCCGGCGGCTTGCCGATGCGGCGGAGGGCGGGGAAGAGGCGTTCCTCAAGTGTTTTGCCGATGCCGACAAGGCGCAGGTCTGGCTTGCGGACTGGCGCAAGCGGTTGACCACGGAGGCACGGCCGGCCGGCGAATTGGCTGCCGCCCTGCGCTCGGTCAACCCGGCGGTCATTCCCCGCAACCACAAGGTCCAGGAAGCCCTTTCGGCCGCCAATTACGGCGACTTCAGTTTCTTCGAACGGTTGCTGGAGGCCCTGGAAAAGCCATTCGAGGAGCGGCCGGAATTCTTGGGCTACATGCAGCCGCCGAAGCCTGAGGAGCGGGTGACGCAGACGTTCTGCGGGACGTGATCCGCCCGTAAATTAACTTTTGCTAATTAGGAAAATAGTCCTTGACGGCGTGACGGTTGTTTGGTAGGTTCTAGGCACAGTCGAAGAATTGCGCCGGTGGATAGCCGGTGGCAAGGCTTCCAGTCAAATTGGCCCGGTCCCAAAGCCGGGCCTTCTTTTTATCTCGACAATCGGCAGCGGGGACGCGCAGCGACCAGAAACGGACGCGGCGGGATTTTCTGCGCCGAATTTTTGGCCCTCATTTGGCTCCTGTTTTGGCCCCCGGGGATATCCCAGATGGATGAATTCGAGACGTTCGATCCGGCGCTTTTCGGGCTCTGGACGGAGGCGCCCGTCTATGGCGACGCGGTCGTTATGGACGATTCGGCGTTGGTCGACGCGGTGCGCGGCGTGCTGCTGGAGATCAAGTCGGCCGAGGGCGCATTCTCTCCCGGCGAGGAACTGCGGCGGCTCTTGAACGAGATGACCGTCGAGATGCGCGACCAGTTTTCAACCTTTCGGCGGATGCGCACCTCGGCGGAGGTGGCGCTCACAGATGGCGACGACGCCGCCCAGAAACTGGCGCGTGCCGATGTGAAGGCCGCGACCGACGCCATGTCTCTGATCGTCCGCACGCTCGAAAAGGTCGACAGCCTGCAGCGCCAGCTCGCCCGCGACCGCGACGAGGCCGCCGAGCGCGATGCGGATGAGGGTGGGTATGAGGAGGCCAAGGTCCGCTTCCTGAAAATGATCGAGGATCGCGCCAATGAAAACGCCTATCGGCTTTTCGAAGCATGGAAGCGGGATGGACCGCCGCCCCTCGTCTTGGAGAGGTTTGGACATGCGTCCTCCGAGCCAACGGACCTTGCTGCGAGCGCAGGAGAAGATCGCGGTCAAGGCCTCGAAGGGGGCGTCGGGGTTGAACCGGGGCTTGTGGACAATCACGGCTGCGCGTGAGGAATATCGCGAAGCCATTACGAAAAGCACGGCCTTGAGCAATGCGATTGGGCAAGGGAACGCCGGGCGCGGCAAACGCCCTCTGATCTCCCCCCTTGAGGGGGAGATGTCACCAAAGGTGACAGAGGGGGGTGGCGCCGCGAACTCAACTGCCGAAGAGTGTGCCGCAGCACCCCCCTCTGCCCTGCCGGGCATCTCCCCCTCAAGGGGGGAGATCGGTATGCCGCACGGGTCTGCTCCTGTAAGCGAGCACGCTCCGGAGCGGAATGACGATTCAGACACCTCTCTGATCGGCTTTACACCCGCTCATGAACGCGACTGGGATATAAAGGGCCGTCCCGACCAAAAGCCGCCGGCTGGCGACTGGCGCACCTGGCTGATCATGGGTGGACGCGGCTCGGGCAAGACGCGAGCAGGCGCGGAATGGATCCATGGGCTCGCCTCGGTCGGCAGCAGGTCGGATCTCAGGATCGCGCTGGTGGCGGAAACGCTGGGCGATGCCCGCGAGGTGATGATCGACGGGGTGTCCGGCATCTGCCAGATTGCACGAAAGAACCGGCCGGATTTCGAGATTTCGCGCCGGAGGCTGGTCTGGCCGAACGGAGCGATCGCGCAGATCTTTTCCTCGGAAGATCCGGAGAGCCTGCGCGGCCCACAGTTTCATTTCGCCTGGTGCGACGAGCTCGCCAAATGGCGGCATGCGGAGGAAACCTTCGACATGCTGCAGTTCGGGCTCCGGCTCGGGGCCGATCCGCGCCAGCTGGTGACGACGACGCCGCGGCCGGTGCCGATCCTGAAACGGCTGATCGCCGATCCCGGCACGCAGCTGGTCCGGATCTCGACCCAGGCCAATGCCGGCAATCTTTCTCCCGGCTTCATTTCGGCGCTGGAGGCACGTTACGGAGGAACGAGGCTCGGACGGCAGGAACTGGCCGGCGAGCTGATCGAGGACCGCGAGGACGCGCTGTGGAAACGGGTCGACCTCGAAGCCTTCACGATCCGCTTTACCGGAGCGCTCAGGCGCATCGTGGTCGCCGTCGATCCCCCTTCGGGTTCGGGCGAACATTCCTGCTGCGGCATCGTCGTGGCCGGCCTGGAGGCGAGCGGCCGGGCGGTGGTGCTGGCCGATTGTTCGGTCGAAGGCAAAACCCCGGCGGGCTGGGCGAACGCGGTGGCGCGCGCCTATGCGCGCTTCCAGGCGGACCGGGTGGTGGCCGAGGTGAACCAGGGCGGCGAGATGGTGACGGCGATGCTGAAAAGCGTCGACGCAGGCCTGCCGGTGACGATGGTACGGGCAACGCGCGGAAAATTCCTGCGCGCCGAGCCGGTGGCTGCCCTCTACGAACAGGGGCGGGTGGCGCATGCCGGCCGGTTTGCCGAACTCGAAGACCAGATGTGCGATTTCGGTCCGGACGGCCTGTCTTCAGGCCGCTCGCCCGACCGGCTCGATGCGCTGGTCTGGGCGCTGACGGCGCTGATGCTGGAAGGTCATGGAGAGCCGCGCGTGCGCGGTGTTTGAGCGCGGCTCGCGCTTCAGGTGATGATGATCAGCGCGGGGTAACCGGCTTCGGCTGGGCGCTTTCGCGCATCTGCTTCCACTCGGATTCGATCCGCTCGACGACATGCTGCGGGATCGGCTTGGAAGGGGCGGCCGGTGCGGGCTGCTGCATCATCATGATCTCCTGTTGTTTAGAAAGCCGACAAGAACGTCGTGTGGAGCCGTTGGTTCCACATCATTAGAAAAAAGTAAACTGCCGCCTAAGGGCTTAAAACGATTTAGTTTTTCTAAACCGATTGAAACCCGGTAGCGCGGTATGGGAGTAGGCTCCAGATGGCTCACAACCGGCATGCTTTCTTTGATTTGGTACGCACGAAGCTCTTCAAGGGCCGGCTGGTCACCGGTCAGGTGGAGGGGCTGACAGTGATTCTCGACGCTTGGCAGGCAAGGGTCGGCCAGGGGGAGGCGCAGCCGCTCTCCTATGTGCTGGCGACCGCCTTTCACGAGACGGCCGCCACGATGCAGCCCGTTCGCGAGACCCTGGCTTCCAGCGACAGGTCGGCGATTGCGCGGCTGGACGAGGCTTTTGCCGCGGGCCGGCTCGGGTCGGTGAAGACGCCCTACTGGCGGCCGGACGCGGAAGGAAAAAGCTGGCTCGGCCGCGGACTGGTGCAACTCACCCACAGGCGGAACTACGAGGCGATGTCCGCTGTGACCGGGATCGACCTGGTGGCCGATCCGGGCCGGGCGATGGAAATGCCGGTCTCGGTGGCGATCCTGATCGAGGGCATGCGGCGCGGCAGTTTCACCGGCCGCAAGCTCGGCGATTATTTCGGGCAAGGGCGAGCCGACTGGGTGGGCGCCAGGAAAATCATCAACGGCAACGACCGGGCGGACCTGGTGGCGCGGCATGCGCGGGTGTTCGCCGAAGCGCTGCAATAGGCCGCGCAATAGGCCGCATTGTCGCCGGTGGCAGCCCGTGATAGCGAGGCCTCCGCTTTGCTGGAGGTTCCATGATACGCCACATCGTATTTTTCACGGCGCAAACGGGCGAGATCGAACGGGTACGGGCAGGTCTTTCCCTGCTGACCGGCAACCCGCATGCGCTGACCCTGGAGATCGGCACCAACGTGAAGAGCGACCAGCTCGGCAACGAGGTCGACCTGGTGGTCTACGGCGAATTCGAGGATGCGGCGGCGCTTGCCGCCTACAAGGCACATCCGGTCTATCAGGCCTCGATCGATATCGTCCGCCCGATCCGCGAAATGCGCATTGCGGCCGATTTCAACAGTCAAAGTGCGGTGAAATCGCCCCTGCCGCTTCCCTGAAGCGGGCCCTGGCGCCCGCGAGCGAAAAGGACAGTCACGATGAAATCTCCATTCCGGCGCCCGTGGTTTTCCACGGGTGGGCGACAGGCCGTGCCCGAAATCCAGGGAGCCGACACCCGAAGGGCCGAGACCAAGACGGCCTCCGGTTTCGCGATCGTGTCTGGCGAGGGAGCGGCGCAGTGGTCGGGGCGGTCCTATGCGGCGCTGGCGCGGGCAGGCTTCATGAAGAACCCGGTTGCCTATCGGGCGGTGCGGATGATCGCCGAAGCCGCCGCAGCCGTGCCGTGGCTTGCCTATGACGGGGCGACGGAGCTTGCCGAACATCCGGCGCTGGCGCTGTTGGCGCGGCCGAACGGCCGGCAGGGCGGGCCTGACTTTTTCGAGGCGCTCTACGGGCACCTGGCGCTTTCCGGCAATGCCTATGTCGAGCCGCTGTCGATCGGCGGGAGCTTACGCGAACTGCATCTGCTCCGGCCCGACCGGGTGAGCGTGGTCGAGGGCCGCGACGGCTGGGTGGCGGGTTACGATTATCGCGCCGGCGGCACCACGCGGCGGCTGCCGGCCGAGAGCGATGGTCTGGCGCTGCTGCATCTGAAACTGTTTCATCCGCTCGACGACCATTGCGGCTTTCCGCCGCTCGGGGCGGCGGGTGCGGCGCTCGACCTGCACAATGCGGCGGCGAGCTGGAACAAGGCGCTGCTCGACAATTCCGCAAGACCTTCCGGCGCGCTGGTCTACCAGCCGAAGGACGGCGGCAACTTGTCCGCCGACCAGTACGAGCGGCTGAAGGACGAGCTGGAGGCGGGTTATTCAGGCGCCGTCAATGCCGGGCGGCCGCTGCTGCTCGAAGGTGGGCTCGACTGGAAGGCGATGGGCCTGTCGCCAAAGGACATGGATTTCATCGAGGCCAAGAACGGCGCCGCCCGCGACATAGCGCTCGCCTTCGGCGTGCCGCCGATGCTGATCGGCATTCCCGGCGACAATACCTATGCCAATTACCAGGAAGCCAACCGCGCCTTCTACCGGCTCACCGTGCTGCCCTTGATTGCGCGAACGGCCGCGAGCTTTTCCGCCTGGTTGTCTGAAGCTTATGGGGGCAGGCTGCGGCTGGAACCGGACCTCGACCGGATCGCCGGCCTTTCCGCCGAGCGCGAGGCGCTGTGGGCGAGGGTCGGTGCGGCGGCGTTCCTGAGCGACGAAGAGAAGCGCGAGGCGGTGGGGTATTAATCCGTAAGCAACGGGTGTAGATTGTAATACGTCGTATTACAAATGGAGGCTCTGATGGCCAAGCCCGTTCTTTCAGACCCGATCACGCTGCGCCTGCCGCTCGACATCCTTGAGGACATCGAGAAGATCGCTGAGACAGCGGACAGAAGCCGATCCTGGGTGATCGTCCGGGCGCTGAAAGCCTACCTGACCACGGAGGGAAGCGAGCTTTTGGAAATTGCCGCGGCACGCCAGGACGTGCGCGACGGCAAGGTCATGGATATGGACGATCTTCTCGACGAACTGGATGGCTTGAATGCTGCGGATGAAAAATCCAGGACCGATGCCGCATGAAGAAAGTCCGCATCTCCACGATGGCTGCGGACTACATCAGGTCCGAGCGGACCTACCTCGGCAGGTTCAGCGCTCCGGCGGCGCGGGAACTGAACAGGAAATTGCGGAATGCCCGGTCGCTTCTGTCGCAGCATCCGGAGGTCGGCAAGGTCAAGCCGGGCTCCAATGGCGTCAGGGTCCTGGTCATTGCGCCCTATCTCATCGAGTACGAAGTCGATTCCGACGGCGTGCTGATCCTGATCGTCAGGCACGGCAGGCAGGATGATCGGCCCGATGAGGACGAGGACGTCTACGCGGAATAGACGGGCGGCTTGGCGTTTGCTCAACGCGTCTGTTGCCACTCACTCAACTTGCGAAGTGCCGGACTCAACTTGCCAGCAGGTAGCGCCAAGCGATTCTGAACATTCATGGAAACTGGATCCGCCGACCCTGGGTCGAGCACGGAACGGCTGGTGCATGGCTGCAGCGCCGTTCGGTCCATATGCGTGCATCATAAACAAGAGAGATTAAAAATGGCTGACCTCGGAAACGATCCGGGCGCCCTGGCCGGTATCTGGGCCGCCAAGGCGGTGGGAGCTACGGCGGGAGCCGGCGTGTCGCTGATCTATCTGTTGCCGAAGAGCCGCCGCGAGGCAGCGAGCCGGTTTCTGACGGGCTTGAGCTGCGGAATGATCTTCGGCGGGCCGACCGGGCTTTGGCTGGTAGAAAGGCTGGGGATCGGCGGGGAGCTTTCCGGCGCGGAAGTGATGCTGACGGGGTCGGCGGCGGCCAGTCTTTGTGCCTGGTGGGTGCTCGGCGCGCTAGCGAGGATCGCCGTCAGATATGGGGGACGGGGCGGCGGGACTTAACTTCGGTCTTCGCCCGGAGCCCCTCATCCGCCTGCCGGCACCTTCTCCCCGCATGCGGGGAGAAGGAAGTACGACGCGCCCGTTTCCCTCGTCTCTGACGCCGTTGGCATGCCAGGGCGTCACCGCGTGTTCCTTCTCCCCGTGACAACGGGGAGAAGGTGCTGGCAGGCGGATGAGGGGCTGGCTCCAATTCAATCGCTAGGAGAATACCGATGCACGCTTATCGCGGGCCGCGCCCGAACGCGCGCAAATTTGCCAATCTGGAACTCGCAGGCATTACCGGCGACGGGGTGTTTTCCGGTTATGCCAGCGTCTTCGGCGAGGTCGATCTCGGCAAGGATACGATCGAGCGCGGCGCCTTCCGCAATTGCCTCGTCGAGCGCGGGGCGATGGGGGTGCGGATGCTCTACCAGCACGATCCTTCCGAGCCGATCGGCGCCTGGCGGACGATCCGCGAGGATGCCCGCGGGCTTTATGTCGAAGGCATGCTGTCGCCGGGCGTCGCCCGCTCCCGCGAGGTGCTGGCGCTGATGAAATCGGGCGCGCTCGACGGGCTGTCGATCGGATTCCGTACGGTCAAGGCCCGCACGGACGCCAAGACGGGCGTGCGCAAAATTCTCGAGGCAGACCTTTGGGAAATCTCGGTGGTGACCTTTCCGATGCTGCCATCGGCTCGGGTCTCCAACGTCAAGCATGCGCGGTTCTTCCGCGACAGGGAAACCGAACTCGTCCGCCAGATGCGGCGGGCGGCGAAGATGATGATGAAATCAACCTTCAAAGGAAAAGCGATATGACGGAGCAGGCGAGAACGATGGCAAGCGTAGCGCCCGAAGTAAAAGCCGTGCCGGAAACGGTGACGGCGGCCTTCGACGAATTCATGGAGGCGTTCGAGGCCTTCAAGGAGGTCAACGACCGGCGCCTCGGCGAGATCGAGCAGAAGCTGACCGCCGACGTCGTGACCCGCGACAAGATGGACCGCATCAACCGTGCCGTCGACGACCAGAAGAAGGTGCTCGACCAGCTGGTGCTGAAGAAGGCGAGGCCGCAACTCGGCCGCGGCGGTTCGGAGCTTTCGGCAGAGGCCGTGGAGCACAAGACGGCTTTCGACGCCTATGTGCGGCGCGGCGAGGAAAACGGTCTGCGCGAACTGGAGGCCAAGGCGTTTTCGGCTGGCAGCGGTGCCGACGGCGGTTATCTCGTGCCGCCGGAAACCGACACGGAAATCGGCCGGCGGATTTCGGCGGTCTCGCCGATGCGGGCGCTCTCGACCGTGCGCACGGTATCTTCCGCCGTGCTGAAAAAGCCGTTTGCGGCGGCCGGCCTTTCCACCGGCTGGGTGGCGGAGACCACGGCGCGGCCGCAGACCAATACGCCGCAGCTCACCGAACTCTCGTTCCCGACCATGGAGCTCTACGCCATGCCGGCGGCGACGCAGTCGCTGCTGGACGACTCGGCGGTCGATATCGAGGCCTGGATCGCCGGCGAGGTGGACATCGTATTTGCCGAGCAGGAGGGCGACGCCTTCATCCGCGGCGACGGCACCAACAAGCCGAAAGGATTTCTGTCCTATCCGACGGTGGCGGAAGGCTCCTGGAGCTGGGGCAATATCGGCCATATCGCCACCGGCGTTGCGGGCGGCTGGAAAACGACAGGTCCTTCGGACACGCTGATCGAGCTCGTTTATGCGCTGAAGGCCGGCCATCGCCAGAACGGCACGTTCATGATGAACCGCAAGGCGCAGGGCGATATCCGCAAGTTCAAGGACGGCGACGGCAACTATCTCTGGCACCCGCCGGTATCGGCCGGCCAGCCGGCCTCGCTGATGGGCTTTCCGATCGCCGAGGCCGAAGAGATGCCCGACGTGGCGGAGAATTCGCTCTCGATCGCGTTCGGCGATTTCCGCTCCGGTTATCTCGTCGTCGACCGGGCGGGCGTGCGCATCCTGCGCGATCCCTATTCGGCGAAACCCTATGTGCTCTTCTACACCACCAAGCGCGTCGGCGGCGGCGTGCAGAATTTCGAGGCGATCAAGGTGGTGAAGTTTGCGGCGGCATAATTCTGCCTCCGTCATCCTCGGGCTTGACCCGAGGATCCCTCCTTTCTAGCGTGGCGCCTCTCCGCATTGATACCCATCGGGCTCGGCCTGGATCCTCGGGTCGAGCCCGAGGATGACGGAGTATGCGGAGCCGGCGTCGGCCAAGCTCACCCCGGGATCCCCATGACCTACGCCCAAACCACTCCGCCTTCCGCGGAGCCGCTGACGCTTGCCGAGGTGAAGGCGCATCTGCGTCTCGATGGAAGCGATGAGGATGCGCTGCTGGCCTCGCTGATCAGCACCGCCCGCGAACACCTGGAGCGGGAGACCGGGCTTTGCCTGATCTCTCAAGCCTGGCGGCTCTATCTTGACCGCTGGCCAGCGGACGGGGTGATCCGGATTTCGAGATCGCCGGTGCAAGAGATTCAGAACGTTACGGTTTACAACGCTGACGGCACGGCGCTTGAAGTTCCACTGGAAGATCATCTGCTCGATGGCAAGGGCCGGCCGGCGCGACTGTGGCTGAGGCACCCGCCGGCGCCGGGCAGGTCGGTCAACGGCATCGAGATCGACTTTTCGGCCGGTTTCGGCGAGGCGGGCACCGATGTGCCGGACACGCTGAAACGGGCGATGTCGATCCATATCGGCCACATGTTCGCCTTCCGCGGCGTCGTTTCGCCGGAGAACCAGCCGGCCGGCATTCCCGACGGCTACGAGCGGCTGATCGCACCCTTTCGGATGCGGAGGCTCTGATGGTCCTGTTCTTCGATCCCGGGCTGATGACCGCAAGGCTCGACCTCGAGGCGCCGCAGGCGGTGCCGGACGGGCAGGGCGGCGCGACGGTGGCCTGGGAGGTGACGCTCTCGCTGTGGGCACGGATCGAGCCGGTTTCGTTCGTGGTAGCCGAACAGGCGGCCGCAGAGACCGGCACCATCAGCCACCGCATCTGGGTGCGGTTTCGCGATGGCATTTCAGCCGGGCAGCGGTTTCGCAAGGGCGCGCGGACCTTCCTGGTGAAGCTGGTGCACGATCCGGACGAGACGCGGCGTTATCTCGTCTGCCAATGCGAGGAGGAAACGCGATGACGGCGGGAAACGCGCTTCTGCAGGCGATCCATCAGACGCTTGCCAATGATGCGGCGCTGACCGCGATCGTCGGTGCCGACGGCATCCGCGACCGGCTGCTGCCGCGGGCAAAGCTGCCCTGCGTGGTGTTCGGCGAGATGGAGACACAGGATTTTTCGACCGCCAGCGAGGCCGGCGAGGAACATCTTCTGGTTCTGGAAATCTGGTCGGATGGCGAGGGACGGCGGCAGGCACAGGAGATCGCCGGCCTGCTGCACGCCCTGCTGCACGATGCGGCGCTGGCGCTGGAGGGCGCGGTGCTGGTGAACCTGCTGCAAGTGGGCACGAGGACGCGGCGAGAGCCGAAGACGAAGTTCTATCTGGCGGAGATGCGGTTTCGCGCGGTGACGGAATAATGAAAGCCTGATCATTGAATATTTCGCCGGAGATGTATATACAATGTATGTGCATTGAGGTGATGGCAATGGTAGCCCTTCGGAAAAGCGAAACGATCAATTTGAGGATTGATGCCGGCACGCGGGACGTGATTGCCCGGGCCGCCGAGATTTCCGGCAAGTCGCTGACCGCATTCATGACCGAAGCGGCCTTTGCAACAGCCCAAAAGGAGCTTTTGGATCAGCGGTTCATTGGTGTCGACGCGACTGTCTTCGATGCCGTCGAGGATCTGCTTGGCGAGCCTGCTCAGGTCAATGAGAAGCTCTCGGCTCTGCTGAAATCGAACCGGAAATGGCTCGACTGAGCCCATGTATCGCAAACCGGCCCCGCTGAGTGAACAGCATCAGCTTGGAGAGTTCGATAGCGGCAAGCCGGTTCTCGATGTTTTCCTGAAGGAGATGGCGCTTCACAATCAGGCGAAGGGTTACACACGGACCTTTGTGATTGCCGACGCCGATTTTCGGATGGTCGGTTATCACTCGCTTTGCGCCGGCATGATTTCGCGTGAAAAAGCGCCCCCTCAGGTAAAGGGCCATCAGGCGCCAGGCGAAATTCCGGTGGCATTGCTGGCCTGGCTTGCCGTGGATCGGCGGCACCATGGGCAGGGGCTGGGTGGCGAACTACTGAAGAACGCTCTTCTGGCGGTGGTCGCGACCTCCGAAGTGGTGGCGTTCCGGGCAGTGATGGTTCATGCGCTCGACGATGAGGCAACAAGGTTTTACCTCAGATACGGTTTCCGCCAGGCCAAGGGGCTGGATCGGACCTTGCTGTTGCCGGTCAAGGATATCATCGCGTCAATCAGCGATTAAGCGGCCGCCCGCGCATTCGCCCGCCGCACCAGCCCCACCAGCATCAGCACCAATACCAGCGAGATTGCCGAGAGCACGGCGCCGGTCACCAGCGCCGCGGTGACGCCGGCACGGTCGAGGATGGCGGTGAAGATGACCGGCGCGGCGGCAGTGGCAAGGTTCTGCGGCAGCGACAGGCGGGCCGATTGCAGGCCGAATTCGCGCGGTGAGAAGAGCGACAGCGGCAGGAGTGCACGGGCGACTGCAAGCACGCCGGTGCCAAAGCTGTAGAGCAGCATGAAGACCACCAAGACCGGGGCAGAGGACGTGACGGTCGCGGTAAGCAGGAAGCTGAAGAGGATCAGGCCGGTGCCGACAAGCGAGGTGAGCAGCGCATTGCCGCGTCTGCCGAGAGCCATGTCGACGAAGCGGGCGGAAACGCCGATCGCGCCCCGCGCCGAGCCGAGCTGCAGCGCAAGCGCCGGCGAGGCGCCGGCCTGTTGCAGCAGGGCCAGCAGCGAGGGCGACAGGCCGAAACTGATGAACGAACTGATCGCGGTTGCCGCCGCCACCAGGAAAAAGGCGCGACGGCGTTCCGGCGGCGTGAAATCGACAGGGGCCGTATCCGTGGCTTGGGTCTGCTCGTTGCGGTCGATCGGTTCGGGAAGGCCGAACAGATAGAGCGGCAGGCAGATGAAGAGCTGCAGCATGGCTGAAAATACGAACGTCATCCGCCAGCCGACGAGATCGTTCATCAGCGCCAGGAGTGGCCAGAAAATGGTCGCCGAAAGCCCCGTGAACAGCATCAGGATGGCGATGATGCGCTTGCCGTCCAGCCCCTCCCGCTCGACGACCGCCGTATAGGCCGGCGCCGACAGGCCGAGCGCACCGCCGATGCCGATGACGATCCAGGCGAGGCCGTATACCAGGATTTCGTGGGCGCTCGCGAGCAGCAGCAGGCCGATCGCGAAGATGACGGATGCGCCGGCCATGACTTTTGCGGCACCATGGCGGCCGAGCAGCCGCCCGGTCGCGGGACCGGCAAGCGCACTCACCAGCATCATGATCGACAGGCCGAAGAAGACGACCTCGTTCGGAAGGTCAAGTTCCGGTGCGACGATGCGGCCCATGACCCCGAGCATATCGAAGGTCGTGCCCCAGGAAATGATCTGGGTGACGGCGAGCACGGCGATCGTCTGCGCCGAGCGCAGCGGGAGAATTTTGGGCATGGCGGCGGAAGGCATTCGCGAAAGGGATGGTTGAGCGCCCGATGCTCTAGCACCGCTTTTTACGGTGCGGAAGCGACAAACGGATAACAGCGGAAAGGACTTCCACATGGTGGCGCAGAAGGGCAAGGCCCTGCTCTTGAAGATCGACAATGACGGCGCGTTCCTGACGGTGGCGGGGTTGCGCTCGAAGCGGCTCGCCTTCAATGCCGAGACCGTCGATATCACCGATGCCGAAAGCGCCGGACGCTGGCGTGAGCTTCTGGGCGGCGCCGGCGTGCAGCGCGCTTCTCTGACCGGCGCCGGCATTTTCAAGGACCAGGAAAGCGATGCGCTGGTACGGGCTGCGTTTTTTGCCGGCGGCATTCTGGCCTGGCAGATCCTGATCCCCGCCTTCGGCACGTTGACCGGACCATTCCAGGTGACGGCGCTCGAATATTCCGGCGAGCACAACGGCGAGATCCGCTTTGAACTGGCCCTGGAATCGGCCGGCAGCCTGACCTTCGGAGTGCTGTGATGGCGGGCGGACACGCAAACCGCAGGCGCGGCGAGGTGGAGGCGGTGATCGATGGCGACCGCCGCATTCTCTGCCTGACGCTCGGCGCATTGGCGGAACTGGAAACGGCGTTTTCCGTCAGCGACCTCAACGGGCTGGCGGACCGGTTTTCCTCCGGGCGGCTGAAGGCGGCGGACATGATCCGGCTGATCGGTGCCGGCCTGAGAGGCGGCGGCAATCTCTTCTCCGACGACGAGGTGGCGGCGATGAGCGTCGAGGGCGGAATTTTAGGCTACGCGCGGATTGTCGGCGGCCTGCTGGCGGCGACGTTTGGCGCTCCGGGCGGCGAGGCCGCGGCAAACCCTTGAGTGCCGCAGCGGGAATCGGAGCAGTCGCAGGAGGAACTTCGAGTGGGTTCTCTGCCGCAACTGCGATCGAAGAGGCGAGGCGACCGTTTCCGTGGGATGCGGTGATGCATGCCGGCCTCTGCCTGCTGCGGCTTCCGCCAAGGGATTTCTGGGCGCTGACGCCGACCGAGTTTTCTGCCATGGCCGGCGGGCTGAGGGGACGTGGCGCGGGTCTGGAGAAGGTGGGGTTGGAAGCGCTGATGCGGGCGTTTCCGGACGCTTGAGTTAGGGCCGCGGCGACAAAAGGGAGTTCACCATGGAAGACGACAATAGTTTGGCCGGCACCCTGTCCGGTGCGGAGGCGCTGACCGGCGTGATGGCGGATCTCGAAGTCCGCTCGCAGCGGTTCGGGGCGGCGCTGACCGGGGCGCTCAGGTCCGCGACGACAGGCGGGCGCGGGCTCGAGGACGTACTCAAGGGGCTCGGCAACCGGCTTTCGGACATCGCGCTGGCCGCCGGCCTGAGGCCGCTGGAAAACATGCTGGGCAATGCGATCGGCGGGCTTGTTGGATCGGTGACGCCATTTGCCGACGGTGGTGTCGTGCGTTCTCCGAGCTTCTTTCCGATGGGCGGCGATATGGGCCTGATGGGCGAGGCGGGGGCGGAAGCGATCCTGCCGCTTCGACGCGGGCCGGACGGCGCGCTCGGCGTTGCGGCGGCGGGTGGGGCCACGCAGCAGATCGTCTTCAACG
Organism: Neorhizobium sp. T25_27; assembly: GCF_002968565.1. NCBI lineage: Bacteria > Pseudomonadati > Pseudomonadota > Alphaproteobacteria > Hyphomicrobiales > Rhizobiaceae > Neorhizobium > Neorhizobium sp. T25_27. The sequence continues at coordinate 14,070 of NZ_PVBJ01000009.1, forward strand.
TGACGGCGAGCGATGCCGCGAGCTTTCGGAAAAGCGAAGGGCAGATTTCCGCCATGCTGGCGCGCAGCGTCTCGCGCGGACGGCGTGGTTTGTGACGATGATGTTGCGAGGATGAGATGAGCAGTTTTCACGAGGTTAGGTTTCCGTTGCGCCTGGCGCTCGGGGCAACCGGCGGGCCGGTGCGGCGCACCGATATCGTCAATCTTTCCAACGGGCGCGAGCAGCGTAACCAGCGCTGGCGGGATTCAAGGCGCAGCTATGATGCCGGTTCGGGAGTGAAATCGCTCACCGATCTTTATGCGGTGCTGGAATTTTTCGAGGCGCGGGGCGGGCAGCTTTACGGCTTTCGGTTCCGCGATCCCGTCGACTGGAAATCCTGCGCGCCGGGCGAGATGGTATCGGCGACCGACCAATCGATCGGCACGGGCGACGGGGAGACCATGGCATTCCAGCTCGTCAAGACCTATGCGGATGGCGCGGGGAGCTGGACGAGGCGGATCGCCAAGCCGGTCACTGGCTCGATCGTGGTGTCGGTGGACGGCGTCGCAGTACCGGCGGAGGCCTGGTCCGTCGATGCGGCGACGGGGATTGTCACCTTTGCCGCCGGGCATGTTCCGCCGCTCGGGGCGGCGGTGCGGGCGGGTTACGAATTTGACGTGCCGGTGCGGTTCGACACCGACCGGATCGACGTCAACCTCGCGCATTTCGATGCCGGGCATATTCCGACCATTCCGCTAACGGAGGTTTTGGCATGAAAACGGTACCGGCTGATCTGGCCGAACATCTGGCGCAGGAGACGACAACTACCTGCCATGCATGGCGGGTGACGCGGCGTGACGGGGCGGTGCTGGGATTTACCGAACACGACCATGACCTGACATTTGACGACACGACCTTCCTGGCGGCGAGTGGCTTTTCGGCAAGCGAGGCAGAAGCGGCAACAGGGCTTTCGGCGGGTGCCGACGAGGTGGCCGGCGGGTTTTCGAATGCGGCGATCCGCGAGCGAGATCTGGCGACCGGCAGGTATGACGGTGCGCGGGTGGAGCTGTTTCTCGTCAACTGGGCGGCGCCGGACCAGCATGTGCTCTTGAACGTGCGGGAGATAGGCGAGGTTTCCCGCGCCGGCGGGCAGTTTCGCGCTGAGCTGCGCAGTCTGGCGCATCGGCTGAGCCAGCCGCAGGGACGCGTCTATAACCGGCGCTGTGACGCAAGCCTTGGGGATGCCCGTTGTGGTGTAAACCTGGATCTGTGGCGCGGCGAGGGGGCGGTGATCGCGGTGAAGGACGCGAGCCAGATTGTCGTCTCGGGCCTCGGCGGTTTCGCGAGCGATTTCTTTCGGCAGGGCGTGCTGACGTTTGCGGGCGGCGTGGCGGTCGATGTCGACTCGCACGAAAAGAGCGCGGACGGTTCGGTGGAACTGGCTTTCTGGTTGCCGCTGGAGGAACCGGTTGCGGCGGGCGACACGTTCACGGTCACCGCGGGTTGCGACAAGTCGTTTGCTACCTGCAAGAGGCGCTTTGCGAACCATCTGAATTTTCGCGGCTTTCCACATGTCCCGGGCGCCGATTTCGCCTATTCCTATGCCGACGGGGAGCGGGTCCACGACGGAGGCCCGATCTTCCAATGAGCGGCCATAGCGAGCGGGTCGTGGCGCTGGCCGAGGGATGGATCGGAACGCCCTACCGGCATCAGGGCGCAACGAGGGGCGTCGGCTGCGATTGCATCGGGCTGATCCGCGGGATCTGGCGCGAGCTTTACGGTGAGGAGCCGGAGACGGTGCCCGCCTATGCGCCCGATTGGGCGGAGCGGAGCGGTGAGGACCGGCTGATGGATGCGGCCTTGCGGCTGTTCGGGCCGGCAATGCAGATGAGTGAGGCAGAGCCTGGCGACGTCGTGCTGTTCCGCTGGCGGCCGGATTGTGCGGCCAAACATGCCGGGGTATTGGCTGGGCCGCGACATTTTATCCATGCCTATGAGCAATCGGCGGTGACGCGTTCCGCGATGGTACCATCCTGGCGGCGGCGGGTTGCGGGCGTCTATCGGTTTCCCTCGGCGTCTCATTGAAAAGAAATGCCGTTTGGAGTATCGTTCTGGAGTGGTGAGCGGGAGTACCAATCCCGCCCACCGTTTTGCTTATCTGTTGAAATTGATCCGGACGGAGAGAGACCAGCCCGTCCGGGTCACCTTCAAAATAAGCGTAATGCCAATCGGCCTGAGCCTCATAACATTACCTCCATTTTCGAGAGCAAGGCCCTTGCCTGGGTCGGCGCGGCCTATCCTCGCCGATACGCCGGCTGGCGCGGCGCGTGCTGCTTCTGCTCCCGAATTTTCTGACGCTATCACAATCTGAGCGAGCATCCAGTGGCAGCGCTGGGCGGCGGCGAGGTATTTCCATGGCCACTATCCTTTTCCAGGCGGCGGGTGCGGCGCTCGGCAGCGTGTTCGGTCCGGTCGGTGCGATCATCGGGCGGGCGGCGGGGGCGCTGGCCGGCAGCATGGTCGATCGGGCGCTGATCGGCGGCAGCGGCACGACTATCTCCGGGCCTCGTCTTGCGACTGCACGCATTCCGGGTGCGGACGAGGGTACGGTGATCAACCGCATCTACGGGACCGCACGGATCGGCGGCACGCTGATCTGGGCGACGCGTTTCGAGGAAGAGGTGACGCGCGAGCGCTCCGGCGGCAAGGCGACGAGCGGGCCGCGGGTGGAGACGTTCCGCTATTTCGCAAACCTCGCTGTCGGGCTCTGCGAGGGGCCGATCGCCGGCGTGCGGCGGGTCTGGGCCGATGGGCGTGCAGTCGATCTGACGGCGATCGAGATGCGGGTCTATCGTGGCGACGGCGAGCAATTGCCCGATCCGCTGATCGAGGCGAAGCAGGGCGAGGGCAATGCGCCGGCCTATCGCGGGTTGGCCTACGTCGTGTTCGAGCGTCTGCCGCTCGACAGTTTCGGCAATCGCATCCCGCTCCTGCAGTTCGAGGTGCTGCGGCCGGTGGGCAGGCTCGAACATCAGATACGCGCCGTGACGATCACTCCGGGCGCGACCGAACATGGTTATGCGACTGTGCCGGTGACGGAGAAGACCGGCGAGGGCAGCGCGCGCATTCTCAATCGCCACACGCTGGCATCCGGAACCGATTGGCAAGCGTCGCTCGACGAGCTGCAGGCGCTCTGCCCGAACCTCGAGCGGGTGGCCCTGGTGGTCTCCTGGTTCGGGACGGACCTCAGGGCAGGGCATTGCCGGATCGTGCCGGGTGTCGAGGTGCCCGAGCGGTGGGAGGAAAGCGCGGAGTGGTCCGTGGCCGGGATTTCGCGCGGCGGCGCGCATCTGGTGAGCCAACTCACTGGGCCGGCTTTCGGCGGCACGCCGAGCGATGCGAGCGTGGCGCAGGCGATTACCGACCTTAAGGCGCGTGGGCTGAAGGTCTATCTCTATCCGTTCGTGATGATGGATATCCCGCCCGGCAATGGCCGGCCGGATCCCTATGGCGGAGTGGAGCAGGCGGCCTTTCCCTGGCGCGGGCGGATCACCTGCTTTCCGTTGTCGGCGGACAAGACTGCGGAAGCGCGGGCGCAGGTGCAGGCTTTCAGCGCGGGTTCCGAGGGATACCGGAGCATGGTGCTGCATTATGCCGGCCTGGCGGCGGCCACGGGCGGGGTCGATGGTTTCATCCTCGGCTCGGAGCTGCGCGGGCTGACGCAATTGCGCGACGAGACGGGGATCTTTCCTTTTGTGCAGGAACTGGTTCGGCTTGCGGCGAATGTGCGGGCGATCATCGGGACGGGGACGAAGCTCACCTACGGCGCCGATTGGAGCGAATATTTCGGCTATCACCCGCAGGACGGTTCGGGCGAGGTGCATTTCCATCTCGATCCGCTCTGGGCTTCGGCGGATATCGATGCGGTCGGCATCGACAACTACATGCCGCTCGGCGATTGGCGCGACGAAGATCTTGTCGCGGAAAATCCGGATGGCTTTCGGCTTGCGGATGATGCCCGAGCGATGGCGGCGCAGATCGCTACCGGCGAGGGTTTCGACTGGTATTATGCGAGCGATGCGGACCGGCGAAACCGGCTGCGATTGCCAATTTCGGATGGGCTGGCGGGCAAGCCGTGGGTCTATCGTTACAAGGATCTCTTGGGATGGTGGTCGAACCGGCATCATGACCGTGTGGGCGGTGCCGAGACTGCAATGCCCACGGCCTGGGTGCCCGGCATGAAGCCGATCTGGTTTACCGAACTCGGGTGCCCGGCGGTCGACAAGGGCGCCAACCAGCCGAATGTCTTTACCGACCCGAAATCGGCCGAAAGCGCGCTGCCCTATTTTTCGAGCGGCGGGCGGTCGGACAGCATGCAGCGGCGGTTCCTGGAAGCGCATCATGGCTGGTGGCAGGGCCATGCGGCGCCGGCCGGCATGGTCGATCGGGACCACGTCTTCGTCTGGACCTGGGATGCCCGGCCTGTTCCGGCCTTTCCCGGCGATCTTTCGGCCTGGAGCGATGGCGGCAACTGGCGCACGGGCCATTGGCTCAATGGCCGGCTGGGAGGAACCACGCTTGCCGATGCGATCGCAGCGATCCTGACCGAGCATGGTTTTGAAGATTTCGACGTTTCGGAAGCGAGCGGCGACCTGACCGGCTACGTGCAGGGCGAGGTGACTTCCGCGAGGGCGCTTCTGGAGCCGCTGCTCGAGGTCTTTCAGGTGGATGTCGCCGAAGACGGCGGCAGACTGCGCTTCCGGTCGCGGCTGACGGCGAGCCTGGCGGCCAAGGAGATCGCCGTCATTGCCGATATCGAGGATGAGCCGCTGTGGTCGGAAAACCGCGGGCATGACAGCGATTTTGCGGCGGAGGCGGTGCTGACCTCCTACAATCCGAGCCTGGACTACGAACAGGCGGGTGTGCGATCGCGGCGGGCGCGGGCGGAAAGCCAGCGCATCCTGAGTTACGACCTGCCAGCCGTGCTGCCGGAGGAAACGTCGCTCGGTGCGGTCGAGACGCTGCTGCGCACGCACAGGGTCGCGAGGCGGTCGTTGAGTTTTGCGCTTTCGCCGGCGGAGATTGCCGTCGAGCCCGGCGATGCGGTGCGGCTGGCTCTGCCGGATGCCGCTGGCCCGGAGGGGACGTTTATCGTCGAACGGATCGAAGAGGGCGCAGCGCGGCGGATCGAGGCGCGGCACCACGCGCCGCTTGCGCCTTTGAACTATGTTGTCGGCGAGGGGCACAGGAATGGCGGCAGCGCCGTCTCCGACGCCTTTGCGCCTGTACTGCACTTTCTCGATCTGCCGCGGTTTGCGCCCGGCGAGGCGGCGAACTTCGCCCGCGTTGCGGGTTTCTGCCGACCGTGGCGGCGGATGGCGTTATCCTCCTCCGTGACGACGGAAGGGTATCGCACGCGCTCAGTGCTCGACCGGCCGGCAAGGGTCGGCATTCTGGTGGCGCCGCTTTCGGACGGCGCGATCGGGCGCTTCGATCGTGGTCTGACCATGAAGATCGAACTGTTTTTCGGTGGCCTGTCGTCGGCGGACGAGCAGGCGGTGTTGAATGGCGAAAACCGTGTTGCCGTGAAAGCGCATAACGGCGCCTGGGAAGTGCTCGGCTTTGCTGCAGCCGAAGAGACCAGCCCGAATCGCTGGTCGCTGTCGAACCTGTTGCGCGGGCTGGCGGGGACCGAGGATGCCATGTTGGCGGGCGCCGCAGCGGGTGCAGCCGTCGTCGTGCTCGACGAGGCGGTTGTGCCGCTGGGACTGTCGGCGGAGGAGCGCGGTTTGGCCATGAACTGGCTGGCGGAAAGCCTGGGGCAGGCCGGCGGACGTTCCGGCCCGCATGGCTTTGCGGGCGGCATGCGCGCCGAGACGCCGCTTTCGCCGGTCCATATCCGCGGCGAGCGGCAGGTCGGCGGCAATGCCCGGTTGACCTGGGTGAGGCGTGGCAGGGTCGAGGCGGACAATTGGGACGGGATCGAAATTCCCCTGGACGAGCCTGAGGAGCGCTATCGGCTCGAGGTGCTGGACGGGCCCGTCGTCAGGCGCATGGTCGAGGTGACGGAACCCACCTTCATCTATCCGGCGGCCGACGAGATTGCCGATTTCGGCGGTATCCAATCGAGCCTTTCGTTGCGGGTCCGGCAGATGGGCCGGGCGGTCCCGCTCGGCGTCCCGGCCGAGGCGGTCGTTGTATTCTAGGTTGAAACAAGGAGATAAACATGGATGGCATGAAGGTGTGGTATCAGTCGAAAACGGTCTGGGGCGGGTTGATTGCGGTCGCCGCCTCGCTTCTGCAAGTCACGGGTATTCAGCTCGGAGCAGATGTCCAGGCAGACCTCGCAGAGCTTGCGGTGACGCTGGCGGGGGCTGCCGGCGGGTTTTTCGCGATCTACGGTCGTATCGCGGCCCAGACCGGAATCAGGGGAAAATAGTCCCATGAAGGAAAGCATTACGGACCATTCATTTGCCATTCAGCCGCCTTTGGCTACATAATCCATCACATGCTTTGACATGAATCCTGTTTGTCTTGTGAGTGGAAATTGTAACCATGGCGCGACTGCCAATCATCGCGATATTGACCGCCGGCCTTGCCGGTTTCGCCGGCTTTTTGCCGGAAAAGGTCTCTGCGAGTGATTATCTCGTCCTCGTCGCAGGCGATTGCGGTTCGGCGGCGTCGCGCGTGGTGCGCGAAACCGGCGGGCGGCTTCTTTCCGCTCAGCCCTCCTCCGATGGCCAGACCTGTGTCGTGACGGTGCTCGTCCAAGGCGATGGCAATCAAAGACCGCGCAAGGTGACCGTCAGGGTTCCGATGTAAAGCGGCTCCGGCGGTGATCAGCTGCCGGCATATCATTCGAGGGGCGGTGCATGCGCATTCTGGTGGTCGAAGACGACGTCAATCTCAATCGGCAGCTTTCCGACGCCCTGAAGGAGTCGGGTTATGTGGTCGACCAGGCCTTCGACGGCGAGGAAGGCCATTATCTGGGCGAAACCGAGCCTTATGACGCGGTGATCCTCGATATCGGCCTGCCGGTCATGGACGGCATCACCGTCGTCGAGAAATGGCGTGCCGGAGGCAAGGGCATGCCGGTTCTGATGCTGACGGCCCGCGACCGCTGGAGCGACAAGGTGGCAGGCATCGATGCCGGTGCCGACGACTATGTCGCAAAACCCTTCCATGTGGAGGAAGTGCTTGCCCGCGTTCGGGCGCTGATCCGCCGGGCGGCGGGGCATTCATCCTCCGAAATCGTCTGCGGGCCTGTGCGGCTCGATACCAAGGCTTCCAAGGCGAGCGTCGAAGGCGTCGCCCTGAAGCTCACCTCGCACGAATTCAGGCTGCTGTCCTACCTGATGCATCACATGGGGCAGGTCGTTTCCCGCACCGAGCTTGTGGAGCATATGTATGATCAGGATTTCGACCGCGATTCCAATACGATCGAAGTTTTCGTGGGCCGGCTTCGCAAGAAGCTCGGTGTCGACCTCATCGAGACGGTCCGCGGACTCGGCTACAGGATGCAAGCGCCAAACGATGCGCCCTAAATTCCGGATGATCGGACCAAGATCGCTGACTGCCCGCGTGCTGCTTCTGGCCACGTTGTGGTCGGCGCTGGCTCTGGTGGTCATTTCGATCGTCATCTCGCAGCTCTACCGGCAGTCGGCCGAACGCGCCTTCACCGACCTTCTGCGCGCCCAGCTTTATAACGTCATCAACTCGATCACGATCGGTGACGACAACAAGCTCGCCGGCAGCCCTCAGCTCGGCGACCTGCGCTTCTCGCAGCCCGAGACCGGCTGGTACTGGATCATCGAGCCGCTCGGCACCTTTGCGGCCACGCCGCTGTCCTCCTCCTCGCTCGGCACCTCGAATATCAGCGTTCCCTCGATCCTGGCGGTACCCTTCAACAATCGCTACGAGCGCTTCTACCCCGCGATCGACGCCTACAAGAACCATGTTCTGGTCGCTGAAACCGAAGTCGTACTCGATGGCGAAGGCCGCGCCGCGCGCTTCCGCGTGTCGGGCAATCTCGCGGTTGTCGAGGAGGATATCCAGGCCTTTACCCGCAGTCTCTATATCGCCCTTGCCGTCTTCGGTTTCGGCAGTCTGGTCGTCAACGGTCTGGCGATTCTTTACGGGCTGCAGCCACTCGACGGCGCGCGGCGCTCGCTCGAAAAGGTGCGGCGCGGCGAGGCAGAGCGGCTGGAAGGCGAGTTTCCGCGCGAAATCATGCCGCTTGCGAGCGACATCAACGCGCTGATCGAAAGCAATCGCCGCATCGTCGAGCGGGCACGCATGCAGGTCGGCAATCTCGCCCATTCGCTGAAGACGCCGATCGCGGTTCTGCTCAACGAATCGCGTGCCGTCGAAAAGGTGCAGTCGGACATGGTGCGGTCGCAGGCGGAGGGAATGCAGGCGCAGGTGCAATCCTACCTGAACCGCGCGCGCATCGCCGCCCAGCGCGAATCGCTGCTTGCCCGGACCGAGCTCGAGCCGGCGCTGGAACGCCTGGTCAGGGTGATGCGACGGCTCAATCCGGAAAAGGAGTTCCACCTGTCGGTCTTTCCGCCGGGCGTGGCGCTTGCCATGGAACAGCAGGACGTCGAGGAGACGGTCGGCAACCTGCTCGAAAATGCCGCGCGCTTCTGCGAAACCGGCGTCTGGATCACCGCGACGCCGACATCAGGACCTCAATCCGGCGAAGGCGAAACCGCCCGACGCTCTTGGGTCGAGGTCGCTGTCGAAGACGATGGCCCGGGACTGGAGCCGGATCAGATCCATGAAGCGATGAAACGCGGCAGGCGCCTCGACGAGAGCAAGCCAGGCGCCGGGCTCGGACTGTCGATCGTGCGCGAGATCACCGGCGAATATCAGGGTTCGGTCGAGCTGACGCGCGGGGCGCGGGGTGGCCTGAGGGCGCAACTTCTGCTTCCGGGCATCGCCAAGGAAGGTCCGTGATCGTCCGTTATTCACAACACGGTCCAGCATGACTGTGGCGTAAGGGCAACATCGGCCTATTCCCTGCCGTTGCTTATGGACGGATGGATCGCCTGCTATATCTTTGTCGGAAGAGACATTTCTATATGTCTGCTAATATGCGGGGAGACTGAAAGATCGTCGGATTTGTGTGTTTTCCCAATGACGCCATAATGATGCCATGCCGGGACCGGACCAGTCTCGGCGAGATTTCCGAAGAAAACGAGCCGCGACCGGTTTCCGACACGATGCGATTATTGAGCCTTCGAAATACCGTTTCATCGCTTGTGGTTGCCGGCCTGCTGGCAGGCTGCGGCACGTCTTCAGGAGCGGGGACCGGCGGCACGCGCGGCCTGCTGACACCGCGGCCCTCGCCATCCACATCCTATATTTCCGCGCTGCAGGGCGGCATCGTCGGCCGCAGCGGCGCAACGCTTTCGTCAAGCGACCGTTCCCGCGCCCTCGAGGCGGAATATCGCGCCCTGGAAGGGGCGGCGGGCGGCGAGGTAATCACCTGGAAGGGTGACGACGCGAACGGCCAGGTGATCGCCAACGCCCCCTATCAGGTAGGCACCCAGAACTGCCGTCAGTATCGCCATACGGTAACCATGAATGGCCGCGACATGACGGCGCGGGGCGCTGCCTGCCGCAATTCCAACGGCACCTGGACGCCGCTCACCTGATTTCCTCCGCGGCCGTTTGACATGGGTCATGGCCGCCAGATCGGATCGGCCCCATATGCAGGCTTGAACTTGCGGCCAAAGGCCTCAAATTCGCGTCAACGCCGGCTGCGCTGTTGGAAAGCGCGGGCCGTTGCAGTATTGGGCCACTATGGTTTTATGGATCATCCTCGCAGCTCTGACGGCGGCCGTTGCGGCAATCCTCATCCTGCCTTTCGCCCGAGCCACCAAAACAGCGTCTGCTGACCGTGCCGGAGAGGTCGCCGTCTATCGCGACCAGTTGGCCGAACTGGACCGCGACCGGGCCCAAGGCCTGATCAACGCGGAGGAAGCGGAATACGCCCGCGCCGAAATCGGCCGCCGGCTGCTGGCCGCGGCCGGTGCCGGGGAGGGCAAGGAGATCGCCGCTCCGAAGGCGCGAAAATATGCGCTCGCCACCACTGTGGTCACGCTGGTTCCGCCCATCGTTGGGCTCTGTCTTTACCTGGCGCTCGGCAATCCCGGGCTGCCGGACCAGCCGCTTGAAGCGCGGCTTGCCAATCCCGGCAACAATGTCGCGCTGCTGGTCGCCAAGGCGGAGCGGCATCTGGCCGAAAATCCCAATGACGGCGCCGGCTGGGATCTGCTTGCGCCGATCTATTTCCGCTCCATGCGGCTTGGCGACGCCGAGATGGCCTATCGCAATGCGATCCGCATTCTCGGCCCCAATCCCGTCAGGCTCGCGGGGCTCGGCGAAACGCTGGTCGCATCGAACGACGGGATCGTCACCGAGGACGCGCGTTCCGCCTTCGAGCAGGCGGTGAAGCTCGATCCGGACAATCCCCGTTCACGTTTCTATGTCGGCCTCGGCTTCGAACAGGCCGGCAGGGCGGCAGAGGCGAGAGCGCAGTTCGAGACGATTGCCAAGGGCTCGCCGGCCGATGCACCGTGGATGCAGCTTATCAACCAGCATATCGTCAAGAACGGCGGCACCATCGTGACGGGACGGGACACGGCGCAGGTGCCCGGCAATCCGTCCCAGGCAGACGTCGCGGCGGCCGCAAACATGTCGCAGGGCGATCGGCAGGCGATGATCCGCGGCATGGTCGACAGCCTTGCGGAACGGCTGAAGCAGGACCCGAACAATCTCGAAGGCTGGGTGAGGCTGGTGCGCTCCTATTCCGTGTTAGGCGACAAATCCAGGGCCGAGGACGCCTTGAAGAGCGGCCTCAAGCAGTTCCCGTCATCGGGCGAGTTGGTGGCGCTCGCCAACGAGATGGGGATCACGGTCGAAGGAGTGGCGCAATGACGCGCAAACAGAAACGGCTGGCGGTGATCGCGGGCGGCATGAGCTTCATCCTCGTCGCAGTGCTGCTCGTCATGTTCGCCTTCAGCCAGTCGGTCGCCTATTTCTTCATGCCGGCCGATCTCGCCAAGGCCGATGTCAAGCCCGGCACTCGCATCAGGCTCGGCGGGTTGGTGGCCGAAGGATCGGTGAAGCGCGGCCAGGGTTCGACCGTGAGCTTTACGGTGACCGACGGAACCGGCAGCGTGCCGGTCACCTATACGGGCATCCTGCCGGACCTGTTTCGCGAAGGCCAGGGCGTGGTGACCGAAGGCGCGTTCGATGCGGCATCGCACGGTTTCGTGGCCGACAGCGTGCTCGCCAAGCACGACGAGAACTACATGCCCAAGGAAGTCGCGGACCGGCTGAAGGCGCAGGGTGTCTGGAACGAGGGCGAAGGCAACCAGAGCCAGCCCGATGGCGCCAAGGGGACGGCAACGAGATGATCATCGAGATCGGCCATTATGCACTTGTTCTGGCGCTCGCAACCGCGCTGATCGTTTCGGTTCTGCCGGTCGTCGGCGCTCGGCGCGGCGATGCCGCGATGATGGCGCTGGCCCCGACCGGCTCGCTGGTGCTGTTCGCGCTCGTGGCCTTTTCCTTTGGCGTGCTGACCTGGGCCTACATGGTCTCGGATTTCTCGGTTGCGAATGTCTGGGAGAATTCCCACTCGCTAATGCCGCTGATCTACAAATTCTCGGGCGTCTGGGGCAATCACGAAGGGTCGATGCTGCTCTGGCTGCTGATCCTGGTGTTCTTCAGCGCGCTCGTCGCTGTCTTCGGCCGCAATCTGCCGGATACGCTGAGGGCCAATGTTCTGGCCGTTCAGGCCTGGATCTCGACCGCCTTCCTGTTCTTCGTCCTCCTGACCTCCAATCCGTTCCTGCGCCTCGATCCGGCGCCGGCCGAGGGACAGGACCTCAATCCGGTGCTGCAGGATCTCGGCCTGGCGGTTCATCCGCCGCTTCTCTACCTCGGTTATGTGGGCTTTTCGGTCTGCTTCTCGTTCGCCGTCGCGGCGCTCCTGGAAGGCCGTATCGATGCCGCCTGGGCCCGCTGGGTGCGGCCGTGGACGCTCGCCGCCTGGACCTTCCTGACCGCTGGCATCGCCATGGGTTCCTACTGGGCCTATTACGAGCTGGGCTGGGGCGGCTGGTGGTTCTGGGATCCGGTCGAGAACGCCTCCTTCATGCCCTGGCTCGCGGGCACCGCGCTCCTCCATTCGGCGCTGGTCATGGAAAAGCGCGAGGCGCTGAAGATCTGGACCGTGCTTCTGGCGATCATGACCTTTTCGCTGTCGCTGCTCGGCACCTTCCTGGTGCGCTCGGGCGTGCTGACTTCGGTGCATTCGTTTGCGACCGATCCGACCCGCGGCATCTTCATCCTCTGCATTCTCGGCATCTTCATCGGCGGCGCCTTCGCGCTGTTTGCCTGGCGGGCGCCGATGCTGAAGGCAGGCGGCATTTTCGCGCCGATCTCGCGCGAGGGCGCGCTGGTGCTCAACAACCTGATCCTGACGGTGGCGACGGCAACGGTGCTGACCGGCACGCTCTATCCGCTCGTCCTCGAAACACTGACCGGCGAAAAGATCTCGGTCGGCGCACCGTTCTTCAACATGACCTTCGGCCTGCTGATGCTGCCGCTCCTGGTCGCCGCGCCGTTCGGGCCGGTGCTTGCCTGGAAGCGCGGCGATCTCCTGGGCGCCCTGCAGCGGCTCTATGTCTTCGCCGGACTGGCGCTGGCTGCAGGCCTTGCCTTCTTCTACATCCAGAATGGCGGGCCGGTTCTGGCGATCTTCGGCCTGGTGCTCGGCTTCTGGGGCATGATCGGTGCATTCGCCGATCTCTGGTATCGCGCCAATTTTGCCAAGGTCGGGCTGTCTGTCGGGCTGAGGCGCCTGGCTGGTCTGCCGCGTTCGGTGTTCGGCACGGCGATCGCCCATTTCGGGCTTGGCGTCACGGTGCTCGGTATCTTTGCTGCGACGACCTTCGGCACCGAGACGGTGGTCGAGATGAAGCAGGGTGCCTCCGTCGACGCCGGCGGTTATTCGCTGACCTATGACGGGCTGCGCGATGCGGTCGGCCCGAATTATACCGAGAGCCGCGGACATTTCGCCGTCAGCCGCGGCGGGGTCCAGGTGGCGGACGTCTGGTCGTCAAAACGGCTCTATACGGCGCGGCGCATGCCGACGACGGAGGCCGGCATCCTCACCTTCGGGCTCAGCCAGCTCTATGTCTCGCTCGGCGACCCGATGGAAAGCGGCGGCATGGTCGTGCGCATCTGGTGGAAGCCGTTCATTCTCTGCATCTGGGGCGGCGCTCTGGTGATGATGGTCGGCGGGTTTGTCTCGCTTTCGGACCGGAGACTGCGCGTGGGCGCGCCGAGCCGGAAGGCGAAGCCGGTCAAGGCCAGGTTGGAGGCGGCGGAGTGAACGTGTTTCAGCAGGCCGGTGCAGCAACCTCCCTCTTCTCCCCAGCGGGGAGAAGTGCCGAGCGTATGCGAGGCGATGAGGGGGCCTCACGGCACAAGTTATATGATTGGGTATCGATGGCTATGCCCCCCTCATCCGACCCTTCGGGCCACCTTCTCCCCGCGGGGGAGAAGAGGGGAGGATGCCGGTCCGCCGGCGCTCTTTTCCGATCCTTCCTACTTCTCTTGGCTCTCCTCGCCCCCCTCCCGGCTTTTGCCGTCAACCCCGACGAAGTGCTCTCCAACCCCGTGCTCGAGCAGCGTGCCCGAAATCTTTCGGCGCAGTTGCGCTGCATGGTGTGCCAGAACCAATCGATCGACGACTCCAATGCGGAGCTTGCCCGCGACCTGCGCGTGCTTGTGCGCGAACGGCTGGCGAACGGCGACACGGACGATCAGGTGATCGACTATGTCGTGTCCCGCTACGGCGAGTTCGTGCTCCTGAAGCCGCGGCTCAGCGCCAAGACGATGATCCTGTGGGCCACTCCCGTCCTGCTACTGCTGGTCAGTGGCGTGGCGATCCTGGTCTTCGTCCGTACGCGTCCCAGCCAACGCGCGGTTGCGGCGCTCTCCGCCGAGGAACAGGCTCGCATCGAAGAGCTTTTGAAAAAATAGGCGGCGCAAACATTACCAATATTTCATTCGTCCGCCACCTGCAGTTAACCTGCGAGCGCCTATATCTCTTGTCATCCACCGCCTGGCTGACCTCCGGCCAAAATGACTGAAGAGAAGAAGGTAGCTTAAAACATGCGCAATATCGGACGTCCCTCTCTGAAGACCGTCTTGAAGACCACCACGGTTGCTGGTCTTGCCGCGGTCATGCTCTCGAGCGGCATCCCGGCTCAGGTCACGCAGTCCCTTGCTGCTCCGGTCAGCGTCACCGCACCGCAGGCCCCGAGCTTTGCCGATGTCGTTTCGGCCGTTTCCCCCGCCGTCGTTTCCGTGCGCGTCCAGTCTGACGCCCAGCCCGTTTCCGATGACACCAGTTCCTTCAGTTTCGGCGGCCGCGGTTTCGACCAGCTTCCCGACGACCATCCGCTGAAGCGGTTCTTCCGTGAATTCGGCGGCCAGGTGCCGGGCGCTCCCGGTGCTCCGGGCGACCGCAACAACCGCAACCAGGATCGCGCCGACCGCAACGGCCCGCGGGGCCAGGACGGCAACCGTCCTCACCGCCTGCGCCCGGCGGCACAGGGCTCCGGGTTCTTCATCTCCGAAGACGGTTATGTCGTCACCAACAACCACGTCGTTTCGGACGGTTCCGCCTACACGGTCGTTTTGAACGATGGCACGGAACTCGAAGCCAAGCTGGTCGGCAAGGACAGCCGTACCGATCTCGCCGTGCTCAAGGTCGACGCCACCAGCCGCAAGTTCACCTATGTCAACTTTGCGGACGACTCGAAGGTCCGTGTCGGCGACTGGGTGGTTGCCGTGGGCAACCCGTTCGGCCTTGGCGGTACGGTCACCGCAGGCATCGTTTCGGCCCGCGGCCGAGACATCGGCTCCGGTCCCTATGACGATTATATCCAAGTGGATGCGGCCGTGAATCGCGGCAATTCCGGCGGCCCGACCTTCAACCTCTCCGGCGAAGTGGTCGGCATCAACACCGCGATCTTCTCGCCGTCGGGCGGCAATGTCGGCATCGCGTTTGCGATCCCGTCTTCCACCGCCAAGGACGTCGTTGCCGACCTGATGAAGGACGGCAAGGTGGATCGCGGCTGGCTCGGCGTGCAGATCCAGCCGGTCACCCAGGACATCGCCGATTCGCTCGGCCTGAAGGAAGCGTCCGGCGCTCTCGTCGTCGCTCCGCAGGAAGGCTCTCCGGGCCAGAAGGCCGGCATCAAGGAAGGCGACGTCATCACCGCCGTCAACGGCCAGCCGATCAAGGATGCCCGTGATCTCGCCAAGCGCGTCGCCGCCTTCGGCCCCAACACCAAGGTCGATGTCGACCTGTGGCGCGATGGCAAGGCGCAGAAGATCCCGGTCACGCTCGGCAATCTCCAGAGCGACGAAGCCGCCGCGGCCACGCCGAAGCAGCCCGACGCCCCGGCGCCCTCCAGCGACAAGGCGCTTGCCAGCCTTGGCATCACCGTCGCTCCGGCGGAAGATGGTTCCGGTCTCTCGGTCACCGACGTCGATCCGGATAGCGAAGCCGCTGCCCGCGGCCTGAAGACCGGGGAAAAGATCGTCTCGGTCAACAACCGCAAGGTCACCAGCGCCGCCGATGTCGGCAAGGTTCTCGACCAGGCCCGCAAGGATGGCCGCACCCGCGCGCTGTTCCAGGTGGCTGGTGAAAACAATACCAGCCGCTTTGTCGCCCTGCCGATCAACGAAGGCTGATTTCCCAAATAGGTCGCAAGGTCAGGGGCGCCGCCGGCAACGGTCGGCGCCCTTCTTCTTTCCATGGAGCGAGTGATGGAGACGGATACCCGATATTCTGCCGGCACCGCAGATTCCCGTAGTGCAAAGACAGGCGCGGACGCTATTGTCCCGCACATGAAGATTCTGGTGATAGAAGACGACTTGGAGGCGGCAGCCTACATGACCAAGGCCTTTCGCGAGGCCGGGATAGTGGTCGACCATGCAAGCGACGGCGAGAGCGGTCTGTTCATGGGGACCGAGAATTCCTACGACGTGATGGTCATCGACCGCATGCTCCCGCGCCGCGACGGGCTGTCCGTCATCAGCGAACTGAGAAAGCGCGGCGTCAATGCGCCCGTGCTGATCCTTTCGGCGCTCGGCCAGGTGGACGACCGCGTGACCGGCCTGCGCGCCGGTGGCGACGACTACCTGCCGAAGCCGTATGCATTCTCCGAGCTTCTCGCCCGCGTCGAAGTGCTCGGTCGCCGCAAGGGGACGCCGGAACAGGACATGGTCTACCGGGTCGGTGATCTGGAGCTTGATCGGCTGTCGCACGAAGTGAAGCGCGCCGGCAAGGAAGTGCTGCTGCAGCCGCGCGAATTTCGCCTGCTCGAATATCTGATGAAGAATGCCGGCCAGGTGGTGACCCGCACCATGCTGCTCGAAAACGTCTGGGACTATCACTTCGATCCCCAGACCAATGTCATCGACGTGCATGTCTCGCGGCTGAGATCGAAGATCGAGAAGGATTTCGAAAAGCCGCTTCTGAAGACGATCCGCGGTGCCGGTTACATGATCAAGGACGAGGGGTAAGCCGAGTTGCTGGCACGCGCCCGCCTGATGTTCCGCTCGACGGCCGTGCGGCTGTCGGCGCTCTATATCCTGCTCTTCGCCTTGTGTGCGGCATTCCTGGTCATTTACGTGACGGCGATGTCCGAACGGCTGCTGGCGCAGCAGACCCGCCAGTCGCTGCAGGAGGAAGTGCAGGAGATACAGCGCGCCTATGAACGGGGCGGCGTCAGCCTTCTCCTGCGGATGATGGAGCGACGGGCCCGCCAGCCGGGCGCTAACCTCTATGTCATCGCCGGTCCCAACGGCGAAATGCTCGCCGGCAACGTCGCCGCGGTGCAGCCGGGCGTGCTCGACGAGCAGGGCTGGACGGACATCCCCTTCACCTATGAACCCTATACGGAAGTGGACCGCCGCGGCCGGCATCTGGCGACCGCCAACGTCATCCGCCTCGACAACGGTCTGCGGCTGCTGGTCGGCCGCGATCTCGGCGATCCGAGCCGGTTCCGTGGCATTGTGCGCCGGGCGCTGATGGTGGCATTGGCCATCATGGGCGTCGGAGCGCTGGTGATCTGGTTCGGCATCGGCCGCAATGCATTGAAACGCATCGACCGCATGTCGGCGGCGAGCCAGAAGATCATGGCGGGCGATCTTTCGCAGCGTCTGCCGGTCGGCAAGTCCGGCGACGAATTCGACCGGCTGTCGGATTCGCTGAACGCCATGCTCGGACGCATCGAGAAGCTGAACGAAGGTCTGCGCCAGGTTTCCGACAACATCGCCCACGACCTGAAGACGCCGCTGACGAGATTGCGCAACAAGGCGGCCGATGCGCTGGGCGAGGATCGCGCGGATGTGCGCCGCACAGCGCTCGAAGGCATCATCGCCGAATCGGACCAGCTTATCCGCACCTTCAACGCGCTGCTGATGATCTCCCGTGTCGAGGCGGGCTCGATTGCTGCGGAAATGTCCGATGTCGATCTGTCGGCGATCTCCGCCGACAGTGCCGAACTCTACGAGCCGGCGGCGGAGGAGGCGGGACTTTCGCTCACCACCGAGCTCGAACCGGGTCTCGTCGTCACCGGCAACCGGGAGCTCATCGGCCAGGCGATCTTCAATCTCCTCGACAATGCGATCAAATATGCTTCCGAGGGAAGCCAGACGCCGAAGATCGGCGTGAAGCTCGCCAGGAGCGACGGCACGCTCAGGCTCTCCGTCTGCGACAACGGCCCCGGCATTCCGGCCAACAAGCGGGGCGAAGTGACCAAGCGGTTCTTTCGCCTGGACGAAAGCCGCTCCAAACCTGGCACCGGCCTTGGCCTCTCGCTGGTCGAAGCGGTGATGGAGCTGCACGGCGGGTCGCTGGAATTCTCCGCCACCGACGAGACGAATGCCGCAGCACCCGGCCTGACGGTCACCATGGTCTTTCCCGTGCCGAAGCCCTAAGTTTCGCCAGGGAAGAATCACGGGAGGTGCCAGTGTCGGAGACCGGAAATCGGCTCGATACGGTGAAGGCGGAGGTGATCCGCCCGCTGAACCAGACGGAAACCAAGGCGGCAATGGCGGCCTTGAAGGATATCGGCAAGTCCGAGCCTTCCGTCGCGGAACTGCTTGGCAAGGATAGCGCGCTCAAGGATTTCATCGTCGCTGCCTTCACCCTCTCGCCTTACCTGCGCGATACTGCGGTCATCACGCCAAGGCTGTTGACGATCGCAATCACCGAGCCGCTGGAGCCGACGCTGGAGCGTTTGGTGGATACGGCCCGCCGGGCCTGGCAGAAGACGGACGGCAAGGCGCCCTCCGAAAACGAGGTGATGACCGCGCTGCGTGCCGGCAAGCGGGCCTTGAGCTTCCTTGTCGCGCTCGCCGATCTCGCCCGTATCTTTTCCGCCAGGGACACGACGCGCTGGCTGAGTTTGTTTGCCGAAGCCTCCGTCGCGGCGGCGATCGACCACCTTCTGGTCTCCGGTCATGAGAGCGGTAAACTGAAGCTCGCCGACCTCGAAGAACCGAGCAAGGGCTCGGGCCTCATCGTACTCGGCATGGGCAAGCTCGGCGGCCGCGAGCTCAACTATTCCTCCGACATCGATATCGTCGTCTTCTTCGACCCTGAAGCGGGCATCCTTGCCGATCCGCTCGACGGGTCGGAAGTCTACGGCCGGATGATGCGGCGGCTGATCCGCATCCTGCAGGAACGCACGGCGGACGGCTATGTGTTCCGCACCGACCTGCGCCTGCGTCCCGACCCCGGTTCGACGCCGCTCGCCGTCTCGCTCGATGCGGCGCTGATCTACTACGAGGGCCGCGGTCAGAATTGGGAGCGGGCGGCCTTCATCAAGGCGCGGCCGATCGCCGGCGATATCGCCGCCGGCGAAAATTTCATGCGGCTGCTGACCCCCTTCGTGTTTCGCAAATATCTTGATTATGCGGCGATCGCCGACATCCATTCGATCAAGCGGCAGATCCACGTGCACAAGGGCCACGGCGCGATCGCCGTGAAGGGCCATGACGTCAAGCTCGGTCGCGGCGGCATCCGCGAGATCGAGTTCTTCGCCCAGACCCAGCAGCTGATCGCCGGCGGCCGCATGCCGCCCCTGCGGGCGCGCGAGACGGAAGTGGCGCTGAAGGCGCTCGCCGAGGCGCGGTGGATCGCGCCTGACATCGCCGCCGAATTGACCGAGGCCTACTGGTTCCTGCGCGATGTCGAACACCGCATCCAGATGGTCCACGACGAACAGACCCATAACCTGCCGCAAACCGAGCCCGAACTGAAGCGCATCGCCTTCATGCTCGGTTTTGCCGATACCGCCAGCTTTTCCGCCAGGCTGGAATATGTGCTGAAGACCGTCGAAAAACGGTATGCCCGGCTGTTCGAACAGGAGGCAAAACTGTCCGGCGGCGACGGCAATCTCGTCTTCACCGGCCAGCAGGACGATCCGGGCACGCTGAAGACGCTCGCCTCGCTCGGCTTCGAGCGCCCGGCCGACATTTCCCGCGTCATCCGCACCTGGCATTATGGCCGCTACCGCGCCACCCAATCGGCAGAGGCGCGCGAGCGGCTGACCGAGCTGATGCCGGCGCTGCTGATGGCATTCGGCGAGAGCAAACGTGCCGACGAGGCGCTGCTGCGGTTCGACAGTTTTCTGAGGGGGCTGCCGGCCGGCATCCAGCTCTTCTCGCTGATCGGCAACAACCCACCGCTGCTGGCGCTGATCGTCACGATCATGTCCTCGGCGCCGCGGCTTGCCGATATCATCGCCTCCAAGCCGCATGTCTTCGACGGCATGCTGGATCCCGGCCTGATGGCCGAATTGCCGACCCGAGATTATCTCTCCTATCGCCTGGCGGCATTCCTGACCGCCGGCCGGCACTACGAGGAAAAGCTCGACCGGTTGCGTATCTTTGCCGCCGAGCAGCGTTTCCTGATCGGCATCCGGCTGCTGACGGGGGCGATCTCGGGTGCCCAGGCGGCACGCGCCTTCACCCATCTCGCCGACCTTTTGATCGACGCCGCTCTGAAGGCGGTGACGGCGGAGATCCGCAGCGCCCATGGCCTCTATCCGGGCGGCCGCGTCGCCGTCATGGGCATGGGCAAGCTCGGCAGTTTCGAACTGACTGCCGGTTCCGACGTCGATCTCATCCTTCTCTATGATTACGATAGCGAGGCGACGGAAAGCGAGGGCGACAAGCGGCTCGATTCCAGCCGTTATTTTACCCGCCTGACGCAGCGGCTGGTCGCAGCGCTTTCGGCGCCGATGGCCGAGGGAGTGATCTTCGAGGTCGATCTGCGCTTGAGGCCGTCGGGCAACAAGGGGCCGGTCGCCACCCGCATCAACGCATTCGGCAAATACCAGCGCCAGGAGGCCTGGACCTGGGAACACATGGCGCTCACCCGGGCCCGGCTGATCTGCGGCGAGGAAAGCCTCGTCGACGAGGCAAAGGGCCTGATCCGCGAGGTGCTGTCGACCAAGCCCGATATCGCCAAGATCGCAAACGACGTGACCGAGATGCGGGAGCTGATCGAGAAGGAAAAGCCGCCGCGCGATATCTGGGATTTCAAGCTGGTCCCCGGCGGTCTGATCGATATCGAGTTCATCGCCCAGTATCTGCGGCTGATAGCGCCGACCAGGGGCGTGACGCTCGATACCTATGGTTTCAGCACCGAGGAAGCCCTGAAGGCGCTCGGCGAAAAGCTGATGAAGCCTGCCGATCTCGATACCTGCGTCGAGGCGCTACGGCTTTTCACCGAGCTTTCGCAGATCGTCCGGCTCTGCGTCGACGGACCGTTCGATCCGGGCGAGGCGCCCGCAGGGCTCGTCGAGCGCGTCTGCCGGGCAGGGGATTGCCCGGATATCCGCACGCTGGAGGGCGAGGTAAAGCGGCTCTCGAAGGCGGTGCGGGGAATATTCCAGTCGGCCGTCCGGAAGTGAGGGCGCCTCCGCCCTTCATCCGGTTTCGCGGTCGATCTCAGGCCACCCGCTTGCGACCGACCAGCATCGGCTGATCGGGGATAAGCAGCGAGACGACGGTGCCTTCGCCGACCCGCGAACGGATCCGCATCTTGCCGCCGTGCAGGCCGATCAGCGAGCGGGAAATGGCAAGCCCCAATCCCGAGCCGCCCTTGCTCTTGGCATACTGGCTCTGCACCTGCTCGAACGGCTGGCCGATCTTGTTGAGCGCTTCCAGCGGAATGCCGATGCCGGTGTCGGCGATCGTCAGCAGCACCCCTTTTTCCATCTTGCGGGCACGCAGTTCGATCCGGCCGCCGTGGTTGGTGAACTTGACCGCGTTGGAGAGTATGTTGAGCATGACCTGCTTCAGTGCGCGGCGATCGGCCATCATGTTGAGGCTGTCACACAGGCGCTGATGGATGGCGATCTGCTTATCCTGGGCCGAGATCGAGGTGAGGCGCAGGCTTTCCTCGATCAGCGGCTTCAGGTCGACCGCCTCGCACTGGATGCGCATGTGGCCTGCCTCGATCTTCGACATGTCGAGGATGTCGTTGATGACGTTGAGGAGATGTTTGCCGCTGTCGTGGATGTCCTTCGAATATTCCGAATATTTCGGCGAGCCGAGCGGTCCGAACATACCGTTCGTCAGGATTTCCGAGAAGCCGAGGATCGCGTTGAGCGGGGTCCTGAGTTCATGCGACATGTTGGCGAGGAATTCCGACTTGGCCTTGTTGGCGGCCTCCGCACGGTCCTTTTCCGCCTGATAATTGGCGTTGGCGATCGAAAGCTCGGACTTCTGGCGCTCCAGCTTCTTCTGCGAGGAGGAAAGATCGCCGATCGTCGCCATCAGCCGGCGCTCGCTGTCGCGCAGCCGTTCCTGGTGGCGCTTCAGCAGCGTGATGTCTGTGCCGACCGAGACCAGGCCGCCATCGCGAGTGCGGCGCTCGTTGATCTGCAGCCAGCGCTCATCGGCGAGCTGCACTTCCGTGGTGCGCGAAAGGCCGCTGCCGTCCGGATCGGCGACACGGCGCTCGATGACCGGGCGCGCTGCGGCGGCGTTGACCGCGTGACGCTCGGTGCCGGGCACCAGCACGCTGTCTGGCAGGCCGTAAGCCTGCTGGAAATGGGTGTTGCACATCACCAGGCGGTCGTTCTTGTCCCAGAGAACGAAGGCTTCGGACGTGCATTCGATCGCGTCCGCAAGACGCTGGTCGGCTTCCGCATAACGCTGGGCAAGGCGATGCTGCTCCGTGACGTCCATGGCGATGCCGATGACGTGGGTACGCCCCTGGCTGGTCTTCACCAACTGGGCGCGGGCGCGCATCCAGACGTAGTGGCCGGCCGCATGGCGCATGCGAAAAACCTGGTCGACCTGCTTGGCATTGCCACGGCTGATGGCGCGAGCGAGCGCATAGATATTGCCGTCGGTCGGATGCATCATCCGTGCGGCATCGGTAAACGAGATCACGTTGCCCGCAGGCGGCAGGCCGAGCATCTCGTACATCGAACCCGACCAGAACAGGCGCCGGTTGCTGACGTCGAAATCCCAAAGCCCGCAACGACCGCGCGACAGCGCCGTCTCGATGCGCAGATTGGATTCGACGAAGGTTTCGTCGGCCTCTCGGGCGCGTTTCACCTGCATGTAATAGGCGTAGAGGATGACCAGCAGGATCGCCGAAATGCCGGTGAAGAGCGTGACGTTGAGGGAGACGTCGTGACGCCAGGCCAGATTGATGCTCTCCAGCGAGTAGGCTGCCACGATCAGCGCGCCTTCGCTGCCGACCATCTCGATCGCCGCATAGTGCGGAATTTCGCCGAAATAGGTCTCGATCACGCCGCTCTCGTCGCCGAACCGCCGCAGTGCCGCGGTTTCCGGCAGGACGGAGGTCAGGCGCCTGCCGACATAGCTGGCGGCCTGCTTGGTACCGCCGAAGATCCGGCCGGTTTCGTCGACGAAGAGGAAGAAGGCCTCGGCCTCCAGGCGTTCCTGCGGCAGAAAGGTCCCAAGGCGTTTTTCCGCGGCGGCGCGGTCCCGACCGATGAGTGCCGTTGCGTCGCCTGAGAAGGCAGCACTCGCCGCGGCTGCCATCAGCGCGGTTGCCTGCCGTGCGGCATCTTCCATCCGCGTGTATTCAGA
This sequence comes from Neorhizobium sp. T25_27, assembly GCF_002968565.1. Taxonomy (NCBI): domain Bacteria; kingdom Pseudomonadati; phylum Pseudomonadota; class Alphaproteobacteria; order Hyphomicrobiales; family Rhizobiaceae; genus Neorhizobium; species Neorhizobium sp. T25_27. The sequence goes on from NZ_PVBJ01000009.1 coordinate 37,230, forward strand.
GACGATGCCGAGAATGCGCGACGCGGCTACGACGGTGAGGAAGGCGATGATAAGAAGGGGGATCGAACGCTTGAGAACGAGTTCCACCCGCGGCATCTGCCGCGCGATGGGCTTGACGGAGAGTCGGGCCTCATCCGGGATGACCCGCCGCAAACTTCCAAGGCTTGGAAATTTTAGACGCAGCCGCCCCTCGGCCGCGGTTGCCCGCCGCACGTCCGACATGGTTTTCATGGTATCCCTCATGGTGATTCGGCGCGCCGCTCGCCCGAATCTGCCTTAATGAATCATTAGTGATTCTTCGTGTCCAGAGGCTTGCTAAGATTTTTTTAACGATTTGATTCAATTGCGAATCGGAAGAGTCCCGCGGGGGCGGCAAACCGGCTGTCTCAGGAGACGGCCGGGCTTTCGGAAAGGTTGGTGCGTGTGGCCGCGATCGAAATCACCGCCAGCGTGATGATTGCACCGCCATAAACATACGCGGCATTGGAGAGGCCGAGTGTAGGGGCGATCAGTCCTGCGGCTATCGCGGGGATCGAGAACGCGAGGTAGCTCTCGACCAGGAAGGCTGCGAACAGGCCGGCGCGTTCGTGGCTTTCGGCAAGCGGTAGGACGACCTTCAGAATATTCGAGAAGATCGATCCGAAGCCGAGACCGGCGGCTGCCGTGCCGAGGAAGAGAAGCCCGACGGCCTCAAGGTATACGCCGGAGAGCGTGATCAGGACGCCGATTATCAGCGTGGCCCCGCCGGTGAAGAGAACCCGCTGTGGCGCCCATGTGCGGAAGATGAAGACCGAGGCGGTGGCGCTGAGCATCAGCGTGGCGACGACCGTGCCGCCGACGAAGGGCGAGGTGACGCCGGTCGCAACGGCGACTAACGTCGGCATCAGCGACAGATAGAAGCCCGCGAGCGCCCAGCCGGCGATATTGACCGGCGTGACCTTGAGAAGCGTCGCGCGGGCCTGCCGCGGTACGCTGATATGCGGGCGCATGGCGGCGAGCGCGCCCGGCCGTCCGGTGATGGTCTCCGGCATGAAGGCAAGCGCGATGATACCGGCCACCGTCACGATGAAAAGAAGCGCGTAGATGAGGTGCGTCGGCGCGGGTGCGAAAGCGACGAGCGTGCCGCCAGCAAGCGTGCCGACCATCAGGCCGAGAAAGGCGGTGATGCTGTTGAGCGTCGGCCCTCTGCGCTTGTCGGTATCGAGGATCGTCGCCCCGAAGGTCGGGAAGGCGATGCCGGTCGCGAAACCCTGGACGATACGGCCGACGAGCAGCATCGTGCCCGATTCAGCCAGCATGAAGACGATCAGCGCCGCGGCGTTGAAGATCAGTGCCAGCAGGATCAGCGGGCGGCGCCCGAGATAGTCCGAAAGCCCGCCGACGGTCAGAAGCGCTGCGAGCAGCGCGAAGGAATAGGAACCGAAGATCAGGGTGATCATCGCCGGCGAGAGATGAAAAAGTTCCTGGTAGAGATGGTAGAGCGGCGTCGGTGCGCTGCTGGTCGCGGAGATCAGCATTGCGAATATGAAACTGTAGACCGTCATCCGGAAAGCGGACGGGGAATTGGGCGAGGGGAGGATGCTGCTCATGGCGGTTCACCTTAACGCAAATTATTAGCGTTAGCCGCATGTAGTTGCATTGCCGGATTAATGCAATATCTTTGCGTTAAGGAACTTCATATCTCCGGCACGTGCCGGCAAGGAGAACAGATTGGCCAGGGAAATGGTGCGCCAGGGTGGGCGCAGTGCCCGCATACAGTCGGAGGTGCATCGCACGGTACGGGATATGCTGAAGACCATGGATCGCGGCGAGATCACCGTGCCGATGATTGCGGAAAAATCCGGCGTGACGCCGTCGACCATCTATCGCCGCTGGGGGGATCTGTCGGAACTCCTGGCAGATGTCGCGGTCGCGCGCATGCGGCCGGTTGCCGACCCGGAAGATACCGGCGCGATGGGGTCCGACCTCGAAACCTTCATTCTTCAATATGCGGAGGAGATGTCGTCGAAGGTCGGACGTTCGATGCTGGCGGATGTGCTCGGCAGCATGGAGGGCAATGCGGCGGGCCGCTGCTGCCAATTTACCTATGATCACCTGGAGACGTTGCGCGAGCGCGCCTTGACGAGGGGCGAGACGGGCTTCGACGTGAGCGAAGCGATCGACGTCGTCGTCGCGCCGATCATCTATCACATCCTGTTCGGTGATCGCGAGCTGACGACCGACTATTGCCGCTCGCTGGTTTCCAGCTTCCTGGAAAAATGCGCCGGCGCTTGAAGCCGGCGCATTAGGCTCAGCCTTTCAGCATCCGCTCGACGATGTCTCGCACGTCGGTCGAAAGCGTTGCCGCCTGTTCGATCGTGGTCAACGCCCCGCGGGCATGGTCGGCGCGCTGGGGTTCCAGCGATCGCCATGAACGCATCGAGGTGAGGATACGGGCCGCAAGCTGCGGATTGCGCGGATCGATCGCCAGGATCTGCTCGGCCAGGAACCGGTAACCTTCGCCATCGGCGCGGTTGAAGCCGGTCGGATTGCCGAAGGCGAACGTGCCGATCAGCGAGCGCACCCGGTTCGGATTGCTGGCGATAAAGCGCGGGTTTTCCATCAGCGCCCTGACGCGGGCAAGCGCGCCGGCACCCGGAATGGTCGCCTGGGCCGAGAACCACTTGTCGACGACAAGGGCATTGCCGTCGAAGCGCGCGAGGAACGTGGCGAGCGCGTCTGTCGTTTCCGGCGCGTCCGGGAAACGATGGGCGAGCACCGCCAACGCCTGGGCGAGATCGGTCATGTTGTCGGCGGATGCGAAGGCTGCGGCCGCGCGGGCTGGCGTTCCTTCCGCGTAGGTCAGGTAGGACAGCGCGGTGTTGCGCAGCGAGCGCTTGCCCGCACTTGCCGCATCCGGCGTAAAGGCGCCCTTGACCTTCATGTCCTCGAACAGGCGCAGGAAGGTTCTGGTGCCGGCCTTGGCAATTTCCGAAAGAATCGCGTTGCGGCCGGCATGGATCGCATCCGGGTCATTGTTGCCGCCGAGTTCGCGGGCAATGTCTGCCTCGCTCGGCAGCGTGAGCGCCTGGGCGCGGAAGGCGGGCTCCAGCGTCTCGTCGCCGGCGGCTTCGAGAAGTGCTGCGACGAAAGCTGGGTCGCAGGTGATTTTTTTGCCGTCCCGCGCGTTGCGCGCCGCCTGCATCAGGTTCGGCAGAGCAAGATCGGTCAGCGCCTGCCAGCGGGCGAAGAGGTCGGTGTCGTGGCGGGCGATATGGGCAAGATCGGCCGGCGTCTGGTCGAGATGCAGGTTGATCGGTGCCGAGAACGAACGGTTGAGCGACAGGACGGGACGGGAGGAAATCCCCGAGAAGGTGAAGGTCTGCCGGCGTTCGGTCAGATGCAGCACGTCGCCGGTGACTTCGCCACCAGCGACCTTGGTCGGCACTGCCGCCGAGCCGTTGTCGAGGATGAGCGCGAAGGAGAGCGGGATGTGCATCGGCTCCTTGGCCGTCTGGCCGGGGGTCGCCGGGATCATCTGCTCGAGCGACAGCTTGAAGGTGCCGCTTGCCTGGTCGTAGTCGCTCGACACAGTGACCAGAGGCGTGCCGGCCTGGTGATACCAGAGCGAGAATTGCGTAAGGTCGCGGCCGCTCGCATCCTCGAACGACTTGACGAAATCCTCGACCGTCGCGGCCTGTCCGTCGTGGCGCTCGAAATAGAGGTCCATGCCCGCCTTGAAATCGTCACGGCCGAGAAGCGTGGCGATCATGCGGGTGACTTCCGAGCCCTTTTCGTAGACGGTGGTCGTGTAGAAGTTGTTGATCTCGCGGTATTTGGTCGGGCGGACCGGATGCGCGAGCGGACCGGCATCTTCCGGGAACTGCTCCGATTTCAGGTGCCGCACCTCGGCGATGCGCTTCACCGCGCGCGAACGCTGGTCGGCGGAAAACTCGTGGTCGCGATAGACCGTCAGGCCTTCCTTGAGGCAGAGCTGGAACCAGTCGCGGCAGGTGATGCGGTTGCCGGTCCAGTTGTGGAAATATTCGTGGGCGATGATCGCCTCGATATTGGCGTAGTCCTGGTCGGTCGCGGTTTCCGGGTCGGCGAGAACGTATTTGTCGTTGAAGACGTTGAGGCCCTTGTTCTCCATGGCCCCCATGTTGAAGTCCGACACGGCGACGATCATGAAGATGTCGAGGTCGTATTCGCGGCCGAACCGCTCCTCGTCCCACTTCATCGAGCGCTTCAGCGCGTCCATGGCATAAGCCGCGCGTGCCTCCTTGCCATGCTCCACATAAATCTTCAGCGTCACCTCGCGCTCGGACATGGTGACGAACGTGTCCTCGACAACCCCGAGATCGCCGGCGACCAGCGCGAAGAGATAGCTAGGCTTCGGATGCGGGTCGAACCAGGCGGCAAACGCGCGGCCCTCGTCGTAACCGGCGCCGCCGAGGAAATTGCCGTTCGACAGCATGACCGGATTGGCGGCCTTGTCGCCGATGATGGTGATCGTATAGGGCGCCAGCACATCCGGCCGGTCCGGGAAATAGGTGATGCGGCGGAAGCCTTCCGCCTCGCACTGGGTGCAATAGATGCCGTTGGTCCGATAGAGGCCCATCAGCTGGGTGTTGGCTTCCGGATTGATGAAGGTGGTGACGGTGATTTCGAAGGGAGCGTCGGCGGGCAGATCGCGGATCGTCAGGCTTTCCGGCGTCGCATCGTATTGCGCCGCGGGCACTTCGTTCTGGTCGAGCAGCAGTCCGGACAGCGTCAGTTCGTCGCCATCCAGCACCAGCGGCGCCGAAGGGTCGACACCTTGGCGCCGGTGGAAGATCAGCCGCGCATCAACCTTGGTGTTGGTTGGGTCGAGCTCGAAGGTCAGATCGACGCGTTCCAGGACGAAGTCGGTGGGGCGGTAATCTGCCAGATGAACGATCTGGCCCGTATCTGTTCGCATGTTGCTTCCTGAACCGGCTCTTCAAATTGGTGTCGGGAGCTTCGCAGCACTCCCTCGAACTGGCACACACACCCGTCGCCGCGGGGATAATTGCACGCAATGCTAAACGATTGTTGAAACTTTGGCTAAAATAAAGCGTGATTTTGATCCGCTGCATTTCGCGCAATCTTTCACAAGGTCACGGATATTGATCGACCTATCATCAGTTTTGATCCCCCTCACGGCACTTTTCCGTTACTTTGCCGTCAAACTGAATCTTCCCCGATCGTTTCTCCAAAACGCCCTGTCCGTGCGGACTGGATTTCCACCGAAAATCCCCCAAGAATCCCCATGAGTTGTTGATGGCCGCCGATGCCCTGAATCCCCTGCGCGGGATCATGTTCAAAGTCACCTCCGTGGTGATCTTCGTGATGATGCAGACCTGTATCAAATCCGCAGGTCCCGATATCCCGGCAGGCCAGATCACCTTCTATCGTTCCGCCTTCGCGCTTGTGCCGATCATGGTCTATCTCGCCTTCCAGGGCGAGTTGCGCGGCGCCTTCCACACGAACAGCCTGACCGGCCATGTGAAACGCGGTTTTCTCGGCATTCTCTCGATGGTCTTCGGCTTTTACGGCCTGGTGCACCTGCCGATGCCGGATGCGATCGCGATCGGTTATTCCTCGCCGCTGCTGGCGGTCGTCTTCGCCGCGGTCTTCCTGAAGGAGACGGTGCGTATCTATCGCTGGAGCGCGGTCATGGTCGGCATGGTCGGCGTGGTGATCATCTCCTGGCCGAAACTCACCATGTTCGAACAGGGCGGAATGGGCTCGGAGCAGGCGATGGGCGCCGCCTCCGTCATCCTCTCGGCGGTGCTGGCCGGCTTTGCGATGATCCAGACGCGACAGCTCGTGCGCACCGAGAAGACGGCGACGATCGTGCTCTATTTCTCGCTGTCGGGCGCTCTGTTTTCACTGCTCAGCTTGCCCTTCGGCTGGGCAGAGCTGACGATGCCGGAGAAGCTTTTCCTGATCGGTTCCGGATTTTGCGGCGGCGTCGGCCAGATTTTGCTGACCGAAAGCTACCGCAATGCGGATGTCTCGACGGTGGCGCCGTTCGAATACACCTCGATCCTTCTCGGGATCTGCATCGCCTATGTTCTGTTCGGGGATGTGCCGACGGCGGCCATGCTGGTCGGGACGGCGATCACGGTATCGGCGGGGATTTTCATCATCTACCGCGAGCATCAATTGGGGCTCGAGCGGAAGGCGGCGCGCAAGGCTTCGCCGCCGGGGGCTTGACCCCCGGGGCTTGAAAAGCCGGATGCTTAAAGCGGGATGGCCGCGGCGACCGGGTTGGTCGCTTCGGCGGAGGCGCGCACAGCACCGGCGCGGCTGTATTCGCGCGATGCGTTCACGGCAGCGCCGATGTGAGAAAAGTTCTCACGCAGCGTGCGGATCGGGTGGAGGATGGCCGTCATGGCTGATGCTTCCTTGGGTCGCGCGATCAACGTTCGCGGAAATCGGCGAAGACCGAAGCCGGACGAGTGACGCCGACCGTGCGCGCCATGGCGCAGGAGGTGAGCTGCTCGTTCGTCGCGGAGCCGAAATGGTGATAGCCCTTCGTCGAGCGCGGCGACAGGCCGGCGATGCGAAGAGTTTCGAAACCCGAATGGATCGGGCGGAAGCGGGTCGTCATTGGCCTTGGTTCCTTAAACCTAGAATTCCTCCCAAGACACAGGCCTAATATTGCAATGCAGCATCGATTCTGCAATGCAGCAAAACGCTGCACTGCCATGCGCCGGTTGCATGGCATTTTTCATATTTCCGTAACTTTACTGAAATTAGGGTTCAATTTGCCTGAAATGCGGGCAATCACTGCGCCGACAAACGCATTTTGAACATCAAAAGGTCCTGCCAAGCGAGCGCCTTGTTGGCAGGGGCCGCGAGCAGTTCCTGCGGATGCAGGGTGGCGATCGCCGAAAGCGTCACGCCGCCGAAACCAATGTCCCGCCATTCGCCACGCATCGAATGGATCGTCCCATTGCCGCCGAAGAAGAAACGGGCCGGGAAATTGCCGAGCAGCAGCAGGAGTTTCGGCTCGGCGAGCGCCACCTGACGCTCCAGGAACGGCCGGCAGATATCCATCTCCGCCTGCGACGGCATGCGGTTGCCCGGAGGCCGCCAGGGGATGACGTTGGTGAGCAGAACGCCGTCGCGGGAAAGCCCGATCGCGCCGAGCATGCGGTCGAGCAACTGTCCCTGGCGTCCGGAAAAGGGAATGCCGTCGCGGTCGTCGTCCGCATTCGGCATCGGGCCGATCACCATGATGCCGGAAGCGGGATTGCCGCTCGCAAATACCGTGTTGCGCGCGCCGTTCTTCAGGTTGCAGCCGTTGAAGGCCTCGAGCGCCGTCTTCAGTTCGTCGAGCGAACGGGCGCTTTCGGCCGCAAACCGTGCCGAGGCGACCGCCTGTTCGTCCGGTACCGATACGGGCGCGGAGGCGGGTGGAGGTGCTGACGCGCGGGCCGTCGGGGCTGTGCGTTTCGGCGTTGCCGCGGCTGCCTGGGAGGTCGGCGCCTGCTCATAGTTCGTCGGCTGCTGCTGCCGGGCAGACGCGGGCGCCCTGGCATCGGCCTGCGCCGCCTTCTGGGCCGCAAATTGCGCGAGCCGGTCCACCGGCTCATCCTCGACAAGCCACTCCACGCCCGCATCCGCATAGAAATGCAGAAGGGCGGCGAGCTCGGAGGCGTCCATGTCTTTGGCGAGGTTCATCTGATTCACACTACAGCATGTCGCGTGCGAGAGGGAACCGGTTTTGGGCTCGAACGGGCGTTGGCATGTGGACGGCGGCGGAGCGGCAGTCTCCCGTTAATCTCCCCACTTGAGGGGGAGATGTCACCGAAGGTGACAGAGGGGGGTAGCGACGGTTCGGCAAATGCAGTGGCAGAAGAGTGTGCCGCGGCATCCCCCTCTGCCCTGCCGGGCATCTCCCCCTCATGGGGGGAGATCGGCTGGGCGCACGGCCGTCGCCCACGCGCGGAACTCCGCAGATAGTGGCATGCAACGGAGAAAACGCCCTCAAGCCGCCCATTGCGCGACATTGTCGCTCTCGCCGATCAATGCCAATCCGTGGGCGATCGACAGCAGTTCGCCGCCGGTCTCGATCTTGCCGGCATCGAATCGCTGGGTGAAAATCCGCCGCACCGCCGGCACGAAGGAGGTGCCGCCGGTCAGGAACACCTTGTCGATCTCGGAAGGCGCGGTGCCGGTCTTTTGCAGCACCTCGTCGAGCGCACCTTCGATGCGGCCGAGGTCCTCGGCGATCCAGCCTTCGAAATCGGTGCGCTTCACCATTTTCCGGCCGGCACGCCCAAGCGGCGCGAAGTTGAATTCCGCTTCCTCGGCTCCCGACAGCGCCATCTTGGTCGCCGAAATCGCCTGGTAGAGCGGGTAACCTTCGTCATGGTCGACGAGATCGACGAACAGTTCGAGCTTTTCCGGCTCCAGCGCCGAGCGCACAAGCGATTTCAGGTCGGTGAATTCGCGGCTGGTCTTGAAGATCGACAACTGGTTCCAGCGGCCGAAATTGACGTAATAGCCGGCCGGCACGTCCAGCACCTTGTCGAAACTCTTGAACTTGCTGCCCTTGCCGATTTCCGGGGACACCAGGTTGTCGATCATCCGGTAATCGAAATGGTCGCCCGCGACGCCGACGCCTGAATGGCCGATTGGGGTGGCGGTCAGCTTGCCGGCCTTGGTTTCGAAGCGGATCAGCGAATAGTCGGTCGTGCCGCCGCCGAAATCGGCGACGAGAACGGTGGCGTCGCTCTTCAGCGTCTGGGCAAAGTAATAGGCGGCGGCGACCGGTTCGTAGACATAGTGGATTTCCGGAAAACCGAGCCGCGTCAGCGCCTCGTTGTAGCGCTCGGTCGCCAGCTTCGGATCCGGATTGGCGCCGGCGAAATGCACCGGCCGTCCGGCGATCACCCGCGACACGTCGGTCGGCCAGTTGTCGTCGGCGTAGATCTTCAGGCGCTTCAGGAAGATCTCCATCAGGTCCTCGAAGACGTGCCGGCGGGCAAAGACCAGCGTGCCCTGGAACAGAGCGCTGGCCGCAAACGTCTTGATCGACTGCAGGAAGCGACAGTCGCCGGGATTGTCGATGAACTGGCGGATCGCCGCCTGTCCGGCCTCGACCTTCAGCGCCTGCGCCCCCATCACCGGATCCTTCATGAAGGAGAGCGCGGTGCGCATCGAATCGCTCTCGCCGGCGCTGCTGGAAAAACGCATCGAATGCGTGGCGCTGCCGCCATCCGCCAGTGCCAGAACCGTATTGGTCGTGCCGAAATCAAGCCCGAGCGCCCGTGCCATCGCCGTGCTCCTTTTACCCATCGAAGATCATTGAACCGAAGCCCCCGGCAATGCGCCGGCAGGTTCCGAATGCGAAAAGGGCGCTTCTGGCGCCCCGGAATTTTTGAGAGGGCGGGTGATCGCACAAGGCGGCCGGGATGGCAACCCCGAAGACCCTAGATTTCCAGCTGCCGGCGCGTCTCCGCCGCCTGCTGCGCAAGCCAGTTCCTGAACATTTCCATGGCCGGCGTCACGGTGCGGGATTTGAGCCGGGTCAGCCAGTAGCTGCCCTTGGAAATATAGATTGGAAATGGCTGTTCGATCATGCCGGCCGCAAGCTGGCGGGAGAACATCAGGGGAGGGGCGAGCGCCACGCCGCCCCCTTGCATCGCCGCTTCGACCATCAGCACGGAACTGTCGAACACCAGCCCGCGGATCTGCGGCGGGGCGACATGCGCCGCCTCGAACCAGGCCGGCCATTCGTCGGCGCGGTAGGAGCGCAGCAGCACCTGGTGCGCGACGTCCTCCGGGGTCTTGATCTGCCTTGCGATCGGCGGAATGCAGAGAACGGACAGCGGCGCCTCGAACAGCGGTTCCGCCTCGATATCGTGCCAGGCGCCGTTGCCGAACTTGATCGTGTAGTCGAGGCCCTCGGCGGCGATGTCGACGCGGTTGTTGTTGGTGGAAAGCCTCAGATCGATGAACGGGTATTTTTCCCGGAAGTCGGAAAGCCGCGGCAGCAGCCAGCCGACCGCCAGCGTGCCGACCGCACCGAGCTTCAGTACCTCGCGCACATGCCCGTCTTCGAAGCGCTCCAGCATGGCGGCCATGCGGTCGAAACTGTCCTGCAGCGCCGGTAGCAGCGCCAACCCTTCCTCGGTGATCATCAGCCCGCGCGGCAGGCGGCGGAACAGCGTCACGCCGAGCCGCTGTTCGAGCAGCTTTACCTGATGGCTGACGGCGGCCTGGGTGACGCAGAGCTCGATCGACGCGCGGGTGAAGGAGAGATGCCGCGCGGCCGCCTCGAAGGCCCGCAGCGCGTTCAGCGGCAAATATGGTCGAACCATGGCCATGCCCTAATTTGATTCATGCCTGACCGCAGATATCATCGTTTGATTAGGGCTTACAAGCCGACCTAGAAAAGCCGTGTCACCCCATTTGGAGCACCGCGATGGCTTTCAGAAATTCTTTTCTTCTTGCATTTTCCCTCGGAATTACCGCGACTTTTCTCGATTGCACCTCCGCCGGTGCCGCAGATCCGATCCGCTGCACCGTCATCATCGACGAGGCGAGCGGCGATGCGCTTTACCGCCAGGGCACCTGTGATCAGGGCTTTTATCCCCAGTCGACCTTCAAACTGCCTTTGGCCATGATGGGCTACGACGCTGGCATCCTGACCGACGCCCAGAACCCGCGCTGGAAATACCAGGCGAAGTTCAAGGGGCCGGAGCGGGTGAAGAAGGATGTCGATCCGCTGATCTGGGAAAAGGAGTCGATCGTCTGGTATTCGCAGGAAATTGCCCGCAAGCTCGGCAAGCCCAAGTTTGCGGACTACATCCAGCGCTTTGGCTACGGCAACCGCGACATCGCCGGCGGTCCGGGCAATACCGACGGCCTGACCGAATCCTGGCTGATGTCGTCCCTGAAGATTTCGGCCGACCAGCAGGTCCAGTTCCTGCGCCGTTTCCTCAATGGCGGCCTGCCGATCTCCGAACATGCGGTCGACATGACGCTGGCGATCGTGCCGCATTTCGAGGCCGGCGACGGCTGGGACATCCAGGGCAAGACCGGTTCCGGCTGGCTGCGCGACAAGGCCGGCAAGGTGGATTACGACCGCCCGCTCGGCTGGTTCGTCGGCTGGGCTATGAAGGACGAACGGCGCGTCATATTCGCAAGGCTGCTGGTCGATACCAAGCGCTACCCGAACGAGCCGATCAGCTTCGTGGTGCGGGATTCGCTGATCAAGGATTTGCCGAAACTGGCGGAGCGATTCTAGGTCCTTCGCCTGAAACTGAAAGCGGCCGGGCGACCCCCAAGCCCGACCGCCGCAGCGCGTACGCAGTACTACGCTGCACGATTTATAAGAAGCTTTAGCGGTGGCTAATGCAAACGGAGTCCGTTGTTCAGGTTATCGATTAAGGTTACCTGCATTGACGCCTGCCCGCCAGCCCGTTCAGGCGGCGGGCAGAGGGCGTCACTCGGCCGCAATTGCCGTCGGCACGTCGTCGTTCGCCTCGTGCAGGTCCTTGTCCTTCCTCGTCCAAAGCCTCCCGAGGAAGCGGCCAAACCGATCCATCTCCACGAAGATGACCGGCGTGATGAACAGCGTCAGCGCCTGGGAAACGATCAGCCCGCCAACGACAGCGATGCCCAGCGGTTGGCGAAGCTCGGAAGAGGCGCCGGTGCCGAGGGCGATCGGCAGCGCCCCGAGCAAGGCGCAGAAGGTCGTCATCATGATCGGCCGGAAGCGCCGCACGCAGGCCTCGTGGATTGCGACTGCCGCCGTTTCCCCCTTCGAGCGCATCGTCTCCACCGCCACGTCGATCATCATGATCGCGTTCTTCTTGACAATGCCGATCAGCATCAAAAGCCCGATCAGCGCGATGATCGAAAGGTCGAAACCGAACAGTTTCAGCGCCAGCAACGCTCCGAGGGCCGCTGCCGGCAGGCCCGACAGGATGGTCAGCGGGTGGATGAAGCTCTCGTAGAGCACACCGAGCACCACGTAGATGGTGAGCACCGCAGCCAGAATCAGCATCGGCGTATTGCCCTGGCTCTGCTGAAAGATCTGCGCCGTGCCGCCATAGGAGGTGAACACGTCGTTCGGCATCTGCAGGTTCGCCTTGATCTGGTCGACCGCCGCCGTCGCATCGGAGAGCGAGACGCCGGCCGGCAGGTTGAACGACACGGTCGTCGAGACCAGCTGGCCGGTCTGGTTGATGGTGACCGGTGCGGTCTGGCGCACCACCGTCGCGAAATTCGAGAGCGGCACCAGCGAGCCGTTCGAGGACAGCACCCTGACACCCTGCAGCATCTGGTCGTTCCACTGCTGGGTATTGTCGAACTCGGTGATCACGTCGTAGCTGTCGCCGGTCGACTGGATTTCGGCGGCCGTATAACCACCGAACGCCATCTGCAGCGTCTTGCGCAACTCGTCGTCGGTAATGCCGAAGGACGCTGCCTTTTCCGGATCCACCTTGATATTGGCCTCGATCGCCTCGTTCTGGGCGTCGGAGGTGACATCGGTGAAATGTGCCCGGTCGGCGCGCATCGCAGTCTGGATCCTGTCCGACCATTCGGTGGTCTGCGAGGCATTCAGCGCCTGGACGACGAGCTGGTATTGGCTGGCCGTCGCGCGGCCGCCGAAGCGCAGGCTCTGCTGCGGCGTGATGAAGGTCTTCATGCCGGCGAACCCGGATGTCGCCTGCCGGAGTTCGCGCAGCGTCTGGTCGAGCGGCGGACGCTGGTCGCGATCCTTCAGCTCCACCCAGATCGTGCCGTTGTTGAGCGAACTGCGGCCGTTGCTGCCGACGATCGAGGTGACGTGGTTTACCGCGGGGTTCTTCTGCACGGCGGCGGCAACCTGCGCCTGCAGGTCGCGCATCGCCGGATAGGAAATGTCCTCGCGGGCCTGCGTCGAGATCGTCAGCCGGCCGATATCCTCCTGCGGAAAGAAGCTCGTGGGCAACGTCCAGAACAGATAGACCGAGGCGCCGACCGAGGCGAGGAAGACGAGAAGGATGACCGCCCGGTTCCTCAGGCACCAGCCGACCGCCCGGTCATAGCCGTTGAGCGTGCGGCTGAAGCCGGCGTCGAAGATACGCACCATCAGGCCCGGGTGATGTTCGGCGCCGGATAGACGCGATCCGAGCATCGGCGTCACCGTCAGCGAGACGACCGCCGAGGCGACGATGGCGAGCGCCACCACCATGCCGAATTCGTTGAACAGCCGCCCGACCACCCCGCCCATCAACAGGATCGGGATGAACACGGCGATCAGCGACACCGACATGGAAATGATCGTCGAACTGACTTCGCCGGCTCCCTGCAGGGCCGCCTGCATCGGCGCCATGCCGTCCTCGACATGCCGCATGATGTTTTCCAGCATGACGATCGCATCGTCCACCACCAGTCCGACCGCAAGCGTCAGCCCGAGCAGCGAGATGTTGTCGATACTGTAGCCGAGCACATACATGGCGCCGAACGTGGTGATCAGCGACAGCGGCACCGCAAGCCCCGGAACGAGGGTGGCGGTGATCCGGCCGAGGAAGAGATAGATGACCAGCACGACAAGGCCGATCGTCAGCATCAGCGTGAACTGCACGTCCGAGATCGAGGCACGGATCGCCGTCGAAGAATCGTTCATGACGTTGATCGACACGGCGGCCGGCAGCTCGGCCGACAGTCCGGGCAGTTTTGCGCGCACCGCATCGACGACATCGACCGTATTGGCATCGGGCTGGCGCTGGATGGCGAGGATGATCGACTGGTTGCCGTCATACCAGCTTCCCGCGTCGAGATTGGCGACGCTATCCTGAACGTTGGCGACGTCGCCGAGATGGACGGGGGCGCCGTTCGGACTGGCGATCACCAGCGAACGAAACTGGTCGGCATTGGTGCGCTGGGTATCCGCATTGATGGTCAGCCGCTGGCTGATGTTCTCGAGCGAACCGACCGGCGCCTGGCTGTTGGCGGTGGAGATCGCATTGGTGACGTTGTCGACGCCGAGATTGCGCGCCTGCAGCTTGTTGGGGTCGACCTCGACGCGCACCGCATAGGTCTGGGCGCCGAAGATCGATACTTCCGCGACGCCGGGAAGCGTGGAGAGCGAGGGGGAGAGCACGTCCTCGGCGATCTCGTCGATCTTGCTGCGCGGCATCGTATCGCTGCGGATCGACAGGAGCAGGACCGGCGCGTCGGCCGGGTTGGTCTTGCGGTAGCTCGGTGGCGTCGTCATGTTGTCCGGCAGCTGCCGGGTCGCATGCGAGATCGCCGCCTGCACGTCGGCCGCCGCCGCGTCGATATCGCGGTTGAGATCGAACTGCAGCACGATCGAGGTATTGCCGAGCGAGTTGGTGGCGCTGATCTCGCTGATCCCGGGGATCGTCTCGAATTGCTTGATCAGCGGCGTCGAGACCGCCGTCGCCATCGTCTGTGGCGAGGCGCCGGTCAGCTGCGCGGAGACGTTGATGGTCGGGAAGTCGACCTGCGGCAGGGCGGCGACCGGCAGCAGCTGATAGCCGGCAAGGCCGGCGAGCACGGCGCCGATGGCAAGCAGCGTGGTGGCGACCGGGCGGCGGATGCAGAATTGCGGGATCATTGCGCTGCCCCCACTTCGACTGGCTGGTCATTGCCCTTGGCGTCAGTCGTCTTCTGGCCGTTGCCGAACTGCTCGACGACGGTGGCGCCATCGACGAGCTGCACCTGGCCTTCGACCACCACATGCGCGCCTTCGGTCAACCCACTGGCAATCGCCGTGTCGGGACCGTTGGAGCGCGCCACCTTCACCGGCGTCACGTGCACCTTACTGTCGTCGCCAATCGCGTAGACGAACGGGCTGTTGACGCCCGGATTGACCGCCACCGTCGGCACCACGATGTCCTTGTCGTCGCTCTCAAAATGCACGGTGACATTCAGCGATTGCCCCGGCCACAGCATTCCGGACGGATTGTCGAATCGCGCCTTGGCAAGGATCGTGCCGGAAGCCGGATCGACCGAGTTGTCGAAGAAGCTCAAGGTTCCCTTGGCCGAAGTGCCGCCGCCCTGCGGTACGGCATCGACCGCTACCGCCTTCGCCGTTGAACCCTGCTTGAGCTGGCCGAGATAGGCTTCGGGAAGGTGGAATTTCACGTAGATCGGATCGTATTTGGCGATCGTCACCACCGCCGAGCCGGCGCTGAGATAGGCGCCGGTGCTGATGTCGATATCGCCGAGCCTGCCGTCGAAGGGCGCGCGGATATCGGTATGGTCGAGGTCGATCTGGTCGGCGGCGATCGCCGCGTTGTCGCTCTGCACGGTGGCGGCAGCGGTGTCCTGCGCTGCCTTCGCCTGGTCGACGGTCTGCTGGGTGCCGGCATTGCCGCGCAGCAGGTCGTTGGCGCGGGCAAACGCCGTCTGGGCCTGGGTGAGCGTCGCCTGGTCGCGGGCGAGCAGCGCCTTGTCCTTATCGAGCGCGGCCTTGGCCGTGCGGTCGTCGAGCTTGGCGATCAGGTCGCCCGTCTTGACGAATGTGCCGTCGGTTGCCGCGATGCTGACCACGATACCCGGTTGCTGGGCGGCGATCGTGGTATTCTCGTCCGCATTGGCCGCGCCCGAGGCGGTGACGTCCATCGGCAGGGCGGTGCGGGTGGCGGCGACGGTCCTGACCGCTGGCGGTGGACCGCCTGCGCCGCGCCGGCGCGCGCCCTGCGGCTGGCCTTCGCCGGGTACGGCCGAGGCCTGCTGGCTGAGGGATGAAAGAAAGGGAAGCCGATCGCGGAACTCCCAGCCCGCAACGCCGGCAACGACAAGAATGCCGGCAAAAATCCAGATCTTCTTCATGGGTGACCGCTCGCCTGTGGTTGTGCTCGATGGTATCGGCCCATCGAACCGCCCCTATTGCGGCGCAAAAAAGACAAGTTTTTTACCGGCCGGCTCACGAACCGGTGAAAGCGGATTAAAGGTTTGTAATGAAGGGCTTAGATGAACTGGAGTTAATCTTCTTCGCCTTTTGGCTGCGCAGGAGAAGCGCGCCCAACCGGACTAGCGCAGGAACCGCCGGGCGCCCCAGATGACGGCAAGGCCGATGATCGCGACGCCGGCGCCCCTGATGATCCAAGGAGTCTGGTTGATCATGAAACTGCTGGCAGGATAGGGGAAGGCGCCGGTGCCCTGGCCGATCCAGATGAGGCCGATCACCACCATCAGGACGCCGATGACCGAAAGCGCAAGTCGAGTGAATTTCATGGAAGAATCTCCGAGGGCAGGGTCTGGAGATCATAGGCGTGGGCGGGTGCTCCCGCGAGACGCGTTTGCGTGATGTCGGGTCGTCCGGAAATGTCTCCGGTCAGACGTCTTCGTAATAGGTGGCGATCAGCGACCGCGGTGCCGGTTCTTCGCCGTCGGCCAGGAAGAAACTGCCGGCGATCCGGCTCGAAGGCGACAGGCTGTCGAGAAGATTGCGGACCACGACATCGTCCACGGCCTCGAGGCTTCGCGCATGCATGTTTCCCGATCGGCCGGAGATCGCCGAGGTCTCGGCCGCGTGCCGGGTTGCTGCTTCCCAGGTGCCGGCATAGGTCGCGACCTGCCCGGCCGCAAGTGTTGCCGAGATCGAGGCTGCCGAGGAGGCAGCGGAAGGCGCCGTGGCGTGAGGCACGGCTGGGGGTGCACTGGGCGGGGTAGCCTCGGTCGCCCCCGAAACACTTTCGATCATGCCGGCGATCCTTTAATTTTGGGGGCCGGCTTGCCTCTTAGCTCAGGCGAATTGAGATACCGCCAACAGCGGCACCCCAATTCGATTTAATGTTTAACGACCTGGATTTAACCCTCTTTCGCAAACCTCAGATCGATCGCGACGCGCCGCCGTCGACCCGGAGCATCGTGCCGGTGACATAGCTTGCCGGGACCGAGCAGAGGAACGCACCGGCGGCCGCGAATTCCTCGACCTTGCCGAGCCGGCCGGCGGGAATGGTCTTCAGCGAGGCAGAGCGGATTTCCTCCACCGACTTGCCGGTGCGCTTGGCATTGGCGCCGTCGAGTTCGTCGATGCGGTCGGTGTGAATGCGGCCGGGAAGCAGCATGTTGCAGGTAATGCCGAAACCTGCCACTTCGGTCGCGATCGTCTTGTTCCAGCCGACCAGCGCCGAGCGCAGCGTGTTGGAAAGCGCCAGATTGGCGATCGGCTCGAAGACGCCGGAGGAGGCGACGGTCAGGATGCGGCCGAAACCCTGTTCCTTCATCTGCGGCAGGAGGGCGTTGGTGAGGGTGATGACGCGCAGCACCATGGACTGGAAGAAGGTGTCGAGCTTGTCGGCGGTCATGTCTTCTGTCGTGCCCGGCGTCGGGCCGCCGGTATTGTTGACCAGGATGTCGATTCCGCCGAGCTTCTCCTTGACCGCGGCCTTCATCGCCTCGACGAAATTCTCCTCGGAAAGGTCGCCCCAGACCCAGTCCGCCTTACCCTTGCCTTCGGCATTGATTGCCTTGCAATTGTCCGCCAGCCGCTCGCCGGAGCGGCCGACGAGGAGAACGTGGGCGCCTTCGCTCGCAAGCGCCTTGGCGATACCGAGGCCAAGCCCGCGGGACGAGGCGAGCACGAGAGCGCGTTTGCCGTTGAGACCGAGATCCATGATTCTATTCCTTCCCCAATTCCTGTGATCGGTTGTCGGGCCTTTATAGCAGCGGCAGAAGGCTGCGAAAGGCCGATCTTGCTTTCTGCGGTTCGGTACCTATAACTGACGTGTACGTAAACGTAATATGAGAAAACCGAAACGCCATTTGCGCGAATGACAAGGCGGAGGACGTTTTCCCGCCTCGACAAGCCGGGGCGGTTTTGTCAAACAGGTTGCCTGAATAAAGCCGGAAGGGGCCGGCGAGCGGAGTTGGATATGAGCGAGCAAGAACTGCCAGAACGCGAGAGCATGGAATTCGACGTGGTGATCGTCGGCGCGGGTCCTGCGGGACTTTCGGCTGCGATCCGCCTGAAGCAGGTCAATCCGGACCTGACCGTCGTGGTGCTCGAAAAGGGTTCGGAAGTCGGCGCCCATATCCTGTCCGGCGCGGTCGTCGATCCGTCGGGCATCGATGCGCTGCTGCCCGGCTGGCGCGAGGAGGACGGTCATCCGTTCAAGCAGCCGGTCACCGCCGACCATTTTCTGTTTTTAGGCCCGGCAGGCTCGATCCGGCTTCCGAACTTCATGATGCCGCCGCTGATGAACAATCACGGCAACTATATCGTATCGCTTGGGCTTGTCTGTCGCTGGCTGGCCGAAAAGGCCGAAGCGCTGGGCGTCGAGATCTATCCGGGCTTTGCCGCCACCGAAGTGCTCTATGACGAGAACGGCGCGGTCAAGGGCGTGGCGACCGGCGACATGGGCGTCGAGCGCAACGGCGAGCCCGGCCCGGCCTTTACCCGCGGCATGGAACTGCACGGCAAGTACACGCTGATCGGCGAGGGTGTGCGCGGATCGCTCGCCAAGCAGTTGATCCTGCGGTTCGACCTGCAGAAGGATCGCGAGCCCCAGAAATACGGCATCGGCCTCAAGGAACTCTGGCAGGTGAAGCCGGAACACCACCGGCCGGGCCTGGTGCAGCACTCGTTCGGTTGGCCGCTCGGCTTGTCTACCGGCGGTGGTTCCTTCCTTTATCACCTGGAGGACAATCTCGTCGCCGTCGGCTTCGTGGTGCACCTGAACTACAAGAACCCGTATCTCTACCCGTTCGAGGAGTTCCAGCGCTTCAAGACCCACCAGGCGATCCGTGGAACGTTCGAAGGCGCGAAGCGCCTCTCCTACGGCGCCCGCGCCATCACCGAGGGCGGGTACCAGTCGGTGCCGAAACTGACCTTCCCGGGCGGCGCGCTGATTGGCTGTTCCGCCGGCCTCGTCAATGTGCCGCGCATCAAGGGCAGCCACAACGCGGTCCTGTCCGGCATTCTGGCCGCCGACAATATCGCCAAGGCAATCGATGCCGGCCGCGCCAATGACGAGGTGATCGAGATCGAGACCGAATGGCGCTCGACGCCGATCGGCACGGACCTTAAACGGGTGCGCAATGTCAAGCCGCTCTGGTCGAAGCTCGGCACCGGCTTGGGCGTCGCGCTCGGCGGTCTCGACATGTGGACCAACACGCTGTTCGGTTTCTCCTTCTTCGGCACGCTGAGACACGGCAAGACCGACGCGCAGAGCCTCGAACCGGCAGCCCGGCACAAGAAGATCGACTACCCGAAGCCGGACGGTGTGCTGACCTTCGACCGCCTGTCATCGGTGTTCCTGTCGAACACCAACCATGAGGAAGACCAGCCGGTCCATCTGCAGGTGAGGGACATGGACCTGCAGAAGCGCTCCGAGCTGGAAGTCTATGGCGGTCCCTCGACACGCTACTGTCCGGCCGGCGTCTACGAGTGGGTGGAGAAGGACGGCAGCCAAGTCTACGTGATCAACGCCCAGAACTGCGTCCACTGCAAGACCTGCGACATCAAGGACCCCAACCAGAACATCAACTGGGTCCCCCCGCAGGGCGGCGAAGGGCCGGTCTATCCGAATATGTGAGTTTCAGTGCAGATGGCTTGGCATAGCAATGCCAAGCGAATGCGCCATCTTGTGGAGTTTCTTGTCGCGCGTCCATAGTGTGTGACCAGCCGAAAGAAACACGGACGCAAGCAGGTGTGCGTCCACATAGCCGATTCCTGTTCCGAAGAGTGTCTTGCTGCGGATCATGTGCCTTACTTCGTTGTCGTCCGCTTTGACTATATTCGGCAAATCTCCCAACATAACCATGACGTCGTCGTACCGGGGGATATGTCCCAAAGACAGTTCGCCGATAACGAACGAATGAATGATAACCTCTTCCCCATCCAGCAATGCCTGCAGATGTGCGTCGCCGGCCCGAAAATGATCCACCCAGATTGAGCTGTCGACGAGAATCATTCCGGCTCCACCGGATCAAAGCGCCGCCGGGGAGGAGCCACAAGGTCGGGTGCGCTTCCTCCAAGTTGGGCTAGGCGCCTTGCTGCTTCCCGCTGGACGAGCCCTTCTAGAGCCAGCCGGATCAAGGTTGGAGTTTCAGCAACTCCCGTGTATTTGCGAGCCTTTTCAAGCAGTTCGTCATCAATGGTTATGGTCGTACGCATAGCCGGATCTCCTTGTCATCAAAAATAGCATCAATTGATGCGAAATTCAATGCGCGCGTACCGGGTCGCCGTCTACTTCTGACGCGTTCGTGATGACTGGGGCAATCGCCCGTTTAGCACTTCATTAACCATAATATTCTTAAGGTCAGCGTCATTCTCTCGACGCACCAAGGACACATTCATGTCGATTTCCCGTCGCGGCTTTCTTGCGGGTCTGCCGCTTCTGCTTGCCGGTTGCGCTTCCACCATCAACGATCAGACGAATTACGCAGCGCTGCCGAACGAACAGTTTCCGCTGAAGACCGTGCCGGTCGAAAACATCAAGCCGGAGCTGCGCCGCACCGAAGTCGCCTATGTCAGCCCGTATGCCGCCGGCACTGTGGTCGTCGATACGCCGGCCCGCCGCGCCTATTATATTCTCGGCAACGGCCGCGCGATCCGGTATGGCGTCGGTGTCGGCCGGGCCGGACTGGCGCTCGCCGGCAATGCCTATGTCGGCCGCAAGGCCGAATGGCCGACCTGGACGCCCACCGCAAACATGCAGCGCCGCGAGGAGCGATACCGGAAGCTCGCAGGCGGCATGCCGGGCGGCCCGAACAATCCGCTCGGCGCCCGCGCCATGTATCTCTATCGCGGCGGCAACGACACGCATTTCCGCATCCACGGCACTAACCAGCCGCAATCGATCGGGCTTGCCATGTCGAGCGGCTGCATCCGCATGATGAACCATGACGTCGTCGATCTCTACAGCCGCGTCAATGTCGGCGCCAAGGTCGTCGTCATCCAGGCCTGATCCACCGCCAGGCCGCTAAGAAAGCCCGCTGTTTCAGCCACGGCGGGCTTTCTTTGTTTTTTACAGGGCCTCGTCAGAAGCCCGAAAGCACCAGCTTGCCCTTGGTGCGGTTGCTTTCGACCATCGCATGCGCCTTCTTCAGGTTGTTGGCGTTGATCGGCCCCAGCGTTTCGGCAAGCGTCGTGCGGATCTTTTTGACATCGACCAGTTCGGCGACGTGGTTCAAGAGCTTGTGCTGCTCGATCATGTCCGCGGTCTGGAAGACGGCACGGGCGAACATCATTTCCCAATGCACCGACAGCGCCTTGCTCTTGAAGGCGCGCAGGTCCATCGGTTCCTTCGGATCGTCGATCAGCGCCAGCCGGCCCTGCGGGGCGATCAGCTCCAGGATGTCCTTGAGGTGGTTTTCCGTATGGGTCGTAGAGAAGACGAAGGCGGGTGCGCCGATCGCCATCTGGGCAAGCTGCGGCCCCATAGGCTTCGAATGGTCGAGCACATGGTGGGCGCCGAGTTCCTTGATCCACCCTTGCGTCTCCGGCCGCGATCCGGTGCCGATCACCGTCACGTCGGAGAGTTCGCGCAGGAGCTGGATGGCGATCGAGCCGACCCCGCCGGCGCCGCCGATAATCAGCACCGCGTTCCAGGCACCCGCCACCTTGTCCTGCACCTTCATGCGGTGGAACAGTGTCTCATAGGCGGTAATCGCCGTCAGCGGCAGGGCGGCAGCCTCCTCGAAGTTCAGGGTCTTCGGCTTGAAACCGACGATGCGCTCGTCGACCAGATGATATTCAGCATTGGTGCCCGGCCGATTGATCACGCCGGCATAATAGACCTCGTCGCCTGGCTTGAAGAGTTTGACGCCCGGGCCGACCGCCTTCACCACGCCGGCAGCGTCATAACCGAGGATCCGGTGCTGGCCGGGTTCGACCGCGGCCGAGCGGCGCACCTTGGTGTCGACCGGATTGACCGAGACCGCCTTGATCTCGACGAGCAGGTCGCGGCCCGCCGCCTCCGGCATGGGCAGCTCGATGTCGATCAGCGAGGTTTCGGCGGTGATGGGCTGGGGAGTATTGAAGCCGACGGCGCGCATGGAACGTCTCCTTGGTGTGTGTCCTGTTGTCCGGAGACTAGATGGTGCCTATGTTCAAGGAGCGCAAGAATGCACATTTTTGGTCTATAGTACCGAAAAGTATACCGTGAAAGGACGCTGACCATGTCGAAACCCCGTGCCAAGCTGACCGACAATTTCCCTGGCTGCCCGGTGGAATCGACCTTGAGTTTCCTCGACGGAAAATGGAAGGGCGTCATCCTTCATCATTTTCTGGAAGACGGCACGCTGCGCTTCAACGAACTGCGCCGCCGCATTCCGGCGGTCACCCAGCGCATGCTGACCAAGCAGCTGCGGGAACTGGAAGAGGCGGGTCTGCTGTCGCGCACCGTATTTCCAGTCGTGCCGCCGCGCGTCGATTATGCGCTGACGCCGATCGGCCGCAGCCTGGAACCGGTCATCGCCGCCCTCCGCCTCTGGGGCAAGGAACACGTCATCTGCGAAGGCGGAAAAAAGTATATGGTCATGCCGGAGGAAGAGGCTGCGTCGAAAGCGGCTTAGTCATCGAAGCGCTGCGTGTTCATGCGGACTCTAACGGGAGACGGCAGCGCAAGCCACCCCCTCATCCGACCCTTCGGGCCACCTTCTCCCCGCTGGGGAGAATAGGGAATGTGGCCGCGACCTATCGATCATCCTCTCCCCTCGGGGAGAGGTCCGCTGAGCGACAGCGGAGGCGGGGTGAGGTGGAGACTTGCTCTCAGGCCGCCGCAGTCTTCCGGTCGAGCGCCGCAGATACAGCGAACACCCCGAAGCCTAGCAGCGACAGCACCGCCCCAACATAACCGGTGGCGGCAAACCCCCAGCCCCAGGCGATCACCAGCCCGCCGAGCCAGGCGCCGAGGGCATTGGCGATGTTGAAGGCCGAATGGTTGGAGGCGGCGGCAAGCGTTTGCGCGTCGGCGGCCACATCCATCAGCCGCGTCTGCAGTGCAGGGCCAGCAGCAAACCCGCAGCCGATCAGGAAGACGCAGAGGCAGAGCACTACGGGATATTGCGCCCACAGGCCGAAGGCGCCCATGACGACGATGTTGAACAGCATCACGCCGCCGATCGTGCCCTTGAGCGACAGGTCGGCCAGCCGCGAACCGACGATATTGCCGACATTCATGCCGATACCGAACAGCGTCAGCACGATCGCCACCATGCTGACCGACATCCCGGCCGTCACCGTCGTGGTTGAGGCGATGTAGCTGAACACCGAGAACATGCCGCCGAACCCGACCGCCGCGATGCCGAGCGTCAGCCATACCTGCGCGCGGCCGAAGGCGCTGAGTTCGCGCCAGATGCTGGCGCCCTCATGCACCGCGTCGCGCGGCTGAAAATACCAGAGCAGTGCCACCGTCACGACGCCGATGCCGCCGACCAGGAAGAAGGCGGCGCGCCAGTTGAGCATTTGTCCCATGAAGGTGGCGATCGGCGTGCCGACGAGGGTCGCGACGGTGAGGCCGAGCATCACCCGGCCGACGGCGCGGGCACGTTTGTTGGGTGGCACCATCGAGGCAGCCACGAGAGCCGCGACGCCGAAATAGGCACCATGCGGCAGGCCGGTGATGAATCGCAGCGCGGTAAAGCTCCAGAAATCCGGCGCCATTGCGCTCGAGATGTTGCCGAGCGCGAACACAGTCATGAGGATCAGCAACAGCGACCGCCGCGTCATCCGGGCAGCGGCGACCGCGATGATCGGCGCACCGATGACAACGCCCAGAGCATAGGCGCTGATCACGTAGCCCGCCATCGGAATGCTGACCTGATAGGTGGAGGCGACATCCGGCAGCAGGCCCATGATGGCGAATTCGCCGGTGCCGATGCCGAAGCCTCCGACCGCCAATGCGATCTCGATCAGGATGACGGCGAGCCGCGAAAGAGCGGGTACACCATCAAAATCCTGGGCTTCCGAACGGTCCCGTGCGGATTGAAAATCGGCGGCAGTATCGGTCATAATATTGAATCTGCTGGAAAAAAGACGCGGGTAGGATGTGGGAGGCATCCACCCGCTCTGGAGGTGAGTGGGTCATCGAAACGACCGAACTTCAGGCTAACATGGCATTGTGCGTTGCGGTAGTATCCGCCATTTATTCAGGCGCGCCCTCACGGGATTGTGAGTTTTTTCCTGAAGCGACGGCGGGCTTGTTGATAAAGCTCCGGGTCGCAACCATTTCTCTGATGGGCCGTTGTCCCGCGCCAAATCCGCTCCTCTGCAAGCGAGATCAAATGAACCTTTTTGCCGTCTTCAACCGCGATGGCGGTACCTTCCGAACAACCGATATGGACGCCTATTGTGCTCGAGCAGCCGAGACGTTCAAGGCGGCCGGTCACGAGATCGAATGCCATGTAGTGTCCGGCAAGGACGTGGTCGCGACCATGGAAAAGGCGGCCTCGACGACCGGCGTCGAAGGGCTGATCGCCGGTGGCGGGGACGGGACCATCTCCGCGGCCGCCGGCATCGCCTGGAAGAGCGGCATCGCGCTCGGCGTCGTGCCGGCCGGCACGATGAACCTTTTCGCCCGCTCGCTGAGACTGCCGCTCGATATCTGGCAGGTGCTGGATGCGCTGGCCGACGGCACGCCGGAAAACATCGACATCGCCAGCGCCAACGGCAAGAGCTTCGTGCACCAGTTTTCTGCCGGCATGCATGCGCGCATGGTGCGCTACCGCAATTCGATGACTTTCGCCTCACGGCTCGGCAAGATCCGCGCGAGCACGCGGGCGGCGATCGGCGTCATGTTCAATCCGCCGGAATTCGAGGTGGAGTTCAATGCGGAGGGCAAGACCGGACATCGCAAAGTCTCGGCGATTTCCGTCTCCAACAACGAATTCGGCCGCGACCCGCTGATGTTCGCCGACAGCCTGACCGGCGGCCATCTCGGCTTCTATGTCGCCGATCCGCTGACCCCGGCGGGCGTGGCGCGGCTGACGTTCGACATCATGCGCGGCCGGCTGAAGGAAAGCGCTTCTGTCACCGCGATGACGGTGACCGAACTGGAACTGCATTTTCCGCGCGAGCGCCACGATATCCGTTGCGTCATCGACGGGGAATTGCTGCCCATGGACCGCGACGTGCTCCTGAAGATCCATGCTGGCGAGCTGACCGTGCTGGTCAACCAACCGCAGGAACGCGTGACGCAGGAACGGGACGGCAGCGGCATCTGAGCGGGCTCGCTGCGGTACCGAACCGTTCTGCCGACGCTTCAGATGGATGAAACCACCCGATTTCGCCCGAGCGATTTTGCCTCGTACAGGTTTACGTCGGCAGCTCTGAGGCATTCATGAGGATCGAAGCCCGAAGCGCAGTGGATGGCTCCGATGCTGGCCGATACCGGCACACGCGATCGTGAGGCGGAGCGCACATCCAGGCCTTCGATGAGTTCACGGATATCCTCGCACCACCTCAACATCTCGTCGACGGTCAGGCCACCTTGAAAGAGAGCGAACTCTTCGCCCCCGAGGCGGCCCGCTATGGTGAATTGCCCGTCATACGTGGCGAGTATCTGCCCGGTGCGGCGAAGGACCTCGTCACCGGTCGCATGACCGTAGCGATCGTTGATCGATTTGAAGTGGTCGAGATCCAGGAAAATAAGCGCTCCGGTTAGACCCTCCCCGCTGAAGGTCTGCAGTTCCTCCATGAAGGCGCTGCGGTTCAACAGCCCGGTCAGTCCGTCCCGGCGGGACTGCCAGTGAAGTTCCTCGTAGGCGGCGGCCAGTTTCGCGAGTGCGTCAGAGGCCACGGCTTCCGCACGTCGAACGCGTTCTGTCTGGCTGAAAAGCACGGCCGAGGCGGGAATGGAGATAGCAAGCGGGCAAACGATGGTCATCACCAGGCCGGCACCGGCGACTTCCCCGCCCAGCATCGGAACGAAGGCAAACGATAGAGCCAGAGATGCGAGCAGGGACAAAAGTCCGGCAAAGAGTGACTTGGCGATAACAATATGCATCGATTTTGCCGCAAGACTTCAAATATCAAGCTTCCTTAGCCTCCATGAATTTAAGATAGGTTGAAACATTCGCTTAAACATCGATCGTGTGCGGTCAATGCGCTGGTCAATCAATCGCAGGAACAGGATGGCAGCGGCATTTGGGCGAGTTCAGGGCCTGCAATACAACCTCTTGCATCCGCTTGTTCATATCTCGTTAAGTGGGGAGCATTAGATTTTCAACCATTGATAGAATCATTGGTTGGTCTGGCCATGAAGCGCCCGACAAATCGCGGCAATACCCATCAAGGGTGGTGCGTCGCGGGCGAGGGCCGGCATGACTTCCATCTCCGCTGTTCAACCTGCGGCTCTGCTGATCCTTCAGCAGGCGAGCGCCCAGCCTGCCGAAACTGACGAAGACAAGGAAAAGAAAGCCGATCTCGTCAAGGTGGCAAACGGTATTACCGGAGAGCCCGCTGAAGAGACGCTGAAGGCCGCCTTTGCGATCAGCGTCGCATTCATGGAACTGGCCGCCGAGGCGATGGAATTTATCGACTCGGATCAATTCAAGGTCACCGACCTGACCGTCAAGCAGACGCTGAAGCAGGTGATCTCCGAAAGGGGATGGGAATTCATGCA
Organism: Neorhizobium sp. T25_27; assembly: GCF_002968565.1. Classification (NCBI taxonomy): domain Bacteria; kingdom Pseudomonadati; phylum Pseudomonadota; class Alphaproteobacteria; order Hyphomicrobiales; family Rhizobiaceae; genus Neorhizobium; species Neorhizobium sp. T25_27. The sequence continues at coordinate 63,782 of NZ_PVBJ01000009.1, forward strand.
GCTGGTGAAACAGCAGCAGGAGGCCCATGACGGTGCTATTTCGCGCGAAAACCTCTTCGCAATCGTGCTTCCCCAGATGATCGTCAAGAACCGCGAGCGTTTCACCGAAGACGAGATCGAGCTTTCGGTGAAGTTCGAGGACAAGAGCGGCATCATCGTCTTCATTCCCGACAGCGAGGGGAACAGCACCTATAGCGACCTCATGAACGCGATGAAGGAGGAAGAGATCAACGCTGCCACGACCGGCGACGAGACGGCTTTACGTGAACTCGGCATGGAACTCGGTTCATACGCCACCGCCTGGAGTGATGCATTCGGCTTCAAGCCAGGCGATGTATTTATGTTTGTTGACGTGAAGGATATTCTCTACGCAGCATGGATGAAGCCCTAAATCCGCGTCAGGTAGGTCTGATAGTCGAAATCCGAGATCGTGCGCAGGTAGGTGATCGCCTCCTTGCGCTTCGTGTCGCCGTAAAGCTTCTGATATCGCGCGCCAAACACGTCGGCGATGAAGGGCGAGGCGGAAAACTCCTCGACCGCCGTCAGGAAGTCGTGCGTCAGCTTGTTTGCACCGATCGGCGGCTCCTTGCCCGGTTCGGTTGCAGGGCCCGGATCGAGCGTTTCGTCCAATCCTAAAAGCATGCCGCCGAGGATGGCGGTGAGCAGCAGGTACGGATTGACGTCGGCGCCGGCGACGCGGTGTTCAATGCGAGCGGCAGGCCCTTGGACATCCGGAATGCGCACCGCAGTCCCTCGATGACCGTAGCCCCAGTCGATATCGACCGGCGCGAACGAACCTGGCTGGAAGCGGCGGTAGGAATTGGCAAACGGCGCGAAGATCAGCTGTGCATCGCGCATCGTCTTCAACATTCCAGCGCAGACAGATTTCAGCCGCAGCGGATCGCCACCCCTGGCATCCAGCACATTGTTGCCGTCCCGGTCGACGATGCTCGCATGCACATGCAGGCCGGAGCCCGCATGCTCCGCATAGGGTTTTGCCATGCAGGTGGATTTGAGACCATGTTTCCTGGCCGCCTGTTCGGCGATGCGCTTCAGGTAGATGCAGTCGTCGGCGGCCGCCAGTGCATCGGCGCGGTGCAGGAGATTGATCTCGAACTGGCCGGGGCCGAATTCCGCGGTCGTCGCATCGGCCGGCAGGTCTTGGAGTTTCGCCCAGGCCCGCACCGTCTGCAGATAGTCGTCGAGCGCATCGAGGGCCCTCATGTCGTAGAGCTGGAAGCCGTTCGGCTCGCCGCGATACATGAGGCTGGCCGGCGGGCGTGGCCTGCCGGTCTCGCGCCAATCGTCCTCGATCACGTAGAATTCGAGCTCGGTCGCCACGACCGGCGTCAGGCCGCGTTCGTCGAAGCGCTTGAGAAGGGCTGCGAGGATGGCGCGGGGATCCATGAAGGAAGGCGTGCCATCGAATTCGTGCATGGTCGAGAGAACCTGCTTCGACCCTTCCGGCGCCCATGGCATCGGCGCAAGGCTACGTCGGTCGGGAAGGCAGATCCCGTCCGGATCACCGACCGATAGCGACAGGCCAGTAATGTCGTCGTTGTCATCGCCCCAGATATCCAGCGACTGGGTGGAGGAGGGCAGGCGCACCGTACCGTCCCAGACCTTCTTTTCAGCCTCGAGCGGAATCTGCTTGCCGCGCAGGTCGCCGTTCATGCCGACGAGCAGGATTTCGATGCGGGGCGGGGCGGTCTCGTCAGCCATGGGAAATGTCTTCTGCGGGGTGTTGCGGAACTCTGTTCGTAGCCGATAAGAATTGACGGCACAATCTAGGGCAGAGAGACAGTCATGACCGATATGCCGCCGCTTTCCAATCTCGCCGCCATCGATGCCGCGCATCACCTGCACCCGTTCTCGGACATGAAGCAGCTGAACGCCAAGGGTGCGCGGGTCATCCAGCGCGCGGAAGGCGTCCATATCTACGATTCGACGGGCAAGAAATATCTCGACGCCTTTGCCGGCCTCTGGTGCGTCAATGTCGGTTACGGCCGCAAGTCGATCGCCGACGCCGCTTATGCCCAGATGCAGGAACTGCCCTATTACAACACCTTCTTCGGCACCACGACGGCGCCGGCGGCATTGCTCGCCCAGAAGATCGCCTGCCATACCGGCGAAAAGCTGAAGCGCGTCTTCTTCACCAATTCCGGCTCGGAGGCGACCGACACCTGGTTCCGCATGGCGCGGGTCTACTGGAAGGCCCTGGGCAAGCCGGAGAAGACCTTGGTCATCGCCCGCAAGAACGCCTATCACGGCTCGACGGTCGCCGGCGCCTCGCTCGGCGGCATGAAGCTGATGCACGAACAGGGCAATCTGCCGATTGAGGGCATCCACCACATCAACCAGCCCTATTGGTATGCCGAGGGCGGCGATCTCTCGCCTGCCGAATTCGGCCTGAAAGTCGCCCGAGAGCTCGAGGCGAAGATCGACGAACTCGGCGAGGATCGGGTCGCTGCCTTCGTCGCCGAGCCGATCCAGGGGGCAGGGGGCGTTATCATTCCACCCGAGACCTACTGGCCGGAGATCGCCCGCATCTGCAAGGCGCGCAACATCCTGCTCGTTTCCGACGAGGTGATCTGCGGCTTCGGCCGCCTGGGTACCTGGTTCGGCCACCAGCATTTTGGCTTCGAGCCGGATCTGGCGCCGATCGCCAAGGGCCTGTCCTCCGGTTATCTGCCGATCGGCGGCGTGCTGGTCAGCGACCGCGTCGCTGACGTGATGGTCGAGGAGTTAGGCGATTTCTACCACGGCTTCACCTATTCCGGTCACCCGGTTGCAGCTGCCGCTGCGCTCGAAAACATCCGCATCATCGAGCAGGAGGGGCTGGTCGAGCGTGTCCGCGACGATATCGGCCCCTATTTTGCCGCTGCCTGGAAAAGCCTGGAGGATCACGCGGTGGTCGGCCAGGCCGAAAGCGTCGGCCTGATCGGCGGCCTGCAGCTTGCGGCCGACAAGGGCACCCGCCGGCGTTATGCAAAGCCCGACGATATCGGCACGCTGGTGCGTAATCACTGTGTTGAGAACGGCCTCATCCTGCGCGCCACCGGCGACCGCATGCTCGCCTCGCCGGCGCTGACCATCAGTCGTTCGGAAGTGGACGAAGTGATCGACAAGTTGCGGGCGGCGCTGGATCATTTGCGGGATAGCATAAGGGACTGAGCGGTCGCCACGAGTCAATCTCCCCCCTTGCGGGGGAGATGCCCCGGCAGGGGAAGAGGGGGATGGTTCAACATACTCTTCGGCAGTCGAGTTCGCGGCGCTACCCCCCTCTGTCACCTCCGGTGACATCTCCCCCGCAAGGGGGGAGAGGGAGCCTGTTGGTCTCTATCTGCCCGGCTCCACCCAGGCATATCCAAACGTGACGCCATCCCGCCCACCTGAGAAGAGATAAGACACGACCTTGGTCGCCGGCGCCAAACCTTCCGCCGCAACCCCGTTCGCCTGCAGATATGGCTTGAGAGCACCGAGCATTTCCCCGCCTCCCTGCCAGACGATCAGCCCCGGCCGGTTTCTCTCCGCCTCGCCGAGCGGCGGCGTCTGCCCGAAACTTCGCAGCAGCACGCGGGCCTGCGGCAGTTCCAGTCGGGCGCTTCCGGCAAGATAGGGGTCGTCGGTGATCACATAGGCCGGCTTGGCACCGGCATGCTCCGCCACCACCTGTTCGATGAACGGCCCGGACGGCAGGTTTTCCTTGGTATAATCGCCGAACATCGGGCCGATGAAATTGCCAACCGCGATATAGACGACGAAGCCGAGCGCCAGCCCCGCCACCGGAAACAGCAGCCGCGGAATGCTGCGGCTGGTGTCCGCTTTGGCGGCCTCGAGCTTCAGGCAGAGATAGAGGGGTAGCAGTACCAGGAACGGTGACAGCCATTTCTCGCTGATGCTGGTGGCGCCGAAACCGAGCCCGATCAGTCCGACAGCAATCAGGCAGATGACGAGCGTCCGGCCAATCACCCGCGTCCATTGGTTCGTCGCTCGCCAGGCATCGATGAGCGGCCGCCGGAAGGCGATCAGGAAAAAGGCGAGCACCGGCAGCCCGCCGGCCAATACCGCCGCCAGAAGCGTGCCGATACCGGACAGCCGGTCGAGAATGGGGTTGCCCGACGCGTCCGCGCGCATCGCCTTGATCGTCCCGGCCGTCGCTTCGCCCAGGTTTCCGAGCACCCAAAGCCCGTGCGGCAGGCACATCACCGCTGTGACGGCAAGTGCCGGGATCAGTCGCCAGTCGAGAATGCGCTTGCGCAGCTCCGGTTCCGGCAGGATGGCGAGGATCGCCGCGACGGGCACGATGACGAAATTATACTTGGCGATCAGCCCGAACCCGACTGCGATGCCGGTGAGCAGATAGGTCCAGAGGGTCGGCCGCGTCAGCGTCTTGAGGAAACCGTAGAAGAACAGCGCGACGGCAAACAGCGTGGCGATCGCATGCGTCAGGTCCCGCTGCGCCATGACGCTGACCGCCGGCATGGCGATCACGCCGATCATGGCGATGGCAACGAGCCGCTGATCTTTCAGCAACACCCGCGCCGCAAGCCCATAGACCGCACAGGTGAGGAACAGCAGCAGGTTCTTGACCAGCGCGACCGCAAGGACCGACGGGCCGATCAGGTGGACGGCCCCGTATTGCAGCCAGTTGTAGAACGGCGGCTGACGGCCGTAGCCCATCAGCAGGAACTGCGACTGGTAGAGCTGTTCCGCCTCGTCGCTTTCGAGCGCCTCCGAGCGCAGCACCCTGAGGATGATCGCGAGCACATAATATGCCGCGATCAGCCGGAGGATGAGGTCGGGACGGCGGGCAAGCGCGTCACTGATGCGCCGCATCGCCCTCATAGACTTCCCTGACGATGTAGCTGAGCGAGTTGTCATCGCGGTAATAGGTGCGGGCGATCATTTCCGCGATAATGCCGGTGGTGATCATCTGTACCGCCGACAGGAACAGCATGACGCCGATGAGGAACAGCGGCCGTGTGCCGATGTCGTTGCCCATGATGAACTTGTCGATGAACAGGTAGAAGAGGATGATCGCCGACAGCGCCCCCAGCCCGAGGCCGAGCGAGCCGAAGAAATGCCCCGGCCGCGCCTTGAAGCGCATGAAGAACATCACCGACAGCAGATCGAGGATCACCCGGAAAGTGCGGGAAATCCCGTATTTGGAAACGCCGTGCTGGCGCGCATGGTGGGTCACCGGCATTTCGCCGATCCGCGAGCTCGGCACCACGCCCGCGACCCAGGCGGGGATGAAGCGGTGCATCTCGCCCATCAGCTTGACCTGCTTGATCACCGACCCGCGATAGATCTTCAGGGAACAGCCATAGTCGTGCAGCCGCACGCCGGTGATGCGGCCGATCAGCCGGTTGGCGATGAAGGAGGGCACCTTGCGCAGCAGCAGCCCGTCCTGGCGGTTCTTGCGCCAGCCGACCAGCAGGTCCAGCTCGCGCCGCTCCAGTTCGGCCACCATGCCGGGGATATCCTTCGGGTCGTTCTGCAGGTCGCCGTCGAGCGTGGCGATCAGCCGGCCGGTTGCCTGGTTGATGCCGGCCTGCATGGCGGCGGTCTGGCCGAAATTGCGCTGCAGCGCGACGATCTTCAGGTCGAGGCCGGGACGGTTCAGCGCTTCGCGGGCATTGACGATCGTCGCGTCCGTGCTGCCGTCGTCGACGAGGATGAGTTCCCAGCTCGCCGCGTAGCCGGCCATCGCCGCGCAGATCCGTTCGATCAGCGGGCGCACGCTTTCTTCTTCGTTGAAGAGGGGCACGACGAGGGACAGTTCGATCGGCTCGGCCGTCTCGATGCGGCTGGTCACCGACTCTGCTGTTGTACGCACCTTGCGTTTCTCCTAAACCACGGGCTTGAAAGGCCCTCTGATAATGGCCGAAACCCGAAATTTCACATGGGGCACCCTACTATATGAAGAATTCTCCGGTTGCCAGCCGCCGGGCGTGGATAATTCGCCACGCGATGACGCTCGCAACGATGGCGATCATCCTCGTCTATGCCGCTTTCATCCAGTGGGTCTGGGGCTGGCAGAGCGTCGTGTCGCTGTGGAGCAGCGCCGGCTGGGGTTCGGCGGCGGTAGCGCTGGTGCTGCTGCTCGGCACCTACGTTCTGCGCACCTGGCGTATCTACGACTACTTTCCCGTCGAGACCGGCGGCCGGTTCGGCACGCTGCTGAGGTTGGTCCAGGTCCATAACCTCTTGAACATCATGCTACCCTTCCGCACAGGCGAAGCCAGTTTTCCGCTGCTGATGAAGCGCGAGTTTGGCCTGGGCGTTGCGCGCAGCACCGCGGCGCTGTTGGTCATGCGGCTCTTCGATCTGCATGCGCTGCTCGCCGCCGCCGGCACGGGGCTGGCGCTGCAGACGGGGAAACTCTGGGCCTGGGCGCTCTGGATCGCCTTCCTGATCCTGCCGGCTATCGCCTTCGCGCTGCGCGGCCCGGCCTTCCGGTTTGCAGCCAAGGTCCTGCCGGACAAGGCGAGAAAATTGCTCGACGAGGTCGAAGCCGGCATGCCGCTCGATGCAAAAGCCTTTGCCCGTGCCTGGGGTGCGACACTGATCAACTGGTTCACCAAGATCGCCGTCCTCGCCTGGGTCCTCGGCCTGCTTGGCGGGCTGTCCATCGCCGCAAGCTTCGGCGGTGCGCTCGGCGGCGAACTTTCTTCGGTGCTCCCCATGCATGCACCGGCCGGCGTCGGTACCTATCCCGCCGGCATCACCGCCGGCGCCATCGCCTTCGGCGCCGGCACGGCCGGACTGCCCCTGGCGGAACTCGGCCAGGCGGCGATCAACACGCATCTGCTGGTGATCGTTTCGTCGCTGGTAGGGACGGCGCTGTCCTTGCTGGCGGCGAGGCCGGCAAAGATCGAGTGATCAGGCGATCTGCAGGCCGAGATGTTCGACCATCGGCAGGTAGTCCTTGTCCCTATGCAACAGGCGGTGGCCGCGTTCGATGCAATAGGTGCCGATAATCATATCTATCGTCTTCCGCACGGTGACGCCTCGATCCCGAAGAAGTCGGTAATTGGCCGCCGCCTTTACTGCGAGCGAGGGCGACAGCATTTGTGCGGCGGGAAAGTCGCGGAAGTTTTGTTCGATCCAACGGGCTTGATGGTAATCACGGGCGCCCTGAAGCACTTCGAGCATGATGATATCGCCTACAAGAACAGTGCCTTGGGCTATGAAGGAGCGCAGCCTACCCGCGACGTCGACATCGTCTTTTCGAAATAACGAGATCCAGACCGAGCTGTCGGCGACGATCATTCGCGGCCCTCTAAGCCCCAATCGGCAAAGCGAATGGAGTCTTTGCGCATGTCATCGAGATCGCCATCCCAACCTATGCCTTCGAGATTGTCGACCGCACGCATCTGCCTGCGGATACGAACGAGATCCTTCAATGCCTGCTCCACCGTAGCCTTCTTCGTCGGCAGGCCGGTCAGTTCCATAGCTTCGGTGATCAGTTCATCGTCGAGTTCGATATTGGTGCGCATAGCCACCTCGTGTGTATGAATTCGGAAAATCATACACCAAGGTGGCTGGCCTTACAACATCACTGAAACGCCGTCTCATAAAAGCTTCTCAGCTTGCGCGAATGCAGTGTCTCGGTCGGCATGGCCGCAAGTTTCTGCACGGCGCGGATGCCGATCTGCAGGTGCTGGCTGACCTGGGTGCGGTAGAAGGCGGTCGCCATGCCGGGCAGTTTCAGTTCTCCGTGCAGCGGCCGGTCGGAGACGCAGAGCAGTGTCCCGTAGGGGACCCGGAAGCGGAAACCGTTGGCGGCGATCGTCGCAGATTCCATGTCGAGGGCGATTGCCCGTGATTGGGAGAGCCGCTTCACCGGTCCGCGCTGGTCGCGCAGTTCCCAGTTGCGGTTGTCGATCGTCGCGACCGTGCCGGTGCGCATGATCCGCTTCAGTTCGAAGCCCTGGTAGCCGGTGACCTCCTCGACGGCGCTTTCGAGCGCCTGCTGCACTTCGGCCAGCGCCGGGATCGGGATCCACACAGGCAGGTCGTCGTCGAGCACGTGGTCCTCGCGCACATAGGCATGGGCCAGCACATAGTCGCCGAGGCGCTGGCTGTTGCGCAGACCGGCGCAATGGCCGACCATCAGCCAGGCATGCGGTCGAAGCACGGCGATATGGTCAGTGATCGTCTTGGCGTTCGAAGGTCCGACGCCGATATTGACGAGCGTGATGCCCGCATGACCCTTCTTCTTCAGGTGATAGGCAGGCATCTGCGGCAGGCGGACGACCGGCTCGGTTTCCGGCTTGTCGTTGCCTGCAAGCGTGACGACATTGCCGGGCTCCACGAAGGCCGTGTAGCCGTCGCCGCCGCGCGCCATCATCTCGCGCGCCCAGGTGGCGAATTCGTCGATATAGAACTGGTAGTTCGTGAACAGCACGAAGTTCTGGAAGTGATCGGCGCTGGTCGCCGTATAGTGGCTGAGCCGGGCCAGCGAATAGTCGATGCGCTGGGCGGTGAACGGCGCAAGCGGCGCCGGCTCTCCGGGCACCTGGTCGTATTCGCCGTTGGCGATCAGGTCGTCGGTGTTGTTGAGATCCGGCGTGTCGAAGAGGTCGCGCAACGAGATGTCGGCGAGCGAACTGGTCGCCGATGCCTCCACATGCGCGCCTTCGCTGAAGGCGAAATGCAGCGGGATCGGTGTCGTCGATTCCGAAATCGTCACCGGAACGCTGTGGTTGCGCATCAGGAGGCCGAGCTGTTCTTTCAGGTAATGCCGGAACAGCTTCGGGCGGGTGATCGTCGTCGTATAGACGCCGGGCGACGAGACATGGCCGTAGGAGAGGCGCGAGTCGGCGTGGCCGAAGGAGGTCGTCTCGATGCTGACCTGCGGATAGCAGGCACGGTAGCGGCCGGTCACGGCAGCACCATCGGCAAGCGCCCCGAACGCATCGATGAGGAATTGCGTATTGCGCTCGTAGAGCTCGGTCAGGGCATCGACCGCCTCGACCGGATTGTCGAAGGCGCGCGGCTCTACCGGGCTCGGGCTGATGAAGGAAAGCGGGGTCAAGGAAAAGATTCGTGTGTTCATGCGCTATTATAGAGAGAACTCAATAACAATCAAACGACGTTGGAAGCCTCCCGCGATTGAACACCTGAACTTTTTCAAAGCGCCGCGACGCAGTTCGGCGTGGCGGGATGATAGCAGGGCACCACAGTGCCAAGATGCACGCGCAGATCGTTGCGCGCCGGAACGGCGACGAGTGCGGCAAAGGCGAATGCGAAAATGGTCATGATCAGCGTTACGATTGTCAGGCGGCGTGCAAGGATGGTCATGGTTCTCTCCCCAAAGCCAATGACGGCAGAATAAAGGCGCGGGGCTGAATGCGTCCTGAGAGAAGGTTTCATCCAGGGTTCAGAATGGTTAACGCCGAAGGGGGGCGGAATGCGCCACGCTCACCGGGGCGTCGGCCGCCCCACCGGAGCACTGCGTTCATGAAAAAGCCGGCCACGAGGGCCGGCTTCGAAATTGGTCTGTCGGTGGAGAGGTCATCCCGTGCATTGGTGCGACCAGCGCGGGATGCGGTATCTTGAAGCAACTGCTTAGTTATGCGGACGCAACGTACCGTCGTAGTAGTCGCCTTCGTCCTGTCCACCATCGAGATCGGCGTTGCCGCTCGCGTTGTTGTTGTACATGTAGCCGGTGCTCGGATAGATGCTGCCGGTCGACATGGTATCTACGCCCTGACTGCGATCCTGGCCGCGATCCTGCTGGATGGTCGGCGGCGATTGCGGCAGGCCGTTCGGGTCAGGATAGACGGCATCCTGCGCCATGGCTGCACCAGTAAAACCTGCTGAAATGATAAGAGCGGCAATACCGGAAGTCAGATAGCTTCTCATTGTCCTGTCCTTTCCATCTGTTCTCATGGTGCGGAGCGACAGGTTCATCGCTCCGTCCGAGGTACAAATCCCTGGAAGGGAGGATCGTTCCAATAGAAATGGAGCGGAGCCGCCAACTAGCGGTTTTTTTTGAACGGCAAAAAAGCCTGTAATATTGCGGGAAACCGGCGGCGCAGCGCCAAATGCAGGAAATCTCACGAAGAAGAGCATCAACGTGATTGATTCGTGGAAAAGCTTCACTTAATCTTGAACTCGATGGCTGGTTTCAGAGTCCGGCCATCACGCACCGGAAAGACGATTGCGACCCGTCTTTCCAATCGGTGTCTTGAATGAACTGCGAATACCAGCCGCTCGCGCGGCTGGTATTTCATTTTTTTCCGTATGTTTGCTGTCTGTTTGATCCCGCACCGGGCAAGGCTCTGTGCGGCTATCGATGGCGAACGAACTTCAGGGTTAGTTCGGGCGGTTAACGCCGCTGTAGTAGTCGCCGCTGTCCAGATTGGAAGCACGGTTATCGCGGCCGCCGCCATTGTTGAACGGAAGCTTGCCGTCCTGACGGTCGATGCTGCCGGTGTTCAGGCGATCGATAGTTGTGGCAGGCCCGGTCTTCTGGGCGCCCTGGTAGTAGTCGCCTTCAGCAAGTGCTGCACCGGCGAACGAAACCGAAGCGATCAGCGCTGCGGCGAGGGCGGAAGTCATCTTTGTCATTGTCTTATGCCTTTCAGAGTTGCCCGCGGCAGTGAGTTTGCGACCCGTCCTGCGGACATATGTTCATTGTCTTGAATAGGAGGCGGTTAGTTCGGACGAACTGCGCCTTCGTAGTAGTCGCCACGGTCCAGGGTGACGGTGCCGTCGAACGACTGGTTCGACTGGTCGGAACCCTTGGCGCGAGCGATCGAACCGGTGTAGCCGAAGCTATCGACGCGGGCGCCATGGACGGACTGAGCCTGCTGGGTGGGCTGTGCGCCTTCGTAATAGTCGCCTTCATCGGCGAGAGCGGCGGTGGCGAAGGAAGCCGAAGCGATGAAGGCTGCGGCGATAGCGGAAGTGATCCTGGTCATTGTGGTAGTCCTTTCAGAGTGTTCCGCGGCTTCAAAGTTTGCGACCCGGCCTGCGGAAATTGTTTCGGTATCTTGTATGAGCTGCGATTAGCTCGGGCGGTTTGCGCCGTCGAAATAGTCGCCGCTGTTGACGTCGGCCTTCTGGGCGTCAACCTTCTGGCCGATGCTGCCGGTCTGAACGTGGTCGACGGCAGCGGAAGCCTTGGAGGCGCCCTCGTAGTAGTCGCCTTCGGCCAGAGCGACGGAAGCGAACGAGGCCGAAGCGATAAGGGCTGCAGCGATAGCGGAAGTGATCTTGGTCATGGTGGTAGTCCCTTCAGAGTTACCCGCGGCTTTGAGTTTGCGACCTGGCCTGCGGAGATTGTTTCGGTATCCTGAATGAGCTGCGGTTAGTTCGGGCGGTTTGCGCCGTCGAAATAGTCGCCGCTGTTGACGTCGGCCTTCTGGGCATCAACCTTCTGGCCGATGCTGCCGGTCTGAACGTGATCGACGGTGGCGGAAGCCTTGGAGGCGCCTTCGTAGTAGTCGCCTTCAGCAAGAGCGACGGAAGCGAACGAGGCCGAAGCGATAAGGGCTGCAGCGATAGCGGAAGTGATCTTGGTCATGGTGGTAGTCCCTTCAGAGTGTTCCGCGGCTTTCAGTTTGCGACCTGGCCTGCGGAAATTGTTTCGGTGTCTTGAATGAGCTGCAGTTAGTTCGGACGAACTGCGCCTTCGTAGTAGTCGCCACGGTTCAGGATGACTGTGCCGTCGAACGACTGGTTCGAACCCTGGGCGTTGGAGACCGAGCCCGTGTAGCCGTAGCTGGCCGAACCCTTGGCCTTCTGATGCGTTGCCGCGTGCTGCTGGCCGGCCGACGGCGGAGTAACGCCTTCGTAATAATCGCCTTCAGCAAGAGCGACGGAAGCGAACGAGGCCGAAGCGATAAGGGCTGCAGCGATAGCGGAAGTGATCTTGGTCATGGTGGTAGTCCCTTCAGAGTGTTCCGCGGCTTTTAGTTTGCGACCTGGCCTGCGGAAATTGTTTCGGTATCTTGAATGAGCTGCGGTTAGTTCGGGCGGTTTGCGCCGTCGTAGTAGTCGCCGCCGCCGATCGGAGCCGGGACCTGGTTCTGTTGATCCTGAGCAATGCTGCCGGTCTGAACATGGTCGACGGTAGCCGAAGCCTTGGAGGCACCTTCGTAATAGTCGCCTTCAGCGAGGGCGACGGAAGCGAACGAGACCGAAGCGATAAGGGCTGCGGCGAATGCGGAAGTGATCTTGGTCATTGTCTTTATCCTTGGGTTATGTTCGGTTCGGTCTTGGGTCCGAACCAGAGTGAATTTCTGTTTGCGATGCTGATATCGGACCGATCGGTTCGATCCGAAAGCCCCCCATTTCGGCGACTGCTGTCAACGAAACGTTGACAGCGAAAACTGCTTGGAAAAAATGCACGTAAAACGTGCTTATCGTGGTTATTTCTCGGAAAAAGCCACGAATAAATCGATTAAGTTACGATTTGGTAAGATAATTAATAAGTGAAATCAGTAGGATATCTGGTTCGGAAAGGAATTGCACCGACTGCGTGTAATTTTCCGGAAATCATGTCTTTTTCGAGGCTTTTCTGTGGCATAAATAGTGTTCAATAGGTATTCAAGATTTTCACAAAACTGTGACATTGAAATTTCGCGAATTTTTACGCCCCAAATCGATGCCGTTCGCGTGATCAAATTGCCTTTTCTTGATGCGGCGCAGCAAAATAATCGGGCACCTCTTGACGGTTGGAAACCAAAAATGGCCGTGCCGTTGCCGGCGCGGCCATTTCTGCACTTCTTATATGAGACGATATTCGGGCGATCGGCTTAGAGGCGGGTCCATGTCTGCGACTTGCAAAGGATGGCGAGGACGCAGCCTTTCATCTTGAGCGAATTGCCGTTGACCGAGCCGGACCCGCTATAGGTCTTGTCCTCCGCGGGATCGGTGATCTCGCCGCTATATTCGCCGTCCTTGCCGGAGAGCTTGCCGATCTGCTTGCCCGAATGTTTGCCGGTCTTCAGCGTCACGCAATAGGCGGTGCCGCATTTGCCGATCACCGCGGTTTCGCCGCTGGCCGTCTTCCAATTGCCTTCGATCGGCTCTGCGGCCCGGGCTCCGGTCGCGGCAAGTGCCAGCACTGCAACAAGCATCAGTCTGCGCATCATGATTGTTCTCCTCCTTCGCTTCCGCCGCTGAGCTCTTCGAGAGCAGACAGACGGCGCGGTTTCCTCCAGTTCGCACCCCTCTGGACGAACTCGTGCTGAAATTTATCTTACGCACACGTAAAGGTAAATATGAGTTTGGGCCCGATATGGCGGAATTTCAGCGCTCGGGAAGCCGGGTTTTCCATAGCCCTGGAGACAGGTTCACCGAACCGAACCGTATTCGTGGTTAGCAATCGGTTTAAATCGTTTCCTAAACTTTTCGTAAAAATCTCCGCAAATTCCTTAAGATGCAAGGCATCCCATGTTTAACAAAAACTCAAATTTACGAAGCGTTTGAACTTTGTTTTCGTTGAATTAATCATGCTTTTTAGGCGTCTTTTGGAAGGTTGGGCGCATAGTGAAGTCATCAAACGAGCGGAAAAAACCGCCGGCCGGAAGGATCGAAACAGCCGCTTCAAGACGGTGATCCGGATGGAGCCCGAAAGGGCAAAAAAACAGGGCAGACGACGAACAACAGGCTTTAACAGGGATCAAACCGATGGCACGCTTTGAAATGAACAATTCCGGAATGGCCACCATGGGTGGCGAAACCCGCGCCGACACTTTCTGCGAAATGGGCCTGATGTATGCGACCGGTCGTGGTTGCGACGTCGATCTGATCTCCGCACACAAATGGCTCAACATCGCCGCGATCAAGGGCTCCGATCGCGCCGCCGAATTGCGCGCCGACCTCGCTCAGACGATGAGCAAGATGCAGCTGGCTGCGGCACTCCGCGCCGCTCGCGAATGGATGACCATGCACTGAGCGCCTTCAGAGAGCGCCGTGGTCGACGAATTGACCGGCCCCGCAAGAGGGCCGGCGGGAGAACAATCCAAAAGACAGCACCCATGAGGGATTGGGAGACAGGGCGGTCGGTCTGGACGGGGACGATCGTCGGAAATTGAGACCGCGACCGGCAGGAACAAGGCCGGCGCGGTCGTTTTTCGTATAGCCTATAGGCCCTTCAGCACCTTCGGCAGCGCTTCTTCGAACAGCGCCATGTCCGATTCCGGGCCCGTGCTGACGCGGATGCAGCGGTTGAGCTGGGCAACACCCGGCATGCGGATAAAAACCCCGTGCTCCATCAGCCCATCGACGATCGAGCGTGCATAGGCGCCGTCGCGGCCGCAATCGATAGCCACGAAATTGGTGGCGGACGCCAGCGGCTTCAGTCCATTGGTTTCAGCGATGGCCGCGATCCGGTCCCGCGAGGCCTTGATCTGCCCGATCACCTGGGAGAGGTAGGCCTGGTCTTTCAGCGCCGCGAGTGCCGAGGCGATACCGATCCGGTTCATGCCAAAATGATTGCGGATCTTGTCGAAGGCTTCAGCAGTGCCGGGCGTCGAGATCGCATAACCCACCCGCGAGCCGGCCATGCCGTAGGCCTTCGAGAAGGTCCGGGTGCGGATAATGTTCGGCCGGTCGATCAGGGCGGCGATATCGGGCGTCGCGCCGGCCGGGCCTGTTTCGCAATAGGCCTCGTCGAGAATCATCAGGCAGGTTTCCGGCAGCGCCTTGGCAAAAGCGACGATGCTGTCGGCATCCCACCAGCTTCCCATCGGATTGTCCGGATTGGCGAAATAGACCAGCGGCGCGTTTTCGCGGCGAACGGCTTCCAACAGCCCATCGAGGTTTTCGCGGTCGTCGACGTAAGGCACCGTCACCAGCCGACCGCCATGGCCGGCCACATGAAAGTTGAACGTCGGATAGGCGCCGAACGAGGTGACGACCGGCATGCCCGGCTCGATCACCATCCGCACGATCATCCCGAGCAGGCTGTCTATGCCTTCGCCGACGGCAATGTTGTTGATCTGACAGCGCAGATGCGCGGCGAGCGCCTGCTTCAGTTCGAAATTTTCCGGATCCGCATATTTCCAGGTGCTTGCCGCCGCAGCGCTGATCGCCTCGATGACGGAAGGCGCGGGGCCGAAGCCGTTTTCATTGGCGCCGATGCGGGCCTTCACCATGAGACCGCGATTGCGCTCGATGGCCTCGGGTCCGACGAAGGGGACGGTGGCAGGAAGGGCGCTGATCAGCGGTGTAAAGCGCGAGAATGCGGGCATGGACTTCAGTTCCGGTTCTTTTAAAACCGGCACACATTAGGGTCGTTTCACCGGCATGCAAGTCTGGTTGGGCTCGATTAGGCTTGATCGCCGCTAAATCTTTTCGCCTCCCGTTTGAAAAGCGTGTCGAGCCTTTCGATGACCTGGCGTACCTCCGGCCGGTGCCGGTCGTCGTCATTGGCGACGATCCACATTGTATAGGTGAGCTCCGCGATGATGCCGCCCTCGCGCACCAGACCGGGAACGGAATCACCGATGAAGCACGGCAGCACACCGCGCCCGTTGCCGCGGGCGATCAGTCTCGGCAGGATATCCGGAGAATTGGTCCAGGTGCGAATATCAGCCTCGTGATGCTGGAACACCCATTTATCGGCCGGGGAATGGGAGTTGTCGGTGCCGAGCGAAACCCAGGGCATGATCTCGTCTTCGGCAAGGGCGCTCGCCCTATATATAGAGTGTGCGACGACGACTGATCGGCGGATCGCCACATTGCCTGATTCCGGTCTCCGGGCGACTATCCCGATATCCGCCTCGCGATAGGTGAAATCGACGCCCTTGTGCAACGACTTGCAGCAGAGCCGGAACCGGTCCTCTCTGCCCCTGATCTCCGGCGTGTGATCGCAGATGTAACCGGAAAGCCAGGCATCGGCGCCGATAGAGACGATCGGCATGGCAAAGGCCTGTGCGTTCCAGTCGGCGATGCTGTCGGCGGTCCTTTGCATGGCGCGGACGTGTTCGAGCAGCGTTTCGCCATCCGGCGCCAGTCGATAGCCCTGCTGGCTGCGCACGAACAGGGTCCGGCCTGTCGCCCGTTCGAGCGCCAGCATCCGCCGGCCGATCGTCGGGGCACTGAAGCCCGTGCGGGCGGCGGCGCCGCTCAAGCCCCCTTCGCTCGCCACATGCAGAAACAGTTTGAGATCGTCCCAGCCCGCGTCCGTCATATCAGGCACCATATCGTTTCACCGGTGATCTTCCCATCGTTCACGGATGAAAAGCGGCTTTCGCCGGCGCGTCTACAAGCCGCGCGGCAAATCACTAGCTCGATGGCATCGCATCATAGATGGAGTGACCGCCATGCTTCTCAACTGGGTGAGACTTTGGGAACAGCTGAGCAAGGGAAAGGACAGGTACCGCCTGAACGGGCTCCGGCATCCGATGGCCGATCCCCTCGAGGGTGCCGAATGGGACGGGCTGCTGTGGGTCGTGCCGTTTCTGTCGCGGCTGGCGAGCGGCGGCCATGAGCGGCGGGAGGAAAAGGTCCCCCGACCGCGGGACTATCTGCCCGTCAATGACTCGTCTCGAAGCTCAGCCGGATTACGTGATGCAGAAACTCGGCGTCGATCAGCATGTTGAAGCCGACGGTGACCTTCTCTTCTTCGCGGCGGATCACCGTGCATCCGATGTCGTCATGAATGCCGAGGATTTCGAGGAAGAAGTTGTTCGGCATCGGCAGGGTAGGGCCGACCTCGATTTCCGCACCGTAGAGCGAGATGCTGCGGATCAGGCAGCGGAAGCTGGTTTTGGTGCTGAGATGATGGCCGACAAGGATGACCTTGCCGGGGCGGTCGATCGTGAACTTCTCGAAGGCCCGGTCGCGCGGGCCGTCTTTTCTGGTGTCCTGGTCCATAGTCAAGGGCATCACACCCTCCCGTTTTCATTCCTACCCTGTGACTATATTCCTCCTGCGCTGACACATTCTGAAACGGAATGATAAAATGCGACGGATCGACGGGGATATTGGAGGCAAATTCCGGTTTTAACGCTGTAGAGGCGATTTTTCCTTTTCGTATGGGACAGCTGCGAACTCATTGCGCGTAATCGGCCATGTCGCGTTGTTGACGGACCGGTGTCGCGGGGATACCCCTTGCGATCGGATTGGTGGTGCTATCAACGAAACCATGATCGGTGTGGGGAGCGAGACGTGACGGGCAGGTTGGTGATAATTGGCGCGGGCCAGGCGGGTTTCGCGCTCGCTGCAAAACTCCGGGCCTTGAAGGATGCGCGGCCGATTACGATCATCGGTTCGGAAAACGTGATCCCCTACCAGCGCCCGCCACTCTCCAAGAAATATCTGCTCGGCGAAATGGAGTTCGAGCGGCTGACCTTCCGGCCCGAAACCTGGTTTGCCGAAAACGATGTCAAGCTTCTGCTCTCGACCTATGTCGAGGAGATCGACCGCAAGGCAAAGTCCGTCCGTATGCAGGACGGTGCCGTGCTTGAATACGACACCCTGGCGCTCGCCACCGGCTCGACGCCGCGCACGCTGCCGGCAAGTGTCGGCGGCGATCTCGACGGTGTCTTCACCGTGCGCGACAAGCGCGATGCCGACCTGCTCGCCGGCGAGATGAAGCCGGGCCGCCGGCTCCTTATTATAGGCGGCGGTTATATCGGCCTCGAAGCGGCCGCCGTCGCCCGCCATCTCGGCCTCGAAGTGACGCTGATCGAAATGGCCGACCGCATCCTCCAGCGCGTCGCTGCAAAAGAGACCGCCGACGTGATGCGCGCCATTCACGACAACCACGGCGTGATCATCCGCGAAAAGACGGGCCTGCATCGTCTGGTAGGTGGAGGCGGCCCGGAAGGGAAACATGTGCGCGCCGCTGAACTCTCCGACGGCAGCACCCTCGAGGTCGATTTCGTCATCGTCGGCATCGGCGTCAAGCCGAACGACGAACTGGCGCAGGAATGTGGCCTCGACGTTGGCAATGGCGTGATCGTCGACGAATTCGCCCGCACCTCGGATCCGTCCATCTTCGCCATGGGCGACTGCGCCATGCTGCCCTGGAAGGGCGAGCGCATCCGTCTCGAATCGGTACAGAACGCCGTCGACCAGGCGGAAGCCGCCGCAGCGATCCTTGCCGGCGGCTCAGCGCCCTATGACGCAAAGCCCTGGTTCTGGTCCGACCAGTACGATGTGAAGCTGCAGATCGCCGGCTTCAACATGGGGTATGACGAGACGCTGGTGCGCAAGGGTACCCGCGAGGGAAGCCTGTCGATCTGGTATTTCCGTCAGGGCCGCTTTATCGCCGTCGACGCGGTCAACGACGCCAAGGCCTATGTGAGCGGCAAGAAGCTGCTCGATTCGGGAATCGAACCGAGCCGTGTCATCCTCGCCGATCCTACCGCCGACCTGAAACAGCTCCTCTCCTGAAGGGAAATGCGATGCCGTCTCCGAAGAATCACTTCAAGGCGGCGCTGAAGGCCCGCCAGCCGCAGATCGGCCTCTGGCTGAACATGGGCGAGGCGCTGACCGCCGAGATCGCCGGCCATGCCGGTTTTGACTGGCTGGTGATCGACGGCGAGCACGGCCCCAACGACCTGCGCAGCATTCTGGCGCAATTGCAGGCGCTTGCCACCTCGCCCTCGGAAGTGGTCGTCCGGCCGCCGGTCGGCGAGACCTGGGTCATCAAGCAGATGCTCGATATCGGCGCCCGCACGCTGCTCGTGCCGATGGTCGATTCGGCCGAACAGGCGAGGGAACTCGTCCGGGCCGTGCGTTATCCGCCACGCGGCGTGCGCGGCGTCGGTGCCGCCGTCGCCCGCGCCTCCGGCTTCAACTCTATTGCCGACTACGCCGAGACGGCCGCCGACGAAATCTGCCTGATCGTTCAGGCCGAGACCATGGCCTCGATCCGCGACCTGGAGAACATCGCAGCCGTGGATGGTGTCGACGGCGTCTTCATCGGCCCGGCCGATCTTTCGGCCGACATGGGTTATCTCGGTCGCATGGAAGCTCCGGAGGTCCAGGAGGTGATCGAGAAGGCCATCGGCACGATCCTGAAATTCGGCAAGGCGGCCGGCATCCTGACATTCAGCGAAACCCTGAACCGCCATTATCTCGATCTTGGCGCGAGCTTCGTGGCGGTCGGCGCCGATGTCACCGAATTTTCCGGCGCGCTGCGATCGCTGGCCGGTCGTTACGGCCGTGGCGGCGGCGTCGGCAAGCAGCGTTCGGGCTACTGAGAACCACTGAAGCTGCGGGAATGGAATCACTTGTTGCGATTCGCGTGTCGTGACCGGTGGGAATCGCATGACATTTCCATAAAAGACCTTGCCATCGATATCGTTTCCCAATAATCAGGCCCGACCGGAGAGGTGGCCGAGTGGTCGAAGGCGCTCCCCTGCTAAGGGAGTATACCCGAGAGGGTATCGTGGGTTCGAATCCCATCTTCTCCGCCATTCCAGGCTCGAAACGCCGACCCAATCCTCAAATCCAATCCCGTTCTGATCGACCTTTGCGTGTTGCTCGCAGGACCGCGCAGTCGCGCCCCCGTGGTGGGCGAGGTGATTCCCCTCCGGAGCTTTCCCGAGGCGCTAAGTGGCTGCCAGATAAGCTCTTTCTTAACAAAGCGTAAAATACCATCTAAGCCAGTCCCCGGCTTTGTGTCCTTTCGGCAACAGACTTATGGGAAGCGGGTACCGGAAGGGCGCCCGATTGAAGTTCCAGATTGCATGACCTCCCCCGTCTTGTATTTTCAAATCCAGAAGCGAGGCGGTGGATCGTCCTTCTTCTAGCAATCGACGGGGATGGGGCAGGGAACGCTGTCCTTCAGCAAAAAGAACCCAGACCCATACGAAACTTTGACTGGAGGTCAAAAATGAACATCAAGAGCCTTCTTCTCGGCTCCGCTGCTGCCCTCGCAGCAGTCTCCGGCGCTCAGGCAGCTGACGCCATCGTAGCTGCTGAACCGGAGCCCATGGAATACGTTCGCGTTTGCGACGCTTTCGGCACCGGCTACTTCTACATCCCGGGCACCGAAACCTGCCTCAAGATCGGCGGTTATGTCCGTTTCCAGGTTGACGCTGGTCAGGACGTAAACGGCCTCAATGACTACGATTGGGATGCCTGGTCGCGCGTTCACCTGAACTTCACGGCGAAGTCTGACACCGAGCTTGGTACGCTGACCTCGGTTGCTGCGGTTCGTTTCGAAGCTAACCAGGACAGCGCCTATACCACGAATGGTACCGGTGGACCTGTTGCTGGCACGACCCTCGGTAACAGTGGCAATTCGGCTTACATCGACGAAGCCTACATCCAGCTCGGCGGCTTCAAGGTCGGTCGTTACTACAACCCTTGGGATAAGGGCATCAACGGCGAGTCCGATTGGAACTCCGGTAGCCAGAACACTCGCATGGAGTCTGTCGGTTACTTCTACACGGGTAGCGCCTTCACCGCTGGTGTCCAGGTTGACGAACTGTCGCGCCTCCGTGGCGTTGGTGGCCAGAACGTCGGTCTCGAAGGTATCGTAACTGCCAAGTTTGGCGCAGTATCTTTCGACCTTCTCGGTGCCTATGACTTCGGTGCAGAAGAAGGCGCTGTTCGCGCTCTCGTGTCAGCTCCGGTCGGTCCTGGCACTCTGCAGGCTCTCGTTATCTATTCTACCGGTCTTGGCGATCAGAATGGTGATAACGCTTACGCCAACCGCGGCGAATGGACTCTGGCTGCTTCGTATGCCTTCAAGGTCGGCGACAAGCTGACCATCACTCCCGGCGGTTCCTACATCTGGAATGCAGCTGACGGTACTGCCGACTACGGCAGCGACGAAGCTTGGCGCGCTGGTCTGACGGTCGATTACACGATCGTTCCGGGCTTCACTGCCAAGGTTACTGCGAACTACAACAAGGTTCAGACTGTAGCTGACGAGTTCTGGGACGGTTTCGTCCGTCTCGACCGCTCGTTCTAATCATAATGGAACTCCCCCGGTTCGCCGGGGGAGTTCTCTATAAATGGCTGGCCACTATGTAGGGCCTCCATATGGGGAGATGATACTGGGGAATGGGGCTGCTTATGCGGCCTTTACGCGTTTGATCAATTTTCGGTCGGGCGCGAACTAGCATTCAGAGAAATTGACTGGAGGTCAAAAGAATGAACATTAAGAGCCTTCTTCTCGGTTCTGCAGCGGCTCTCGCGGCAGTTTCCGGTGCTCAGGCTGCCGACGCCATCGTCGCTGCCGAACCGGAGCCCATGGAATACGTTCGTGTCTGCGACGCGTTCGGCACTGGTTACTTCTACATCCCGGGCACCGAAACCTGCCTCAAGATCGGTGGTTATGTCCGTTTCCAGGTTGACTTCGGCCAGGACGTAAACGGCCTCAACGACTACGATTGGGATGCTTGGTCGCGCGTTCAGCTCGAATTCACTGCCAAGTCTGACACTGAGCTCGGCACGCTGACGTCGGTTGCTTCGGTTCGTTTCGAAGCCAATCAGGACAGCGCCTATACCACGAATGGTACCGGTGGACCTGTTGCTGGCACGACTCTCGGTAACGGTGGCAACTCGGCTTACATCAATGAAGCCTACATCCAGCTCGGCGGTTTCCGCGTTGGTCGCTGGTTGAACTGGTGGGATGCAAACGACCTTCCGGGCGAACTCGACAACCTCGGTTCGAACCGTCTGCAGTCGATCTCTTACACCTATACGGGCTCTGCCTTCACGGCTGGCATCCAGGTTGACGAACTGTCGCGTGCTCGCGGCCTCGGCGGCCAGAATGTCGGTATCGAAGCTGTTGTTCAGGCTGCGATCGGCCCGGCCAAGCTCGAACTGCTCGGTTCTTATGACTTCAGCGCCGAAAACGGTGCGATCCGTGCGATCGGCTCCGTGGCCGTTGGTCCGGGCACCTTCTACCTCTCCGGTGTCTGGTCGTCGGGTGACAATGCCTACTACGGCGTGGCCGATACCGCCGCTGGTGAAGCAGCTGTGGCCGTTGCCTATTCCTTCAAGGCGACCGACAAGCTCGAAATCATTCCGGAAGCCCAGTACATCTGGAATACGCAAGCTGATGCGGACGGTGACTTCTTTGGCGACGATCTCTGGGGCGCTGGCGTAACCGTTAACTACCAGATCGTCGAAAACTTCGCTGCCAAGGTTGCTGTCAACTATCAGGAAATTGGCGACGACGATGGTTTCGTACAGGGCATTGTTCGCCTGCAGCGCGACTTCTAATCTGATTTTATCGGATTGAATTTAGAAGCCCGGCCTCGTGCCGGGCTTTTTGCTTCGAGTGAACATCAAACTGCAGCGGGATGGCTGTTAAGCCCGCGTCGTCTCTTGTTTGAAGACAAAGGACCAAACCCGATCAAGCCGCGGTCTGACTACCGCCGCCCGAACCGCAGATCCGCTTCGATATCCGCCTTCTGCCCAAGCCTCGTCTTGTAGACTTGGTAGTTCTCCATCACCCGCTGCACGTAATTGCGGGTTTCGGGGAAGGGGATGCGCTCGATCCAGTCGACCACCTCGTCGAGCGACTTGCCGCGCGGGTCGCCATAGCGGGTGATCCATTCGGGCACACGCTTCGGGCCTGCGTTGTAGGCGATGAAGGTGAGGATGTAGGAGCCGCCGAACGTGTCGATCTGCTCGCCGAGGTAATGCGCGCCGAGTGTCGCATTGTAGCCCGCATCCGTGGTCAGCCGCGCCGCCGCATAGGTGAGGCCGTGCCGCTTGGCGACGCCCTGCGCCGTGCCGGGCAGGATTTGCAACAGGCCGCGGGCATTGGCGGGAGAAACCGCGCCCGGGTTGAAGGCGCTTTCCTGGCGGGCGATCGCATAGGCGAGTGCCTTGCCGGAACCTTCAATATCGGCACCGGCCGGGATGACGCCGATCGGGAAGGCGAGTGCCGCCACATCGATGCCGCGGCTGAAAGCCGTCTTGCCGATCTGCAACGACAGGGCGTGATTGTCTTCCGATTCGGCTCTTGCCGCGAGGATCGCCAGTTCTCCCGGGCTTGTCATTTCTTCCGCCAGCGCGCGATAGAGCACCGCGGCGCGTTTGCCGTGGCCGGCATCTTCGAGCCTTGCGATCGCCCGGACGGCTTCGCGGCTTTCGAAATTCTGACGGTCGGTCCCGCTCGCGGTCGGATAGGTGACGTCGAGTGACTTGAGGTCGAGCCGTGCGGCGGCAAGCTGGCCGTAGAACGTGCTGGAGAAATGCGCCGCCTTGGCGAAGAACTCCTTGGCGCTGCCCGGACCGCCGTCTTCCGCCGCGCGGCCGAGCCAGTAGAGGGCGCGCGACGCCGAAAGCGGCTTGTTCGAGGTCTCGAGGATCTTGCGGAAATGTTTTTCGGCGGTTGCCGGTTCATGCAGCGCCCGTAGCGCATACCAACCGGCGTGGAATTCCGCATCGACGATATCGGTGGAGGAAGCGGCGACATAATTGGCAGCGGTCCGGTAGGCGAGCTTGAACTCGCCCTGATCGGCGAGGCCGCGCGCCACGATGCGCCGCTCGTTCCACCATTCCGTCGTGTTGACCAGTTTGGCCGCGTCGCGCGGGGCCTTTTCGAGCAGGTCCGCAGCGTCCCGGTATTTGTCCTGCCGCCGAAGATATTCGACGCGGGCGAAGAGATAACCGGCATCGTCCTTCAGGGAGCCGTCGACGCCGTTCAGCAGCGCCTCGGCATTTTTGGCATTGTTGATGACGGCGGTCCAGGCCTTGTAGAGCGATTGCGCCTTGCCGAGATCGCTAAAACGCTTCGCCTGTGCCGTACGCCCCTTGTACATCAGGAAGTCCATCCGCGCCTTGTGGTCGGCGGCGGTGAGAAGCGCAGAGAATTCAGAGAGGATCCGGTCCTCGGTTGGCTTGTCGAGCGCCTCGGACAGCCAGATTTGCCGAAGCGGCCGGGCAGCCTCGACCTGTTTGCTGGAGGCGACGAGCGCGCGGGCGAGGACGAGCGTGCCCTCGGTCGTTTCCGGGCGGGTTGAGCCGAAGGCGGCAAGCACCGTCGGAGCGGGCGGGTTTTCGCGATAAAGCGCGCGTTCGGAATTGGCGCGCAGGCCCTTCAGCCCCGGCCAGCCCTTCAGTTCCGTCTGGGCCGCTGCGATCTCGCCGGACGGTACGCCCGACGCGCCGGATGTGGCGATCGCCCAGGTGAGGATATGCCGGTCGAGCGAACCTTCGGCAAGATCGTTGCGTGTGACAAGGGCGGTGGCGATGTCGTTGCCGGCAAGCGCATCGAGCCCGGCTTTCAGCGCGGGTGCCACCACCAGCGGGTCGGTCCTCGGGATCGTGCCGGTCACGTCCGGCGCCGGCATCGCGGCGGGCATAGTGATCGCGACCGGGTTTTCGGGCTTCATATAGGGAAGGGGGGCCATGCTTTCGGGCGGCGATGCGGCAAATGCATGCATGCTCGCAGCGCCGAGCCCCAGTGCTGCGAGGATCAGAACAGGCCTGTACATCCGGTAACTCGCGAAAATAGTCGTCCCCTTATTAGCCGCCAGCCACGTTAACGAAAGCTTACCGCATTTATGAAAATGCGTGGTTTCTTATATGAGATTCCATATGAAATCCCTGGCACTTGCGCTTGTCGCCGCTTTCCCGCCGCTTTATGGTGCGCGACCTGAAAGGCTTTCGGGAAAAGGTCGGCTGCGTCGCTGCCCGTCCAAAACTGTCGAGAGCCCTCATAGTCATGGATTGCGGCAGCAGAATGGACGCTGTCGATTGGGAGTTTTGCATGTTCAAGGGATCGATGCCCGCGCTGGTCACTCCGTTTACCGCCGATGATGCGGTGGATGAGCAGGCTTTTGCCGCGCATGTGGATTGGCAGATCGTCGAAGGCAGCAGCGGCCTGGTGCCTGTCGGCACCACCGGTGAATCGCCGACGCTGAGCCATGACGAGCACAAGCGCGTCGTGGAACTCTGTATCGAAGTCGCCAGGAAGCGGGTTCCCGTTATCGCCGGTGCCGGCTCCAACAACACGCGCGAGGCGGTGGAGCTTGCCGCGCACGCGGAAAAGGCCGGCGCCGATGCCATCCTCGTCGTCACGCCCTATTACAACAAGCCGACCCAGAAGGGCTTGATCGCGCATTTCTCGGCGATCGCGCAGGCGACGAAGCTGCCGATCATCATCTACAACATCCCGCCGCGTTCGGTCATCGACATGTCGCCGGAAACGATGGGCGCGCTGGTGAAGGCGCACCGAAATATCGTCGGCGTCAAGGATGCGACCGGCAAGATCGAGCGCGTCTCGGAACAGCGCATCACCTGCGGCAAGGATTTCGTGCAGCTCTCGGGGGAAGATGCGTCAGCCCTCGGCTTCAACGCGCATGGCGGCGTCGGCTGCATCTCGGTGACGGCCAATGTCGCGCCGCGCCTCTGCGCGGAATTCCAGGCGGCGACGCTAGCCGGCGATTATGCCAAGGCGCTCGAATACCAGGACCGCCTGATGCCCCTGCACAAGGCGATCTTCCTGGAACCCGGCCTCTGCGGCGCCAAGTATGGCCTCAACAGGATCCGTGGCATGAACCGCACGGTCCGCTCGCCACTGGTCTCGACGCTGGAACCGGCAACGGAGGCGGCGATCGATTCCGCGCTGCGCCACGCCGGCCTCCTGAACTGAGGCACATCCGCGCTCGCCGCTTCACTTTCGGCATCGGCCGCATTACATAGACAAGTAACCCCGCTCATAGCCCATGGGCGGGGATTTGTTTTCAGATAAGGGCGGAACGGAATACACCCATGGCCCCCAAAGGCAGCCAGCGTACGGTCAACAAGATTGTCGCGGAGAACCGCAAGGCCCGCTATAACTATGAAATCCTGGATACCTATGAGGCCGGCCTCGTCCTGACCGGCACAGAGGTCAAGTCTTTGCGTGAAGGCAAGGCCAATATTGCCGAATCCTATGCCTCGGACGAGGGCAACGAAATCTGGCTGATCAATTCCCATCTGCCGGAATATCTGCAGGCCAACCGTTTCAATCACGAACCGCGCCGCCGCCGCAAGCTTCTCCTGTCGAAGCGCGAGATCAACCGCCTGCGCGTTGGCATCAATCGTGAGGGCATGACGCTGGTGCCGTTGAAGATCTATTTCAACGAAAAGGGCCGCGCCAAGCTCGAACTTGCGCTCGCCAAGGGCAAGAAGCTGCATGACAAGCGCGAGACCGAGAAGGAACGCGACTGGAACCGCCAGAAGTCGCGGCTGTTGAAGTCGAACTGAGTAACCGCTCAGGCCCGCCGCGCCATTTCGCCGTATATCGATCGTGAACTTCCATGCCTCCCAGCCGTTAAGGGAGATACCAGGGAGTTTTCGTGCGGAAGACAAGCTATCCGGATATCATCATCGGCGCGATCGAGCGGCGGCGGATCGTCGAACTCCGTTACAAGGGCGTAAAGCGCAAGGTGCGGCCGCATATCCTCGGTTATGTCGGCGAGGGCGCGCTCGCCCTCAGCGCCTGGCAGATTGCCGGAACAGGTTCCGGGTGGCGTCTGTTTCACGTCGACGACATCAGCGATTTGACCGAGACCGAGACGGGCTTCCACAGCCCTGCGCGCGGATATAACCCCGACGATCCCGCCTTTTCGCGCATCATCGAGCGGCTGTGAAATCTTGGCTTAGGAACAAAATCCGCCTTCGCCCGTTCGTTTTTCATCTCTGAGCGCGAGCGGGCAATGGGCAACGGGGCGATGACGCGAAAGAAAATCCTCACCTATGGCATGCTGGTGATCGGCGTCAGTGCTGCCGCCTATCTGCTTTATCACACCTTTCGCGAATACTCGGTCTCCGACATCGTCGAATCCGTCCGCGCCATCCCTATTTACAACCTCCTGATGGCGCTCCTTTTCGCCTTCGGTTCCTATCTCTGCCTCTCGGGTTTCGATTGGGCCGGCGTGCGATATGTGAGGAACGACCTCGCCTATCCGAAGATCGGCGTTGCCTCCTTCATCGCGCTGTCGATCGGCCAGAGCGTCGGTCTTTCCGGCTTGAGCAGCGGCGCGCTGCGCTACCGCTATTATGCCCATTGGGGCATGAGCACCGAGGACGTGGCGAAGATCGTGCTGCTGTCGGGCGTCACGGTCGGCATCGGCATGGCAATGCTGTCGGGCATCGTCATGGTCCTCAACCCGAAGGATGCCGCTTCGGTGCTGGGCCTGAGCGAAGCCGTGATCATCGCGACCGGTTCTGCCTGCCTTGCCGCAACAGCCGGCTACCTAGTGCTGGCGGCCTTCGTCCGCACCCCGCTGAAGATCCGTTCCTGGACCTTCGAAATGCCGACATTGAAGATCGCCATCGCTCAGGTGGTGATCGGCACGATCAATTTCGCGCTGGTCTCGGCCTGCCTGCGCGAAGTCATGGCCGCCAGTGCCGACGTAAGTTATCTGAAAGCTGCCACCGCCTTCGTGCTCGCCAACCTGGCGATATTGATCACCCATGCCCCGGGCGGTCTCGGCGTCCTGGAAGCGACCGTCCGCCATGTCATGGGGGACCAGGCCTCCATCGGCTCCCTGGTCGCCTTCCGGGTGATCTATTTCTTCATCCCGTTCTTCATCGGCTTGCCGCTGTCCTTGATCGTCGAGGCGATCTTCCGCGCCAACAAGATAAAACGCCAGTCGCAGTCGGGGCTTCAGCTTTCCGAGCCGGCATCGACGTGACCTCGCTGAGGGCGTCACTCCGGTCTGAGCTTCTAGCCCTTCCTCACCGCCATCCGCCGCTCATGCTCAAGCAGCCAGCGCTTGCGCCACAGTCCGCCGCCATAACCGGTGAGGCTGCCGTCGGCACCGATCAGGCGGTGGCAGGGGATGACGATGGCGATCTGGTTGGCGCCGTTGGCGCCCGCCACCGCGCGGGTGGAGGAGGGGAGGTTGAGCTCGGCCGCGACCGCTCCATAGGTCGTCGACACCCCGGCCGGGATCATCCGCAGCGCCTCCCAGACCTGCCGCTGAAAGGGAGAACCGTGCCCCGCCAGCCGCGTTTTGAACCCACGGTCCTCGCCGGCGAAATAGGCCTTCAGCTCCGCCTCGATCTGATCGATCGGCGGATGGCGTCCCATGACGATGCCGCTGCCGGTGAACTTTTGAAGTTTCTGGATTTCCGCCGGCAGCGCCTTGCGCTCGGCGAATTCGAGGAGGTGCAGCGAATGCTGGTCGGCGATCGCCATCATCGGCCCGATGGGCGTTTCAATCCAATCTGCCCTGAGCAGCACCTTGGTCCGCAGATTGGCGGGCGCCGCACCGAACAGCTTGGTCACCGCGCTGCGGAAGCCGCTGCCGGATTCATAACCGGCATCGAGCTGCGCATCGAGAACGCTTGCGCCTTGCCTCAGCGTGTCGGCCGCCTTGCCCATCCGCCTGAGCCTGGCGATCTCGAGGAAACTCATGCCGAACTGGCGCTTGAAGGCACGTCGTGCGGTGGAGGGGTCGATGCCGAGCGAAACGACATCCTCTTCGCTCCAGCGACGGAAGGGCTCCGTATCGAGCGCCGAAAGCAGCCGCGTCACCATCGGATCCGCCTCGCCGAGCTTCAGCATTGGCCGGCAACGGCTGCAGGGTCTGAAGCCGGCCTCCAGGCATCCGGCAATCGTCTCGAAGAAACTGGTGTTTTCCCGCTTCGGCTTGCGGGCCGGACAGGTGAGGCGGCAGAAAATGCCGGTCGTCTTCACCGCCGCCCAGGCAAAGCCTTCATAGGAGGCGTCGCGGGCGACCAGCGCGTCGTAAAGAAGATCATCGGAAGGGCGTTCGAAAAGCATGGACCTTTTCTAGCCCAGAACGAAAAAAGGCGCCGCCGAAAAACGGGCGCCTATTCTTCTTTTTAGTGGTGCGGATGCCGGGTGATCAGACGTCGGTGGTTTCGGTCGACTCCGCCGGACGGGGCGGGCGTTCGGACGGATCGCGGCCGACTTCCGCCTTGAGCGACACGAGATCGATAAAATGATCGGCCTGGCGGCGCAGGTCGTCGGCGATCATCGGAGGCTGGGTTGCCATGGTCGAAACCACGGAAACTTTGCGGCCCTTGCGCTGCAGGGCTTCCACCAGCGTGGTGAAGTCGCCGTCACCGGAAAACAGCACCAGATGGTCGACGGTTTCCGACTGTTCCATGGCATCGATCGCAAGCTCGATGTCCATATTGCCCTTGATCTTGCGGCGGCCCATCGAGTCGGTAAACTCTTTGGCGGGCTTGGTGACGACCTTGTACCCGTTGTAGTCGAGCCAGTCGATCAGCGGCCGGATCGAGGAATATTCCTGATCTTCTATCAACGCGGTATAGTAATAGGCGCGTAGAAGATAACCGCGCTTCTGAAAAGCCTTAAGCAACTTGCGGTAATCGATGTCGAAGCCGAGGCTTTTCGAAGCAGCGTAAAGATTTGCGCCGTCTATGAAGAGAGCAATCTTCTCCCTTGGGTCAAACATGTGGTCTCCATCCCCTTTTCTTATCAACCTGCTTGGCAGGTGGAGGCCTGGTCAATATAAGCCGAACCAAATCTCCGGAATAATCCACTACATTACGAACTATTCATATAACTGTCATTTATGGCACGATTCATAATAATCCAAGCAGCTTGAGGTTGAAATTCGCGGGCGCCCCCAGAAGACGCGGGGCGCCTTGTCAAAAGTCAATTCTCAGGAAAAACTTGAATTTGCCGCGCAATGGCTGTATCGGGCGTATCAATTCCGAAAATCACCGATCAAAGGACAGGCAATGGCCCGTGTCACAGTAGAAGATTGCATTGACAAAGTCGACAACAGGTTCGAACTGGTCCTGCTCGCGAGCCATCGCGCCCGCCAGATTTCGCAGGGCGCTTCGATCACCATCGACCGCGACAATGACAAAAATCCTGTCGTCGCTCTTCGCGAAATCGCCGATGAGACGCTTTCCCCGGACGACCTCAAGGAAGACCTCATCCATTCGCTGCAGAAGCATGTCGAAGTGGACGAGCCCGAACCCGATCCGGCTTCGCTGATCGCTGCCGGAAGCGGATCGACCGCTTCGGATCGCGACGAGGAAGAAGACGCTCCGGAAGCCGTTACCTTCGACCAGATGTCGGAAGAGGAACTGCTCGCCGGCATCGAAGGCCTCGTGCCGCCGGAAAAGAGCGACGATTACTAAGCGAAACATTCGCTTCGCAAGTTTTCGTTCATTCTCTCGCCCTAATCTGCTTGAATGTTTTATGATGGCTGCGCCAACCTATCCGGTTGGCGCGCCATTTTCTTTTCGTCCGGTGCCCATTCGCAGGCACTGAAGCGGTATCGAGGACATTTTTCAGGATGATGCGGCAATACGAGCTGGTGGAACGGGTTCAGAAATACAAGCCCGAAGCCAACGAAGCTCTGCTCAACAAGGCCTATGTCTACGCCATGCAGAAGCATGGTCAGCAGAAGCGCGCGAGCGGCGACCCCTATATTTCCCATCCGCTCGAAGTGGCCGCCATCCTCACCGACATGCATCTCGACGAGTCGACGATCGCGGTCGCCCTGCTGCACGATACGATCGAGGATACCACCGCCACCCGCGCCGAAATCGACGAACTGTTCGGCGAGGATATCGGCCGCCTGGTCGAAGGCCTCACCAAGCTGAAGCGCCTCGACCTCGTCTCCAAGAAAGCCAAACAGGCGGAAAACCTGCGCAAGCTGCTGCTTGCCATTTCCGACGACGTCCGCGTCCTTCTCGTCAAGCTCGCCGACCGCTTGCACAACATGCGAACGCTCGAGCATATGAAGGCCGAGCAGAAGGCGCGCATTTCCGAAGAGACCATGGATATCTATGCGCCGCTTGCCGGCCGCATGGGCATGCAGGACATGCGCGACGAGCTGGAGGAACTCTCCTTCCGCTACATGAACCCGGAAGCCTACGACACCGTCACCCAGAGGCTTGTCGATCTCGAAGCCCGCAACGAAGGCCTGATCAAGAAGATCGAGGACGAGCTGCGTGAGCTGCTGATCGCCAACGGCCTCAAGGATGCCTTCGTCAAGGGCCGCCAGAAGAAGCCCTATTCGGTGTTCCGCAAGATGCAGTCGAAGTCGCTCTCCTTCGAGCAGCTCTCGGATGTCTACGGTTTCCGCATCGTCGTCGGCGACATTCCGTCCTGTTATCGCGCGCTCGGCATCGTCCATACGCGGTGGCGGGTCGTGCCGGGCCGCTTCAAGGATTATATCTCCAACCCGAAGCAGAACGACTACCGCTCGATCCACACGACGATCGTTGGCCCGTCCCGCCAGCGCATCGAGCTGCAGATCCGCACCCAGCTGATGCAGGAGATCGCCGAATACGGGATCGCCGCGCATGCGCTCTACAAGGACGGCCAAGGGGCGGTGAAGGGCGGCGAGCTGCTGCCGAAGGAATCCAACGCCTATTCCTGGCTGCGCCACACGATCGAGTCATTGGCCGAGGGCGACAATCCGGAAGAATTCCTGGAACACACCAAGCTCGAACTGTTCCAGGACCAGGTCTTCTGCTTCACGCCGAAGGGCAAGCTGATCGCGCTGCCGCGCGGCGCCACGCCGATCGACTTCGCCTACGCGGTCCACACCAATATCGGCAACACCACGGTCGGTGCCAAGATCAACGGCCGGATCATGCCGCTGGTGACGAGGCTCAACAACGGCGACGAGGTGGAGATCATCCGCTCCGGCGTGCAGGTGCCGCCTGCCGCCTGGGAAGAGATCGTCGTGACGGGCAAGGCGCGCTCGGCGATCCGCCGCGCCACCCGGATGGCGATCCGCAAGCAATATGCCGGCCTCGGCCACCGCATCCTGGAGCGCACCTTCGAGCGCGCCGGAAAGGTCTTTGCCCGCGATACGCTGAAACCCGCTCTGCCCCGGCTCGCCCACAAGGATGTCGAGGACGCGATCGCCGCCGTCGGGCGCGGCGAGCTCTCCTCGCTCGACGTGCTGCGCGCGGTGTTTCCGGATTACAAGGACGAACGTGTCACGGTGAAGCCGGCCACCGATGATGGCTGGTTCAACATGCGCAGCGCCTCGGGCATGATCTTCAAGCTGCCGAACCAGCGGCGCGTCTCGCCGGAGGAAATCGAGGCCGGGCCGGATCCGCTGCCGATCCGCGGTCTTTCGGGCAATCTGCAGGTGCGGTTCGCGCCGAGCGGCGCAGTACCCGGCGACCGCATCGTCGGCATCATGGAAAAGGACAAGGGTATCACCATCTACCCGATCCAGGCCTCCGCCCTGCAGCGGTTCGACGACCAGCCGGAACGCTGGATCGACGTGCGCTGGGATCTGGACGAAGCCAACAAGTCCCGTTTCCTCGCCCGCATCGAGGTCAACACGCTGAACGAGCCGGGCACGCTCGCGACCGTCACCCAGACGATCGCCCATCTCGACATCAACATCCGCACGCTGACCATGGGCAGCAACCGTGCCGCTGATTTCTCCGAGATCACCATGGAAGTCGAGGTCTGGGACCTGCGCCAGCTGAACCAGCTGTTGAGCCAGATGAAGGACCTCGACTGCGTGGCGAACGTCAAGCGGGTGTATGACTGAGAGGCCGTTTGAAGACGGAGCAGAAATTTAAAGGTGCCCGCGCTTCAAGCCTCTGATGTGGAAAACAGCGAACTGGGCGTCGATGGCTGTCGGTGTTGATGTGTCTGGAACGTCCTTTGTTGGGCGGGGCGAGACCCTGTCGGTTGAAACGACACATGGGAGAGTAGAAACATGGCCCTCAAGCGGATGGACAACATCGGAATCGTCGTCGAAGACCTCTCAGAGACGATCGATTTCTTTCGCGAACTCGGCCTTGAGCTCGAGGGGCGGGCGACGATCGAGGGAGAATGGGCCGGGCGCGTCACCGGACTGGGCAATCAGCATGTCGAGATTGCCATGATGCGCACGCCGGACGGCCACAGCCGGCTCGAGCTCTCCCGCTTCCTCACGCCGCCCGTCGTCGAAGATCACCGGAACGCCCCGGTCAATGCGCTCGGCTACCTCCGCGTCATGTTTACCGTGGACGATATCGACCAGACGCTCGAAAGGCTCCGCGCGCGCGGTGCTCAGCTCGTAGGCGAAGTCGTCGACTATCAAGACGTGTATCGGCTCTGCTACATCCGTGGCCCCGGAGGGCTTCTCATCGGTCTCGCCCAGGAACTCACCTGAGATCAGCCCTGCACCGTTTCCGCCTGGCTCACCACCGTAGCCGCCTCGCTCGCATCCCGCACGAAGGCGCCTTGAGCGCGCAAGGCCGACTGCAGCTCGGCAATATCCACGTCCCGCGGCGCGATGCCGCGATTGGCCGCAATGCCCGCCGCAGCGCCCGCCGCCTGTCCGGTCAGCCAGCACTGCGGAATTTCGCGCATGAAGCCGTGGCTGTTCGCATCGCAGGAGATGTGCCGCCCGGCGGCCAGCAGTCCGTCCAGCCTTGCCGGCACGAGTGCGCCGTAGGGTACTGAGATCACCGGAAACTTCGGCGAGACCGAGGGACTGACGCCGATTTCGTCCGGCAGAACGGCACCGACCGGCCACTGGCTGCGCTCGACCCGGCCGACACCGGCGAGCCGCCGTGTATGCCGGACGCCGAGCTGCGGCGCGCTGAGCAGCATATAAGCGTCCTTGAACCCCGGCGCATTTTTCCTGAAGAATTCGCAGTGTAACTGCATGAACCGGTGCGAGCGGATTTCGACTTCGGTCATGTCGTCGACGTTGAGGGCCGAAAGCCCCGATTGCCGCGGCCCGAGGAACAGCGCGATGTCGTTGCGCCAGGAAACGTACGGCGTCTGGAAGAAGCCGAGTTCTCCGCGGCCGAGCGTGTTGAAGTCGGCAAACGCCTGTTCCTGCTCCGATCGGAAGGCGAGCCAGGTGGCCATGTCCACGCCGCCAAGCATGAAGCCGGTATTCATCGAGTGATGCACGTCGCCCTCCTCGATATCGGCCTCGAAACTCGCTCCTGCGCGCGCAAAAACGTCGCCGTCTCCGGTGCAGTCCACCACGACCTTGGCCATGATCCCCTGGCGGCCTTCCTTGCTTTCGAAGATGACGCCCTTTACCGCGCCGTCCTCGACCACGGGTGTTGCCGCCCAGGAATGGAAGACGATTCGCACGCCCGCCTCGATCAGCATTTCCTGCGAGGTCAGCTTCAGTCTTTCAGGGTCGATCGTGGGCGCCCAGGTGACGATGCCGTGGAAAGCGGATGTGCGCAGCCGCCAGTATTTGGCGAGATCCGCGTCCCGCTGCCCCCACAGGCTCCTGTCCGGGCCGGCGACGGCTTCAGGGGGGAGGCGGCCGAGAACCTCCTCGGCAAAACCGCGAATGACCTGCCGCCCGTCCCAGTCGGTCATCCGGTCGATCCAGATCACCACGCCTCCGGTGGAAAGCCCGCCGAGATGATTGTAGCGCTCCAGCACCACGACCTCCGCACCGGTTCGCGCAGCGGCGAGCGCTGCGGCGGTTCCGGATGGTCCCCCACCCACGACCAACACGTCGCAGCGATGATAGACCGGAATGTCGCGCGCCTCTTCCCTGAGGACGCCCTCGCCGTTGCGACGGGGGAAGACATACTGCCCTGATTCAAAAATGTCGGAGCTCAGGAAGCGGTTCTCGTTCTGGCGTATCTCCTTCACCGATACGTTGCGATCATTCATGGCATCCTCCTCATTTCCGCCGGCCGTCACGCCCGACGAGCCCGAGGGGGGATTTAGCCAAGGAAAAGGCTAGTCGGAAAGACACCAATCCGCCGATAGAGCTTTCTCGATTCAGGGCAGGATCGGCCCCGCAGGCCGAGCAAAAAAGACTCGGATGATGGCTTCGAACCCGGAGCCGGCCGTGGTCAGCCGGCCGATGCGGCTGTGAAAACAGCCAATTGGGCGGCGAAAGCACGCTTGTATGCGGGCCGCGCTTCGCCGCGGGCGACATAGGCGGAGAGGTTCGGATAGTCGTCCAGCATATCCGATGATGCTTTCAGCCTGAGCAGTACCGACACCATCAGAAGGTCGCCGGCACTGAATTCGCCATCGAGCCAGTCAGCCTCGCCAAAG
Source organism: Neorhizobium sp. T25_27 (assembly GCF_002968565.1). Classification (NCBI taxonomy): domain Bacteria; kingdom Pseudomonadati; phylum Pseudomonadota; class Alphaproteobacteria; order Hyphomicrobiales; family Rhizobiaceae; genus Neorhizobium; species Neorhizobium sp. T25_27. Next base: position 98,679 of record NZ_PVBJ01000009.1, read on the forward strand.
TGGCGGGAAAGATCGGCCAGCCGTTTCCGGATGGTCTCGTCGAGGGAGCGCAGACGCTTTTCATACCAGGGCTCGTCGCGCTCGAGGATCCTGGCAAGGCTGCGGTCGAAGATCGGCGGCTCCACGGTGTTGAGCGCGGCAAACATCCATGCGATCGCCCGCGACCGGGCATTCGCATCGTCCGGCAGCAGGCCCCCGTGACGTTCCGCGATATGGAGCACGATCGCTCCCGACTCGAAGAGTGCGAGATCGCCCTCTTCATAGGTCGGGATCTGCCCGAAGGGCTGAAGTGCCAGATGCGCGGGTTCCTTGATCGCCTTGAACGAAACGAGGCGAACGTCATAAGGCTGTCCCGCTTCCTCGAGCGCCCAGCGTACGCGCATGTCACGCGCCAGCCCTCTGCCGCGGTCGGGCGATCGTTCGAAGGCGGTAATAGTAATAGTCATCGTCGTCCTCCATGGCTTGTCCGTCTTGAAGACGGTCGGCTAAACGAGATTCCGACACCCGTGCTCGAAATAATGCCTGCGATCATACCAAACATGCTCAAAAGCGCACGTTCCCTATGCATGATGGAACTGGAGAACTCGGCGCTCGCCTATTTCCTGCGCATCCCCATTAACCCGCCATGCTTACCACGCAGGGCTGCCCGGCAGTTGCGGCGTTGGTAAAACATGATGCTGCGTCTTATATTGCTGCAGTGCAATATTAGAAAGAAAGAAGACATCATGTTTGACTCAGTACGCAAGTTCGCCCGCGCTTTCCGCGTTCCTACTACCCAGGACCGTGAAGTCGCTTACCTGAACGAAGCAAACGACCGGATCGACCTCGAATACCGCATGCGCCAGATCGACCGCGGCATGTTCCGCAAGTCGTCCTTCTAAGCGATACGCTCCGATCAGCTACCCGTTCGCGCGGAAAATGACGCCGCGCGGCTGCTGCAGGTCTTACCGCGTCGACGCGACCGGTGACCGGATCACCTCTGCGAAAGCCACTCTCATGCAGAGCGGGCCAATTTTTGCCATCATCTTCGGCTTGGGCTAAAGCCTGTTCGCCCGAAGATTCCCGCAGCTGACGGATGAATATCCCGCTGCCGAACCAGATGCGCCCCGATGCCGTTTCGCCGCCGTACACCGCTTGGAATTCGTGAAAGACTGCGCCGTGCCGTCCTGCCTCCCAAGGGCTTTCGCCGCGTCCTCGCATATTATCGCCTGAAGGTGATGCGCATCGGCGGTTCGCCGCATGCGGTTGCGGCGGGGCTTGCGATCGGCGTCGTCAGCGCCTGGACGCCGTTTCTCGGCCTCCACATCCTGTTTGCGATCCCGCTCGCCTATCTCTTCGGCGGTAGCATGATCGCCGCGGCACTCGGCACCACTTTCGCCAATCCCATCACCTGTCCGATCATCTGGCCGCTCACCTGGAAGCTCGGCGAGACGATGCTTGGCCACGACGCCGCCGGCCATGACAGTCTCGATCTCGGCAGGTTGTTTCACCACCTCGACGTCTCGCAGCTCTGGCGGCCGATCCTGGAGCCGATGCTGATCGGTTCCCTGCCACCGGGCATCCTGTGCGGCCTGGTTTTCTATGCCGTCACCTATCTGGGCGTGCGCAGTTTCCGCAACCGGCGGCTGGAACGCTTGACGGCGCGGGCCGGAGCCCTCAAGTCAGTATAGGACTGACGAGAACCGGCCGGGCGCCGCGAGGAAGATTTCATGATCATCGGCATGGGCAGTGACCTCATCGACATAAGACGCGTGGAGAAATCCATCGAACGGTTCGGCGAGCGTTTTACCCATCGCTGTTTCACCGAGATCGAGCGAGCGAAATCCGACCGCCGCCAGAACCGGGCGGCCTCCTATGCCAAGCGTTTCGCCGCCAAGGAGGCGTGCTCCAAGGCACTCGGCACCGGCATCGCCCACGGCGTGTTCTGGAAGGATATGGGGGTTGTCAATCTGCCTGGCGGGCGGCCCACCATGGTGCTCACCAATGGCGCCGCCGAACGTCTCGCGAGCATGATGCCGGCAGGCCACGAAGCGGTTATTCACATCACCATCACCGACGAATACCCCTATGCGCAGGCTTTTGTGGTGATCGAAGCGCGCCTCGCGGCCTAATCGACCATTGCCGCCGCTTTGCGAAGGGTTTAGAGAACGCAAAACCGCTGGCAACAGCCGAGCCGAACAGAAAGACGTCAAACGTGTCCGACAAAGCCGAGACCAAGTCGCAGAACAGCCTCTGGGAAAACATCAAGGTCATCATCCAGGCTCTCCTGCTGGCAATGGTGATCCGCACCGTGCTGTTCCAGCCTTTTACCATCCCGTCCGGCTCGATGATGCCGTCGCTGCTCGTCGGCGACTATATCTTCGTCAACAAGTTCGCCTACGGTTATTCGAAATATTCGCTGCCGTTCTCGCCCAATCTGTTCTCCGGCCGTATCCTGGAATTCAGTGAACCCAAGCGCGGCGACGTCATCGTCTTCCGCCTGCCGAGCCATCCGGACATCGATTATATCAAGCGCCTGATCGGCCTGCCGGGTGACCGCGTCCAGGTTACCAACGGCGTGCTGCTCCTCAACGGCAAGCCGGTCCCCAAACAGGGCGACGGCACCTTCACCTCCGATTACAGCCTCGATCCGGGCACCGACGTGCCGGTCTTCCGCGAAACGCTCGATAACGGCGTGACCTATGACACGCTCGACCATTCGCCGGTTTCGCGCGGCGACAATACCCAGGAATTCGTCGTCCCGGCCGGCCACTATTTCTTCATGGGCGACAACCGCGACAACTCGCTCGACAGCCGTTTCGACGTCGGTTACGTGCCCGCCGAGAATCTTGTCGGCCGCGCCAGCGTCATCTTCTTCTCGCTCGGCAACGACACCTCGTTCCGTGAAATCTGGAAGTGGCCGACGAACATGCGCTGGGATCGGATTTTCAAGGTCGTCCGGTGATGAAGTCCAAGACGCTTTCGGCGGAGGAACGCGGCCAGCTTGAAAAAGCCATAGGTCATGAATTCGCCGACAAGCAATGGCTCGACCGGGCGCTCACCCACGCGAGCACCGGGTCGGCCAAGAGTGCCAATTACGAACGGCTGGAATTCCTGGGCGACCGCGTGCTCGGCCTCTGTGTCGCCGAACTGCTGTTCAAGACGTTCCGCACCGCCGCCGAAGGTGAGCTTTCGGTGCGTCTGAACCAGCTGGTCAGCGCCGATAGCTGCGCTGTTGTCGCCGACGAACTCGAACTGCATAAGTTCATCCGTACCGGCGCCGACGTCAAGAAGCTGACCGGCAAGCGGATGATGAACGTGCGCGCCGACGTGGTCGAAAGCCTGATCGCCGCCCTCTATCTGGATGGCGGGCTGGAAGCCGCCCGCGGCTTCATCATCAGGTACTGGGAAGGCCGCGCCACCCGCGCAGACGGCGCGCGGCGCGATGCCAAGACCGAGCTGCAGGAGTGGGCGCACGCGAAATTCGGCCTGACGCCCGCCTACCGGGTGGACGAACGGTCCGGCCCGGATCATGATCCCCGTTTCACGGTGACCGTCGAGGTAACCGGCGTGGCGCCGGAGACCGGCGTGGACCGTTCCAAGCGCGCCGCCGAACAGGTGGCCGCCAGCAAAATGCTCGAACGCGAAGGCGTGTGGCAGAAACCCTCTGCCGAACAATGAATTGGACACCATGACCGAGAACGACAACAATACCGGTGAAGAGAACGCAGCCGGCCAGACATCCGCCGGTGCTACCCATTCCGGCTTCGTGGCGCTGATCGGCCCGACCAATGCCGGCAAATCGACGCTGCTCAACCGGCTCGTCGGCGCCAAGGTCTCGATCGTCAGCCACAAGGTGCAGACGACGCGCGCCATTGTGCGCGGCATAGCCATCCACAACAACGCCCAGATCGTCTTCATGGATACGCCCGGCATCTTCAAGCCGCGCCGCCGGCTCGACCGTGCCATGGTGACGTCGGCCTGGGGCGGCGCCAAGGATGCCGACCTGATCCTGCTCCTGATCGACAGCGAGCGCGGCATCCGCGGCGATGCCGAGGCGATCCTCGAAGGCCTGAAGGACGTCCACCAGCCAAAAATCCTGGTCCTGAACAAGATCGACCGCGTCCGCCACGAAGACCTGCTGAAGCTCGCCGCCGCGGCCAACGAAGCCGTGCCGTTCGAGCGCACCTTCATGGTCTCGGCCACCACCGGTTCCGGCTGCGGCGACCTGATGGATTATCTCGCCGAAACCCTGCCGGAAGGCCCCTGGTATTATCCGGAGGACCAGATCTCCGACCTGCCGATGCGCCAGCTGGCGGCCGAAATCACCCGCGAAAAACTCTTCCTGCGCCTCCACCAGGAACTCCCCTACGCCAGCCATGTCGAGACGGAGAAGTGGGAGGAACGCAAGGACGGTTCGGTGCGCATCGAACAGGTGATCTACGTGGAGCGTGACAGCCAGAAGAAGATCGCGCTCGGCAAGAACGGCGACGCCATCAAGGCGATCTCGACCGCATCCCGCAAGGAGCTGGCGGAGATCCTCGAACAGCCGGTCCACCTCTTCCTGTTCGTCAAGGTCCGCGAGAACTGGGGCGACGACCCGGAACGTTTCCGCGAAATGGGACTGGAATTTCCGAAGTCCTGAGCAACGCCATATCCGCCTACGCCGCCGCATGGCGGCGTCAAGTCCTCCGAGCATCACCTGCGGACGAGGTAGATAGCTAGCGGTTTTTATCCATCATTATAATGACTTGTTAACGTAGAGCCGACGATCCAATTTATCGACAAAGTGGCGCGGAGAGTCATGAATGTCGGACGTCGGATCGGAAGAGGAAGACACAGGCTCGGATAATCCGAATTCTCTCGGCTTCTACAGTTGGGTCGTCCCGGAAAACAAGGTGTATGGCGACCAGGTGATCGCCGACATATTCGGTGTTTCCGAAGAGGAACTGGCCGCCGGCGCCCCCATCGAAAGGGTCATCCGCTACATCAACGAGGGCGACAGGCAGCGGGTCGCAAAGGCGATCCACGACGCGATCGTCGGCGGTGGCGCATACCAGGAAAATTACCGCCTTACCCATCCGGACGGGCGGCGGATCGACGTCACCGCCAATGGCCGTTGTCTGCGCGATGCCGAGGGCGTTCCGTATATCTATTCCGGCACCGTTGCCATCCAGTCCGCGGCAGTTGCCGCGACCGATCCTCTGGAACACCATTGCCGCGCCGCCCTCTGGCTCGCCACCAAACGCCGCCAGATGCTCGCTGCACGCTATCTCACCTCGGCGCTCAACGTGCTCGGCAAATAGGCTTGCGCGTCACTTCTGCCGGTCCATCAGCGCCCTGACCTCCTGGTAGCGGCGTCGGTTGTCCTGGTCCTGCTCGTTGGGTCCGTAGCAGGTCTCGGAAATGCAGAAGCGCTGCAGGCGGAAGGGCGGCTGCCCCTTGTCGAACTCGCACTCGATCTGGTTGGTGAAATCGGTCGGCTTGGCGTCCTCGCGGGTGGAATAGGTCAGCCGCGCGCCAGGCGGATCCAGTTCCGGGAAGGACTGGACGATGCCCGTCTTGATCGACGGCACCAGCAGGAAATTTTTGGCGACCGTGATGCAGGCCTGCTCGAGCTGCTGCGATTGCGCGGCGGCCGGCGAGGGGAGAAGGGTGGCAGGCGAGGCGGCCAGAAGGGCGGCGGCGAGGAGGGCGTGTTTCATGAGGACTCCCGAGGGTCGTATTTGACGTGGCGAATTTCGGACAAGAATCCAAATGGAGGCCGATTTGTTCCAGGCAAGTCCATGGGCACATGCATCTTTGCCGCAACCGCGCGACAGCAGAAACCGATTCAGTCCGAAGGACTTATGCTCTATTGTTGAATCGGCTCGAAAGGAGCTTGAACCGATACATGCAGTGGCAGGACGAAGCGATCATCATAGGCGTCAAGCGCCACGGCGAGACGAGCGTCATCGCCGAGCTGATGACCCGTGACCGCGGAAGGCACCTGGGCCTCGTCCGCTCCGGCCGTTCGCGGGCGATGCAGCCGGTGCTGCAGGCCGGAAACCGGGTGGACGTGGTCTGGCGCGCGCGGCTCGACGAACATCTCGGCGAGTTCAAGCTGGAACCGATCCGCCTGCGCGCCGCCAAGCTGATGGAGACGGCGACCGCCGTCTACGGCGTCCAGGCCATGGGCGCGCTGCTGCGCCTGCTGCCCGAGCGCGACCCCCATCCGCATCTCTTCGATGCGCTGGACATCATCCTCGATGCCTTCGACGACCCCGCCGATGCCGGCGAGCTTTTTGTGCGCTTCGAGCTTGCTGTGTTGAACGACCTCGGTTTCGGCCTCGACCTCACCGAATGTGCGGCGACCGGCGGACGGGAAAACCTCGTCTACGTCTCGCCGAAAAGCGGCCGCGCCGTTTCCCGCGAGGCCGGCACGCCCTATGCCGACCGCATGCTGGCCCTGCCGGGCTTCCTCGGAGAAGGCGCCGCTTCGGCCGCCGATCGCGACAGCATGGCGGAAGCCTTCCGGCTTACCGGCTATTTCCTGCACCGCCACGTTTACGAACCTCGGGGCCTGATGGAAAACGCCGCCCGCGACGGTTTCGTCCAGGCGGCGCTGAAGGCGCTTTCGAAGGATGCGGAACGTCAGGCCAGCTAAGGCTTGTCCGCCATTACTCCGCCGGCTGCGGCTGCAATACCCCGCGGTCCACCGCCTTTTCCTGTATCGGCCAATGCACGGCGGCGGCAAAAAGGCCGAGTGCCACGCCGAGCCACCAGACCGGATCGTAGGAGCCGAAACGGTCGTAGAGATAACCGCCCATCCACACGCCGAGGAACGAACCCACCTGGTGCGACAGGAAGACGAGGCCGCCCAAGAGCCCCAGATGGCGCGTACCGAACATGATGGCGACGAGCCCGTTGGTCGGCGGCACGGTAGAGAGCCACAGGAGCCCCATGACGATCGCGAACACGATCACCGAGGTCGGCGTTTGCGGCAGGAGGAGGAAGGCCGTTACCGCGATCGACCGGGCGATATAGATGTAGGCGAGGAAATAGGGTTTGGAATACCGCTGGCCGATAAAGCCCGCGCCGAGCGAGCCGATGATGTTGAAGAAGCCGATCAGCGCCATGGCGATCACCGCGTAAGCGGGCGCGATGCCGATATCCCCGAGATAGGCGGGGAAATGTGCGGTGATGAAGGCGACCTGGAAACCGCAGACGAAGAACCCGGCGGTCAGGAGCAGGTAGCTCTGATGAGCAAAGGCTTCCTTCAGGGCCGCACCGACCGATTGCTGGAACTGGCTGTGCGACTGGCTTCCCGAGTTTGCATTGCCGCGCAACGGAAAGGCGAGCAGCGGCACGATCAGCATCAGCACCGACAGATAGACCAGACTGTCGGACCAGCCGAAATTGCTGATCAGCGCCTGGCTCAGCGGCGCAAACAGGAACATCCCGGCCGAGCCTGCGGCGGTGCCGATGCCGAACGCCATCGAGCGCTGCTCCGGCGTCACGTTGCGGGCAAAGGCCGAGAGGATGACGCTGAAGGAGCCCGCGGCGATCGCCAGGCCGATCAGCACGCCCCCGCCGATATGCAGCCAGACCGGCGCGTTGGCATTGGCCATGATGATGAGGCCGGCGGCATAGAGCACGCCGGACATGGTGAGGACGCGGCCTGTGCCGTATTTGTCGGCAAGCGCCCCGAAGAAAGGCTGGCCGAGTCCCCAGGCAAGGTTCTGGATCGCCATGGCAAGCCCGAAGGTGGACCGGTCCCAGCCGGTGTCGGAGAGCATCGGAAGCTGGAAGAAGCCCATGGCGGAACGCGGGCCGAAGGTCAGCATGGCAATCAGGGCGCCGGCGACGATGATCAGCCAGGGCATGGAAGCCTGCTTCGGCCTCGAGGGGAGCACGGATGGCGACGCGGACGTGGGCATGGGAATCTCCTCGAACACAAGGAGCAAAACATACCGCGTGCGCCGCTGTTCTTAAAACAACTTTTGCTCAATCAATCCATCACCAGGATTGATGGTGCGCTGCCTTACGGCGTGCCCGGCGGGTCGATCGCCGGCGGCGCGGCGCGGCCGAGCCGGGCCTCCCGCCAGATGGTGAAGATGCCGGCGCCGATGACGATCGCGACGCCGAGGATCATGTTGGCGGTCATCACTTCGCCGAACACGAAGACGCCGATCAGGCAGACCAGCACCGACTGGATATAGGACATCGGCTGCACGACCACCGCATCGAGCAGGTTGAAGGCGCGGATCAGAAGGTAATGCCCGCTTATGCCGGTGATGCAGAGCACCAGCATCCACAGCCAGTCGGCGGGCGTGACCTGCGTCCAGTAGAACGGGCCGACGACGGTGATCGTCACCGCGCCGACGACGCCGGTATAGAAAAACGCCGTGTCGGAGGTGTCGGTGCGGCTGGCAAGCCGGGTCATGACGGAATAGAGCCCGAACATCAGCGTCGCGATCATCGGGATGACGATCCGGGCGTCGAAGGTGGCGTTGAGCGGGTTGACGATCAGAAGGATGCCGACAAAGCCGACGCCGATCGCCGTCCACCGCCGCCAGCCGACCTTTTCGCCGAGGAACGGCACCGAAAGACAGGCGACCACCAATGGCGTCGCCGCAAACATCGTATGGCTGGCCGCGAGCCCGACATGCGAGAAGGAGAAGATCGAAATGACGATCTGCACCGCCAAAAGCGCGCCGCGGGCAACCTGCAGCCAGGGCCGGCGGGCGTTCGCCGCAACCTTCACCCCGCCGGCCGAGCGGCTCGCCAGCGCAAACGCAAAGCCCGCGAACGCCCAGTAGCGGATCATGGTGATGAAGATCGGCGGGTAGGCGCTGCCCAGATGTTTGGAAATCCCGTCCTGCATCGAAAAGATCGTCACCGCCGCAATGGCGCAGATGAGGCCGGTGGACCGAGGGGTCATGAAGGCAGTCTCTTTCGGGGAAACCGCCCGGAAACCCGGCCGGCGCATGAGCAGCATATGGTGATGACCCCGTTGTGACCGTTCGGCAAGGGGCCGGACAACCTGCTTTTGCGAATAGCTGCCATGCGTGGGGCGGGGGAGTGGGGTGGAATCACGCCTTGAACAGTTCGCCAGCCATGTAATCGACGAAAGCCCGGACCTTGAGGGAGAGATATCGATTGGTCGGCCAAAGGACACGGAATGTCCCGGTCTCGGCCATGTACTCTTCCAGCAGCGAAACGAGTTTTCCCTCGGCCAGTTCCGATGCCACGGCGAATGGAGGAAGGCAGGTAATGCCGAAGGATCGTTCCGCCAGGTAGATCAAGGGTTCCAGCGTGCTTGCAACGGTGGTCACGGGAATTTCGAGCTTCACCTCGCGTCCGTCGCGAACCAGCGGCCAAGGCTCGAGAGTTCCGGAATTGGCGAACCGGTGGTGAAGGCACTGATGCCGGAGCAGGTCTTCCGGAACCTTCGGCCAACCGTTTGCGGCGAGATATCCGGGTGCGGCGACGATCTTGTGCCGGAAGGTCCCGAGCTTTCGGCTCATCAACCGGGTGTCTCTGACCTCGCCCGTTCTGATCACCGCATCGAAGCCTTCCTCGATGACGTCGACCAGCCGATCAGTGAAGTCGAGATCGAGATTGATCTCCGGGTATGCCTTCATGAAGGCCGAGATCGTCGGCATCAAAAGCATGCCTGCGAGCGGAAGGCTGACGCGAAGTTGTCCGCGCGGGCTCGTCTGCGACCTCGACAACTGCGCCCGGGCCGCCTCGACCTCGGATTGAATCCGCCGACAGGTATCGAGGAAGAAACTGCCTTCTTCGGTCAAAGCCATGCTGCGGGTCGACCGATGGAACAGCCGCACACCCATCTCGTCTTCGAGCCGTGAAATGGCCTTTCCCACGGCCGAGCCGGACAATCCAAGACGGTGGGCTGCCGCGACGAAGCTTCCGCATTCCGCGACCTGGATGAAAACTCCGAGCGTTCCAAGCTTATCCATGACAATCCAATTGCGGAATAAAAATCCGATGTGATGAGAATACGGGCTCATTTATCCGATATCTGTCGCCGGATATCCAGATGCCGCCGCGGCAGCTAGCCGCGTTTCAAACGGAGACACTCATGGATACGAATTCTTCCGCCACCTTCTCGCCGATGCCCGTCCCTACGACATTCATCGTCAACGTCATTCACGCCCATCCCGGCAAGCAGGAGGAGGCGTTCGCCATCATCCAGGATGTCGTCCACTATGTGGCCGAACGGAAAGAGGGGTTCCTGTGGAGCACCTTGGCGAAGAGCACGGACGGACAGACCGTCGTCAATATCGAAGCCATCCAGGCCGCCGGAAATGTCGACGAGTTCTTCTCCGACCCGGTATTCGCCGAGAAGTTTCGAAAGCTGGACGGCGTCTCGAAGAGCGAGTTCCACACCTATACCGTGGGTGACCTTGTGCTGCCCAAGCGCGTAGCGGCGCTCTAAGGGGGAAGGCGAGGGAGCTGTACGCGATGCGTAGAACTCCTTCCCTTGTAGGAATGAGGCTCAAGGGTGCGTTTCCGACGGGGGGCTCCGGGGATCGTCAAATCCGCGCGGCGGACATCCAAGAACTCGCTTATAAGGGCTGTTTTGCTGAACTTGATAGGTCCAGCGTTTCCCGACGCAGATAGGTCCAGTCGATCAATTCTGCCATCGCTGGCCCAAGCGCCTTACCCAAGTCGGTCAGCGCATATTCCACCCTCGGAGGTACCTGCGGATAGACTGTTCGGGTAATTATCCCGTCCTTCTCCAGCTCCTTCAGTTGCTGGATGAGCATCTTCTGATTGACGCCTTCCACACGCCTCTCAAGCTCCGAGAAGCGCAGGGGCTCCTTCGCACCGAACAACTGGCAGATAATCACGATCTTCCATTTGCCCTCCAACACTCGGAGGGCGTCCGTGGTCGCTTCTGCCCAAACAAGATGCTGTTGCGGGTCGCCGCAATTCCATTCGCGTTCCTGTGCCATACTTACCTTTTGGTGGGTAACCCACTTTTCAGTCCGTTCTTGCTGATATCGCAGTATGTATTATCTTTGGGAGCTGAATAACAGGAGTAATCACTATGAAAATCGGCATTATCGGTGTTGGCAACATCGGTGGCACGCTTGCTCGGAAGCTCACATCTGCTGGGCATGAGGTCAGGGTCGCCAACTCCAAGGGCGTTGACGATGTGAAGCCATTCGCGGACGAGGCGGGAGCCACGGCGGTGGACGTGCGCGGGGCCGTCTCCGGCGCGGATTTGGTCATCATGTCCATCCCTCTCCCTGCCCTGGGGAAGTTGCCAAAAGACCTTTTCAAGTACGTGCCTGGGAGTGTCCCTGTCGTTGACACTAGCAACTACTATCCGAGGATGCGTGACCCTCAGATTGCTGACCTTGATGCAGGCGAGGTGGAGAGCGTGTGGGTGTCAAAGCAACTCGGCCGTCCGATAATCAAGGCCTTCAACAATATCCTTGCCGAGTCCCTGTCGGAACTCGGTCGGCCAGAAGGCGCTGCCGGTCGATTGGCTGTGGCAGTTGCGGGAGACGACGCCGCGGCCAAGCAGGTTGTCATGGGTATCGTCAATGAGATCGGTTTTGACCCGGTTGACGCCGGATCGCTGGCGGAATCATGGCGGCAGCAGCCTTCAACGCCCGCCTATTGCTGTGACTACCCCGCCGCCACCATGCGCAAGGCTCTCGGCGCTGCGGTGAAGGGCGAAGCACCTAAGAAGCGCGACCAGTTGCCCGAGAAAATGGGGGCACTTGGCCCTAACCCGACCCATTCTGACGTGGTGGCGATGAACCGCTCGCTCAACCCGCTGACCTGACGAGCGAGCCGTGACGACATTTGTCACAGGCGCAGCGGTGTGTTGATTTACGCAGGTGGCGCCTACCTTCTGTGGCCTCGGGAGCCGGACAGGCCGGGAGAGCCGCGCCTCACGATCTCACTCCAACCCAATCAGACTGGGTTCGTCCGCAACGAGCTGAAAGCGGAAGCAAGATGTCTTCCCGGCTCGGCCAACGTAGCGCCTCAATCTCACCTCTCCACCAACAACCCCGAAACCAGCGTCAGAAACGCCTCCACCGCCTTTTTCGACACCGCTTTCGGGTCCTCGGCACTGGCGATCCAGAGTGCGGCACTCAAGGTCGCGCCGTTGACGAGGCGGGCGGTGGCTTCGGCGTCGACGGGGCGGATCGTGCCGTCGTCGATCAGTTTCTGGATGCTTGCGGTGGTGGTGCGGATGCAGGCGCTCTGGCTCGGCCACTGCGACGGATCGCCGAGCACCGCCGGGCCGTCGAGCAGCATGATCCGCTGGATTTCGGGCTCCAGCGACATCTCGATATAGGCGACGCATTCGTCGACGAAGCCGCGCCAGGTATTGTCGGCCCGGCTCGAGATCTCGCAGAGCCGGTCGGATATCTCCGCGTCGATCTGGGTGACCACCGCCATCAGCAGGCCCTTCTTGTCGCCGAAATGGTGGTAGAGCGCCCCGCGCGTCAGCCCGGCGCCGGCGGTGAAATCGTCCATCGAGGCTTCCGCATAACCTTGGCGCGCAAACGCATTCCGTGCGGCGGCGATCAGCTTGGCCTTCGTTTCGGCGATCATTTCCTTGCGCGGCCTGGCGGCGCTCTTCGGGCCCGTGCCGGGAGCCATCTCGGGTGCGATCTTGTCTGCCATCTTTTCTGCCATGCGGACTCCGAATTATTCGCATACGTCCCGTATGTGAATTGACATACGAAACGTATGCTACTATTTACCTCACATACGCGGCGTATGTAAGTCCTCATTCAAAATAACCCAAGGAGCAGGTTATGCCCAATCCCTATCGCGAAATATTCGCAAGGCCGGGTACCAAAGGTTTTTCCGCCGCTGCTTTCGTGGCGCGGCTGCCGCTGCCGATGACGACGATCGGCCTCGTTGCCATGCTGTCCCAGACGCATGGCGAATATTGGCTGGCTGGCGCCGTCTCGGCCACCTTCGCACTCGCCAACGCCTTCATCTCCCCGCAGGTGTCGCGCTGGGTGGACGCCAGGGGCCAGTCGGCGGTGCTGGTGCCGACCACGATCATCACTCTCCTGGCGCTTGTCGGCCTTGCCGCCGCCGCCTGGATGCGCTGGCCGAACTGGACGCTGTTCGCCTTCGCCTTCGTCGCCGGGCTGATGCCGAGCATGATGGCGCTGGTGCGCGCCCGCTGGTCGGAAATCTACCGCGACCGGCCGGAACTGCACACCGCCTTCGCCTTCGAATCGGTGATGGACGAGCTCGTCTATATCTGCGGACCGGTCTTCGGCATCGGCCTCAGCGTCGCGCTCTTCCCGGAAGCCGGCGTGCTCGCTTCCGCCGCTTTCCTCGCCGTCGGCACGGCATTGTTCGTGGTCCAGAAGTCGACCGAGCCGAAAGTCGATCCGCAGCGGATGAAAGGCGGCGGTTCGGTCATGCGGCTGCTGCCCATGTGGTTCCTGGTCGTGGTCTTTGCCGGCATGGGCACCATTTTCGGCACGGCGGAAGTCTCGGTAGTCGCCTTCTCGGAAGCGCTCGGCAACAAGGGTGCCGCCAGCTACATCCTGTCGGCCTACGCCGCCGGCTCCTTCGTGGTCGGCCTCGTCTTCGGCGCCATCAAGTTCAAGTCGTCGCTGGCCCGCCGGCTGCTCTTCGCAAGCCTGGTCGCTGCCGTCACCACGCTGCCCATGCCTTTCGTCGGCAGCCTGTGGGCGCTGACGGCCGTCATCTTCCTTGCCGGTGCCGCGATTTCGCCGACCTTCATCAGCGCCATGACCCTGATCGAGCGCATCGTTCCCTCGTCGCAGGTCACGGAAGGCATCACCTATGCGATGACCGGCGTCAGCATCGGCTTTGCCGCCGGCTCCTCGCTCGCAGGCTGGACGATCGATGCCTACGGCGCCTCCAACGGCTTCTGGGTCGCCGTCGCCGGCGGCGCGGTGGCGCTCACCACCATGCTCGCCGGTTACGGATTGTTGAGCCGGCCGGATCGGCAAACGGTGCCAGGGGCAGGGGCGCTCAATCCTGCTGAGTGATCTCTTTGGGTGACTTTCTGCGGGGAGGCAGCCCCTCACCCCGCCTCCGCTACGCTCGGCGACCCTCTCCCCGCAAAGCGGGGCGAGGGGGACCGGATAGGGCGCGGCAATAGCCTTCTCCCCGCCTGCGGGGAGAAGGTGCCGGCAGGCGGATGAGGGGCTACCCTCGGCAATCATCTCCAGAGCCTTCACCGCGAACCAATTTCCGTCAGTCGTCTCAGGCCCGCCGCTTGATCGCCCAGGCCTCCGCCCGCTCGGCAGCCACAGTCGCGATATCGCCAACCTTGATATGGCCGGTGCCGCGCGGCACGGCGTTCCAGCCGAACAGCGGGCCGGGCACGCGCCGGTCGGCGGACATGCGGATGCGGCCCATGGCGGGGATCGGGTCCGGCACGTCGCGCGAACCGGTCTGCTGGTCCTGAGTGGTCATGATGCAGCGGGCGCAGGGCTTGACGAAATCGAAGCGGATGCCGGCGATTTCGATGCCGGTCCAGCCGTCCTCCGCCCAAGGTTCGTCGTGGTCGAGCACGATGTTCGGCCGGAACCGTTCCATGCCGACCGCGCCTTCGCCTCTCGCCGCCATGTCCGCATTGAGCGCGGCAAGCGACCCGGTCGTGGTCACCAGCACCTGGTAGCCGTCGGCAAACGTCACCGGCGAATTGTCGCCCGCCCATTCGGGGCTTGCAACGCGCTTTGCCGCATCATCGAAGAACACCAGCCGGATATCGCGCCCGAGCCAGTCCGACAGCACCGCATTGGCCGCATCGTCGGCGAGCGCCGCGTTGACGCTGGATTTCCACACCACGGTTTCCATGCGCCGCTCAGTCGGCGGCCGGGCGACGCTGATCTCGCCCTGACCTTCCATCGCGAAGCGCACGGCATCGGTTCCGGGGTAGACCTGAAGCCTGGCAAGCGACTGCAGTTCCCGCTGGGTGATGAACATGCCGGTCGGATCCACGACCATCATCTCCCGGTCGCCGGGAATGCCCGCGGCCGTGATCTCCGCGCGGTCAAGCGCAATGCCGCGGCCGCTTTTCAGGGGATAGAAGTTGAGTTCGCTGATCCGCATGGTTTCTCCTTCAGATCTCGTCGATGAAGAGGTCGAGCACCTGGCGCAGGCGCTCATGCCGTTCAGTGGCAAGCGCGCGGCCCGTCGCCGTCTGGAAACCGTCGGCGAGCTTGAACAGTTTCACCTCGAAGTGGTCGATCGCAAACGCCTTGTCGTCGAGCGGGCGATGTCTGGCGAGCGGATCGGCCGGGTCGTAGAGGCCGGACCCCATCCGCCCGGCGATATAGAAACAGCGCGCCGCTCCCACCATGCCGATCGCATCCAGCCGGTCCGCATCCTGCAATATCCTGGCCTCCAGCGTCTCGGGTACGATGTTGGCCGAAAAGCTGTGCGCCGTCACCGCGTGCGCGACGGCCGTGATATCCGTCTTGTCCCAGCCGAGATCGGCAAGGACGGTCGCGGCCTTTTCCGCCGCCAGCCGCGAGGCCTGCGCCCGCAGCGGCGAGTTCTTCTCCACCGAAACGCAATCGTGCAGCAGCACGGCAGCGGCGAGCACCCGCCCGTCGCCGCCTTCCTTGGCATGAATGCGCATCGCGTTACGGAAGACGCGCAGGATATGGGCGATGTCGTGCGAGCCGTCGTCGCCTTCGGTCGCATGCGGGATCAGGGTCTCGGCAAGCGCCTCGAAGGGTGAAAAGGCGGCGATAAGCGAAACGGTCACGAAGCGGGTTCCTGGGAATCGATAGCTGCGGGTTCACCGCTCTTGTTCACCAGAATGCGCTGGTAGAAAAGCCCGATCCCGATCAGCACCGCACCGAGCCCGATGAAGGACAGCGCCCGGAGGATCCCTTCGAGGTTCGACATGTCAACCAGGAACACCTTTACCACCGCGACCAGCACGAGAGCGGCGGAGGCAAGCCGCAGGCTCTTGGCGTCGAGCTTGGAGCCGATCGCCAGCAGCGCCACGCCGATCAGCAGCCAGACCACGGAATAGGTGTAGGTCTCGGCGGCGATGAACCCCTTCCAGTCGGCGATGTTCTCGCCCTGCCAGAAGCGCCGCACGGAAAGCGTCGCCCAGAGGAAACCGAGCACCGCGCCGGCGAGCGCCAGCATGATCACATAGGGCATCGGCCGCCGCCCGCGTGCGTAATAGGCAACGAGCGCATAGGCGAGGCCGGGCAGAAGATAACCGAGCAGCAGCAGGTTTAGGAAAGGCCAGGCGCCGGTGTTTTCGCCGCTGAAATAGGGGTTGAGCGCAAACACGTGAAGCGACAGAACGTTGATGGTCGCAAGCACGCCGGCGATCATCGAACCCCAGCGGAACACCGGGCTTGGCGACTTGAGGTCGAGTGTCATCAATATGCCCGAGAAGCCGACCGTCAGCAGCGTGTAGATCGACTGTTCGCCAAGCGTCGGCACCCGGTCGTCGAGCACGCCGCCGTTCATCGCGTGGCGCACCAGAACGGCAACCGTCATGAGAGCGGCGAGCGAGGCCAGCGCCTGCATGAGGTTGCGGATGCGGAAATCGGAAGAGCCCTTCAAGAGGTAGGCCGTCACGATCGCCAGCAGCGTCGGAATGCCGTAGCCCGGCAGAAGTGCGTTGAAGAACGGCGTGGTGCCGAGACTGTTCTGGCCGATCAGCGTCGGCTCCCAGGCGATCCGGCCGAACACGATCAGGATCGCAGCCGCCATCATCCAGGGAAGCGCCGGCCATGGCCGCGCCCGCATGCCCAGTACATAGGCAAAGCCCAGCACGGACAGCAGAATGGTGGTGACGATGCCGTTGGTCAGCGCGTGCAGCGCGAACGTGAACCCGGCAAACGAGCCGGCGATGAAGAAATTGGCCGCCCAGTCGACGCGTCCATCGCTCGTCTCGTCACGCTCGCGGAACAGCCATTCGGCGCCGGCCAGCAGCACCAGGCCGAGGCCGACCCCGTAAAGCCCATGCGTCCAGTCGCGTCCGAGATTGCCGAAATTGAGGAAGCTGATGGTCGCCAGCGCCACCGGCACGCCGGACATCAGCACGCTCCAGACCATCGAGAATTCCGGCTCCGTCCTGCGGAAGCGCTTCAGGAACGCAAAGCCGAGCAGCGTGAACACTGCCCCGAGCAGCAGACTGATGGCGATTTCCGTCGCATAGGTCACGACCGGCAGCGGTTCGTTGCCGACCGGTTGCGGCACATAGGTATCGAGCAGCATCAGCGCCACGACGGCAAGGACCAGCACCGACCCGCAGGCGGCGATCATCGCCGGCCAAACCGTATAAGCGCGGCTGGCGCCGAGGGCGGCGAGGGCCGCGATCACGGCAGCGGAGGCGAAGTACGGATCGATGCCGGTGACCGTGTCCGCCACCAGCATGGCGAGCGCCGGCAGCACCGACATGATCGCCACCGACAGCGTGATGGCCAGCGGCTGGCGCCCGAGCAGCCCGCTCCAGCCGCTTTTTGCCACACGGTCGGTACCATAGGCGGCACCGGGCCAGAAGAAGCCGGTGCCGGCGATCATCACGATCAGCGTCAGCGTCGACGGCATCGGGTCGAATTCGGCGGCGCCGAACGTGTAGGCGATCGCCCAGAGCCCGATGCCGATATTGGCGAGCATAGGCACGATCGTCCAGCGGCGGAAGCGCGAGGCGGCATTGACGGCCACCCAGGTGAGGCAGAGGAAGGCGAACAGCGCATTGGGGTTCGGTTGTTCGCTGGCGACCAGGGCCGGCGTCAGCAGCGAAGCGAGCAGGCCGAGCCCGGCCAACGCCTGCCCGTGCAGCAGCGACAGTGCGATGGTTGCAAAGGATACGAGCGCGAGCAGGATGAAGGCCGGCGTCGCGCCGATAAATCCGTAGACGCCGTAGGCCGCATAGATCGCGCCCAGCAGCGTCACTGCACCCGCCGCGGTCAGCGCGCCGGGGATCATCGCATTGCTGAACCGGTCGGATACCTGCGGCATCGCCCGGCGCCGCACGATCTCGCCGCCGGCCATCAGGACGAGGCCGAACAGGCAGGCGAGCACGAGGCGTGCGCCCGGTCCGAGCAGCCCGGCCTCGATCGAGGCGCGCACCAGGAAGATGCCGCCGAAGGCAAGCGCCACGCCGCCGACCCAGACCGGCCAGCGTGCACCGAGATAGCTTTCGAGATTTTCGCGGTTTTTGGGTTTGGCGGGCGTCGGTGCCCTCGCTACCGCCGGGCCCGGAGCCTCTTCTATGGCCGGAGCCTCCTCGGCCGTCGTGCTCGCCGCGATCGTCTCCTCCGGCAGGGCCGCGGGCGCAGCCGGAACAGCCTCGGGCATCGGCTCTGCCTGAGCAGGCTGTTCCTCGACAGTCGTCTCGGTGGTGACAGCCGCTGCTGCAGCCGGAACGGCCGCCGGCCCTGCCATGGGCGTGGCAGCGGAAACCGGTTGCCGAGCCAGGAGATCGGCCTTGACCGCCTCGAGCTCCTTTTCAAGCAACGTCACCCGGGCCGATGTCTTGCGGTGGAGACCCGTCATCAGGATCACCAGCAGCAGAAGGAGGATTTCGATCATCGGCACGCTCGCGAGTGAAGAGTTCGGTCTTGCGTTTATACAATTGCCGGACGAGGGAAGGGAAGAGCCGTTCCACAGCCAATTTCCAAACGGAAGCCTCGGAAACTATTGTCGTTTCGGAGTTCCGTCTGCCGCCTCCGGTGGCCGGCACCTCCTTTGCGACGTGGTCCGGACCGTTCCAGGTGTCGCGGCGGCTCCTGCCGGAAAGATAGGCAGTGGTATGTGCGCCAAAGCAGCATGTGCCTGCGTAGAGGGCGATGCAAAAATATGATTGTTTTATGTGCAGTTTCGACTTGCGCGGCCCTCGAATAAGCGCTTGGATGCAGCCCATCCGCACAAAAAACTCCAGGGGACGACCTTTCATGATCTCGCGCAGACTGCTCTCAAAACTTTCGGCCGTCGCGGCACTGGCGCTTGCTGCCGGCTTTTCCATGCCGGCCGGCCAGGCTGTGGCGCAAACCGCGGTCAAGTTCACGCTCGACTGGAAATTCGAAGGCCCGGCCGCCGGCTTCCTGCTCGCCCAGGACAAGGGTTACTTCAAGGCCGAGGGCCTCGACGTCACCATCGACACCGGCAACGGCTCGGTCGAAGCGATCCCGCGTGTTGCGACCGGTGCCTACCAGATGGGTTTCGGCGACATCAACTCGCTGATCAAGTTCCTGGACGAGGATTCCTCCCAGAAGATCAAGGCCGCGATGATGGTCTACGAGCGCCCGACCTTTGCGGTCGTCGGCCGCAAGTCGCTCGGCATCACCACCGATCCGAAGTCGCTGGAAGGCAAGAAGCTCGGCGCGCCTCCTCCGGATGGTGCCTTCGCGCAGTGGAAGGCCTTCAAGCAGGTCGCCAAGATCGACGATTCGAAGATCACGCTGGAATCGATCGGCTTCCCGGTCCGCGAGCCGATGCTCGCCCAGGGTAAGGTCGATGCGGTCTTCGGTTTCGCCTTCTCGGTCATCCTCAACCTGAAGGCCCAGGGCATCAAGGATGACGACATCGCCACGATCCTGATGGCCGAGCACGGCCTCAACCTCTATGGCAACGCGGTGCTGATCAATACCGATTTCGCGGCCAAGAACCCGGCCGCCGTCAAGGGCTTCCTGAAGGCACTCGCCAAGGGTTTTGCCGATGCCGTCGCCAAGCCGGAAGAGGGCGTTGCCGCCGTCCTCAAGCGCAACGAGACGCTCAACAAGGATATCGAGCTCGAGCGCCTCAAGATGGCGAATGCGATGAACATCAAGACGCCCTACGTGGTCGCCAACGGCTTCGGCGGCATCGACCCGACCCGCCTTGCCGCCTCGATCGACACGCTGAAGGTCTCCATGGGCCTCAAGGGCAACGTCAAGGCTGAGCAGGTTTTCGACGCCAGCTTTCTGCCGGCGAAGGCGGAGCGTATGCTGCCGTAGCATCCCCTCACTTGCGATTTCTAACACTTAGCCGTTGGCTAAGATGTTGAAATCGCTTTCTCTCCCGCAAGGGGGAGAGATAAGTGTGCCGCAGCGCCGCAGCTCTACCTCCCCCTTGGCGGGGGAGGAAGAAAAATCAGCATCTTAGCCAAAGGCTAAGTGCTAGATTTTTCAGGTGAGGGGGTATTTGCCCCAATTGTCCGAAGAAAGAAGATCGATGTCTCACCTCGTTACCATCGACAATGTCGACATGCGCTATGGCGGCGCGGCCGGCACGCTTGCCGTCTCCGGCCTCACTATGAAGGTCGGCAAGGGCGAGTTCGCGGCCGTCGTCGGCCCGTCCGGCTGCGGCAAGTCGACATTGATGAAACTGGTCACCGGCCTGCACATCCCGCAGAGCGGCGTGGTGATCGTGGCGGACAAACAGGTGACCAAGCCGGTCTCGATCGTCGGCATGGCCTTCCAGAACCCGACCATGCTGCCCTGGCGCACCACGCTCGACAACATCCTGCTGCCGCTCGAAATCGTCGAGCGACATCGCCACCGCCTGCGCGCCAACAAGAAAGAGTATGTCGAGAAGGCCGAGCACCTGCTCGAAACCGTCGGCCTCAAGGGGTTCGGCTCGAAATTCCCGTGGCAGCTTTCAGGCGGCATGCAGCAGCGCGCCAATCTCTGCCGCGCACTCATCCACGAACCCGAACTGCTGATGCTCGACGAGCCGTTCGGCGCGCTTGACGCCTTCACCCGCGAGGAACTGTGGTGCGTCATCCGCGACCTGCACGCCGCCCAAGGCGTCACCATCGTCCTCGTCACCCACGACCTGCGCGAGGCGACCTTCCTCGCCGATCGCATCTTCGTGATGAGCGCCCGTCCCGGCAAGGTGCTGAAGGAACATACCGTGCCCTTCGCCCGGCCCCGCGATCTGGAAGTCATGTACGAAAAGGCCTTCAACGACATGGTGCATGAACTGCATGGCGAAATCGCCAGCGCGAGGGTGGTCGCATGAGTATCGTGACCGGAAATACCGCCGCTCCCGCCTCGCCGGCGAAGCCGCTTGCCCAACGCATCAACTGGGTGAAGCTCGCCCCCTGGCTCTACACGATCGGGCTCTTCGTCCTTTGGGAACTGCTGGTCATCGTGCTGCAGACGCCGCCGACCATCCTTCCGGCGCCCTCCCGCGTCTTTCAGGCGATCGTCCAATACTGGTCGCCGATCTGGAAGAATTCGCTACAGACGCTTTATACGACCACCGTCGGCTTCGCGATCGCCGTCGTCGCGGGCCTTGCGATCGGCCTTTTCATCGGTTGGTCGAAGGCTATCTACGCCGGGCTCTACCCGTTGATGATCGGCTTCAACGCCATCCCCAAGGTGGCCCTCGTGCCGATCCTGGTCATCTGGTTCGGCATCGGCGCCGTACCGGCCATACTAACCGCCTTCCTGATCTCCTTCTTCCCGATCGTCGTCAACGTCGCGACCGGCCTTGCCACGATCGAGCCGGAGACCGAGGACGTGCTGCGCGCGCTCGGCGCAAAGAAGCTCGACATCATGCTGAAGGTCGGCATCCCGCGCTCGATGCCCTATTTCTTCGGCTCGCTGAAGGTGGCGATCACGCTCGCTTTCGTCGGCTCCGTCGTCTCGGAAACCGTCGCCTCGAACTATGGCCTAGGCAACATGATGAGTTCGGCCCAGAGCCAGTTCAACGTGCCGCTGGTCTTCGCCGGCCTCTTGATGCTCGCCGTCGAAGGCATCGCCATGTATGCGCTGATGGCCTGGATCGAGAGGCGCATGACCGGCTGGGCCCACCGCTCGACCATGTCGCAGTAAGGAGCCCCTAGCCGGTGGCCTTCGGCGCTTGTTCTGCACCCGCAGTCCGGTCACCCCCGCGGTCCCGGCCGAAAAGCATCCCGCAGGTGCTCGACGACCTCCGCGACGCTCGGCCCGTGGATCGGTGGCGGTACCGACCGTTCGCAGAATTCCCGCCAGACGAAGAACGTCAGTTCTGCGCCATCCGTCGCGGTCTCGCCCGGGCCTTCCGCGAACGTACTAAGCATCCGGTACCGATCGTCCTGCCAGAAAAGTGCTTCCACCCAGCGGTAGATCGGGATCACGTGGAAATGGAGCGAATGGCCCGGCATGTGGCCGTATCGTCCGATATAGACCCGCTCCGCGTTCAATTCCCCGCCTAGCGCCCTCTGAGCCTTCGCCATCAGTGGCCCGAGCTCCAGCAACGCTTCCTCCGCGAGCTCAGAAAGATCATCCACAAAGCGCTTCGAGCCGATCATCAGATAGCCGGGAAGGGCGGAATTGGTCCGTTGGTTGATAAGCCAATGTTCGGTTTCGAAGACATGGAATTCTGGAGGAATGCGCATCTCGACCGACTTTCTGCAGAAATCCCATAAGCGATAGCAATACTGGCGATCCGCGACAATGTGCCATAAAAGGTCATATGGCCTTTACATTGAGTGCAAATGGACTAAACTCTGCCGAAGCAGGAGCCTTGCCCATGGAAGTCGCCGCCAGAAAAGAAAAAGCAGAACAGCTGACGGCCGTCGCGCTGAAGGCCTTCGGCAATGTCGTCGCCGAATGGAGCGTGCCGGTGAACGAGGCGGCGGCCCTTGCCGACATGTCGGAAAGCACCTGGAAACGTGCTCGGAAACCCGGTTATTCGGGCGGCCTGACCAAGGACCAGATGCTGCGCCTCAGCGCCGTCATCGGCATCTATAAGGCTTTAAAACTCTATTTCAGCGATCCGATCGCTTCCCGGTGGATGACGTTGCCGAACGAGGGGCCGCTGTTCCGCGGTACCCGCCCGATCGATACGCTGATCGAGGAGGGGTTGCCGCAATTCCTTGCCGTCCGAAACTACCTCGACGCCCTGCGGGGCGGCGCGTGATCGTCACGCCTGTCAGCGACCGGGCCCTCGTGCGGCTGATCCCGGCGACCTACCATAAGCCGCCTAGCCTGCGCGGCCTGGTGGATAGCGACGAGGAACTGGCGATTCTTGCCGAGATCGAGGGTATGACCAGCGCCCGGCTGACCGCCGAGCGGGGATTGAACCTGCATCTCGACCGCCGCGAGCTCGCCTGGAAACGCCGCAAGCACGACCTGCAGGTCTACGGCAACACCCATATCAACGCGGCCTTCACCTATACGCGAAAAGGCGGGAACCGCTTCAACGACGAAAACCGAGGCGCCTGGTACTGCAGCTGGGACACGATGACGTCGATTGCCGAGGTCGCCTTCCACAAGACGCGGGAACTGCGCTTCATCGGCCTGTTCGAGGAGACCGCGCGTTATGTGGAACTGCTGGCGGATTTCATCGGCGAGTATCCGGACATCACCGGCGAGCGCGGCCACCCGGCGCTCGATCCGGATCCGGCGATCGGCTACCCCCGTGGGCAGGCGCTTGCCGAAAGATTGAGGCGCGACGGGCATGACGGACTGATCTATCCGTCGGTGCGGCACGATGAAGGCCGCTGCCTCGTCGCCTTCGAGCCGACTGCCATCCGCAACGTACGCCCAGGTGCATCCTGGGACATCGTCTGGTCGGGCAGCGAGGAATACGACCTCAAGGCGGTGTGACGGCGATCGCCGATTCGATTCTCGCGAAAATTTGGGCATCGGGGCCGGCTTCCTCGTAAAAAGCCGGCCCCGATGCATCCTTTCCTTCAGGTCCGCTGCGTGACCGGTTCGTCCGCACCGTGAGGAGCCGGAGGTCCGCTCTCACCGGTGACGTCGCGGGCTTCTACCTGAGGGTCTGGAATCTGTTCCGGCGATTTGTCGCCAGGGAATTTATCGCCGGGGAACTTATCGCCGGGGAATTTATCGAAGGCGAGCTTGACCTCCCGGGTCAGGTCGCGGCCGGTTTCCCACCAGTCGCTGCTCTTCGTCCAGTAGCGCAGCGTCAGCTTGGCGCTGCCGGCATCGAATTCGGCGACGTAGACAGTCGGCGCCGGGTCTTTCAGCACCCGCCTGTCGCCGCTGGCGATCGCCATCAGTTTCGCCTGGGTCCGGCCGATATCGCGGTCAGTGCCGATACTGACCGAAATCTCGTTGCGGCGCGTCTTCAGCCGGCTGTAATTGGTGATCGGCACGTTCCACAATGTCGAGTTGGGCGCCAGCCGATACACGCCGTCGGCGGTCCGAAGCTCGGTTGCAAATAGTCCAACATCGACGATCGTGCCGGTGACGCTGCCGGTCTCGATGCTCTCGCCGACCCGGAACGGCCGCAGGACCAGGAGCATGATGCCGGCCGCGATGTTCTGCAGCGTGCCCTGCAGTGCGAGGCCGACCGCAAGGCCGATCGCGCCGAGGGCGGCAAGTACCGATGCCGTCTGCACACCGAACTGGCCGAGCACCATGACGACGACGAGAACCAGCATCGCATAACGGATGATGTTGGAGAAGAATTGCGACAGCGTCGCATCGATGCCGTGGATGCGCGACAGGCCGCGATGAGCCCAGCGGCTGATCAGGCCGGCGGCCATCCAGCCGAGAATGAGGAGAACGATCGCGCCGACCGCGGAGAAGGAATATTGCACCGCCAGTGCGCTCAACTGAGCAAGCGCCGCCCTGGTCGCCACAACAAATTCCGACGCCTGGTCCATCCGGCGGTCTGCTCCTGATTTTAGTTTCGCCGTTAATTGGGGCAGCAGGCCGCGACGTCAAGATAAAAGTGGAGCTTTTTCACCCCGAGCTAAACAATTAGGAAAATTCAACTTTCAGGTTCAAGGCGAGATTTTTAGCGGCAGGATGAAGGACGCCCGGCCATCGGTCTCGGCGCCGCGGCCTATCCCCTTCATGGCAGCGACCAGCCGGCCGTTGCGGCCGAGCAGCCGGTCACCGATCTCGATCAGTCGCGTATTCGGCGTCGCATGTGGCGCGACGCTGCGAAGCCTCGCAGCCAGCGCGAAATCGTCCTCTTCCGGGCGTAGCGAGAGAACGGCGATCACCGCTGCGGCCGGCGAACGGGAGACGCCCATCCAGCAATGGATGACGATCGGCGCTGCCTGGTCCCAGTCGCGCACGAAGCCGATCAGGCTTTCCACATGCGCCTCGCTCGGCGCGATCAGGCCGCCGGTGCCGGCAAAACCGATATCGTTCATCGCCAGCTTCAGGTGCCGGTCGGCGGAAATGACGCCCGGCCGGTGAAAGTCCTGGCCCTCGGCGATCAGGCTCACCATCTCGCGCGCCTTGTGGCGGACGGCTGTCTCGGCGATGGAGCTCAGCGGGCAGACGACGATCGCGGTCATGGCGTCTTGCCCGCGCGCTCGGCCTCGATCTGATGGAACCGGTCGAGGAAAAGCTGTTGCGCCGCCAGCGCCGGCATCGGCTGGATCGGCAGCATGTCTCGGGTGATGCCGCGCGGCTGGCCGAAAAATTTCCGCGCCTCAGTGACCGAGAAGCCGGCAAGTTCCGTGGCCTCGAAAAAGGCAGCGATCGTGTCGGCCTTCTTGATCAGCGCCTTGAGTTCGCGAGTCGGATGCGGCGGCAGGCCGAAACGCAGGTGGATCGCCGCCTCCAGCCGCTGCTCGACCGCCTTGTAGCCGCCGCCGACCACCGATTTGAACGGCGAGATCATGTCGCCGATCACATATTCCGGCGCATCGTGCAGCATCGTCATCTGCAGCGCATCGGCCGTGCAGGCCTCGTTGCAGCGGCGAAAGATCTCCTCCACGACAAGGCAGTGCTGGGCGACGGAAAAGGCATGGTCGCCGCGCGTCTGGCCGTTCCAGCGGGCGACGCGGGCAAGCCCGTGGGCGATATCGGAGATTTCGATGTCGAGCGGCGAGGGATCGAGCAGGTCGAGCCGGCGTCCCGACAGCATCCGTTGCCAGGCGCGTGGTGCCGTCATCGCTGGGCTCACGTCTCGGCCTCTTCAGCCCCGACAGGGAAGGAGAGCCCGCTCCAGGCGGGAAGCGCCAGGCTGACGGTCACGTCGCCCGCGGAAAGCGGCACGCCACGTGCCAGGGCGTCGCCGACGCGGTCGATGCGCACGATCGCCAGCCCCTTGTTTCCGGCGACCGATCCGAGCGCGCCGACCGGCTTGCCGCCGACCACGATCTCGGTGCCGGAGGCGGGCAGGGCGGCTTCGCCCGAAACGATCGCGACCCGTCGCCGCGCCGTGCCGCGATGCTGCATGCGGGAGACGACTTCCTGGCCGACATAGCAGCCCTTGCGGAAGGAAAGTCCGCTCGTCTTATCGAGTAGGACGTCGTGCGGAAAGGCGTCCTGCAGCGCATAGT
This sequence comes from Neorhizobium sp. T25_27, assembly GCF_002968565.1. NCBI lineage: Bacteria > Pseudomonadati > Pseudomonadota > Alphaproteobacteria > Hyphomicrobiales > Rhizobiaceae > Neorhizobium > Neorhizobium sp. T25_27. Next base: position 124,846 of record NZ_PVBJ01000009.1, read on the forward strand.
CGTGACCGGAGATCGAGATGCCGGCTTCGACGCGCAACGCGTGATAAGCCCCTTCCGGCCTGTCATCCAGCTTGCCGGGAGCGCGGGCGAGGCCGATGCCGGCCTTGGCGAAGGCCGCATCCTTCACCGCGCCCTTGCCCGAATCGTCACCCCAGAACACGGTGACACCGTCTTCCGGACCGGCCGTGATATCCACGGCTGCGCGCAGCTTGTACATCGTCAGCCGCCGCATCAGCGCCTCGTGCTGGGCCGCCTCGGTTTCGATGAGGAAACCGTCTCCCTCCCGCCAGACCAGGAAATCGAACAGGATCTTGCCCTGCGGCGTCAGCAGCGCGCCTGGCCGGGCTTCACCTTCCGGCAGCGAATCGATGTCGGTGGTGATCAGCCCCTGCAGGAAATCCTGCGCATCCTTGCCGGTGAGGCGGATCAGGCTTCGCGAGGGAAGAAAGGCGGCGGGCATGGTGCAGGAATCCGGTTGTTCTGAACCTGACAATTAAGTCTTCGCTCTCAACGCGGCAAGGCGTTCCCGGAGATTGCCGACAAAGTTTGGTGGCTGTGCGGGTGCGGCACACTCCCTCTGATCTCCCTCCTTGTGGGGGAGATGTCACCGAAGGTGACAAAGGGGGAGCGACGGTGCGGCAGATGAAGGTAGCGAGAGTGCAGCTTGCTCATGCAAGCCTGTTGAAAACAGCAGTTCACACCCGCTCAGTCGCCGCCGGAGAAGAACTTCCATTTGCCGTCCGGGCTGATGCCGGCGCGGAAGAAGTTGTAATTGCCGTTCTCTTCCATGCCTGCGAGGTCGCCAGCCGTCACGATGCGCAAAAGGTCGACCCGTTCCGGCGGCGTCAGCGTCGAAAGCTGCTTTCCTGCGAAATAGGGCCAGACATAGGCCTCGTCCGGCGTACCGACGTCGAAATGCGCAGCACCGGTGGACAGGATGTCGAGCAGGATGGCGAGGATCTCCTGGCCTTCCGCGTCGCCCGAAAAGCTCTTCAGCGTTTCGATCGGGTCCTCGAACTCGCCGTTCATGACCTGCGTCTGGGTGGCACCTGTTCCCATCAGGGCGCGCAGGCGGGCGATGTCGCCGGAGGCTGCGGCCTCGACGAGCTGTTCGCGCATGTGCTTGACCGGCGCCGGCAGCTTGGTCATGTCGCGGATGATCTCCGCCGGCTTGCTGTCGGCCGGTGCGGGCTTGGCGGCGTTGGGGTCCGCCGGGGGGGTGGTCGTCTTGGTGTCGCTGGCCTGTGCCGACCGATTGATCGCAGGACCCGGCTGCGGCAGGGTCGTACCTTCGAACGCCTGGAGGATGGCGCGGCTCTGCCCCTGCTCAGGCTGACTGGGCTCGTCGCTCGGGCGCAGCTCGGAGAGCGCAAGAGCGTGGCCGCCGACCATCGCGGCAAGCATCGTTGCCGCCGAAAAGCGGAGGATCAATTGGGCTATCGTCGTTTCCGCCGCATTCCGCACGGGAAACCTCTATCGTTATTGAACAGTGCGCTCGGGGGAGAATTCGCCGGCGAGCATGCGGCTCTTGAGCGAATCGAGCATGGCTTCGGCGCCCATTTCTCCATGAATGCGGATGGTTTCCCGCATGGCAAGTACCAGAGCTGCGTCGGCGATGATTTCCGGCTCGATACCGTCGGCACGGCCGTCTGCCCATGCCTCACTCTGATATTCCAAGGCAGCCTGCATCTTCTCATGCACAATCATGTCGTCGATGTCGTTGCGGCCTGTCTGCATTCTGTCGTCCTCGGTGCCCGTTTAATTACTAGCCCGTTAAAAACTTTATCAGCCTTTTATCAAAACGACACGGCCTCCCGCCAAAAGAGGTAAATAATCCTCTAATTTCCGAAGCGCGCGGCGATTTCTGTCGCAAGTGTTGCGCCTTCGATACGATAACGCTCCTCGGCGGTCCTTGCCGCATCCGTGCAGGACGTGTGCACGGCGGCAAACGACCGGTACCCCCGATTGAAGGCCGCCGTCAACCGCTCGCGGCGCTTCGGTTCGGTGCCGGTATCGGCATCCAGCAGCTGCTGCATCGAGGCCCGCCATTCGGATGTCGGGACGCCGCAGAGCGTGCGAAGATACTGGATCGAGCCGAGCACTTCCGCAAGCCGCGTCAACTGCAGGTCATAAGGCGCCGGCTTTTCCTCGGCCGGCGGAGGCGGGGACGGCACCGCCGGCTGCTGTTTCGCCGGCTGGGCGGCAAGCGGCGTCGCCGCCAGGATTGCCAGCAGCGTCAGGCAGCCAAGTCGCGGAATGAGCTTCATGTACGGGTCCCGATGCGGCGCGATCGCGCCGGTTTTGCGAGCATTCTTAGCGGGCATTGATCTCCGCCGCCAGCCTCTCGGCGCATTCGAGCACGCTCGCCGGCACAGCCAGGCCGCGGATCTCCTCGACCGTATACCAGCCGGCATCGGCCGCATCGTCGGCGGCGATCGCCTGGGCATCGGGATCGGCCTCCACACGGAAGACCGACAGAAAGAAATGCCGCCTGTCCTCTTTCTCGTTCTTCAGGTCGTAGGTCGCGAAGAGGACGGGATTGCGCACCGGAATGCCGGTCTCCTCGAGAAATTCCCGCACCGCGGTCTGGTCCGGCGTCTCGCCGGGCTCCGCCCGCCCGCCCGGAAACGCGAACAGATCCATCGACGGCGGGTTCACCCGCCGAATCAGCAGAAACCGGCCATCCCGTTCGAGAATGGCGGAGGACGCGGCTTGGGGAGAGGAGGGCATGTTCAACTGACCAACGGCAGGGATCGCGGGATACTCGGCACCTTCCTAGGAGAGGCCAATATTGTAAAAGTATTGTATTTCATCGTATGCTTCAAGCAAAGGAGCTTGCCATGGCACGTGCGAAAACATTCTCGTTGGGCGACGCCTATGATGGCATCCTGTCCGATCTGGTCAAGAACGGGCGCTTTGGCACCGAGACCGAAGCCGTTCGGGCAGGCATACGTATGCTTGCGGACTATGAGATGCGCATCCAGTCGCTGCGCCATGCGATCAATGCGGCGGATGCGGAAATCGAGGCGGGCCTCGGTGAGGAATATGCCTCGGGTGCAGACCTGCTTGCCGACGTCATGAGCGAAGGCGACGGTCATTAGCCCCAAGCGCCTCATCGTAGCACCTCTTGCGCGCGAAGACCTGCGTGCCATCCGTCACTTTATCGCAGAAAGCAGTCCCTTCTATGCCCGGGAATTCCTGGCGGACATCACCGCCAAGATCGCCTGGATCGCCGAGGTGGATTTCACCGGTTCGCCGCGTGACCATATTTCGCCCGGCCTGCGCGGCTTTCCCTATCGGCAACGCTGCATCTACTATCGCTCCTATCTCGACCGGATCGTGGTTCTCCGGGTCATGCACGGTGCGCAGGATGTGAAGCCGCAGGATTTCGGGTAGGCAATCGATGAAAACCTATACACTCTACTTCCTCGCCGCCCTTGCCGAGATCGCCGGCTGTTTCGCCTTCTGGGCATGGCTGAGGTTGGAAAAGCCGGTCTGGTGGCTGGTGCCGGGCATGGCGTCGCTGGTCGTTTTCGCCTGGGTTCTGGCGCTGGTGCCGAGCGAGGCGGCGGGGCGCACCTATGCGGCCTATGGCGCCATCTATATCCTCGCCTCGATCCTCTGGCTCTGGGCCATCGAGGCCCGGGTGCCGGACCGCTGGGACATTCTCGGCGTCATGGTGTGCCTGGTCGGCGGGGCGATCATCCTGTTTGGCCCCAGGAGCGAATGACGTCAGCGCCTGATCGGCGCTTGACCCTTCGAAAGCCCGATGCCACATAGTTTGCATGTGCGGACGCTACGCCCTGACGGCGACCCCCAAGGAAATTTCGGAATTCTTCAGCCCGGCTGATCTCGACGATTTCCCGGCACGCTACAATATCGCGCCGACCCAGCCGATCCTCGTCGTCATGTCGTCCGAAAGGCGTGAGCCGGGCAGCAACCTGCCGGAGCGCCGTGCCTTCCTTGCCCGCTGGGGTCTGATCCCTGGCTGGGTGAAGGACATGAAGGAGTTTCCGCTGCTGATCAACGCCCGCTCCGAGACGGCGATCGGCAAGGCGTCCTTCCGCGCCGCCATGCGCCATCGCCGTATCCTGATCCCGGCCACCGGTTTCTACGAATGGCGCCGGCCGCCGAAGGAAAGCGGCGTCAAGCCGCAGGCCTATTGGATACGTCCCAAGCGCGGCGGCGTCGTCGCCTTTGCCGGCCTGATGGAAACCTGGTCTTCCGCCGACGGTTCCGAGGTGGACACCGCCGCGATCATGACGACGGCGGCGAGCGGCGGCATCCGCCACATCCACGACCGCATGCCGGTCGTCATCGCGCCCGAGGATTTTTCCCGCTGGCTCGACTGCAGGACGCAGGAGCCGCGCGAGGTGGCCGACCTGATGCGGCCCGTCCAGGAAGATTTCTTCGAGGCGCTGCCGGTCTCCGATCTCGTCAACAAGGTCGCGAACATGGGTCCGGATCTGCAGAAACCGGTCGCTGTCGCCCAACCGGAAGAGGAGCCGCCGAAAAAGCCGAAACCCGACTCCACCCAGATGTCGCTTTTCTGATCCCTCGGCCTCCTCCCTAGACGGACAATGCCATGAACCTGTTTTCCGCCGGCCTTTCGGGCCTCGCACTCGGGGCTTCGCTGATCATCGCCATCGGCGCCCAGAACGCCTTCATCCTGCGCCAGGGGCTGATTCGCGCCCACGTCTTCATCCTCTGCCTGATCTGCGCCCTGTCCGATGCGACGTTGATCGCCGCCGGCGTTGGCGGGCTCGGCACGATCGTCGCGCAATCTCCCGTGCTGATCTCGGTGGTGACGCTGGGCGGCGCGGTGTTCCTCGGGCTTTATGCCGTGATGGCCTTCCGCCGGGCGGTAAAACCGGCCGCGTTGGTGGCGGGCGCGCCGGAACCGATGGAGCTGAAGGCGGCGGTTCTGACCTGCCTGGCCTTCACCTTCCTCAACCCGCATGTCTATCTGGATACGGTCGTGTTGCTCGGCAGCCTGTCTGCGGCCTTCGAAGGGGCGGAACGCGTGGCCTATGGCGCCGGTGCGGCGATTGCCTCGTTCGTCTGGTTCTTCGGGCTCGGTTACGGCGCGCGGTTTCTGGCGCCGCTTTTTGCCAGACCCGCCGCCTGGCGGGTGCTGGATGTCGTCATCGGCATCGTCATGGGCCTTCTCGCGCTGGGGCTCCTGTGGAGTTTTCTCAGCGGCGAATGAAGTCGGTCGCCTGGTCCCTGGGCCGGCTCAGCGGGCCTGATCAGCCTGCAGGGGTAAGCTTCGGCTTGCGGTTCAGCATCAGGGCCGCCGCAACCACGGCCTTCAAGCCCAGCGGACGGTAGGGCGTGGTCATTTCCGGTTTGGATTCAATCTTCTTCTCGGTGCTCATGGCTGTCTCCTCAACACGCGAATCTCTTGTTTGCATTTTGCGATCGCGGCTTTTCCCATAAAAGCGGGCGGAATCGTGGCCGGCAAGCCGGCAGTGCCGCCCGGTATTCGTAGAACTGTCATCTTGCGGGAAACTGTTGCGCGGAAGTTGCAACTTACCGAGTGCGCCTGCCTTCAGACGTTGGCACTGTCATCCTCGATCGTGATCGTGCCGTAGCGGCGATGCCAGGCGCGCGCGCTGAACGGCAGGACGAGGAGGTATCCGACGACGGTGATCGACAGCACTTCCCAGGTATAGCTCATCAGCAGCGCCACATAGAGCACCACGGCGAGCATGATCGGCAGCATCAGGTCGCGGCGGATACGGCTCGACTTGCCGGACCAGACCGGCAGGCGGGACACCAGCAGGTAGCCGATCAGCAGCGTATAGGCGACGCTGACATATACGAAGACCGGCGTGGCCTCGAGCCCGAGGAAGCCCAGATAGACCGGCAGCAGCACCAGCATGGCGCCCATCGGGGCTGGCACGCCGACGAAGAATTCCGATTGCCAGTCGGCCTTGATGTTGCGGTCTTCCATGACGTTGAACCGGGCGAGGCGCAGGCCGGCGGCGATCGCATAGAGCAGCGCCGCGATCCAGCCGATCGAATGTGCCTGGTCGAGCAGGAAGGCGTAGGAGACCAATGCTGGCGCGACGCCGAAATTGATAATGTCGGCAAGCGAATCCATCTGCACGCCGAATTTGGAGGTGGCCTTCAGGAGCCGTGCCACGCGCCCGTCGATGCCGTCGAGGAAGGCGGCCAGCAGCACCATGGCGACCGCCAGTTCGAAACGCCCCTCGAAGGCGAGCCTTATCCCGGTGAGGCCGGCGCAGATGGCAAGCACGGTGATGAGGTTCGGCACCAGCAGCCGGAGCGGGATTTCGCGCAGGCGCGGCCCGCGGGCCTCTTCGTTCGGGCGGTTGTGTTCCCTGTGCGAATGAGGGGGCGAGGGCGGCGAGGCGGGCGTCTCCATGAGGCTTTGTCTTCCCTTTACGTGCGGCGGCTGATGATCGGGCCCTTGGTCGAGCCGAATTCCGCAAGCACGGTCTCGCCGCCGATGGCGAGCTGGCCGACGGACACTCGCGCCTGGCCGCCGGCCGGCACGAACACGTCGAGTCGGGAGCCGAAGCGGATCAGGCCGAATCGTTCGCCGGCATTGACCGGTTCGCTGGGCTTCACCCAGCAGACGATGCGCCGCGCCACCAGGCCGGCGATCTGCACCACGCCGACCTTGCCGTGGCGGGTTTCGATGACGAGGCCGTTGCGCTCGTTGTCCTCGGAGGCCTTGTCGAGTTCGGCATTGATGAACTGGCCTGGGCGGTATTCGATGCGCGACACCTGGCCGCGCACCGGCGAGCGATTGATGTGGCAGTCGAACACGTTCATGAACACCGAGATGCGCAGCATGGGTTCGGAACCCAGCTGCAGTTCGACCGGCGGCACGACCATGGCGACATGGCTGATGCGGCCATCGGCAGGGCTGAGGATGAGGTCGTCGTCCTGCGGCACCGCCCGTTCCGGATCGCGGAAGAAGTAGGCGCACCACAAAGTCAGCACCAGGCCGATCCAGAACAGCGGCTCGGCGATATAACCGAGGATCAGCGAGGCGATGAAGAAGGCGGCGACGAAGATGTAACCTTCCTTGTGGATCGGCACGAGCGTGTTGCGGATGGTGTCGAAGAGGTTGATCAACGTTTTCTCCCGTATGTCAGTGCCATCTGACTACAGCGAAACCGTTTTTGCGGCAATGCGGTTCCGTATCGCCGAAACCGCAGCGCGGATATGCCGGAAAAATGCCGATCCTCATTTCCGCCCGGCCTGCAGATGCGATGCGTATTCGCTCGGCGGACAACCGACCCTGTTGCTGAAGGCAGTGCTGAAGGCGCTGGCTGACTTGTAGCCGACCGCCCCGGCGATCTCCTCCAGCGATCCGCGGCCGCGCAGCAGCACGTCTTTCGCCAACGCCATCCGCCAGCCGAGCAGATATTCGACCGGCGCGACGCCGACAGTCTCGGAAAAACGGCGGGCGAAGACCGAGCGCGACATGCCGACCCGCCTTGCCAGCTCGCCGACCGTCCAGCCGCGGGCGACATCGGCATGGATATGGCCGAGCGCCTGGGCGAGCTGCGGATCGGCAAGCCCTCCCAGCAGGCCCGCATGTGGCGCCCAGGCCGCCTCGCGGCGCAGGGTCTCGATGAGCATGACCTCGATCAGGCGGCAGAGGACGGCGTCGCGCCCGGGCCGTGTGTCGCCGGCTTCCTCCAGGATCATGGAGACCAGCGCCCGCAATCGCGCGCCAGTCTGCTCCGTGGCCCGCACATGTACGAGACGCGGCAGAAGCCCGATCAGCAGATCGGCATTGGCGGGATCACATTGGATGAGGCCGCCGAGGACACGCGTCGCTGGTCCCGATCCCTCTTCGCCAACACGAATCTCGCCGTCAACGGTATGTCGGGCCTTGAAGGCATCGTCCGACAGCTCGGTTTGCGCGTTGATATCGCTGAGGAACGAATCCGAAAGCGGTCTAGCCGAGAGAATATAATCTCCCTCCTGCAGCTCGACGGGGCCGCCGTCATGGGTCCTGAACCAGCACCGGCCTTCCGTGATGAAGTAGAAGGTCGGCCCCGGCTGTTCCGGCACGCGAACGCCCCACCTCCCTCTGGCCGACATGCTGCCGAGCAGAACGGTGGACGGGCGAAGCAGCTTGATGACGTCGGTAAGAGCATCCATCGGGACGATCCGTAATGATTGTCGGATGTTACATTATAGAATGTTCCGATTGGCTGGTCTAGTGAAGGCGCATCAACACATTGGAGCCAGATCATGACCAAGACCATTCTCATTACCGGCTGCTCGTCGGGCCTCGGAAAGATGACCGCCAGCCATTTCGCGGGAAAGGGCTGGAACGTCATCGCGACGATGCGCAGGCCGGACCCGGATCTTGCCAATCAGTATCCCGACCGCATTCTGGTCGCAGCCCTCGACGTCGCCGATCCGGCGAGCATAGAGGCCGCAATCCAGGCCGGCGTAGAGCGCTTCGGCGGCCTCGACGCGGTCGTCAACAATGCCGGCATCACCATGGTCTCGATCTTCGAGGCGACGCCGGCGGAGGCGATCCGCCAGATCTTCGAGACCAATGTCTTCGGCATGATGAACGTCATCCAGGCGGCGTTGCCGCATCTTCACCGGCGAAACGGCGGCACTATCGTCAACGTCGGTTCGGGTGTCGGGATCGCAGCCATGCCACTGCTATCGCTCTACAGTGCCTCAAAGCAGGCCGTGGAAGGTCTGTCCGAATCGCTCTCCTACGAACTGGCGTCGCAGAACATCAAGGTCCGGCTGATCCAGCCGGGCGCGATGCGCAGCACGAATTTCACCGCCACCGGAATGGCCGCATCACAAGCGGCTCCGCTGCCGGAAAGCTATAAACCCTATTTCGACCACATGCTGCAGTCGATGATCAACTACCCGTTCGCTTCGACGCAAGAGCAGTCGGTGGTCGAGGCGATCTATGCGGCGGCCGTCGACGCGACGGGTCGCCTTCGCTATCAGGTCGGCCCGGATGTGGAAGAATATGCCCGCCTGCGCTGGTCGACCTCGGAAGATGAATATCGTGCCGGGATGCACCGGCTGACCGGACACACCGCCTGGCTTGAAATGCCGAAGTGATCGCTGAGGCTACAGCAGGCCGATCCCAACCGACCGCCGTGCCTGCCGCATCACCGCCCCCTACTGGCTCCAGCGACATCCCGCAAGGAGGTCGCTGGAGCTTTCGGCAACTGCGTTCTCCGACTGTGGGCTATCTCAGCGCCACCCCAGCCCCGGCGCCACATGCTTCAAGATGCTCTCCAGCACATGCGCATTGTACTCTACGCCAAGCTGGTTCGGCACGGTGAGCAGCAGCGTATCGGCCTCGGCGATCGCCTCGTCGGCCTTCAGCTGGTCGATCAGCTTGTCCGGCTCGGCGGCATAGGAGCGGCCGAAGATCGCCTGCGTCTGCGGGTCGATATTGCCGATCTGGTCCTGGCTCTCGCCGCTGCCGCCGAAATAGGCGCGGTCAGTGTCGTTCATCAGCGCGAAGATGCTGCGGCTGACGGAGACGCGCGGTTCGCGGGCGTGGCCGGCTTCCTTCCAGGCCTCGCGATAGATGCGGATCTGCTCGGCCTGCTGGATGTGGAACGGCTTGCCGCTCTCGTCGGTCTTCAGCGTCGAGCTCTGCAGGTTCATGCCCAGCTTGGCTGCCCAGACGGCGGTCGAGTTTGAACTCGAACCCCACCAGATGCGGTCGCGCAGGCCCGCCGAATGCGGCTCCAGGCGCAGCATGCCGGGCGGGTTGGGGAACATCGGCCGCGGGTTGGGCTTGGCGAAACCTTCGCCGCGCAGCACGTCGAAGAACACTTCCGCATGACGCCTGCCCATATCGGCATCGGTCTCGCCTTCCGCGGGCTGATAGCCGAAATAGCGGAAACCGTCGATCACCTGTTCCGGCGAGCCGCGGCTGATGCCGAGCTGCAGGCGTCCGCCGGCGATGAGGTCGGCAGCGCCGGCATCTTCCACCATGTAGAGCGGGTTTTCATACCGCATGTCGATGACGGCGGTGCCGATCTCGATGCGCTTGGTGCGGGCGCCCACGGCCGACAGAAGCGGGAAGGGCGAGGCGAGCTGCCGCGCGAAATGGTGGACGCGGAAATAGGCGCCGTCGGCGCCGAGCTCTTCGGCGGCGACCGCGAGATCAATGGATTGAAGCAGGACGTCGGATGCCGACCGCGCCTGCGACTGCGCCGAGGGCGTCCAGTGCCCGAAGGAGAGAAAGCCGATCTTTTTCATTGCGTTACCACCGTGAATTTATTGTGTCTGAAGTTACACGTTAGATGGCATCTCGACCGCGACATGAACAGTCGCCGCCCCGTGAACAGTGCGTCCGCTTACCGCGCGGCCTGCGGATCGACCCAGCCCATCCAGGTGGTGAAGGCGAGCAGCGGCGAGCCGAAGAAGATCAGCACCAGCACATAGGCGATCGCGATGCCGCCGAGGACGAGCATGCGGGGGGTGAGGTATCGTTTCACGTTGAGATTCGTCCCTTTCCGAAGTTCATTGCGCCGCCGGCCTATTCCGCCGCCGGCACGCCGCGCAGCACCACCCCGAGGTCGTCGCTTTCGCGCACCTTGCGCAGCTGCTCTTCGGCCTGCACCGCCTCGCGCTGGCGGTTCCACATCGAGGCGTAGAGCCCGTTCTGTTCGAGCAGCGAACTGTGCGTGCCGCGCTCGGCGATCAGCCCGTCGCGCAGGACGATGATCTCGTCGGCGCCGATGACGGTCGAAAGACGGTGGGCGATCACCAGCGTCGTGCGGTTCTTGGAGACGACGTCGAGCGCCGACTGGATCTCGTGTTCGGTCGTTGTGTCCAGCGCCGAGGTCGCTTCGTCGAGGATCAGGATCGGCGGGGCTTTGAGGACGGTGCGGGCGATCGCCACGCGCTGCTTCTCGCCGCCCGAAAGTTTCAGGCCCCGTTCGCCGACCTTGGTGTCGAAACCGTCGGGCAAGGCGCTGATGAAATGGCCGATCTGCGCCACTTCGGCGGCGGCAAGCATTTCTTCCTCGCTCGCCGAAGGGCGGCCGTAGCGGATGTTGTAGGCGATCGTGTCGTTGAACAGCACCGTGTCCTGCGGCACCATGCCGATCGCCGCGCGCAGCGAATGCTGCGTCACGTCCCGCACGTCCTGCCCGTCGATGGTGATCGAGCCGCCCTGGATGTCGTAGAACCGGTAGAGCAGGCGGGAAATGGTCGATTTGCCGGCGCCCGAGGGCCCGACGATCGCCACCGTCTTGCCAGCCGGTACGTCGAACGAGACGCCTTTGAGGATCGGCCGGGCCGGATCATAGGAAAAATGCACGTCCTTGAAGGAAATCGACCCTTGGGGGATGGCGAGAGGCGCGGCATCCGGCCGATCGACGACCTCCGGCTGCACTTCGAGCAGCTCGAACATCTGCTCGATATCGGTCAGCCCCTGGCGGATTTCGCGGTAGACGAAACCGATGAAGTTGAGCGGTACGGAAAGCTGCAACAGCAGCGCGTTGACGAACACGAAATCGCCGATCGTCTGCTCGCCGCGCTGCACGGCCAGCGCCGACATCACCATCATGACTGTCGTGCCGAGGCCGAAGATGACGCCCTGGCCGAAGTTGAGCCAACCGAGAGAAGTCCAGACGTCGGTCGCCGCCTTCTCGTAGCGTGCCATCGAGCTATCGAAGCGCTTGGCTTCCATCTCCTCGTTGCCGAAATATTTGACGGTCTCGAAATTGAGGAGCGAATCGATCGCCTTGGTATTGGCGTCGGTGTCGCTGTCGTTCATCGAGCGGCGGATGGCGATGCGCCAGTCGCTGGCCTTCACCGTGAACCAGATATAGAGCGCCACCGTGACGGCGGTGACGAGAACGTACCAGAAGCCGTAAGCGACCCAGAAAATGATGGCCGTCAGCAGGAATTCGAGCAGAGTGGGCACGGTGTTGAGAATGGTGAATCGGACGATCGTTTCGATGCCCTTGGTGCCGCGCTCGATGATCCGCGACAGGCCGCCGGTCTTGCGCTCGAGATGAAAGCGCAGGGAGAGCTGGTGCATGTGCACGAAGGTGCGGTAGGCGAGCTGGCGCACCGCATATTGGCCGACGGAGGCAAACAGCGCGTCGCGCAGCTGGTTCAGCCCCACCTGCAGGATGCGGGTGAAATTGAGCGCGATGACCAGCACCACGGCGCCGAGCAGGAAGGCGGGCAGGAGACCTGCCATGTCCAATTTGCCGTTCAGTGCATCCGTCGCCCATTTGAAGAAATAGGGCACCGTCAGGAGCACGAACTTGGCGAGGAAGAGGTAGAAGGTCGCCCAGACGACGCGGGCCTTCAGGTCGGCGCGCCCTTCCGGCCACATATAGGGCCACAGGTTGACGAGCGTGCCGAGCGGATTGCTGGCATCCGCCGAAATGGTCTTCTTGTTATTCGCCATCAATGTCTCCGGGCCGGGCGCGTCGAAACGCCTCCCGCACATAAGGTCCGGGGAAGAATGTTGCAATGACGGTTTCGTGAAACTTCAGGGCCGGGACGGACCGGCCAGGCGATGCGGCGAAGGCTGGATGTCTCCCGCCCTCGCCGGTGGCGATCACTTGGTGCTGGTGGAGGCGGCAGGGGCGGTGCCGGCTGCCGGCTTGGTGGTCGCTGCCGGCGTCGGCCAGGAAATGTAATAATAGGCCTCGCCTACCATGCCGAAATAGGAGCTGACCCCGGTCGCCTTTTCGATATAGCTGCCGTCGGCGTTACGCACGAACTTGCCGCTTTCGTCCCGTCTCAGGCGGTCCTTGAGGAACTGGGTCCAGTCGGATTTGTCGACGGAGGTAATACCGGCCGAGGTCTGTTTGCCGTCGGTAATGTCCCAGGCGGTGATCTGGTCGCCGGCGACCGCGTCGGTCATCTTCAGCGTGCCGGCGTCGAGCGCCTTCTGCATCGCCTCGGCCATCGCCTTACTGTCGGGGCTCGCCTTCAGCGCGTCCAGCTTCTCCTGCAGCGCCTTCATGAACGCCTTGCTGGACATGTCGCCGACCGATCCGTCGCCTGCGGTGTCCGGGACACTGCCGTTCATGGTCTGCTGCAGCGAGGCGATCAGCGCTGCGATCTTGTCGTCCTCGTAGTCGTCGTCACCGCCGCTGCCGCTGGAAAACAGTATATCGGCGAGCGAAGTGGAGGACGAGCCGGACGCCGAACTGCCGGGCGCCCTGTTGTTGGAGACATCATTGAATGCATTGAGGGCCGCCTGAGAGGACCAAGTCCGAATGGAATTAATGCTGGAAACCATTTTCTTCTCCTGTCCGCGCGGCATGGATCAGAGCCGGAGATAATATGCGAGCACGCCGCCTGATCACCGCGGTATTCCTCCTAACCTGCGCCAAGCTGGCCGAACGGCAGCCGGCATGGCCATTGGCCGTCCAGGGATCTTGTGGGGGAGGCCGGGATGGACGGGGAAATGAATGCGGCTAAGGGATTGAGGGCGCTGGATGCGTTTTTCTAACCAAATGAAAGTATCCCCGGCAAAGACCCCTCCCGGCCTGCCGGCCACCCTCCCCACAAGGGGGGAGGGAACCCAGCCGCGATGTCGCGCAATCCACGCGTTATATCCGCCTCTTCGCCAGTCTGTTGGGAGAGGTGTGTTTCAGTGAAGAACAAGCGCTTCGTTGGAGAACGGTGAGCGTGCTGCATATTTCTCTCCCCTTGTGGGGAGGGTGGCCGGCAGGCCGGGAGGGGATCTTTTTGCGTCACCCTCGCATACCAGAACGTCTTGCGCCCCCTTACGACCGGCGCTGTGTCATCCGCTGGCGATGGAGTTCTTCAGCGTCCGGCAGGGCCGCGTCGGGCACGCCAAAGATCTGGCCGGGCTGGATGACGTCGGGGTTGCGGATCTGGGCCTCGTTGGCGAGGTAGATCGTCGTGTAGCGCACACCCTGGCCGTAGACGCGGCGGGAGATCTGCCAGAGCGTGTCGCCGCGGCGGATGATCACCGAGCTGCGTTCACTCTGGGTCAGCGGCTCCTGCTGGATGGTGCGGGTGCCGCTGGCATCGGTGACCGTCATCGGGGCGGCTGTGGTGGCCTGGACGCCTTGCAGCTCGCGGGCGATGGTCGGGCCGACGGCGCGGGCGATCATTTCGCCGATCCGCTTCAGGCCGGCACCGACGCTTGCGACATCCTTGGGAAGCGCGTCGAGGGCGGCAACCGCTGCCGCGGCGTTCTGGACGGTGGTTTCGGCAAGCACCCGGGCGGAGGCGGCCGCATCGGCCGGCAGGCGATATTCGGAGAGCGATTTCAGGGCGATCGAAGTGGCGGAGCGGGCGGCTGCCATCTGTTCCGCCGAGGGTACGCGGCCGTTGTCGTAAAGCCCGCGCAGCAGGTTGAAGGCGCGTACCGTTTCGTTGCGCAGCTTGTCGAAGGCGCCGCTGTCGGCCGCCGACATGCCGTTATTGGCGGCCTGCGGCGCTGCGACGGCAGCGACCTGGTCTCCGGCCGGGCGGTTGAAGGGCACTTCGACCCGTACCAGAGCCTGTCCACCGGCTCCGACAACCTCGACGCCGATCCGGTGGTCGCCGACTGCAAGGTCGATCGCCCCTTCGATCACGAAACTGCCGTCCTGGCCCGCCTGGGCGGTACCGATCGGCCGGCCGTCGGCCTGGCCACGCAGCATGGTGCCGGCCTTCGTGTTGCCGGCGACGAAAATCTTGTTGCCCTCGATTTCGACAGCGGTGATGCGCAGTTCAGGCGCAGCGGATGTCGCCGCCGAAGAGGCGGGCGCCGAGACCGGTATGCTCGGCGCGGAAGATGCGAGATTGGACGAGCCGGCCGGCGGTGCCGGCAGGGCGACAACGGAGGTACTGGTCGACGGCGCGGCCGAGGGGGCGGCAAGCGCGGGGCTGGCCGGAGCCTGATTGGTAGCGGGCGAAGCTGCCGCGGCCTGGGCTGCCGGCTGCGCAGCGTTCGTGCCAGGTGAAGTTGCGGCGTCCGGGGTCGCGATCAGGCGGCTTGCCTTGCCGGGCTTGGTGACCATGGCGAGCAGCTTGCCGTTCTTGTCGGCGGGCACCGAGACGGTCGCCGTTTCTTCCGACACGGTGGTCTTGCCATCCTTGCCGATCGCCTTGAGCACGAGCTGGTGGTCGCCGGGCGGCAGCGGCTTGTCGAGGATGGCGGCGAAATCACCGCTCGGGCCGACGTCGACCTTGGCGACGATCGCGGTGCCATCGGTAACTTCGAGCTTGGAATGGGGCGCGGCGCGGCCGGCGATCACGGTCGATCCGTCCGGCTCGACGCGCAGCACGTCGAAGGATGGCGGCGTCATGGCCGCGGCCTGGCCTGCTGCGGAAGACGCGGCGGGCTGAGCCGTCTGCGGCGCCGTGGCTGCAGCCTGGTCGGCCGGCTTTGCGGCATCGGGCGCCCTGGCCGTCGGCTGCGGTTCCGTCACCGCGTCCTTGACGGCATTGCCTGCGGCATTGATCGCGTCGCCGATCGGCTTGGAATCCTTGTTTATCGCAGGCATCACCAAGAACACCATCAGCAGCGATGCGATAGCCAATACGATCAGAGCCAGCCAGCCGGCGCGGTTTTTCATCATCAATGCCTCTCCCGACAGCTATAGCCATCGCATATCCGGATTAACCTTTTCCTCCCGCATTCACAAGCTTTTCACACGATAAACCCTTGCTCTTCCGGGCATTTCCCGTCAATTTTGACGACCGGGGCTTGGTTTGGCCCTCCCTTTGAAATGCGTTGCGGAGAAAACTGTGCCGATTCGATCCATCTGCGTTTACTGCGGCTCGCAGCCGGGGCGCGATCCCGCCTACCTTGCAGCCGGCCGTGCGCTCGGAAAATCCATCGCCGCCCACGGGCTTCGACTTGTCTATGGCGGAGGCACCAAGGGCATCATGGGTGCGGTCGCGGCCGGCGTTCTATCGAACGGCGGTCAGGTCACCGGCATCATTCCCGAATTCCTGGTCGACATGGAGGCCACGCGCCATTCGCTCGGCCAGCTCGACGAGCTGATTGTGACGGAGGACATGCATGCGCGCAAGCACAAGATGTTCGAGCGCGCTGACGCTTTCGTGACCCTGCCGGGCGGCATCGGCACCTTGGAGGAGATTGTCGAGATCATGACCTGGGCGCAGCTCGGACGGCATGAGAAGCCGATGGTGTTCGCCAATATCGGCGGCTTCTGGGATCCGATGCTCGACCTCATCACCCACATGCGCGAACAGGGGTTCATCCACCGCGCTCATCTCGTCCAGCCGTTGGTCATCGCCGACGTCGAGGACATCGTTCCGGCGATCCTGGAACAGGGCGAGGAGCGCCCGCCGACGAGCGGCGAGGGCGCGGTGATTTCGAGGCTGTGAGCGCCGGCGCTTGAGCCCTAGTCGACGATGAAGAGTTTCGCGCCGACGGATGTCGAGGAGCGGTGGGGCTCGGCATCGTCGGCCACCTGATAGCTCATGCCGGGCGTCAGCACGAAGACCCGGCCATCGGCGAGTTCGGTCGCCAGCTCGCCTTCGAGGCAGAGCAGGATATGGCCTTTGACGCACCAGTGGTCGGCGAGATAGCCTGGGGTATATTCGACCATCCGCACCCTGATCCCGCCGAAATGGCAGGTCTGCCAGGTCGCCAGCCCCGTGTCGCCCTTGTGCTCTGTCTTCGGAATGGCGCTCCAGTCGGTGGTACCGAACGGGATATCGCTGATTTTCATGGGAATGCTCCGGGAAAGGCCTATCGGCCGCGCGCTTGCTTGAGAAGCGACCAGGTATAGATTGCCAGCGCCGTCCAGATCAGGACGAAGGCCCCGAGCTTCACGGGGCTGAGCGGCTCGTGGAAGGCGAAGACGGCGATCAGGAAGATCATTGTCGGCGCGATATACTGCATGATGCCGATGGTCGAGAGCTTCAGGAGTTTTGCGCCGTTGGCGTAGATCATCAGGGGTGCGGCGGTGACGATGCCGGCGGCCATCAGGATGAAGGTGTCCCAGCCGGTCGAATTGAGGAGATGGCCCTGGCCGGTCGATTCCAGCCAGATCACATAGGGCAGGCAGGGAATGCTGATCAGCAGCACTTCCAGGAAGAAACCCTGGTTCGGGCCGATGGGCAGGGTTTTCCGGAACAGCGCATAGAACCCCCAGGTGAAGGTGAGCGCCAGCGAAACCCAAGGCAATCCGCCCGCATCATAGGTAAGGATCGCCACCGCCACCACCACAAGGCCGATCGCGGCGAGCTGAACCGGCGCCAGCCGCTCCTTGAGCAGCACCGCCGCCAGGAAAATGCTGAACAGCGGATTGATGAAATAGCCGAGCGCCGCATCGAGCGCCCGTCCGGCGGCGACCGCCCACACATAGATGCCCCAGTTCGCCATGATGATCAGGGCCGTCAGGCACGCCATCGCCAGCATGCGCGGGTTCTGCACCGCCACCTTGAGATCTCCGGTGCGGCGCAGGATCAACAGAACGATCCCGGCGACCGGCACCGACCAGATCGCCCGGTGCGCCAGCACTTCGAGCGAAGGAATATGGGCGACGGCCTTCAGGTAGAACGGCAGGAAGCCCCAGAGGAAATAAGCCGTCAGCCCGAAGGCGAAGCCACGCGGCGTATCTTCGTTCTTCACTGTCGTCGCCGGGGCGGTGTCGGTGGCCATGTGGGGTGTTTCCGGTATGTTGTTCTGGTTATCCCCCGTTTAAACGAATAGGTTGAGCCGGACCAATTCATTTCATTGAAGAACCTATCGTTTGTCGCGATTCTGTCGGCTTGGCTTGCGATAGTGAGCCCTTGTCAGAACGGAGGAGTTGGATGGATTTCGAAAGCCAGCCGTTGCACCGGCAGATCTATGCCCGCCAAATCCTGGCGAAGGCCGGCGTGAGTGCGGACGCCCGCCTTTTCGCGGCCTTCGCGAAGGTGCCGCGCGAACAATTCATTGGCCCGCCGCCCTGGGTCTACAACGACTTTCGCAACTACCGGGAGCTCGCCTCCACCGACCCGCTGGTGCTTTACCAGGATGTGCTGGTCGGGCTGGATACGGGCCGGGGCGTCAACAACGGCATGCCGTCGCTGCATGCCGGGGCCCTTCACGCGCTCGGCATCCGCGAAGGAGAGACCGTCGCTCATCTCGGCGCCGGGACCGGATATTACACGGCCATCATCGCCGAGCTGGTGGGGCCGTCGGGCCGGGTGATCGCCGTTGAATATGACGAGGCTCTCGCGGACAAGGCACGGCAGAACCTGGCGGGTTACGCGAATGTCGAACTCGTCCGCGGTGACGCGACAGAATGGCCGAAGGAGGACGCGGACGTGATCTACGCCAATTTCGCGCTCGACCACCCGTCGGCCGCCTGGATCGACAATCTCGCGGTTTCCGGGCGCACGCTCTTCCCGCTCGGCTTTCCGGCGATCGACAACGGCCGGCGGAGCGGCTTTACCCGTTCTGCGGGTTTCCTGATGATCGACCGGCGAGCGTCGGGTTTTGGCGCCAGGTTCCTGCAGCCGGTCTCCTTCGTCTGGGCGGAAGGCCAGCAGCCACCTCCGCCAGGCCGTCACGAGGGGCTGGCGGAAGCCTTCCGCTCCCGCCGCGGCTATCAGGTCCGCAGCCTGCGCTGGCATCGGCCGTCTCAAGAGGGCGAGTGGTATGGCGAGGAGGATTGGGGGCTTTCGTTCGAGGAGGTGTGAGGGGAGCCACTTAAGGCGGTCAATCGTGGAGAGAGACAGCGGCATACCGATCTCCTCCTCAAGGAGGGAGATCAGAGGGAGTGTGCCGCACCGTTCCGCCTCGCCGATTGTTTCCAACCCGAATCTCTGATCAATCACGCCGAACGAATGTCGGCGGAGGCGAAGGTCATGGCGGAGCAGGATCCCATCGAGGTTTCCGAACAACAGATAGGACGCGCCGAGGTGCTCGACTTTACGGCGGCCGGAAACAGGGTGGTCCTGAAAGACTGCACGCTGGAGGAAGCGGACCTGTCGGGGCTCGATCTTCAGCGCTGGGAATTTCGAAACTGCAGGATGACGACCGTCAATCTGCGGGCCGCCGACCTGGAAGGGGCGAAGTTCGAGGGGTGCCGGGGGGCGTTCGCCAATTTTACAGGCGCCAACCTCGCCGAGGTGGAGTTCGGGAATTGCGACTTCAACAACGCCGCTTTTTTGGAAGCCAAAATGAACGACACCCGGTTCGTCGGCTGCAAGCTGACCGGTGCCAACCTGACGCGGATCGCGTCGCTTGGCCTGTCGTTCAAGGAGACCATCCTGGCGCAGGCGAGACTTCCCGCACTGTCGTTCCGGAAGTCCCGGATCGAGCGGGTCGATTTCGGCATGGCCGATCTGTCGAAATGCGATTTTCGCGACGTCGTGTTCGACGGCTGCAGCCTGCGTGACACGGGGCTCGTCGATGCTAGGTTCGAAGGGGCCGATCTGCGCGGTGCGGACCTCGGCGGACTGAAGCTGATCGACGCCAGGAAGTTCAAGGGGGCAACGATCTCGCGGCAGCAGGCCGGAGATATCCTGGCGGAACTGGGACTGAAGGTTCAATAGCCGGGTGCGGCATCCTCAGTCTCCGGTTCTTCCAGTCGTCTTGCAGGCGAGAAGGATTAGACGGCTACGCGCCGTGCTTCCTTGTCGGCCGACTTCCGGTCTGCGCCGTGCTTTTCGATGATCGCCTTCGCATCCTCAACCGAAATGCGATGCTTCTTGGCAAAGGGGATGGGCTGGTAAGGCTGGTCCGGGGTGTTTGTTTTTTTATCAGACATGAACGTCTCCGATCTCGATGCTCCGGCAGAATGCCGAGGCCTCTTTGGATTAATGAATAGTGAGGGGGTTGGTTGCCAGGCGCTGCTGCGTCATTACCGCGAGCGGCTGCCTCAATGTGCCGCCTATATGGTACGAAATCCCCTGAAATACAATGGCCCGGATCGGGGCCACAGGAATCGGGGCCACCTGCTAACTCCTGCAGGGACGGGATTCGCGCGCGAAACTCTCAGTATTTCTTCTTGCGGACGATCTTGTTGCCCTTTGGGCCGCTCAGCACCGGCGTCCTGTCGCGGTTTTCCGCAAGCAGGCTGCGCCAGCGTTCCAGGCGCTCGGCAGAAAGTTCGCCTTTGGCAACGGCTGCCTGCACCGCGCAGCCCGGTTCGTGGGCGTGGGTGCAATCGCGAAACCGGCAATTTGGCGCCAGATCGGTGATTTCGGCAAACAGCGTATCGATGCCGTCGGTGACGTCGCTGACATAAAGCGTCCGAATACCCGGCGTATCGATCACCCAGCCGCCGCCGGCAATCGCATGCAGCGACCGCGCCGTCGTGGTGTGACGACCCTTTGCATCACGTTCGCGGATGCTTCCGGTCTTCTGCATCGTGTCGGACGCATGCCCGGCAAGCGTGTTGACCAGCGTCGACTTTCCGACTCCGGAGGAACCGACCAGCGCTACGGTCTGCCCGACGCCGCACCAGGGCTTCAGCAAGGCAACGGCATCCGCTGTACGCGCATTGAGGACGACCACCGGCAGGTCGCGCTGCAGCGCCTTGGCCTGCTGTTCGAACGGGCCGGCATCTTCGACCGTGTCGGCCTTGGTCAGCACGATCACCGGATTGGTCGCGGCCTGGTTGGCCATGATCAGGTAGCGTTCCAGCCGCCCCGGGTTGAAATCGGCATTGCAGGACGTGACGATGAACAGCGTATCGACATTGGCCGCGGCAAGCTGCTGGCCGTGCCCGCCTTCCGCACGCCGTTGAAACACGGTTTTCCGGTCGAGACGGCGCACGAGCATGCCCGTCAGCGGATCGGCAAGAACCCAGTCGCCGACCGCAAAATCCGCGGTATTGCTATTGGGCGGAAGTTCGATCTCGACTGGCCCGCTGATGTCGATCGCATCGATGCGCGCCCGGTGAACCGAAGCGACGCGCCGGGGTACGAGATCCGCTTCGCCCGGCTCGACCTGAGCCGCAAAGAAATCGGACCAGCCAAGCAATTCGAGCGATGAGGGCGGGTTGGAGCCGGTCAAGGTTCGGTACGAAAATTCGGGGACGCCGTCATGGGCAGGCTTTCCGCAGGTTGCGATTGCGTGGTTTATGGAGAGCCGCGTTGTCCACGCTCCAACAGTGTCGATAGTGGGTAACCCAATATAGCAATCATTGGACGGTGGAAATGGCGCCGCAGCGAAGAACGACCCTCGAACTCGACGGGGAAACCGTTGATCGGCTCGTCCGGCACCTCGATCGTGGTTTTGTCGCCAGCGGTTTCAGCAGACTCGAGGGCGGCAGTACCGAGGTTTACAGGATTGATCTCGTGCGGGCCGAGCACAGCTCGCCTGTCCTCAAAATCTATCCGGATGAACCCGAATGGCTGCCGAAGAAGGAGAACCTGGTGGCCGGCTGGCTGGAAGGGCTGATACCCCCTGTTCCCCGGTGGTTGAGGGTCGACGAAACACGCACCCTCCTGCCGTTGCGCTACGCCCTCCTGACACTTTTACCAGGCCGGTCGCTCCGCCACTGGATGGACGAACCGGATATCGAGCAAGCTTATCGGCAAATGGGAAAGCTGCTGAGACAGGTTCACGCCGTGCCGATGCCAGCCTATGGCTACATTCGTGGCGACGGGATCGACAAGCCGTGTCCGACCAATGCGGACTGTATGACGGCGGCGTTCGAAGACGTGTTCCGGCGTTTTCGCGATCTCGGCGGCGATGCCGAACTCGGGCGAAACCTGCAGCGCCTTGCCGAAGGCAGTTTCGATCTCCTGGCCGAAAACGGCGGCCCCGTGCTCTGCCACGATGACTTCCATCAGGGCAATGTGCTCGCGTTGCGCGACGGTGCAGGAGATCTTCGGCTGAGCGGGCTCATCGATTTCGGCAATGCGCGGGCAGGGGACAGGCTCTTCGATCTGGCCAAGGCCCTATTCTGCTCCTCGCACGAGGACCCGCGCAGCCACCGGCCCATCCTTGAAGGTTACGGCCGGACCGACCATCCGGATATGGAGCGAGCGCTGTGGCTCTACACCCTTTTCCATCGCACCAGCATGTGGTGCTGGCTGACCAAACTCGGCGTCGCGGCGACAGCCGAGACTGGTCCCGGCGGCCTCATCCAGGACCTGCGCGAAATGGCCGGGCGGTGAAGGTTCGAACATGGCGAGGCGGCCTCAGCCTCGCCCTTCCAGCCTCACTCCGCCGCGATCTTGCCCGCCAGCTCCCGGTTCTTCATCAGCTTGTAGATGACCGAATCCATCAGTGCCTGGAACGAGGCGTCGATGATGTTTTCGGAGACGCCGACCGTCCACCAGCGCACGCCGGTGCTGTCGATCGATTCGATCAGCACGCGGGTGATCGCCTCGGTGCCGCCGTTGAGGATACGCACCTTGAAGTCGGCGAGAACCAGGTCGTCGATCTCGTGCTGGTATTTGCCGAAATCCTTGCGCAGCGCCCGGTCGAGCGCGTTGACCGGGCCGTCGCCCTCGGCGACCGACATCAGCGTCTGGCCGTCGACGACGAGTTTCACCACCGCTTCCGAGACGATCTTGATCTTGCCATGCGAGTCGAACCGGCGCTCGACCATCACCCGGAAACCTTCGACCGAGAAGAATTCCGGAATGGTGCCGAGCGTGCGGCGGGCGAGCAACTCGAAGCTCGCGTCCGCCCCTTCATAGGCGTATCCGGTCGCCTCGCGTTCCTTGACGATCGAGATCAGCTGATCGAGCTTCGGGTCGTCCTTGCCGACTTCGATGCCGCGGCGCTTCAGCGCGTTGATGAAGTTCGACTTGCCGCCCTGATCGGACACCATCACCTTGCGCAGATTGCCGACGCTTTCCGGCGTCACGTGTTCGTAGGTGCGCGGGTCTTTGAGCAGCGCCGAGGCGTGGATGCCGGCCTTGGTGGCGAACGCGGAAGCGCCGACGTAAGGGCTCTGGTGGTTCGGGGAGCGGTTCAAGAGCTCGTCGAAGGCGTGGCTGAGGCGGGTCAGCCCGGTTAGCCGCTCCGCATCGATCGCCGTCTCGAACCGGCTGCGGTAAGCGTCCTTCAAGGCGAGCGTCGCGATGATCGTCACCAGATTGGCATTGCCGCAGCGCTCGCCGATGCCGTTCAACGTCCCCTGGATCTGCCGACAGCCCGCCTCGATCGCGGCGAGCGAATTGGCGACCGCCTGGCCGGTATCATCATGGGCATGGATGCCGAGCGAGGCGCCGGGAATGCCCGACGCGATCACCGCCTCGACGATGGCGCGGATCTCGCCCGGCTGGGTGCCGCCATTGGTGTCGCAGAGCACCACCCAGCGGGCACCCGCTTCATAGGCCGTCCTGGCGCAGGCAAGCGCATATTCGGGATTGGCCTTGTAGCCGTCGAAGAAATGCTCGCAATCGACCAAGGCCTCCTTGGCCGCGCTGCGGGCGGCCTCGACGCTGTCGCGGATCGATTCGAGGTTCTCCTCGTTCGAACAGCCAAGCGCGACGCGCACGTGATAGTCCCAGCTTTTCGCGACGAAACAGGTGGCGTCGCTTTTCGCCTGCAGCAGGACGGCCAGTCCCGGATCGTTCGAGGCCGAAATGCCGGCCCGCTTGGTCATGCCGAAGGCGACGAATTTCGATTTCACCGTGCGCTTCTCCGAGAAGAAGGCGGTGTCGGTTGGGTTGGCGCCGGGATAACCGCCCTCGACATAATCGAGGCCGAATTCGTCCAGCAGGTTGGAGATGGCGATCTTGTCCTCGACGGAAAAATCGACGCCGGGGGTTTGTTGCCCGTCGCGCAGCGTTGTGTCGAAGAGATAGATGCGTTCGCGTGTCATGGGTGCTCCTCCTGGAGCGGTGTCAGTTCCGAAATAGGCGTCCGAATTTCACGACACCCCCTCATCCGGCTGCCGCCACCTTCTCCCCGCTGGGGAGAAGAAGATATGCCGCACCGTTGCCCTTCTTCCTCGCCCCAGCGGGGAGAGGGTGGCCGAGCGAAGCGGAGGCCGGGTGAGGGGGCTGCAGGAACGCAGCTCAAATCTTCCCCGCAAACCGGTCCGTCGCGCGGATCAGCTGGTCGGTGATGCCGGGTTCCGAGACAGCATGCCCGGCGCCCTCGATGATGTGGAAATCCGCGTCCGTCCAGACTTTCGAGAGCTGCCAGGCATATTTCAGCGGGCAGGGCATGTCGTAGCGGCCGTGCACGATGACGCCGGGAATGCCCTTGAGCTTGGTAGCGTCGCGCAGGAGCTGCCCGTCTTCCAGCCAGCCGGCATTCATGAAGAAGTGGTTCTCGATGCGCGAGAAGGCGAGCGCGAAATGGTCGTCGTCATGGTCCGACGCCAGTTCGGGGCTCGGTAGAAGCGTGATGGTCGAGCCCTCCCAGACGCTCCAGGCCTTGGCGCAGCGGATTTGTTCCGCCTTGTCGGGGCCGGTGAGGCGGCGGTGATAGGCGGCCATCATCTCGTGGCGTTCGGCTTCCGGAATGGGGGCGACGAAGGCTTCCCACTTGTCCGGGAACATTTCCGAGACGCCGAACTGGTAGTACCAGTCGAGCTCCGGCCTGGTCAGGGTATAGATGCCACGCACCAGAAGTTCGGTGACCCGCTCGGGGTGGGTTTCCGCATAGGCGAGCGCCAGGGTCGAGCCCCAGGAACCGCCGAACACCTGCCATTTGTCGACGCCGACCAGTTCGCGCAGCCGCTCGATATCGGCGACCAGGTGCCAGGTCGTGTTGGCCTCGAGGCTTGCATGCGGGGCGGAACGACCGCAGCCGCGCTGGTCGAACAGCAGCACGTCGTAGAGGTCCGGGTTGAAGAGCCGGCGCTGGTTCGGGTTGCAGCCGCCGCCGGGGCCGCCATGCAGGAAGACGGCCGGCTTGGCGCCCGGCTTGCCGACCCGCTCCCAATAGATCACATGGCCGTCGCCGACATCGAGCTGTCCGGTCGCGTAGGGTTCGATCTCGGGATAGAGGGTACGCAGAACTTCGGTCATAGATGGAGACCCTTTGCCGGCCAGTTTTCGGTATCGTGATCGGGATGCTGGAAGGAGATGATCTGCTCCTGCTGGACGGCGTCCTCGCCGCTGTCGCGCACCGGCTGGTCGAAGATCGTCGTCACCCACGGGATATGCGAGGCGTAGTTCACCTGGATTTTCGGGGCGAGATCGTCGCGGTTGTCGAAGGCGCCGATCGCCAGGTCCAGCCCACCCGGATAGCGGTAGGTGAGCGGCGTGCCGCAATTTTCGCAGAAACCGCGATCGATATTGACCGAGGACTGGAAATATTTCGGTTCGGCGCGGGTCCATTCGACACCGTCCTTCGGCACGGTGACCAGCGGCCCGAAAAAGCCGCCGAAGGCCTTCTGGCACATGCGGCAATGGCAGATCGAGGCGCGGCCGAGTTCACCATGGATCCGGAAGCGCACGGCGCCGCACTGGCAGCCGCCTGTTCTAAGGGTTTCGCTCATCGCTTGTTCTCCGGTGGCTGGTTTTCGGGCGGGCCGCTCTCCGGCGGCCAGATTTCGGTGTCGTGGTCGGGATGCTGGTAGGAGACGATATCGGCCAGGAAGGGGGCGGTATCGATGTCGTCCATCGTGTGGCGCGCCGGCAATTCGGACAGCCGGTCGACGAAGGGAAGTTTGCCCTCGACGCCGAACTGCACGACCGGCGGCAGCAGGGTTGGATCGTCGAAACTGCCGGCGGAGATCGCGATCCCGTCCGCCGCCTCGTAGGTCATCGGCGTGCCGCAGTCTCCGCAGAAGCCGCGCCGGACATGGTTCGACGACTGGAAATATTTCAGTTCGCCGCGCGTCCAGGTGAGCTTCGCCTCGCCGGTCGCCACCAGCGGCGCGTAATAGGCGCCGAAGGCCTTCTGGCACATTCGGCAATGGCAGACCGAAGAATCGAACGGCTCGCCTTCAAGCCGGAAGCGGATCGCGCCGCACTGGCAGCCGCCGGTTCGGATGGTATCGCTCATGATTGACCCTCCGCATGTCGATTGCCTGGAGGCCAGACCTCGGTGTCGTGGTTGGGGTGCTGGTTGCTGCTGGCCGAGACAGTCTTTTCCTGTTCCTCGGTTATGTCCATGGCGTTATCGTGCTGTAGGTGATCGAGCTCGCCGAACCAGGACATCTTGTGGGCAAGATTGGTCTGCAGCTCCGGCTTCACCGATTGCGGATCGTCGAGCGAACCGAGCGTGATGCTCATATGATCGCTCGACCCGTCATAAAAGAGCGGCGTGCCGCATTTCTCGCAGAACCCGCGCCGCACGGTTTCCGACGACCGGAACCAAGCCGGCTCACCGCGCGTCAGCTTGAAATTTTCATGCATCACCCCGCCGAGCGGCATGAAATAATTGCCCGCCGCCTTCTGGCACATGCGGCAATGGCACAGATGCGGAAACCCGATCTCGCCCTCTGCCCGGTAGCGCACCGCTCCGCACTGGCACCCACCGGTGTGGATCTGGGTCATCTTCAGGCCTCCCCAATAATTTTCAGGATATGGAGACAGACATTGTCGATGTCCTTCAGAACGTCGTCGTTCCAGAAGCGCAGCACCGTCCAGCCATCTCGCTCTAGACGTTCGGTCCTGACGATATCATACCGCAGATCATCGTCGTTGCCGTGCTGCGAACCATCGACCTCAACAATGAGATGATGCATCGGGCAGGCGAAGTCGACGATATAGCCGGCGATCGGCACCTGGCGGCGGAAACTCAGGCCCATCAGGCGGTGGGCGCGCAATTCGTTCCAGAGCTTCAGTTCGGCATCGGTCAAGGCTTTGCGCATGCGCCGGGCGTTGGCGCGACGTTGCGGCGGGACTGGGGCATGTGGCATGTCATGCTCCTTGTCTGCGGGCAGCGCGCGGTTACCCCCCTCTGTCCTGCCGGACATCTCCCCCACAAGGGGGGAGATCGGATTGTGGCAAACGCTCGCGCTCACATTGGATGTCGCAATCTGGGATAGGTATTTTTGCGAGGCAAGTAGGTTTTCAAAATTTGGAAAACCTACTTGCCGCTGCGAATTGGAGTGCCGGCGTTTTAGGGTGCGGGGGCGGCAATGGCGGCGATCAATGTCCGGGCAAGCGGGCGCGCCCAGCCGATCTCCCCCCTTGTGGGGGAGATGCCCGGCAGGGCAGAGGGGGGTATCTCCGGGCGCCAACTCCATCCTACCGCTTCACCTCCCAGGTCGTCACCCTCTCACCCGTTGCCGGGTCCTTGCCGTCTTTCAGCTGGATGCCCTTGTCCGACAGTTCGTTGCGGATCTTGTCGGCCTCGGCGAAATTTTTCGCCTTGAGCATTTCGAGCCGCAGGGCGACCAGCGCATCGACGGCGGACGCCAGTGCCTCGTCGACCTCGGTTTTCTCCGGCAGTACGCCGAGAAACGCGGCACTGGCGGCAAACACCGCAAGTGCGTCCGGGTCGCCGTGGGCCTCCTGCGCGAGCGCGTGCAGCGCCTGCACGGCGGCGACCGTGTTGAGGTCGTCGGCAAGCGCGTTGATCACCGTATCGCAAGGCGCTGCACCGGAAGCCTCCGCCGCCGGCCACTTGGCGAAAAGGCGCTCGGCCTCTTCCAGCCGCTTCACCGAAAAGTCGATCGGCTCACGGTAGTGCGTCATCAGCATGGCAAGCCGCAGCACCTCGCCCGGCCATTGGCGGCCGCCGAATTTTTCGGTGTGCAGCAGGTCGTAGATGGTGATGAAGTTGCCCTCGGACTTCGACATCTTGCGGCCTTCGACCTGCACGAAGCCGTTATGCATCCAGACATTCGCCATCACCTCGGTGCCGTGGGCGCAGCGCGACTGGGCGATCTCGTTTTCATGGTGCGGGAAGATCAGGTCGAGCCCGCCGCCATGGATGTCGAACACTTCGCCGAGATAACGCCGGCTCATCGCCGAGCACTCGATATGCCAGCCCGGACGGCCGCGACCCCAGGGGCTTTCCCAGCCGGGTTCGTTGTGGGAGGAGAGCTTCCACAGCACGAAATCGCTCGGGTTTTTCTTGTGCGCATCGACCGCGACGCGGGCGCCGGCCTGCTGTTCGTCGAGCGGACGCTTGGAAAGCTGGCCGTAGTCGGCCATCGACTTGGTATCGAACAGCACTTCGCCTTTTGCCACATAGGCATGGCCGTTGCCGATCAGCTTCTCGATGATCTCGATCATCTCGGCAATGGTGTCGGTGGCACGCGGCTCGACGGTCGGCTCCAGGTTGCCGAGCAGGGCGATGTCCTCGTGGTACTGCGTCTCGGTCTTTTCCGTGACGAGGCGGATCGCCTCGTTGAGCGGCAGGCCGGGATGGTCGCGCAGCGCCCGCGCGTTGATCTTGTCGTCGACGTCGGTGATGTTGCGGGCATAGGTGACGTGGGCCTCGCCATAGACATGGCGGAGCAGCCGGAAGAGCACGTCGAAGACGATGGCCGGTCGGGCATTGCCGATATGGGCGTAGTCGTAGACCGTCGGGCCGCAGACATACATGCGTACGTTCTGGGGGTCGATCGGCGCGAACGCCGTCTTTTCACGGGTCAGCGTATTGTAGAACCTGAGCGAAATGCTCATCGAAAAATCTCCCCAAAGTCTCGCACGGCGAGCATCCGGCTGGGCGGGATGTCGAAAGTGTACGCGGTTTTCGGACGACATCCCGCTCTCACTATCAACTAGGAGCCGTATGCTTTCGCGTTCAGGAGACACGAAAGCATCCGGCTCCGGCCGGGTCGTTTGTCTTCAAGGCTTTTCGAGAGACGAAAACGGCCGGGCCAGCGCGAACGCTAGCGGATAATGATCCCACAAATGGAAATCGCCGTTTTCATGGAGGTGGTTATGGCGCGGGCAAGCCGTTTGGTCAAGTGGGCTTTGCCCGCGCGGGATGTCCGTAACTGGCCTTACGCCGTCTTGCGGCCGATGCCGTTTCTGGCGACGGTGAACAGAAAGATCAGCATTGACACGACGGTGAGGATCGAGCCGATCGCGGCAAGCGCCTCGCCGCCCGAGGACACCGCCATCGCGATGCCCGGCACGATACAGAGCACGCCGAGAACCGCAAAGCCGAGATGGACCTTCGACAGCACGGAATCGGCCGCCGCCGGGGTCACCGTGTAGTAGAGACCGAAAAGCCCCATCGTCGTCCAGCCGACCAGGTTCAGATGCGCATGCGCCGGCGCCATCAGATGGTCGCCGGAGATGGCCATCTGAATGCCCCAGAACATGCCGACGGTGACACAGAGCACAGCCGCGCCGAAGAAATAGAAGGCGATGTTTCTCATCAGATATTCCCCCGAAATATGAAGTTCCTGCGCCCTATCGCAGGACCTGCAGCATAGCAGAAAATCGGATTTTCATACATGGGGTATCTCCCGGGGGCGCCGCCGGGATCAAAACATGCGCTTTGCACGTTGATGGGCACCAATTCCACCAATCGGATGGATAACCGAAATGGCCAGACAGGATAGACATCACAACGTTTTCGACATCTTCTCGAGCGCCATCTCCTCCTGGTCGGGAAAGCCGGTCACGTTCGTTGCGGCCGTTGTCCTGATCGTCATCTGGGGCGTCACTGGACCGTTCTTCGGATTCTCGGAAACCTGGCAGCTGGTGGTCAACACCGGAACGACGATCATCACCTTCCTGATGGTCTTCGTCCTGCAAAATTCCCAGAACAGGGACGGCGAGGCGGTCCAGGCGAAACTCGACGAGCTTATCCTGTCCAGCCAGGCTGCCAACGAGTTCATCGGCATCGAGAAACTGGACGAGAAACAGCTTCGCAAGCTCAGCGAAAATCTGCAGCGCCGCGCCAAGACGCTGGATCAGGAGGCGGAGAACGTCTAGGCCGCCTTAGCGGCCTTGTTCGGTCGGCGGGTTGCTGTTGTCGAGCAGGGCCTGGGCGATGGACCTGCGCCGCGCGTCGTCGGTCATGGCGGAGCTGATCAGCCGCATCGCCTCCATCACGGCGGCGTCCCCATGTTCGCGGTGAAGGCGGGCCATCGCCGCGGCGACAAGGTTGGCGGTCGCCGTCGCTTGCTCTCTTTGCTCGTCGGTAAGGTGCGATTGCATCATCCAGGCTTCTTGCGGCGCGCGACGCCTCTATTCTGGCGCACGAAAATCCACGAACTTGTTGTCGCGCACGACGAATAGGCGACCGGTATCCTGAAGATCGGGGGAGGCGAGGAAGAGGATCTTTTCGGCGACTTCCGACGGATGCGGCAGGGTTTCCGGGTCTTCGCCCGGCATGGCCTGGGCGCGCATTGCGGTGCGGGTGGCGCCGGGATTGACGATGTTGACCTTGAGCGGGGTGTGGGCGGTCTCGGCAGCCCAGATGCGGGCCATGTTCTCGACGGCCGCCTTGGAGATCGAATAGGCGCCCCAGAAAGCCGGCGCCTTGGATGCGACACCGGACGACAGGATCAGCGCGCGGCCGGCATCGGACTTGGTCAGCAGCGGCTCGACCGAGCGGATCAGCCGCCATGTGGCGGTGACGTTGGTAAGCATTACCTTTTCGAACACCTTCGCCTCGATATGGCCGAGCGGCGAGATGACGCCGAGGATGCCGGCGTTCGCCACGAGGATATCGAGCTTGCCCCAGCGCTCATAGATCGAGGCGCCGAGCTTGTCGATCGCCGCCATGTCGGTGATGTCGAAGGGAACCAGCGTGGCGGTGCCGCCGGCCGCCTTGATCGCATCGTCGAGATCTTCGAGGCCGCCGACGGTGCGCGCGGTGGCGATCACATGCGCGCCGGCTTTCGCGAGTGCCAGCGCCGTGAAATAGCCGATGCCCCGCGATGCGCCGGTCACCAGCGCGATCCTGCCCTTCAGATCGATATTCATGATTTTCCGCCCTCAAATGCAATGCGCGCGACGGTCGTTACAGTCGCCGATGGATATTGGTGGAGGAGGCGATAGCTGCTTGTCGCAGGAGCCCAGCCTCGATCTCCGTTGTCCCTGTGCTTGTCACAGCGATCCGGTGCGCGCAAGTCCTTGCGCGCGGGAGAAACTTTTCGTCATTCGGAGAGCCGTGCCAATAAACGTCGAGCCAGGATGCCCCCCCTCTGCCCTGCCGGGCATCTCCCCCACAGGTGGGGAGATTACAAGCGGCACGATCCCCCGCCTACAAAAGCACCGCTGCGAAGGATGTAACGCTCAATGCAGGGCCGTGAGCAGGCTCCCAGCCGATCTCCCCACCTGTGGGGGAGATGCCCGGCAGGGCAGAGGGGGGCGAGCTTGCTGGGTGCGTGAAGGAACTTGCCGAAGGGCGGTGCTGCAAAGCCACCCAATCACCTCAGCCGTTGCTGGCCAGTACCGAAACCTTGCGGCCCATCGTCTCGCCGTCCTTGTCGAGCAGGCGGGTGGGGTAATCGCCGGTGAAGTAATGGTCGGTGAATTGCGGGCGGGCGTTGTTGCGGTCTTCGCCGCCGACGGCGCGGTAGAGGCCGTTGATCGACAGGAATTCGAGGCTGTCCGCGCCGATATATTGGCACATGGCTTCCAGGCTGTCGTACTGGTTGGCGAGCAGCTTGTCGCGGTCGGGCGTGTCGATGCCGTAGAAGTCGGGGTAATAGATCATCGGGCTGGCGACGCGCAGATGCACTTCCTTGGCGCCGGCATCGCGGATCATTCGGACGATCTTCAGCGACGTGGTGCCGCGCACCACCGAATCGTCGACCAGCACGACCCGCTTGCCCTCGATCATCGCCCGGTTGGCGGAATGCTTGAGCTTGACGCCGAAGGCGCGGATCTGCTGGGTCGGCTCGATGAAGGTGCGGCCGACATAGTGGTTGCGGATGATGCCGTATTCGAACGGAATGCCGCTTTCCTGGGCGTAACCGAGAGCAGCAGGCGTGCCGCCATCCGGCACGGGCACGACGACGTCGGCTTCGACGGGCGATTCCTTGGCCAGGTTGATGCCCATGTTCTTGCGCGCCACATAGACGCTGCGGCCGCCGACGACGGAATCGGGACGGGCGAAATAGACGTATTCGAACAGGCAGAGCCGTTCGGCCTGGCCGTTGCCGGCCTTGCGGGCGTCGATCGAGATAGAGCCGTCCGCCTGGATTTCGCAGATGATGACTTCACCGTTCTCCACGTCGCGGACGAACTTGGCGCCGATGATGTCGAGCGCGCAGGTCTCGGACGCGAAGATCGGCTTGCCGTCGAGTTCGCCCATGACCAGCGGGCGGATGCCGGTGGGGTCGCGCGCGGCGATCAGCTTGGTGCGGGTGACGGCGAGCATCGAATAGCCGCCTTCCATCTGCCGGATCGCGTCGATGAACCGGTCGGCGGTCGACGAATAACGGGAGCGGGCGATGAGATGCAGGACGACTTCGGTATCGGAGGTCGACTGACAGATGGCGCCGCCGGCAATCAGCTGCCGGCGCAGGGTCAGGCCATTGGTGAAATTGCCGTTATGGGCAACCGCGATGCCGCCGACTTCGAGTTCGGCAAACAGCGGCTGGACGTTGCGCAGCGCCACTTCGCCGGTGGTCGAATAGCGGTTGTGGCCGATCGCGATATTGCCGGGCAGGCGGGCAAGGGTGACGGGATCGGTATAGTGGTCGCCGACGAGGCCCATGCGGCGTTCCGAATGGAAGCGCAGGCCGTCGAAGGAGACAATGCCGGCCGCTTCCTGACCGCGATGCTGCAGTGCGTGCAGCCCGAGCGCCGTTAGCGTCGCAGCCTCGGGATGGCCGAGAATGCCGAACACACCGCATTCTTCATGCAGCGTATCGCCATCCCACTCGTTGACGCTGTCTTCGGCGAACGTCTCGGAAACCGCCTGATTCATCTTGGCCCCTTATCCCTGTGGACAACCTGTCCCTGTCGGAAAAATGGAAAGGCCGGCCGGGGAGAACCTCCCCGGAAACCAGCCTGTTTTCACTTGAATGCGAATGATACCACAAATGGTGACGTTTTGCGCTGCATCAAGCGCAAGATCGCGTCAATTATTTGTCGCAGGCGCGTCGTCTGCCGTCGGCTGATCCTGAGCCGGAGCGCCATCGGTTGGCGCTGCCCCGCGGCCGAGGATGCGGGCGCGGATCTGCGGCTCGATATCGGCGGGCAGCACGGCTTCGAGGCGGGCGACGAGCGTGTCGAGGAACGGCTTCGATTTCGCCTGCGTCACCCAGGTCGGCTGGGCATTGGCGGCAACCAGCCAGTTCCAGAACGCGACGGCCACGACGAGCAGCAGGATGCCGCGGGCGGCGCCAAACAGGAAACCCAGCGTGCGGTCGAGCGCGCCGATGCGGCTGTCGATGATGAAATCGGCGATCCTGGTGGTGATGAACGAGATGATGATCAACGCGATCAGGAAGATGGCGCCAGCGGACGCAGCAATCGCAATGCGCTCGTCACTCAGGTGCGGCTTCACATAGGGCAGAACCAGGGGGTAGAGGTAATAGGCGGCGGCGACTGAGCCAGCCCAGCTTGCGATCGACAGCACCTCTCGCGAAAAACCGCGAACCATGGCGAGAACGGCGGAAAACAGCGTCACAGCGATGACGATACCATCGAAAATCGTGATGGGCATATATGATCTACTCCAGACTTGCCGACTTCAAGACTTGCCGGCTTCAAGCCCGGCGCCCCGCCTTACCGCAGCCGTCATACATCAGCGGGCTTGTTAACGGAAGATCAATCATCTTCCGGCGTTTGTCTCAGCTTGGCGGCGGAACCCGCGATGCGGGATACCAAATCCGGCAGGTCCTCGATCGTCACCCAGCGTCCGTTCGCGCCCTTCGGCACCTCCGCGGACGTGGCCGGCAGCATCGCTCCTGCAAAACCAAGTTTCTCAGCCTCCTTAAGGCGTTGCGCAGTCTGCGAAACCGGCCGCACCGCGCCCGAGAGGCTGATTTCGCCGAAATAGACGCAATCGGCCGGCAGAGCAAGACCGGCAAGCGAGGATACCAGTGCGGACGCGACCGCGAGGTCGGCCGCAGGCTCGGTAATGCGATAACCGCCCGCGACGTTGAGATACACATCGTGCTGTCCGAGCTTGACGCCGCAATGGGCCTCGAGGACTGCGAGAATCATCGACAGGCGCGACGAATCCCAGCCGACCACCGCGCGCCGCGGCGTGCCGAGCGAGGTGGGCGCCACCAGCGCCTGCACCTCGACCAGAACCGGCCGCGTGCCCTCCATGCCGGCAAAGACCGCGGCACCTGGCGATTTCGAGTTGCGCTCGCCGAGGAAGAGTTCGGACGGATTGGTGACTTCGCGAAGTCCTTTGTCGGACATTTCGAAGACGCCGATCTCGTCGGTCGGGCCAAATCGGTTCTTGACGGTGCGCAGGATGCGGTAGTGGTGGCCGCGGTCGCCTTCGAAATAGAGGACCGCATCGACCATGTGCTCGACGACGCGCGGGCCGGCGATCTGGCCTTCCTTGGTGACGTGGCCGACAAGGACCATGGCGGCCCCGGTCTGCTTGGCGAACCGGATCATCGCCTGCACGCCGGTGCGCACCTGGGTGACGGTGCCCGGCGCCGAATCGGCCGTGTCGCTCCATAGCGTCTGGATCGAATCGATGATCACGAGGTCGGGGCGTTTGCCTTCGCCGATCGTGGCGAGGATGTCCTCGACATTGGTTTCGGCCGCGAGCAGCACTTCTGTATCGGCGGCATCCAGCCGCTGGGCACGCAGCCGCACCTGAGCCACCGCCTCTTCGCCCGAGACGTAGATGATCCGGTGGCCGCGACGGGAAAGGGCCGCCGCCGCCTGCATCAGAAGCGTCGACTTGCCGATGCCCGGATCGCCGCCGACCAACACCGCCGAACCGCGCACGAACCCGCCGCCGGTCGCCCGGTCGAGTTCGGAAATGCCGGTGAAGATGCGCGGCGCTTCCTCGGTCTCGCCGGACAGCGTGGTGAGCGCCACGGCACGGCCCTTCTTCGGCACCTTGCCGGGGCCTCCACCGATGCCGCCCATCTGGTCGTCTTCGATAATGGTGTTCCACTCGCCGCAGCCGTCACACTTGCCGGCCCAGCGGTTATGCACCGTGCCGCAGTTCTGGCACACGAATTGGGTTTTTGCTTTTGCCATGGGATCAGGTGCCGCCTTCGATATTCACAAATTCCACCGTGAACAAAAGCGGAACTCTTATTCTCTAATCCGAAAATGTGGCTGATGGCAAGGAGGGCGGCAGCTATTCGGTTTCGATATAACGCCGCTCGTAGCGCAGACCGAGGCTGGTCAGCAGTTCGTAGCCGATCGTGCCGGCGGCGCGGGCGACGTCGTCGAGATCTATGTTCGGGCCGAACAGCTCGACATAGTCGCCGGCCTGGATCTCCGATGCCGGGACGTCCGTGACGTCGAAGATCGTCAGGTCCATGGTGATGCGGCCGATGACCGGAACCTTGCGGCCGGCGACGAAGCCGAAGCCGCCATCCTTCACCGTTTGACGCAGCGGCACGCCGGAGCCGGAGAGCGCTCGGCTGTAGCCGTCCGCATAACCCGCGGAAACGATCGCCAGCCGGCTGTCGCGGGAGAGCTGGTAGGTGCCGCCGTAACTTACCGTCTCGCCCTTTTTCCCGTCGCGGATCTGGATGATGCGCGCTTCCGCCTTGGCAACCGGCTTCATCGGATTCGGTACCCCGACGACCGCCTCGCCGCCATAAAGCGCGATGCCGGGGCGGGTGAGATCGAAATGATAGTCCGGTCCCAGAAAGATCCCGGCGGAAGCCGAAAGGCTCGTCTCGATGCCTTCGAAAGCCTCCGCGACCTTCTGGAAAGCCGAAAGCTGTTTTTGGTTGAGGGGCGAGGAGGGCGTGTCGCCGCTATGGAGATGCGACAGCACCAGGACCGGCGAGAAGCTTGCCGGTCGCGACACGTCGTCAGCAAAGGCGATCGCATCCTCAAGCGGCAGACCGAGACGGTTGAAGCCGGTGTCCACCTGCAAAGCACAGGGATGGTCGCCATATTCCGATGTCACCGACATCCAGAAGGCGAGCTGTTCTTCCGAGGCCAGAACCGGCACCAGATCGTGTTCGAAGAACATCGCCTCCTGGCCGGGCCAGATTCCGGAGAGAACATAGATGCGGGCGTCGGGTGCATAGGCGCGCAGCGTCACGCCTTCTCGCGCGACAGCGACGAAGAAATCCCGGGCGCCGGCTTCGTAAAGCGTGATGCCGCAATCCTCGAGCCCCAGTCCATAGGCATCCGCCTTGACGACGGCCGCCGCCCGCGCCGTTCCCGAACGCCGCGCCATCTCCCGCCAATTATCGGCAAGCGCACCCAGATCGACCGTCAGCCGGACGGGCGCAATGTCGAAATCGTCGGGATAGGAAAGCTCGCTGTCGAAATCGGTCATGTCGGCTCGTAGGGCATGAGGATCGGGAGGCATGAGAACGGTCGCAGCGATCCTACCGGTTTCGAAGGCAGGAAAAAGACCGCGCCCGCAAAATCTTTCGCGCTGCACAATCTTTTAGGCCGTCGGGAATTCAGGCAACGCTGCGCAAGTCGAAATCCGCATGGATGACGTCGTAGGGTACGTGGATGCGACCATCGTCGTTCACTTCGACAAGGCCCCATTCTATCAAGACGGCCGTATCCTCATGCACCCGCTTCACATCGCGGGAAAGGGCTGTGGCCAAAGCGCGGTAGGTCGAGGGGCCAAGGCTCTGCAACGTCTCGATCAATGTCCAGCGCTTGGGCGTCAGGACGGTAAAGAGCTGTTCAGGGGAGGAGAAGCTGAAGACGTGCTCCTGAGCTTTGCCGGTTTTCCAAGCGTCGAGAAAGCCTCCTGCGGCGTCTTGAAGCGCAGTTTCGTCGCCCCGCTGAATTCGGATTGTTGCGGTTGTCATCGGCGCTCTCTCCTTGAATGGACGTCAGCGAGAAAATCACGGGTCAGGGCATCGACCGTCGTGAAGCTGTAGTTCTCCTCGCGGCCATCGATATGTCTGTGGTCGCCTTTGCCTCTTTCGTTGTCGAAGCCGACAACCCGCTGTCCTTCATAACCGTAGAACAGGCGATATTTGTAGTCGTGCCGGCTCCCGACCACGGGATGCGGAAGCTTCCAGATGACCATCTCGACGATGGCCCCATCCGACAGGACGTTCTTTGAGCGGTAAAGCAGTTCCGCCTTCATGTTGGCGATAATGCCAACATGAAGGCGGTCTGTCAAATTAGCTCGATCAATGCTCTTCGTATTGCGTAAAGCTCGGGTCGGCCAGATCGGCGAAGCGGGTGTATTCCGACTGGAAGGCGAGCTTGACTGTGCCGGTCGGTCCGTGACGCTGCTTGGCGATGATCACGTCCGCTGTGCCCTTGACCTTGTCCATCAGCACTTCCCATTCGGGATATTTCGGGTCGGCGATGTCGCGGGGTTCCATGTTCTTCACGTAATATTCCTCGCGGAACACGAAGAGCACCACGTCGGCGTCCTGCTCGATCGAGCCCGATTCGCGAAGGTCGGAGAGCTGCGGGCGTTTGTCGTCGCGGCTTTCCACCTGGCGCGAGAGCTGCGACAGCGCGATGATCGGCACGTTCAGCTCCTTGCCGAGCGCCTTCAGACCCGTGGTGATCTGGGTGATTTCCTGGACGCGGTTCTCGCCCGATTTGCCCGAGCCGGTCATCAGCTGGATATAGTCGACCACCAGGCAGTCGAGGCCGCGCTGGCGCTTGAGGCGGCGGGCGCGGGCGGAAAGCTGGGCGATCGAGATACCGCCGGTCTGGTCGATGAACAGCGGCACCTTCTGCATCATCTGGGAGCAGGCGACGAGCTTTTCGAAATCGGCCTCGGTGATGTCGCCGCGGCGGATCTTTGACGACGAGACTTCCGTCTGTTCGGAGATGATACGGGTGGCGAGCTGTTCGGCCGACATTTCGAGCGAATAGAAGCCGACCACGCCGCCGTTCTTGGCCTTGAACGAACCGTCCGGCTGGACTTCCGGTTCGTAGGAGGCGGCAATGTTATAGGCGATGTTGGTGGCAAGCGATGTCTTGCCCATGCCAGGGCGTCCCGCAAGCACGATCAAGTCGGAACGCTGCAACCCGCCCATCTTGCTGTCGAGAGACATGATGCCGGTCGAGACACCGGAAAGATGGCCGTCGCGCTCGAAGGCCTGGCCGGCCATGTCGATAGCAAGCGCCACCGCATCGTTGAACGACTGGAAGCCGCCGTCGTAGCGGCCGTTTTCGGCGAGCTCGAACAGCCGGCGTTCGGTATCCTCGATCTGCGTCTGCGGCGGCATGTCGAGCGGCGCGTCAAAGGCGATGTTGACCATGTCCTCGCCGATGGTGATCAGCGCGCGGCGGAGCGCCAGGTCGTAGATCGCCCGGCCGTAGTCCTCCGCGTTGATGATCGACACGGCTTCGGAGGCAAGGCGGGCGAGATATTGCGCCACCGTCAGATCGCCGACCTTGTCGTCGGCGGGCAGGAAGGTCTTGATCGTCACCGGATTGGCGGTCTTGCCCATGCGGATGATGTCGCCGGCGACCTCGAAGATCTTGCGGTGCAGCGGCTCGTAGAGATGGACGGGCTTCAGGAAATCGGAGACGCGGTAATAGGCGTCGTTATTGACCAGGATCGCGCCGAGAAGCGCCTGTTCGGCCTCGATATTGTTCGGGGCTTCGCGGTAATGCGGCTCTGCCGGCTGGATGTTGGCGAGCTTGCGTACTGCGTCGTTCATGGTGTTTTCCGTTCTGTCCCTGTACCCCGGCAGTACCCTTAGAGGTGTCTGGCCTGTCACGAAACGGCAATATTGATTCCCACAGTAGTTCACAGGCAAAACTGCGCCGTGAAGCGAAAAACGGTCGGAAATCGTAAATCCGTTTGACTGTGTTCCCGGAGCGAATCGACTCGGGGAACTCTCCCTCTTTTATAGCCCGAAAAAGACAAAAAAACGCCCGGACCTTGTCGGCCCGGGCGCTCTTTGAACAGTCTTTGGAACGACGCTTATTCGTCGTCGCCGGCGCCGTCGGCTTCCGGATCGAAGAAGTCTTCCGGACGCAGCGCATCTTCGTCGACGCCGTAGATGGCGTCGGCCGAGGTGAGGCTTTCGCCCTGGGACTGGCGGCTGGCTTCTTCAGCGGAGCGGGCAACGTTCAGTTCAACCGAAACTTCGACTTCCGCATGCAGGTGCAGCGAGACCTTGTGCAGGCCGATTTCCTTGATCGGCGTGTTGAGGTCGACCTGGTTGCGGCCGATGGTGAAGCCTTCGGCAGCCAGCGCGTCGACGATGTCACGGGCAGCGACGGAGCCGTAGAGCTGGCCGGTTTCGCCGGCGGCGCGCACGACGACGAAGGACTTGCCGTCGAGGACTTCGGCGACCTTCAGGGCTTCGCCCTTGCGCTCGAGGTTGCGGGCTTCGAGAGTGGCGCGCTCGGATTCGAAGCGCTTCTTGTTGGCTTCGTTGGAGCGGAGAGCCTTGCCGAGCGGCAGAAGGTAGTTACGGGCAAAGCCGTCGCGGACCTTGACGGTTTCGCCCATCTGGCCAAGCTTCGGTACGCGTTCAAGCAGAATGACTTGCATGGTTCAGGTTTCCTTTCGATCAGTCAATCTTGTTTTCGGTAGTCTTGTTGTCGGGGCTGGCGCCTGCTTTGAGCGGGGTCAGCGCGATCGTCCGCCTTGTATCGGTAAGCCCCAGGATGAGGATCGCGATGGCCGGCAGGACAAGCATGGAAGAGAGATAGCAGAGGACGAGGGCCGGGATGCGCCAGTCCTTGCCGAGGCTGCGGAAGTGCAAGGAGGCGAAACCTGCCATCAGGAAGCCGGCGCCGAACGTGCCGCAGATCGTCGCGCCGATCATCGCCGGAACGCCGCCGAGGAAGGCGAGCACGATGCCGCCGAGGAAGATGAAGATCGCGTGCCGGTTCATCCGGAGTGCCGAGGGCATATCCTCGCGCGGGCGGACGGCCCGGCCGGAGCGCGACACGATGCGCACGGCGATGTAGAAGGCGGCAAACAGCAGCGTTACCCAGACGCCGCCCTGGACGAGTGGCAGCATCAGCACCAGCAGCGACTTGGTCTGCGCCATGCCCGCCGGTTCCGGCGTGAAGGCGGGTTCCTGGGCTTGCAGAGCCGCGATCATCGCGTCGACCATCCGGTCGGTGAGTTCCGGGCCGTAGCCGATTGCGACCCCGAGAGCGATTACGGCGATCGTCACCAGGCCGCAGAGATGCAGGAGGATATCCGAGATCGGATACCAGGCCATCAGGTTGTCCGGGCCGCCGAGTTCGGAGGCGGGGCGCGCAAGGTTGGCGAGATGCGACAGCCAGCCCGCCGGGATCAGCGTGAACACTGCCATGGCGACCGCAAACATCGGCGAAACGAGGATGGCGCCAAGGATGCCGGCGGTGACGATGCCGATGACGGCGGCGCGATTGCCCCAGCCGAGGCCGGCGATGAAGATCGGAAGCGAAGAGGCGGCGTAGAGCACGGACGCAAACGACAACTGCGCATTCGCACCCAGCACGAGCAGGGTGGCGGCGATGCCGGCAAGGATGCCGGTGGGCAGCACTGTCTGTATCTTGTTCGTCACGGTCTCGCTGTCCTGCTTTTTGAAGCAGTTAGGGGATCACACCTGATGAAATGTCTCAGGTACTTCATCCCCAACATGGGATTTGGAAATTCCGATCCGCGCCCATCGCGGAAGGGACGAACCCGCTGACTCTTCATCAGCGGGTTCGGTATTCGTAATTACGCTACGACGTAAGGCAGCAGGCCGAGGAAGCGGGCGCGCTTGATTGCCTGGGCGAGTTCGCGCTGCTTCTTCTGGGAAACAGCCGTGATGCGGGACGGAACGATCTTGCCGCGCTCGGAAATGTAGCGCTGCAGGAGGCGTACGTCCTTGTAGTCGATCTTCGGCGCATTGGCACCCGAGAACGGGCAGGTCTTGCGGCGGCGATGGAACGGACGGCGTGCCTGGGAGGAGGATGATGATACGTCAGCCATGGTCTTTTCTCCTTAGCCTCTATTACGCACGGTCTTCGCGCGGACGGCGCTCGAAGCCGCCTTCACGCGGACCACGGTCCGGACGGTCGCCGAAGCCGCCTTCGCGGCGCGGCGGACGGTCGCCGAATTCGCGGCGCGGACCACGGTCGTCGCCATCACGGCGCGGGCGGTCGTCACGGTCGCGCTTCTGCATCATCGCCGACGGACCTTCTTCATGCTTCTCGACGGCGATCGTCATGTAGCGAAGAATGTCTTCGTTAATGCGCATCTGGCGTTCCATCTCGTGCACGGCCGGAGCCGGTGCGTCGATGTCCATCAGGGCGTAATGAGCCTTGCGGTTCTTGTTGATGCGGTAGGTGAGGGACTTGAGGCCC
The DNA here is from genome assembly GCF_002968565.1 of Neorhizobium sp. T25_27. Taxonomy (NCBI): domain Bacteria; kingdom Pseudomonadati; phylum Pseudomonadota; class Alphaproteobacteria; order Hyphomicrobiales; family Rhizobiaceae; genus Neorhizobium; species Neorhizobium sp. T25_27. Next base: position 165,982 of record NZ_PVBJ01000009.1, read on the forward strand.
CAGTTTTCAATGCGCCCGACTTTGCCGCCGTTAGCTTCGATGACGCCCTTGTACTGTTCGACGAGGGCATCAACCTGCTGAGCGGACATATCCTGCCGGGCAAGGAATACGTGTTCGTAAAGAGCCATGTAGCTTTGCCTTTTCTTGCGGTTGTCTACCCGGACCTCGGCGGCTAAGCCTCAACGACTGCTCCTGAACGGGAAAACCCGAGGCAAGAAAAGTGTTGTATCGAGACGGTCGAGAGCGGAGACACGGGAGGCTTGGACCCTATGGTCCCTGCGGCTTGCCTTGCGGCAAACCTGCCCTCCGTTCAGCCACCAGCCAGAAGACCGGGTATTGCGAACAGCGCGCTTATACGGATTTTTGGAGAGAAGGCAAGGGCGGTTCACCGAATGTAATCAATTGGCGATATCTAAATTATACTTAAGGTAGAGTTAACAAATCTTCAGGTTGAAAATCCGAGTAATCGGAGTATAGTTCGCCGCGGGAAAAGTGCTGGAGGGTATTCAACCAAGGTGGAGGGGAATTTGTTATGCATCATGGAGAGAAGAATTTTGAAGTAACCGCACCACGTTCTCGATTTTACCAGGGAGGTTTTGGACGGTTGTTTCCTGAACTTCCGGGCTGGGAGCCGGATACAACCGGTTTTACAGGTGCAGGGATAGGTAGTGCTGCGGCACTCGAAGCCTATTTCATGAATTTCGTCGCGACCAAGATGGTCGATACGACGGCGCCGCCGGCGGGCGACTCCAAACTTCCGTCCGGTTACGTCTATTTCGGTCAGTTCATCGACCATGACCTGACGCTGGACACGACGCCGCTCAGCGAGGCGGAGCTCGATCCGAACCGGCTTCATAACTTCCGGACGCCGCGGCTCGATCTCGATTGCATCTACGGGCAGGGGCCGGATGCGCAGCCCTATCTCTACGACAAGACTGCGCCGGGCTGTTTTCGGATCGGCGAGATCGCTGGCACGCCGTTCAAGGATCTGCCGCGCGCTGCCGGCCAGGATACCGCTCTGATCGGCGACCCGCGCAATGACGAGAACGCCATTGTCTCCCAGCTGCACCTGGCCTTCCTTCTGGCCCATAACACGCTCGTCAAGGCGGCGGTCAAGAAGGGCATGTCGTCCAGGAAGGCCTTCGAGGCGGCGCGGAAGACGCTGCGCCGGCTCTACCAGTGGATTATCTGGCACGACTACATGGCTCGCATCTGCGATCCCTCCGTCCACAAGCGGGCGCTTCGCAAGGATCGTGACGCCGGCAACGGGCGCACCTTCTGGGAGCTCGGTTACGAAGACGTCTACGACTGGAAAAACAATCCGTTCATGCCGCTGGAGTTTTCGGTCGCCGCCTACCGGTTCGGGCATTCGTTGGTCCGCAACGGCTACCAGACGAATTTCGCCAAGGGCGTCGGCGTCTTCACGCCGACCTTCAAGTTCAATGCCGAGGACCTCAGAGGGTTTCGCGCGCTGCACCCGGACCGGGTCGTCCAGTGGGACTGGTTCCTCAGGATGTCGTCCTCCGTGCGGCCGACATTCCCGCAGGTTGCCCGCAAGTTCGACGGCGTGCTGGCGAATGCGCTGCGCGAACTGCCGGAGGATCCCGACAAGCCGGGCGACAACACCAGAATCCTCAACGTGCTTGCGGCCCGCAATCTGGTGCGCGGCGTCAGGATGCAGCTACCGTCGGCCATCGAAATCGCCAAGCTCCTGGATATCCCAATCATCAAGATCAACGAGGATGAGCGGGAAGCCCTCTGGTACTACATCCTGCGCGAGGCCGAGTTCGATCCCCAGGTCGAGGGCTCGACGCTGACCGTCGGCGGCGCTGGCGATCGCCTGGGAACGCTCGGCTCGATCATCGTCGCGGCCACGTTCGCAGGCCTCCTGAAAGGCGATCCGCTGTCGTTCTTCAATCTGGAGCCCGGATGGACGCCCGACAAGGACGAGCTGCTCGACAGCGTCGAGGCGGACTTGGTCGCCGCCGGCAAGCCCGGCCTCAACGCCGATGAACAGGTCAACGGCCGCAAATGGGGGCTGCCGACCATCGTCCGCCTGTCGGGCCTGCCGGTCGATGCCTCGCCGTTCCGGCCGGTGCCGATCCCTGTCCCCGAGCCCGTCGTCGAGCCCGCAGCACCGCCGACGGAGTGAACTATCGGACATAACTATCGGATATCGCCGGGAGAACCGGCGATATCCCCGATAATGTCCCGGGGGGCATGCTTTTGCTTGGAAGATTGGATCAGCCGATCTTGAGGACGGTCTGTCCATTTTCGAAAGCGAAGCCATAGGACAAGACGCTGCCCTTCAGCGCCTTCTCGTCGAGCGTCACTGTGATCTTGTCGTCCGAGTCCTCGAAGGAGGCGGTCAGCACATTGTCCTTGATCGAAATGCTGACATCCTTCTCGAAAGAACCGTCGAACCGCAGCGAGATCGGGCCGTCGGTGGCGATCGTGTCCTGGCCGCCATTCTTGCCGAACGTGTATTCGACGACGCCCTTGCCGGCCGGTTTGCCGGTCTGGAGGATGGTCACCGTGTCGTTGCCGCCACCGCCGGACGCAAAGATGCGGCGTCCTTCGAGATAGAGGATATCGTCGCCATCGCCACCATCGATGCCGGTCATCGTTTCGGCCGATATCCGGATGCTGTCGGCGCCGCTGCCACCGGACACGTCCATCGCCAGCTTTCCTGCAAGCTGGATGTCGTCCTTGCCGGCACCGCCGTTTATGGCGCGCAAGAGGGTGGCCTTTGCCTCGATCTTGTCGGCGCCGTCGCCAGCCTCGACGCCGGAGACGGAAGCGGTCTTGATTTTCAAGGTATCGTCACCGGCGCCGCTATCGACATCGTAGACGGCGCGGCCGGTCATCGTCAGGCTATCGTCGCCTTCGCTGCCGGAGGCATGGGTGATATAGCCGAGGCTTTCGCTGACATTCACCTCCGATGGGTCGTCGGCCTTGCCGAGCGCCAGGATCTCGACGATCCGCGCCAGCGCCCGCTGCGCCGGTCCCTGCGTGTCGGGCTCGATGCCGCCCGCGCTGGCCGGGCCGATGCCATGGGCGCTGCCGGATGACTGGCCTGCCGAAACGGACGGACCGGAAAACAGCAGCGATGCATAGCTCGCCGCATTGGAGTTCCGGTAGAAGGCGTTGGTGATGCTGGTGATGGCTCTGTCCTCCGGCATGCAGCCCAGAGGCCGCAGGTCCCGTCTTTCACATGCCGCCATCATGCCGGACATTGATTGAGAACAGCTTACAGCAGAGCAGGGTAGCGAGACAGCGGCACCGCTTTGCGCGGTAAGCGCTTGGTAAAGAAAAAGGGATGCTTTGCGGCGGCAGAGCATCCCTCGAGCAAAACCTGAAGATCGCCGTATCAGAGCGGCATCGGATACTGCCGATGAACCCTGGCGATGTCCGCGAACACCTCGTCCGACAATGTCAGGTCCGCAGCCGCCATGTCGTGTTTCAGCTGGGCCATCGACGTCGCGCCGATGATGATCGACGTCATGAAGGGGCGTGACAGGCAGAAGGCGAGCGCCATCTGGGCGAGGTCGAGGCCGTGCTTTTCGGCGACCTCAAGATAGGCCTTCACGGCCGGCTCCTGATAGGGTGTCAGGCGGCCGCCGAGATCCGTGTTGATCGTCGCCCGGGATCCTTCCGGCCTTGCGCCGTTCTGGTACTTGCCGGTGAGGAGGCCGGCGGCGAGCGGCGAATAGGCCATCAGCCCGACATCCTCGTGATGGGCGACCTCGGCGAGGTCGAGATCGAAATGCCGGTAGAGGAGATTGTATTCGTTCTGCAGCGAGGCGATGCGCGGCAGGGCCTTTTTCTCCGACAGGCGCAGGTATTTCATCGCGCCCCAGGCGCTTTCGTTGGACAGGCCGACAGCGCGCAGCTTGCCTTCCTTCACCAGATCGCCGAGCGTTTCGAGGATTTCGGCGATTTCGGCGGCGGCCTTGTCGCGGTCCTGCTGCGTGACGTCGAAAGTCCAGGAATTGCGGAAATGGAAGGTGCCGCGGTTCGGCCAGTGGATCTGGTAGAGGTCGATATAGTCGGTCTGGAGGCGGGTCAGGCTGGCGTCCACGGCCTGGCGGATGGTGGCGGATTCGATGTCGCGTCCGTCGCGGATATGCGGACGACCGCCGCCGGCGATCTTCGTGGCGAGGACGAGGTCCTTGCGCTTGGCCGCATTCTTCTTCAGCCAGGTGCCGATATATTCCTCGGTACGGCCATAGGTGGCGGGGCCGGCCGGTGTGGTCGGATAGAGTTCGGCGGTGTCGAAGAAGTTGATGCCGTTCTCGAACGCGTAGTCCATCTGTTCATGGGCTTCGGCTTCCGAATTCTGGGTGCCCCAGGTCATCGTGCCGAGGCAGATTTCCGACACGGAGAGGTCCGTGCGCCCAAGTTTCTTGTATTTCATGCCGACAGATCCCGTCCTCAAAAAGTCGGCGGCACTCTAAGCGCGATTTGACGAAGCGCAAGGGGACAACGGGCCGGAAAAGGCCCCGAAAACCGCGCCGCCCTTGACTCTCCGGGCCGGAATGTGAATGGAGAGGGCAAAACATAAGGGAAGGAAATCATCCCATGGCCACAACAGACGGCACTTCAACGAGCATCGCATTCACGTTCCCCGGCCAGGGCAGCCAGGCTGTCGGCATGGGCAAGGATCTGGCGGAGGCTTTTCCCGAAGCCCGCGCAGTCTTCGATGAAGTCGACGAGGCGCTCGGCCAGAAGCTCTCCGACATCATGTGGAATGGTCCGGAAGAAACGCTGACGCTGACCGCCAATGCGCAGCCGGCGCTGATGGCCGTCTCGGTCGCCGCGATCCGGGTGATGGAAGCGCGCGGCCTGAAGCTCGCCGACAAGGTCGCCTTCGTCGCCGGCCATTCGCTGGGCGAATACTCTGCTCTTTGCGCCGCCGGCACTTTTTCGCTGGCCGATACCGCACGCCTGCTGCGCATCCGCGGCGATGCCATGCAGTCTGCGGTGCCTGTCGGGCAGGGCGCCATGGCGGCGATCATCGGCCTTGAGCACGGCGACGTCGATGCGATCTGCGCCGAAGCGCGCGAGGCCGGCATCTGCCAGATCGCCAACGACAATGGCGGCGGCCAGCTGGTCATCTCCGGCTCCAAGGCAGCGGTCGAAAAGGCAGCAGGGCTTGCGACCGAAAAGGGCGCCAAGCGCGCCATCATGCTGCCGGTCTCCGCACCCTTCCACAGCGACCTGATGGCGCCGGCGGCCGACGCCATGCGCCACGCGCTCGACAAGGTGGCGAAGAACAATCCGGTCGTGCCGGTTATCGCCAATGTACGCGCCGTGCCGGTCTATGATGCCGACGAGATTGCCAAGCTGCTGGTCACCCAGGTCACCGGCCAGGTCCGCTGGCGCGAGACGGTGGAATGGTTCGGCGCCAACGGCGTGACGACCCTTTACGAGATCGGCTCGGGAAAAGTGCTGACCGGCCTTGCCCGCCGCATCGACAAGAATATCTCCGGCATTGCCGTCAACACGCCGGCCGATATCGAAGCCGCGCTCACAGCCGTTCTCGGCTGAAACCAAAGACACGCGAAGGAACACGATCATGTTTGATTTGACCGGCCGCAAGGCATTGGTGACGGGCGCAACCGGCGGGCTTGGCGAAGAGATCGCCAGGATGCTGCACAGCCGGGGCGCCACAGTCGGCCTGCACGGCACGCGCGTCGAGAAGCTCGAGGCGCTTGCCGCCGAACTCGGCGACCGGGTCAAGATCTTCCCGGCCAACCTCTCGGACCGCGCCGAAGTGAAGGCGCTCGGCGAAAAGGCCGAGGCCGAGCTCGAAGGCGTCGACATCCTCGTCAACAATGCCGGCATCACCAAGGACGGCCTGTTCGTGCGCATGAGCGACGAGGACTGGGATGCGGTTCTGGAAGTCAATCTCACGGCGGTCTTCCGCCTGACCCGCGAACTCACCCATCCGATGATGCGCCGCCGTTACGGCCGCATCATCAACATCACCTCCGTGGTCGGCGTCACCGGCAATCCCGGCCAGACCAATTACTGCGCCTCCAAGGCCGGCATGATCGGTTTTTCCAAATCGCTGGCGGCGGAGATCGCCACCCGCAACGTGACGGTCAACTGCGTCGCGCCGGGGTTCATCGACAGCGCGATGACCGGCAAGCTCAACGACAAGCAGAAAGAGGCGATCCTCGGCGCCATTCCGATGAAGCGCATGGGCGCCGGATCGGACATCGCGTCCGCGGTCCTTTATCTCGCCTCCAGCGAGGCTGGCTACGTCACCGGCCAGACCCTGCATGTCAACGGCGGCATGGCGATGATCTGATTGAGTGCCGCCGTCAGGAAAACACGTTACAATCGGTTGTTGGCGGCTGTGCAATGGAACAAATTCTGGCTTTGCTGAACACGGAAACCATGTTAAGCGGGCCATGACTGTGAATGGTCACCCTGAAATGCAGGCCGTCATATTGCGTGAGTGCAATAGGATCGGAACCTGAAAAGGGGAGAACGGGTTTGCCCGCATCGGCGCTGAACAAGCGGCGGTCGCAGGTTTTTAACAGGGTGCGGATGCCGATCGGGCATTCGATAAAGACAAAGGTCGAGGAAACCGACATGAGCGATATCGCAGAACGCGTTAAGAAAATTGTTATTGACCACCTCGGCGTCGACGCCGACAAAGTCGTCGAAGGCGCAAGCTTCATCGACGATCTCGGTGCGGACTCGCTCGACACCGTCGAACTGGTCATGGCTTTCGAGGAAGAATTCGGCGTTGAGATCCCTGACGACGCTGCCGATTCCATCCTGACCGTCGGCGACGCTGTGAAGTTCATCGAGAAGGCCCAGGCCTGATCAACCCGACATAGTGGGGATGACGCCGCAAGGCAGGTCCCGAAAACGGCCCGCTTGTTCGGGCCGTTTCAGCAATTGGGGCTTGGGCCCTGAAAATCGAGAAAAAATTATAGGGTAGGGCACTGGCGATGAGACGGGTCGTTATCACCGGTACCGGCATGGTATCTCCTCTCGGATGCGGAACGGAAGTCAGCTGGTCGCGCTTGCTGGCCGGCCAGAACTCCGCCCGCGTCGTCACTGAATTCGAGGTCGAAGACCTTCCCGCAAAGATCGCCTGCCGCATTCCTGTCGGCGACGGTTCCGATGGCACGTTCAACGTGGACCAGTGGATGGAGCCGAAGGAACAGCGCAAGGTCGATCCCTTCATCATCTACGGCGTGGCCGCCGCCGAAATGGCGCTCGAAGATGCCGGCTGGCATCCGAAGACCGACGAGGACCAGATCGCCACCGGCGTGCTGATCGGCTCGGGCATCGGCGGCCTCGAAGGCATTGTCGAGGCGGGCTACACGTTGCGCGACAAAGGTCCGCGCCGCATCTCGCCCTTCTTCATTCCCGGCCGGCTGATCAATCTCGTCTCCGGCCAGGTGTCGATCCGCCACAAGCTGCGCGGTCCGAACCACGCGGTCGTCACGGCCTGTTCCACCGGCGCCCACGCGATCGGCGACGCGGCCCGGATGATCGCCTTCGGCGATGCCGAGGTGATGGTCGCCGGCGGCGCGGAATCGCCGATCTGCCGCATTTCGCTGGCCGGTTTCGCCGCCTGCAAGGCGCTTTCGACCCAGCACAACGACGATCCGCAGAAGGCCTCGCGCCCCTATGACCGCGACCGCGACGGTTTCGTCATGGGCGAGGGCGCCGGCATCGTGGTTCTGGAAGAGCTGGAACATGCCAAGGCCCGCGGCGCCAAGATCTATGCGGAAGTGGTCGGCTACGGCATGTCCGGCGACGCCTTCCACATCACCGCGCCTTCGGAAGACGGCGACGGTGCGTTTCGCTGCATGACTGCGGCGCTGAAGCGTGCGGGTATTTCGGCGTCGGACGTCGACTACATCAACGCCCACGGCACCTCGACCATGGCCGACACGATCGAGCTCGGCGCGGTCGAGCGCCTGGTCGGCAACGCCGCCTCGAAGATCTCCATGTCGTCGACCAAATCGGCGATCGGCCATCTTCTCGGTGCTGCCGGTGCGGTCGAGGCGATCTTCTCGGCGCTCGCAATTCGCGACAACATCGCGCCGCCGACGCTCAACCTCGACAATCCCGATGTCGAGACGGCGATCGACCTCGTGCCTCACAAGGCGCGCAAGCGCGAGATCAACATCGCGCTGTCGAACTCCTTCGGTTTCGGCGGCACCAACGCATCTCTCGTGCTGCGCCGCTACGAAGCCTGATTTTTAGGGCTTGCCCTGAAACATATGCCGGCTGGACTCGCGGCTCGGCTCGTATCATCTTCTGGACCTGTTTTTCGCCGCATTGGTTGGCCAGAAGCAGGTCTAAAGTCTTTGAGTCTGTAGGGGGGCGTTAACCCCGGGGGGCGCGGTTGAACGATACGAATCATGTCAGTGAATTGCCGCCCGGCAATGGCAGAGGGCCGATTATTCCGAAATCGCCGAACGAGGCCTTGAAGCCTGAACGCGTTCCGGAACCGCCCCGTCGTTCCAAGAAGGCACGCAGCCAGGTCGTCATCTTCCTGAATTTCCTGATGACCATGGTCGTCGTTCTCTGCGTGATCGGTGTTGCCGGCTTCTACTACATGATCTCGGCCTTCCAGCAGCCGGGCCCGCTCGAAGCCAACACCCATTTCATGGTCCGCCCCGGCAACGGGCTTGCGGAAATCGCCACCAATCTCGAACGCAACGGCATCATCTCCGACGCGCGCATCTTCCGCTACGTGACGGCGACCTACCTGCGCAAGGGCGAGACGCTGAAGGCGGGCGAATACGAAATCAAGGCGCGGGCCTCCATGAAGGACATCATGGGTATCCTGGAATCGGGCAAGTCGATCCTCTATTCGGTCGTCATGCCGGAGGGTCTGACGGTGCGCCAGATGATGCTGCGCCTCGCCGAGGATGCGGTGCTCGAAGGCGACCTGCCGTCCGAACTGCCGGCCGAGGGAAGCTTGAGGCCCGATACCTACAAGTTCTCGCGCGGCAGCAAGCGCGCCGACATCATCCAGCAGATGCGGGTTGCGCAGCAGAAGATGGTCGACCAGATCTGGGAGCGTCGCGACCCGGATCTGCCGATCAAGACCAGGGAAGAATTCGTCGTGCTCGCCTCGATTGTCGAGAAGGAGACCGGCAAGGAAGACGAGCGCGCCCATGTAGCCTCTGTCTTCATCAACCGGCTGCAGCGCGGCATGCGCCTGCAGTCGGACCCGACGATCGTCTACGGCATCTTCGGCGGCGAGGGAAAACCCTCAGACCGGCCGATCTTCAAGTCGGACCTTGCCAAGCAGACGCCCTATAACACCTACCAGATCAAGGGTCTGCCGCCGACGCCGATCTCCAATCCCGGCCGGGCCGCCCTCGAAGCCGTAGCCAATCCCTGGCGGACCAAGGACCTCTATTTCGTGGCCGACGGCACCGGCGGGCATGTGTTCGCCGCGACGCTCGAGGAACACAATGCCAACGTCCGTCGTTGGCGTAGAATGGAGTCCGAGCGCGCCGCCAACCCGGAAGTGGTGGACGGCCAGCCGGACGGCGACGAAGCGGAAAAGCCGCCGAAGAGCAACTGACCGCTTCCCGAAAGCATGATCTGGAGACACCGATGACATTGCAGTCCATGACCGGTTTTGCCCGCAGCGAAGGCACGAGCGGGCGCAACCGTTATGCATGGGAACTGCGCTCGGTGAACGGCAAGGGCCTCGATATAAGGCTGCGTCTGCCGCCGGGTCTCGAACGGCTGGAGCCGGACGTCCGCCGGGTGATCTCGGAGAAATTTTCGCGCGGCAATCTGCAGGCGACCCTGACCCTCACCGTTGCCGAGACCAAGGTGGAAGCGGTGCTGAACCGCGATGCGCTGGCAGCCGTGATGGCGCTGCGCGCCGAACTGGGCGATCTCGTTGATCCTTCGCCGCTGAGGCTCGATACGCTGATGGGCATTCGCGGGCTTGTGGACATCCGCGAGGCGGAAGAGGACGAGGAGACGGTCGCAGCCCGCGATACTGCGATCCTCGCGAGCCTCGACGAGGCGATCGGGCATCTGCAGCGGATGCGCGAGGGCGAGGGCACGGCGCTTGCAGCCGTCCTCAAAGGCCAGGTCGCCCGCATCGCCGAACTTGCCCAGGTCGTCGAAATCGACCCTTCCCGCACGCCGGAAGAGATCGCCCGCAAGCTGTCCTTCCAGCTCGCTGCGCTCCTCCAGGAGGCGCCGACGCTCGACCGCGACCGGCTGCATGCGGAAGCGGCCCTGCTTGCCACCAAGGCCGATCTGCGCGAAGAGATCGACCGGCTGAAGGCGCATGTGGCGGCCGCGGGCGAGCTTATAGACAAGGGCGGCCCGGTGGGTCGCCGGCTCGATTTCCTTGCACAGGAATTTAACCGGGAATCGAATACTATCTGTTCGAAGTCCAATTCGGCCGCGGTCACCTCCGCCGGCATCGATTTGAAAGTCGTCATCGACCAGTTCCGCGAACAGGTCCAGAATCTGGAGTAAGACATGAGCCCGGCCCCATCGTCTCAGGGCAAAGCGTCCCCGGCCGTGAAGATCGCCCGGCGCGGACTGATGCTGGTTCTTTCCTCGCCGTCGGGCGCCGGCAAGTCGACGATCGCCCGCAATCTTCTGGATGCGGATCGCAGCCTCGAAATCTCGATCAGCGTCACAACCCGGGCCAAGCGGCCAAGCGAGATCGCCGACAAGCACTATCATTTCATCACCGTGCCGCAGTTCGAGAAGATGCGCGACGCCGGCGACCTGCTCGAATGGGCCGAGGTGCACGGCAATTTCTACGGCACCCCGCGCGAGCCCGTGGAACTGGCGATGAGCGAAGGCCGCGACATGCTGTTCGACATCGACTGGCAGGGCGCCCGCCAGCTGCAGGAAAAGATGGCCGCCGACGTCGTCTCGATCTTCGTGCTGCCGCCGACCATGACCGAACTGCAGTCGCGCCTGCATCGCCGCGCCGAGGACTCCGAAGAAGTGATCCGCACCAGGCTCCTGAACTCGCGCGCCGAGATCGAGCACTGGCGGGAATACGACTACGTCATCGTCAACGACGATCTCGATGAGGCCTTCGGGCATGTCAGCTGCATCGTCAACGCCGAACGCATCCGCCGCGACCGCCGGCATGGGTTGTTCGATTTTGTGAGCGAGTTGCTGACGGAAGAGCCGAAGCTGTAGGCGGTTTGATCGCTGGCTGGCAGGATGCCTGCGGCTCCGAATTTCGGTGGTTCATTGCGGGATTTACGGTCTTGCGCAGCCCACGTAAGCAATGACGGTGTCGCCTTGCGCCATCACCTGGCCCCAGCGTCCTGCTCACTTCAGAAGTGTGCAGGATCGAAGAATCCAGCAGCATCTGGTAAGTCGACCAAACGGGCCTTGAAGCACTCGGCGTGTGCGTACCATACCTGCCATTTGCCCTCGGAGGTCTCTACCGTAAGGCGGAGCGGATCCAGGCCCTCTGGCTTGATGCCCTCCGCGCAAAAGCAGCACGGTCCCCATGCAACCCCGATAGACGTATCCATCTGGCCCCCTTCAACCATAGTGCCATGCTCGTCTTATGTCGTTTTGCATCTATGCCAAACGCGTCATTCTGCTTTTGGCGTCTGCGCCTCCAGGGCTTCAATTCGCTGATAGATCCAGGACAAATATTCCTGCGGAGACGACGTCTTCTGATCGCCGTTAAACGCGTTCACATGGCGACCGTCCAACATACCGTTTTCCATGAAGATTTTGACGACATTCGCCTCGCTACGTGCTGCATCGAGATCCATAGCCGCGACATTGCTGAAATAGACCTCGTTGCTTTCGATGTTGGAGATTTCCTTTTCCCATGCCGTTTGATCCGCCTTTGATTTTGCATAGGCTGCCTGGCCAGCAGTGAAAGCCGCCATTTCCTCCGGCGTTGCGTCGCGGAACGTATATTGGCTTTTATCGAGAATGATTACATCCTCAACTGGCGTTCCCTTCATCAATCGCTCGGAAAGAGATTGAATTTCTTCTGGGGAGTAACGGGGAATGCGATTGGCCGCTTCTTCTGGCGACCCAACCTGTCGGCTGCGGGAGGATTGAGTTGATGAGACCTTAGGGTAGGGCATGCCCGAATTAATTTCCATCATTTACACTCCAGCCAAATTTCAGTCTTTCTACCTATGGTAGCTTGCCCGGAGGTTGTGGTCGTAGCTACGTCATCGCCGCGCCCTAAACGAGGTGACGGGGAAGCGACGAATGTCGTCTTCGAGCCAAAGGAGTTACTGCCGCAGCTCACAAACAGTTCGCCAGCCGCACAAACTCTTCCACCGACAGCGTTTCCGCCCGCCTCGCCGGGTCTATCCCGGCTTTCACCAGCAGCGCCTCGCCGCCGAGCGACTTGACACTCTGGCGCAGCATTTTTCGACGCTGGCCGAAGGCGGCGTGGGTGACGCGCTCCAGCTTCGTGACGTCACAGGGCAGGGGATTTGTCCGGGGCGTCAGGTGCACGACCGTTGAGGTGACCTTCGGCGGCGGCGAGAACGCCTGCGGCGGCACGTCGAAGACCATGTGGGCGTCGGTGCGCCAACCGGCGAGCACGCCGAGACGGCCGTAGTGGTCGTCGTCCTCGTCGGCGACGATCCTTTGGCCGACTTCCTTCTGGAACATCAGCGTCAGGCTTTCCCAGAAGGGCGGCCATCGGTCCGGCGCGGGCAGCAGCCAGTTGATGAGCAGCTGGGTGCCGACATTGTAGGGCAGGTTGGCGATGATCTTTACCGGGCCTTCAGGCGCGAGCGCCGCGAAGTCGGTCTTCAGTGCGTCGCCTTCGATTACCTCCAGCCGGCCGGGATAGTGGTCGCCGATTTCGGCGAGTGCCGGCAGGCAGCGGCTGTCCCGTTCGACGGCGATCACCTTTTTGGCGCCGAGCGACAGGATGGCGCGGGTCAGGCCCCCAGGGCCGGGGCCGACCTCGAAGACGGTCGCATCGCCGAGCGGTCCGGCGCTGCGGGCGATCTTCTGGGTGAGGTTGAGGTCGAGAAGAAAATTCTGGCCGAGCGCCTTTTTGGCGTCGAGCCCGTGACGCTGGATCACGTCCCGTAGCGGCGGCAAGCCGTCCAGAGTGGCCATCAGGCGGCTTTCGACTTGGACGCGAGATTGCCGGCCAGCTTGATCGCCTCGACGAGGCTGGTTTCGCGGGCCACGCCCTGGCCTGCGATACCGAATGCCGTGCCATGGTCCGGCGAGGTGCGGATGAAGGGCAGGCCGAGCGTGACATTGACGGAGGTGTCGAAACCGAGCGCCTTAGCCGGGATCAGCGCCTGGTCGTGATACATGCAGATCGCCACGTCGTAACGGGCACGCGCCTCGTCATGGAACATCGTGTCGGCCGGCAGCGGCCCGAAGACGTGCAGGCCCTCGGCGCGCAGCTTGAAGATCGCCGGATGGATGATGTCCTGATCCTCGCGGCCGATCGCCCCGTCCTCGCCCGCATGCGGATTGAGGCCGGCAACCGCAAGCCGGGGGTTGTCGATGCCGAAGCGGGTCTTGAGATCGTGATGGGCGATGCGGCAGGTCTCGGCGATCAGGTCCGCGCTCAGCGCCGCGGGCACATCTTTCAGCGGGATATGGATGGTCACCGGGATGGCCCGGAGTTTCGGGCCCGCCAGCATCATCACCGGCAGGATCTTCTTGCCGGTCGCACGCTCGGCGAGGGCGGCGAGGAACTCCGTGTGGCCGGGAAACCCGAAGCCGGCCTGGTAGAGAACGGATTTGGCGATCGGGTTGGTGACGGTGCCGGCGGCCTTGCCTTCTAGGGAGAGCGAAACGGCGGTCTCGATCGCCTGGATGGTCCCCTTGGCGGTCGCCACGTGCGGTTGTCCGGCGGCGATTTCCGCGCCGGCCGGGATCGGCAGCACGGGCAGGGCGTCCTGAAAGATCGACATCGCGCTTTCGCTATCCGCCTCGCGGATCGGCACGTCGAGGCCGAGCATCACGGCGCGGGCCTTGAGCACGGCCGGATCGCCGAGGAAGAGGAAAGGCGGCAGGTCGTATGCCTGGCGCGAAGCCCAGGCGACAAGCGTGATATCGGGGCCGATGCCGGCAGGATCGCCCTGGGTCAACGCAAGCGGACGGTCGAGAGGCATTACGGCTCCGAAAATGACTTAAGTGTCGAGATCAGCGATGTTCTTAGCGATACTCGATCTGGGCCTTGCTGCGCAGGTCATCGAGATATTTCTTGTCGTTGGGGTCGACGCCTTCCTTCTTCGCCTTGCCGAGATCCTCGGCCCGGAAGACGACTTCCGCCGCGAGGTCGTCCGACACCTGGCGCTGTTTGCAGATGGCCAGGAATTCGACGCCACGTTCGGTGACGCGGGTGCCGGTCGTGCCGCCATCCGTCGTCTTCTCGATCAGCGGCTTCCAATCGGCCGGCAGTTCGGGAGCGAGGACGCGGCCGAGGTCACGGATCGACACGTCCAGCATGGTCGCGGCGAAATCCTTCGATTGCTCGCAGCCCGGGAATTTGGAACGCGCGGCGTTCGCTTCCTTCTGGCGCTTGGCGAGAATGGCGTTACGCTTGGCCGGCGGCACGACAAAAATCACCTGCTGCAGGAAATATTCGGTCGTGACCGGCTTTTCCTTATTCTCCATCATGCGCGTGACGAGTTCCTGGCTCGACATGCGGCCGCGCGAACCGCCGTAGCGGGCGTTGACCAGTCGTGGCCAGCTCATCTGCACGGCGATGTAACTCTTGAAATGCTCGACACCGACGCCGGCTTTGTCGAGGATCTGGCTCATCTGCGCCGCGCTCAGCTTGTTGCCGGCGGCAAACCGCTCGAAGGCCTTGTCGACGTCCTCGGTGCTGACCGACATCTTCACGCGGGAAATTTCCTGTCGCTTCAGCGCTTCATCCACCAGCGCCTCACGCGCCGTCTTGGCATCTGCCTTCTGGCGCTGAAGGCGCAGGAAGGCGACGCGTCGGCCGACGTCGGTGCTGGTGATCGCCGTCCTGTTGACGACGGCCGAAACTTCGCTGGCGGCCTGCGCCTGCTGGGCGGCGGGCTGGATGACGACCGAGGCGGCCAAAGCGGCCGCGGCCAGCACCAGCTTGCGCGTTGCGGTCATTGCGAACATGATACCAATCCCTTTTCCCGCCCCGGTGGGCACTTGAGCCCGACCGGCCTCGCATTTCATACTCTATTTGCGACCGCTTGCACAATTCTTGCGGCGAAACGATGACGGTCAGCCGATCGGACGAGCCGCTACCTCAGTAGCGGTAGTCCTGATCGAAACCTTCGGTCGAGCCGACGCTGATATCGCCGAGCGTGCGGAAGCTCAGGCGGGCGCTGACGGTCCAGTCATTGGCGGCCGTGTCCGACGGCTTGTCCGTATAGGCAACCGTAAAGATCGTGCACTCGTCCGCATAGCTGATGCCGATGCCGCGCCGGACAAGTTCCTTGTCCGCGAGATCCCAGGTCGCCGTGCCGGCAAGCGCCCAGTTTTCGTTGATCCGGAAGCTCATCGAATGCTTCAGCACGTCTTGCGCGTCGTCCGAACCGTATTCCGGCTGAGCATCGACCTGCGTGTAGACCAGCGAGCCGCTCACCCGCGGCGTCGTGTAGGAAAGCGAGGCATCGGTGCGCTTGATCGCGAATGTCTTCTCATCGAAGCGGGCGTTTGCCCCGATCGTGAAACCCTGCGGCAGATCGACGGCCGCCATCGCGACATAGTCGGACCGGCGCGTTTCGAGCCCGGAATTGGCGCCCGCCTGAACCAGGTCCTCGGTCGCGAACGAGTTCTGGCCGGCAATATGGTAGGACTGGCCGACAATGCTGCGCACGCCGATGCCGTTGGCGAACGTGCCGGTATAACGGAGCCCGACATTGGCGCGCGTGCCGCCTTCGACACGGTCGAAGCCCGAGAACTTGTCGCGCTCGAAAAGGCTGGTGGCGTCGAAGACGAAGCTCTGGGCATCCTCGTTCGGCAATCCGCCGGCCATCTGCTCGTCGGGACGCGCGAAGATCTGCGCAATCGGCTCGATGATATGGCTGCTGGTTTCGGTGGTCAGCAGGATCGGATAACGCGCCTCGAGACCGGCCGTGAGCATGTAACGGCCGTTGGCACCTTCAGACTCCATATCGCCGAAATAGGGACCCGGTGTGCCGGAACCGGTATGGCGGATGCCGTCGCCGCGGGCGGCGAGGATCGGCGTCAGCAGCAGGCCGTCGAGCGTGTTGAAGGTGCGCTTCCATTCGGCTTCCACGGTCAGGCGACTGTAGCTGCCTTCAAGACCTGGGAAACGATTGGTGGTGCCTTCCCTGTACCAGTCGTCTTCGCGACGGGACAGGTTGGTAATGTTGGAGGTGACCGAAAGCTCGCCGCCGAGAATCGGTTCCGGCGCGTAGTAGGTATAGTCGAGCGAAGGGTAGACGATCGCCTGTTCCTGCTCGGCCGTGTTGCTATAGGTGTCGTCCTGGATGTTGAAATAATAGTTGTGCAGGTCGAAATAGTTCCGCGTCCCCAACCCGGTGAGATAGATGTCGTTGGTGAACGTGCTGCCCCCGACGCCAGTCAGCTTGTAGGTCCGCGAGAAATTGTTGTCGCTCTGGGTCATGACGTTCCAGCCGAACGTCCAGCGCGGATTGATCTTGAACTCGCCCTTGGAGGCGGCCATGAGGCGGTTATCCGCAGCCCGGTCGCTGGTATTCGGATCGAAGGCTTCCGGATCGTTCTGATGGATCCCGGCGAAGCGGAACGTATGTTCGCCTGTCTCGAACTTGTTGCGGATCTCGCCCTGAAGCAGCAGCCCCTGATTGGAATAATAGGTGGGGCTGAGCGTCGCATCCATGCTCGGCGAGAACACGTGATAATAAGGCACCGTGATGCCGAAGCCGAGATTGTCGCTCGCGCTGTACTGCGGGAACAGAAGGCCCGATTTGCGCTCGACCGTTTCGTCCGGCACCTCGATTGCAAAAGGCAGGCGACCGATCGGCAGGCCGAACAGTTCGAACTGGGCGTTTTCAAGCCGAATCGTATGGGTCTGGCCATTGCGGACCACCCGTTGCGCCTTGACCTGCCAGAGTGGGGCCTTGCCCGGCGTCTGGGCACAGGGAAGGCAGGCGGTGTAGACGGTATTGTTGAGCACCATCAGGTCGCCAGGCTGGCGCTCGGCGCTCTCGGCGGCAAGGCGGGTATTGTCGGTGGTCTCGACGCGGAGCGCGTTGATGAAACCCTCGCCGAAGCTGTCGGTGACGTCCATCTGCTCGGCATAGACACGGCTGCCGCCCGGCTCGATCAGCTCGATATTGCCGGTTGCCATGACGCGGCCGCTCTTCTGATCGTACTGAACGCGCTGCGCCACCATCTTGTAGCGGTTGTAATAGATCTGCACGCCACCGGTCGCGGTGACCACCTCGGCGTCCTGATTGTAGACGAGCTCATTGGCGCGCAACAGCATCTTGGCGCCGTCCGCTGCCTGAGGCACCAGACCCTGAGCCAGCACAGCCGTTGCGGATACGCCAAATACGCATACAGACACACCTGTCAGCAGGGCGGCGGCGAGCCGTCTTATATGTTTGCGGTTACTTACCGCCACTAGCCATCCTCCTGATGAAGCAGAATTGTCGTCCCCAGTGCCGTCGCGACGATCACTGGAATCCAGACCGCCACGAAAGGAGGAATTGCCCCGCTGCTTCCGAATGCCTTCACAAGCACCGTGACGACATAAAGCACGAAGCCAGAAACTATTCCACCCAGAATCACGGACCGGGACTGGGCGAACCGACTGAATTTTAATGAGACTGTTGCAGCAATGAGAGTCATTGCCACGAGCAGGATCGGCAGGGAGAGCAGCGAGTGATACTGCGTCTCGAGCGCCTTTGTGGGAATGCCGAAAGATTTGCTGACCTCGATTTTTCTGGAAAGATCAAAAAACGCAACAGTATCAGGCTGCGCCAGGCTCTCTTGGATATATTCCTGCTTCAACTTGGTGCGAACCTGTGCTGTCTCGCGACGCACCGGAATTTCGCCCGGCCGGTTTTCCAAAACGTCGTTAAGCAGCCAGTAACCATCTTCCAATTTTGCGGTCTTGGCGTCCTGCCGCATGATCACGCGACCGTCCTTGTCGAACTGGAAAGCCACCACGTCGATAAGCCGCGTTCCCTTCTCCTGATAGCTCTTGGCGCCGATGACCGTGTCGTCGTCGCCGCTGATCTGGCGGATCCAGGGAATGAAGGTGGATGCCCGCGAGCGGTTGCTCGCTTCGCGCCAACTGGCCTCCATGGAAGCGGATTCGCGCTGGCCCCAGGCAGCGAGCGGATTGATCACAAGCAAGGTTGCGAGCCCGATCAGAAACGCTCCGATGACGAACGGCGAGATGAACTGCCAGACGGAAATGCCGGCGGCACGCGTCACCACCAGTTCGTAGCGGCGGTTGAGCGCGATCAGCACCGTCATGCCGATAAACAGGCTGAGCGTCGGGATGGTCTGCTGCAGGATGAGCGGCACGCGCATGGCAGTCATCGCCAGCCCGGTCGAGACAGTGTAGCCGCTGAAGCCCGACATGCGGCGGCTGGTCTCGCTGAAGTCGGCGAGGAAGATGATGGCGCCCACGCCGAGCAGGAACCAGAGTGCTGTGATGATATAACGACGGAAGAAATATCGGCCGAGCGTCGTGAAGATCATGCCGTACCTCCGCCCGAAGTCCGCGAGGCGGGTATGCGCCGCTGCACGCTGCCGGCCAGGCGCGACATGCCGCGAGCGATGAAGCGCGGCGCCGAGAACTGCCGGTTGGTGGCAAGCATGAAGATCGCAATCAGCGAGAAGACGATCGGCACGGCGTAGGGGAGCGGGGTGTAGAGCGGATGGCGTTCGACCATATTGGTGGCCGAGAACCCGAGCCAGCGCACGCCGAAAGCGAGGAAAAGCGCAAACACCATCGGATGGACCCGGGTCTGCCGGTGCGAGCGGGTGCTGCCGGCGATAACCAGCGAGATCAGCGCGAAGGTGATCGGGAAAAGCCAGTCGGACAAGCGCCTGTGCAGTTCCGACCGATAGGCGTCCGGCGATTTCTGGTAGACCGGATCGTTCGGATCCGGGTTCAGAAGGAAAGCGAGGCTGCGGTCGGTCGAATATTGCGGCAGACCGCCTTCCGCCTTCGTCATCGCCGACAGATCGAAGGCGTAGGAGACGAACTTGATGATCGAGATACGTCCGTCGGCGGATTTGCGGTGGACCTCGCCGTCACGCATGGTGAGCGAGGTACCGCTTTCGTCGATCGATCCCTCGCGGGCGTAATAGATGAGGTCGAAATTCGGGTCGCGGTAATCGACGACGAACAGGCCCTTGAGCACCCGGCCGGAATGGCGCTCCGAGATCTGCACGTAGAGCCCCGGCTCGATGCTGCGGAAGGTCTTTTCCTCGATGACCGAGGAAAGCAGGTCGGCGTAAGCGGCGGCGACCATCTGGCGGGCCGCGACGCGAGACGGCGGTTCGACGAAATTCGTCACCAGGAACGAGAAGAGACTAAGCGCGAGTCCGAGCATCAGCACCGGCCGGTAAATGATGCTGCGCGACGCGCCGGCCGCGTCGATGACCGGCAGTTCCGAATCGTTGTTCATCGCCGTCAGCGTCTGGGTGATACCGATGACGAGCGCGAAGGGCAGCACGACGGGGATGATGGTCGGCAGGATGAAGGTTGCAAGAGTCGCGAACGAGCCCATCGACTGGCCGGTATCGGTGACCAGGTTGATGCGTCCCAGCACCTGGATGGTCCAGATGATGGTGAGCACCGGCAGGAGCGTCACCAGGAACATCTGAAAAATCCGGCGCAATATGTAGACTTCGAGAAGCTTCATTCCGGCCTAGATACCTTGCACAACGTCACCCGGGGAATGGTGACAGCTGGTTACCCCGAGATGACGGTCGCGCCTATCTAAGCGATTGATATCAGCTTTGCGACAGGGGCTGCGTCACAAATTTGTTTGCGAATTCCGTTTTCTTCTTCGCTGTGACATTTCGAAACACGCAGCCACCGCTGCATAGACCACCAGCGACGACAACCAGCCGAGCGTCACGTCCGAAAAGTAATGGCCGCCGAAGGAGGTCCTGAGTGCCGGCGAGATCAGCGAGATGGCGATCAGGGGTGGGCCGAGCACCGGACGCAGCGGTTTCGGCAGCAAAACGATGAGGCAGGCCAGCCATCCGGCGCCCGCCGCCTCGCCGGAAATGAAGGAACAGTTGCCGACACAGGCGCCGCCGAAATCGCCGGCCGGCGTGAACACATCCTTGCCGCCGAAAAAGTCGGTCTCGTAGGGGCGGGGCCGGTTGGAGACCTGCTTCAGGATCAGGTTGACCAGCACATACGGGCCGATCAGGAAGGAAACCAGGGCGATGGAATAATCCCGCGTCTTGCGCGGGCTGTAGGTCTCGCCGTGGTGCTGCAGGTTGGCGATCAGCCGGTAGAGGAGATAGATCGCGACCAGCGCCGGCAGGTAGAAGAGAACGCGCCGGATCAGGACGAACAGGGTTTCCGTACCATAGGGAAAACTGCCGCAGACCCGGCCTCGTTCGATAGCCTCGCCGCAGGCGGCCTGGGCGAAGAAGGCGCGTGCCACGGCAAGGTCGATCTCGGGTACCAGGTAGAAGACCGCCAGCAGCACCCACCAGAGCGCCATCAGCACGATGAACCAGCCCTTCGGCCTGGCAAAGAATCGTCGCATGGCGGCAAGCCATTCGGGGAGGGTTTGGGAAGGCGATGTCATGCGAAATGATCCGTTGGTCGTCGGGCGGCGCGACCCTAGAGCAAGACGCGTCGGATTTGAACAGGTGCTGGCTGCCGATAGAGGGAATGTCCCCTCCCGAAATCAGGCTTTTTGACGCGCCGGAGAGGGAGCCCGCAACCGGGTTGACGCAGTTGTGACATCTCGCCCTTGCGCTTCAAGCCGAAACGGCGATGATCGCCGCGTTCTTTCGAAAGCCTCCTGGAGTCGCAATGTCCGTGAAATTCGATATCTCCTTCGCCAAGTCCGCCAAGATCGACGGCGGCCTTGCCATCCAGCTCAAGCTTGCCGGCAACGGACCGGCAGCGGGAGCTGCCGATGCCGATCCTGCCGGCATCGTGACCCGGGCGGCGGAGATCGCGAAGTTTTCCGGCAAGTCGATGTCGACGCTGGACATTATCGCGCCGCAGGGGTCTCCCGCCGACAGGCTGGTCGTGCTCGGCCTCGGCAAGGCCGAGGCGCTGACCGCCTATGACTGGCTGAAGGCGGGCGGCATCGCCGCTTCCACGGTCAAGTCGATGACCAGGGTGGCGATCTTTACGGATGTGCCCGGCCTTGCGGTCGGCGCTGCCGAACTGGCCGGCTTCGCGCTCGGCATGCTGCTGCGGGCCTACAGTTTCGACACCTACAAGACGAAGAAGGGCGACGACGAGGAAAAGGCGCCGAAGACGGTGAAGGTGACGATCGTCACTGCCGATCCTGCGGCCGCCAAGAAGGCTTTCGCCGAATCCGAGGCGATCGCCGGCGGCGTGCTTTTGGCCCGCGAACTCGTCAACCTGCCGCCCAACGTGCTCGGACCGGTCGAATTCGCCGACCGGGCGAAGGAACTGGAGAAGCTCGGCGTCGAGGTGGAAATCCTCACCGAGAAGGAGATGAAGAAGCTCGGCATGGGCGCGCTTCTCGGCGTGGCGCAAGGTTCGGTCCGGCCGCCGCGGCTTGCCATCATGCAATGGAAGGGCGGCAAGCCGAAGGATGCGCCGGTTGCCTTCATCGGCAAGGGCGTCGTTTTCGATACCGGCGGCATTTCCATCAAGCCGGGTGCCGGCATGGAGGACATGAAGGGCGACATGGGCGGCGCCGCTGCCGTGATCGGCCTGATGCATACGCTTGGCGCCCGCAAGGCCAAGGTCAACGCGATCGGCATTCTCGGCCTCGTCGAGAACATGCCCGACGGCAACGCCCAGCGACCGGGCGACATCGTCACCACCATGTCGGGCCAGACGATCGAGATCATCAACACCGATGCGGAAGGCCGGCTGGTGCTTGCCGATGCGCTTCACTATTGCAACGATCGCTTCAAGCCGCGTTTCATGATCAATCTCGCCACCCTGACCGGCGCGATCCTGGTGGCGCTCGGCAATCTGCAGGCGGGCCTGTTCTCCAACGACGACACGCTGGCCGGCCAGTTGGCCGGCGTCGGGGACGTCACCGGCGAGCGCCTGTGGCGCATGCCGCTCGGCAAGGAATACGACAAGCTGATCGATTCGAAATTCGCAGACATGAAGAATACCGGCGGCCGCAACGCCGGGTCGATCACCGCAGCGCAACTGCTGAAGCGCTTCGTGGGTGAAACCCCCTGGGCGCATCTCGATATCGCCGGCACCGCGATGAACTCCCCGTCGAGCGAGATCAACCAGTCCTGGGGATCCGGCTACGGCGTCCGGCTGCTGGACGAACTCGTGCGGGCGCATTACGAGAGCTAATGACTGAAGTCCTGTTCTACCACCTGACCGAATCGAAGCTCGAGGAGGCGCTGCCAGCGCTGCTCGAAAAGAGCGTCGAGCGTGGCTGGAAGGTGGCGGTGCAGACGAACGGCGATCTGCGCCGGGATTTTCTCGACGCGCATCTCTGGACCTTCCGCGAGGACAGTTTTCTGCCGCATGGCACCGACGCCTCGCCGATGGCCGAAGCGCAACCGGTGCTGCTGACCTCCGCTGCCGAAAACGGCAACGGTGCGACGGTTCGTTTTCTGGTGGATGGTGCCGAGCCGCCGCCGATCGCCGACTATGACCGGATCGTCTTCATGTTCGACGGCTACGATACCGTCCAGCTCGACAACGCCCGCGCCCAGTGGAAGAAGCTGAAGGGCGAGGGGCATGCGCTGACCTACTGGCAGCAGTCGGAAGAGGGGCGCTGGGTCAAGAAGGCCTGACCCCGCGCATTCTTTCCCTCAGTTCAGCCAAGCCATCATCATCGACGAATTGCTGTGGCGCAGGCGAACGACTTTGTAGCCTTCGGCGCTGAGCTGGGTAAGCAGCGCCGGCAGCATGGCGGCCGTGCGGGCATGGATGTCGTGCAGCAGGATGATGCCCTTGCCGTGGGTGCGCAGCGAATTCATCGTGCGGGTTGCGACGGCGGCCGGCGAGACGCCGAAATAATCCTTGGAATCGACCTGGACGTCCAGCACCACCATGCTGTTCGAGGCGACCCACTGGCGCAGGCGCCTGGTGTCGGCGAGATAGGGGAAGCGGAAGAAGCCGGCATCCTCATGGGTGACGCTGGTCACCGCATCGCGCCCCTTTTCGATTTCGGCCACGGCCGCATCGAAGGAAAGGTTCTGCAGGTCGGCATGGCGATAGGTATGGCTGCCGATCGTGTGGCCGGCATTGACCACCTTGCGGGCGATCTCCGGATGGGCCTTGGCCATCTGCCCGACCATCAGGAAGGTGGCCTTGACGTCGTATTCGTCGAGGATGGAGAGGATCTTCTCCGTCTTCTCCGTCTTCTTCGGCATCGGGCCGTCGTCGAAGGTCAGCACGACCTCCTTGTTGGCAAGCTTCAGGTCGGAAAGCGACGAGGCGGTGAGGGTGCGGCCGGAAAGGCTGCCCGGATTGTTGAAACGCCCCCAGGCAACGGGCGTCAGCGCCACCGGCGAATCCGCCTCCGCCTTTTTGGGCGATTTGGACGAGGAAAGCCCCTTGGCGGGTGCAAATGAAGTGGCAAGCGAGCCGCTCTCGGTCTGGCTGCGGCCGGCGCAGGAGGAAAGAAGGCACGCGACGGCGGCGGCGGCACAAAGGACGCGGACAAACATGGGAGCGACTCGGCTGAAAAATGACTAAGGAGTTGAAGCGACGTCACATTCGCCGATTATGGTTAATGGCTGGTTATGATGGATCGCTGGCCGGGCTCAATTGGCGAAACGAGCGTCCGTCCCAGATACGGAGGATCTCGATCCTATCCGCCTGGATGCGGTAGAGAATGATGAAAGGGGTCCTCGCGATCACGAGTTCCCGTGTGCCCGACAGTGCCCCAGGGCGTCCCGCTTGCGGATTGTCTTTGAGAAGTTGCTCGGCGTTTTGAAACCGCAGCCGCGCATACCGAGCACCGTCTGGAAATACGTGCGTATAATACTCTTTCATCCATCGAAGATCGGCGCGCGTTCGCGGCAGATAGACGATCTTCATCAGGATCAGGCGCGTCTGGAAAGTTTTGTAAATATATCCGGTTCCGGTTCCGGGAGTTCGTTCTCCGAACCCCAGGAGGCAATCCAGTCTGCCATTTTTTCGCTGGAAACAAAGGTGCCTTCGTCGGCGGACGCAATCGCCTGCTCAAGCTGAAGGCGTTTTTCCGCCTGGCTTTCCAGGTAGGTCTCGATAGCCGTCGCCGCGATTTCGGCCATCTTCTGTTCGCTGGCTTCAGCTTCTGCTTGAAGGCGCGCCTGGACGTCTGGCTTGAGGCGAAGTGACAGCGGATGGCTTTGCATTGGCAACCTGATGAGCTGTGTGTTGGCCGCGCAATAATAACCTGAAACTCCGGTTATCCCAAAGCAGAACTTCGTTCTGGGAGCGCCGCTTCATATCTGCCGGGAGGATGAGGCGAATGGCAAACAGGCGAGGTCGGTGAAGGCGAAATTCTCGCTGGCGTAGAACCGTGCGGCGCCGGCAGTCTTGGTGTCAACGCCACTGACGCAGTCGCCGCAATCGAGGTTTGCGGATGCGGTTCCTTTGCCGCGGCAGCTTTCGCGAGGACAACCTCTGTTGGACGGCCCTACTTCTTGGCGATTTTGTCGCCGACCCGCGGGCGGGAGATCGCCTTGCCGACGAAGCTGTACTCACCCGAGCCGGTGACTGCGGAAAACAGAGAGGTGAAAGGCGTCGCCATTGCATAATTCACCTGCACGACGACGAGCTGCACATTGCTTTCGATCAGATCGGCGGGGATTTCGAAGGCGGGCGGATCCCCGGATACCTGCGCGTTCGTTTGATAGGCCGACGACCAGTTGACCTTCGCGTTGCCTGCGGCGTCGAAGTCTACGAGGGCGACCTGGATTGCGAGTGCGCTGCTGTCGAAGGGAATGAGAATGGAGGCGGTCCCTTGGAGAAGGGTATTGAGCTCGCTGTTGCTCCAGCTTGTTTCCTGGGAGACGATGTCGCTCGCCACTTCCGCGATCTGGTTGATCTTCCGCTTCACCATCAGGCCTTCTCCGAGATCGACGGTGCCCGCGAACAGCAGCGCCATCACCGGCAGAAGCAGGGTGAACTCGATGCCAGACTGGCCTTTGCGGTCGGCGAGCAAAGCCCGCATGCTGCTTTCGCGCCGGTTCCCTTGCCTGTGGTCGGGATCATGCCTTGGTGCCATCGTGCGATGTCTCAAAAGGGTTCATTTCTGAAAACCACGGAAGCCGAGAGCACATAGGTTCCATCGGCGAGCGTGTTGACGTCCGCGCCGATCGCGGCCAGCAGGCTGTCCCAGGGAAGGAAAGCCTGGATCATCACGTAGTCCCCCGACGCGGCCGGAGAAAAGCTCTCGGTTACGGAGAGAACGCCGCCGCTGACCGGCGACGTGAAGCTCATCGACGAGAAATCGGACATCGTGGTGGTCGTGACCAGCAGTTCGTCTTCGCAGCTGAACGCGAGCGCCATGCCGTCGCAGACATTGCTCTTGAAAGTGGCGAGATCCCAGCCGTTCGAATGGGCGCTGCCGACCCGGACGGAACGGGCGGCCACATGCAGGGCCGAATCGAGCGCGCTGTCGACGAAGAACATCAGCGCCATATCGAGAATGCAAAACAGGAAGACGAAGAATGGCAGGACGAGCAGTGCAAACTCGACCGCGGCGGTTCCCTGCTCGTTCCGTAGGAGGGCTTTGAAACGGTGCATCGCCGTCATCTAGTTTGTCAGCCTTACCTTGGAGAGATATTGCTTGAAGAGCGAGGACAGGCCTTCCTCGATTTCCTCGGCAGAGTTCGCCTGGAGGAAAAGATCGCCGCTCGTTGCGCATTCTTCGAGTGCTTTGGGGATATAGGCTGTCCGCGTACTGCTGCTCTTGCCGGAAGCGACCGTGCCACCCCAGATCGAACTGAAGCCGCTGCTGCTCATGGTCTTGCCGAGCGTCGCATTGTAACCCCAGTCCCAGGTCATCGGCAGGTATTCGGTATAGAGAACGCCGATAGTGGCGTCGAGGTCCTTCACCTGTTTGCACCACTTGGAATTGATCGGGGTGACGACGGTCTGCAGCGAGCTTTTTGCCGTCGGGAAGCGGATGCCGGAATTGTCTTGCAGCACCCAGTTGCGCTCGGACTGGACGCCGTCCGTCAGAATCAACACGAGTTTCAGCGGCTCATCTTTGCTGGCTCCGTCCCCGGCCGCTCCGATCATGGGCTTGAGGGCCGTCAGGGAAGTGTCGAAATATGTCGCCTCTTCGGACGTCGCGCTCGTCATCCCGCTGGTTTTGTCGTTCAGCTTCGTCCGGGCCGTCGAGGTCGAGAAGGTGGGCGACAATACCTGGGTCGTAGTCTTGCCAAGGGTATAGAGGCCGACCCGGATGCGCTCATGGGCGGCGTCTGCCGTGTCGATGAGGTCTAGAACTTCGCGCGCGGCGTCCACCGAGACATCGGCCCGCAGCTTGATGTTCATCGCCACCGACAGGTCGTAGACGTTGCTGTAGGTCTTGCCCTTGTAGGAGAAGGTCGCCCCTTCCGGCGTATGGCACGCAAAGGCGCAGTTGGCGGGTGACGACATCAGGCTGGACTGACCGGCGCTCGTCGCCGCGAGCAGCATCGAAGCGGATTTGTCGAGTACGATATGGACATCGAGATAGGCGCGGCCGGGACCTTCGACCGATGAGGCGGTGGCGACGCCGACGTCATCTATGCCTGCAATCTTGAGTAGCGTCGTGGGCACTGTAGCACGGGCTGTCGCCGTGATCTTATTGTTCGATGTGTCGATGTCGATTTCTTCGAGTGTGTAGCCGCCGCTCCCGAGATCGGTCTGGGCAGCAAACCACTCCTGGATGCGCTTTTTGAGTGCGGCATTGTCCAGTGTTCCCACGCTTTTCACTGCGCCGAGCAAGGCGGAATCGAGATCGGCCTGCATCTTTGAACGGGCGTTATAGGCCCGCACGTAGTCGAGGCTGGCGCCGACGGCGGTGATCAGCGGGACGAGCAGCAGGGAGAACATGATGGCAATATTGCCGCGGCGATCCGCGAGCAGGCCAGAAAGAGCGAGAAGCCGCCGCGGATTGGACATAAGGCCTGAAAATCATCCCTGTGAATAATCGGCCGATATTATAATGCATTCCTAATTTAATGATTAATCGCATTGCGGGTGCCGGGTTCGGCGATTTCCCCCGCCACACCGCCGGGGACATCGCTGGCCTGGTCGGCTAGAGGTTAGTATTCAACCGCTGGAGCAAGGTCAGCTCGCCATCGCCTCCTCGTACTCCGACGACAGCATCAGCCATTCCTCTTCGGCAGACGAGAGCTTTGCGGCCGCTTCTCCGCGTTCCTTGGCCTTCTGGGCCGCCTTGGCGGGAGTTTTTTCGTAGAGGGCGGGGTCGCCAAGTTCTTTATCAAGAGCCTTGATCAGTTTCTCCAGCTTGGCGGTTACCGCTTCGATTTCGTTGATCTTCTTCTTGAGCGGCGCCAGCGAGGCGCGCTTTTCGGCGTTCGCCTTGCGCTGGTCCGCCTTGGAGGAGAGATCTTCGGTCAGCTCAACTTTTTCTTCTTTTTTTTTACCGGAGCTGACGATCAGGTTGCGGTATTCCTCCATGTCGCCTTCGAAATTCGACACCGTGCCGTTGTTGACCAGCCACAGCCGGTCGACGGTGGCCTCGATCAGGTGACGATCGTGGCTGATCAGGATGACGGCGCCCTCGTAGTCGTTGAGCGCTTCGATCAGCGCACGGCGGCTGTCGATGTCGAGATGGTTGGTCGGTTCGTCGAGGATCAGGAGGTTTGGCGCGTGGAAGGCGGCAAGGCCCATCAGCAGGCGCGCCTTTTCGCCGCCCGACAGGTCTTTTGCGGCCGTCGCCATCTTTTCCGTCGCAAGCCCCATCTGCGCCACGCGGGCGCGAACCTTGGCCTCTGGCGCATCCGGCATCAGCCGGCGCACATGGGCCACGGGCGAATCCGCCGGCACGAGATCGTCGAGCTGATGCTGGGCGAAGAAGCCGATCTTCAGGCTCGGCGCCAGGCGGATATCGCCGCTTTCCGCCTTGAGGCGGCTGGCGATGAACTTGGCGAAGGTCGACTTGCCGTTGCCGTTCGAGCCGAGCAGGGCGATGCGGTCGTCGTTGTCGATGCGCAGCGTGATGTTCTTGAGGATCGGCTTGCCCGGTTCATAACCGACGGCGGCGTTCTGGATCGCAACGATCGGCGAGGCGGGCTGTTTTTCCGGCTCGGGAAAGGTGATCGGCTGCACATGGTCCTCGATCACCGCGGCGACGGTACCCATGCGCTCCAGCGCCTTGACGCGGCTCTGCGCCTGCCGGGCCTTGGTGGCCTTGGCCTTGAAGCGGTCGATGAAGCTCTGCAGGTGCTTGCGGGCTGCCTCGTTCTTGGCCTTGGCCTTGGTCTGCAATTCGTCGGCCTCAGCCTTCTGCCGCTCGAACTGGTCGTAGCCGCCGCGGTAGAAGGTCAGCTTCTTCTGGTCGAGATGCACGATGGCGTTGACCGCGTTGTTGAGGAGGTCGCGGTCATGGCTGATGATGATGACGGTATGCGGATAACGCCGGATATAGTCCTCCAGCCATAACGTGCCTTCGAGATCGAGATAGTTGGTCGGTTCGTCGAGCAGCAGCAGGTCTGGCTCGGCAAACAGGACGGAGGCGAGCGCCACGCGCATCCGCCAGCCGCCGGAAAACGACGAGGCGGGACGCGACTGGGCTTCCTGGGAGAAGCCGAGACCGGCGAGAATGCTGGCCGCGCGCGCCTCTGCCGAATGCGCATCGATATCGACGAGCCGCATCTGGATGTCGGCGATGCGATGCGGATCGGTGGCGGTTTCCGCTTCAGCCAGAAGTGCCGCGCGCTCCTTGTCGGCGGAAAGCACGATTTCGATCAGCGAATCCTCCGTGCCCGGCGCTTCCTGCGCCACCTGGCCAAGCCGGGCGCTTTTCGGATAGGAGACCGAACCGGTTTCCGAGCCGAGCTCACCGGTGATGACCTTGAACAGCGTAGACTTGCCGGCACCGTTGCGGCCGACGAGGCCTGCCTTGGTGCCCGCGGGAAGCGTCACGCTGGCATTGTCGAGGAGGAGACGCCCGGCGATGCGGGCGGAAAGTTCGGTAATCGTGATCATGGCGGCGGTTTTGGCCGAAACACCGTTTGTTGGCAAGGGCGCCGATGGACCGGTATTTCGCTGTTCCGAGGGAAACAGAAGAAGATTGCACGTTCTGGTAGATCGTTGAGGCGGCGCCGCCGCGGGTCGCGATGGTGCGATCGAACTTCGATCGGGAGAGCAAATGTCATGAGAGTAACGAGATTGACGTGGTCGATGCTGCTGTCGGCATCCGCACTGATGACGCCGCTCAGCGCCGGGGCGGTGGAGTTTACCTGCTGGAGCCCTGGCGGTGCCATGTTGGCGGGCGCCGACGGCGGCTACTGGACTGCGGAGCGGATCGCCAACGCGATTCCGTTTGGGGAGACGATTAGCCGGGGCGAAGGTGGTCTCTCCGAACAACGGCGCAGCCTCAAGGATACCGATGCGGAGCGAGCGCCGATCAATGAAGCGCCTTATAAGTTCGGAGGCAAGCTGCTGTTTACGCTCGGCGGCGTGGATTACACGGCCAGCGCTCAGTTTGTCGCGGATGACCGGATCGTCATGGGTGCCGCCCATTCCGCCTGGGGCAACGGCAACCAAGCCACCAATATCCGCTTTTATCAAGGTTATGCGGGCGGTGGCGGGACTCTCTTCCAAATCGACCGGGTGGCGGTGCTGTTGCGCTGGACCGAGGTGTCGGGCAACCCGCCGAGCATGGCGCGGTCGCAGTTCGATTATTCGGTGATGCGCACCACCCAGGCATCCGCCGTCGGCAAGTATGAACTCGGCATTGACGGCGCCCATGTCGATGACAATGTGACGATCAGCGGCTACCCCGGCCGGCTCGACGGCGGCGAATACATGTATCGGGAAACGGCCCGCATCGCCGTGCAGGCCGGCACCGCCTACGAAGCCGGCCCGCATCCCATGTATGGAGGTGGCGCAAGCGGCGGGGCTTGGTTCGTGACCGCCAACAACGTCCATAAGGCGGTCAGCGTCGTCTCCAGCGGCGCGCCGGACGGCGTCTACGGGCCGAGTTTCACCCAGGATACCGCTGACCTGATCGCCATCGTCAAGAACGGCTGCCCGTAAGCCGCCGGATCCGGCCGGGCGCCGGGGGCGCCGGGCATCGCCACACCGGTCCGGCACTCGCAAGCATCCGTGTCATTCAGGCTGCCGGGTCTGAATGGCGCGAGATGATCTGCAGCGATCTCTTGTTGAAAATGACGATGCGGTGCTGCCGCACGCCGATCAGCCGTTCGCTTTTCCAGGCCTGGAGCTGGGCGTTGATGCGCGGCCGGCTGGCATTGATGAGCTGGCCCATGCGGCTCTGGGATATCGGTTTTTCGATGAGGATGCCGTCGCTGGTCGACCGCCCGTGGGAGGCGCCGAGATTGAGCAGCAGGCGCGCAAGGCGAATCTCCAGCGGGTAAAGCGCCATTCCCTCCGCAAACATGATGGTGCGGTGGAGCTTTCGGGCGATCGTCCGCATCAGGTATGAAGACACCTGCGGGATCGCCGAGAGTTCGTTGAAGGTTTTCCGGTCGATTTCGAGCAGCCGCGTCGCCCCGCATATCACTGCGTTCGAGGAATGCCGGTAGTTGAGGGCGAACTCGATCTCGCCGACTGCGTCCCCCGGTTGAAGTTCGGAAAAAATTACTTCATTGCCTTCCTCGGATATAAAATAAAGATAAATGCCGCCAGAAAGTATAATATAAAGTGTATCGCAAGTATCTCCATTAAAAAATAGTGTTTGCCGATCTCTATATGAGTTTATATTTATTTTATTTGCGAACGTTGAGATTACATCGTCATCAGCAGTGCTGAATAGCTCTGTTTTTCTTATCTCGTCTGAAATCTTCATGTTTTTCATTGTTTTCATCTGCCCGTATCCCCCCTGAAATCGAAAGCATGGCTGCCGTCTGTAGGGTTGATATTTAGCAAAAATGCAAACCAGGGTTGTTACCTGTGTGACATATTTTCAGATTTAAATATCCTAGGTTGTGTTCGTGCAAATGATGCTCCGCGGAAGCCGGTGCCGTGAGCACAGATGCCGTCACCGCATGGTGTGGTCGCGGCAACCCGAAAGAGGAGAGGTATTATGACAATTTTCATGGGGCCGAACGCGATCAAAGCCTTCAGCGGCCAGGCCGCCGGCCAGCCCTACAGCCTCACGGTTCTCAACGAAAACGCGAAATGGCAGCAGTTTGCCCTGTTCCAGACGATCCCGAAGATTATCGGGCCGTCGGTCGACCCCCTGTCGCTGGCCTGGATGGTCGGCGGCGCCGCTGCGGGTACCCCCGACAATCCGAGCACATCGTCCTTCAACTGGACGATCGATTATTCCGTGACGGTGGGCTACATCCAGGAACAGGGCTCGCCCAGCTCCCCGCGCTCCTTTCAGACGGCGAGCTCGGTCAGCGTCATGATCAACAATCAGAACTACGTGCCGGTGACCTATCAGGGGCCGTTCCCCTATGGCGCCCCCGGTTTTCCGGAGGGGACATCCGACTCTACGAAAGGCCTTATCCTCGCCCAGGCCGACGGCACCATTCCGACCGTGCCCGTGCAGGCCAGCAAGAGCGTCTACCTGAGTGTCGGCATCGCCATGGCCGACAAGCCGACGATCGCGGTCCAGCTGGAGCCCGGCCTCCTGTACCAGTTCACGCCGAAGCCGAAATATTACATCCTCGCCGGCTCTTTCGTTCAGGGACAGGTGATCGACACCGCGACGTCTTCGGCGGCCTACGAGGTGAACTTTGCCGGTGTCACGGATGTCTCCGTTCGGTTCACGCAGCAGAACCAGTTCGTGCCGGCATAATTCCGCTGGCCTGCTGGCAGGACAGGAGGGTGGCCGTCGGACGTATCGCTATCGGCCACCGATCTTCATTCGCCGAATAGAGGCCGCGGGAAACCGCGGCCTCTTCTGTTTTGGATAAAATCCTGGCCGTCTCAGGATGACCGTTTCGGTGCCTCGCCGTGAAGCGCGACGATCATTCGCGGATTGGCCTTGGCCGTTTCGAGCGCCGTGCCGGCCTGGAGGCGGAGTTCCTGCGGTGAAAAAGCGTCCGCGGTGAGAGCCGCGCCGACCGAAAGACCGATCCCGCTCGTGCCATCGGAGGCGGCGAAGACGAGATTGTCGGTGATCGAGGCGATCAGTCGCTCGGCGATCGGCTGCACGCTGTCGCGGCTGACGTCGCGGAAGACGAAAGCAAAATCACCCTTGCCGATGCGCGCCAGGAAATCGTTCTTCTTGATTGCCTTGCGGAAGATCGAGGCGGCCTTCTTGATGATCCG
Organism: Neorhizobium sp. T25_27; assembly: GCF_002968565.1. NCBI lineage: Bacteria > Pseudomonadati > Pseudomonadota > Alphaproteobacteria > Hyphomicrobiales > Rhizobiaceae > Neorhizobium > Neorhizobium sp. T25_27. Next base: position 198,503 of record NZ_PVBJ01000009.1, read on the forward strand.
GTTGACGGCGGGATCGCCGTAGGTGCGGGCGAAATGCGGCAGGTCGGTAACCGTCACCAGGAAGAGGGCGGTATCGCGGCTGTCGGCATCGACCCCGTAGAGTGCCTCCAGCCTTTCGGCGAGCGCCGCATGGTTCGGCAGCGAGGTCAGCCGGTCGCGCAGCGTCACCGAGCGGGCAACGGACGCCTCGCGTTCGGCCTTGACGAGACGATCGGCACCGGCGCGAAGAATGGCTTCCAGTTCGGTTTCGGCGACTACGGCATCGGACAGCGAGACGCTCAGATATTCGATCTCGGCCAAAATATCCTCAGGCCCCGCCGTGCTGTCCTGGCGCAGGCTGCGGGCGACGGTTTCCAGAACCCGGCTGAAACCCTTCTTTTGGGTGACGCCGCTTGCCATCTTGTCCCGGAGTTCCAGCAGCAGCTTTATTTCCTGATCGCGGCCCCTGGCGGGCATGAGCGCCACGAAAGCCGAGAGCTGATGGCGTAGCCCCATCTCGTCGAGCACCGTCTGGGAAGGCCCGGCGGAAAGCGCCAGAACTTCGCGCGAAAGGGCGGGGTCGCCGCCCAGCAGCGCTTCGTGGAAGAGCTCGTAGTTGCGCGGCAGGCCGCTCACGTCCAGCTTCGCCATGAGCTGGACGACAGCCTGCAGGCCGCGATCCTGTCCCGTTCTGCTCGCTTCGCCCGCCATGTCTCGTCCTCACAATTGTTCGATCGTGCGACAAGCCATGCGGGACCGGTTTTAACATTTGCTAAAACGGGCCGGATTGCCCGTGGTTACGGTTAAGGGATCGTCGAAATGGTCGATCGACTGCGACCCATGAAATTTCCTGATTGGATTCAAACGAGAATTTGCTTTCAATATCGCCGGCCGAACGTTCAGATCAGGAGCCTGCCGTGACCCGTATTCTCTACTCGCTCTGCGGCGCCGACGAGAGCCGCCCATTTTCGCCCCATTGCTGGAAAGTCGTGCAGGCGCTCGCCCACAAGGGCCTGGATTTCATCGAGAAACCGACGCCGTTTACCGAGATCCCCAGCCTCGAAGGCGGGTTTTCGAAGACGGTGCCGATCCTTCGGGACGGCAACGAGCTGATCCGCGACAGTTTCGAGATCGCGCTTTATCTGGAGGAGACCTATCCGGACCGGCCGACGCTGTTCGGCGGCCCGGCCGGCAAGGCGCTCGCCCGTTTCGTCGAGGGTTTTTCCCAGATGGTGGTGCATACCGCGATCACCAAGATTGCGGTCAAGAACATTCACGACATGCTCGGGGAGACGGACCAGGTCTATTTCCGCGCCAGCCGTGAGGCTCGGCTCGGCAGGACGCTCGAAGAGATGGAAGCGAGCCGCCAGGCGGAGATCGACGGTTTCTCGCCGAAGCTGGAGCCGATCCGCCACGCCCTGAAATATCATGACTTCATCGGCGGCGACGGCCCGCTTTTCGTCGACTACATCCTGTTCGGCGCGCTGCAGTGGATGCGCATCACCGCCGGCACCAAGGTGTTTTCCGATGACGACCCGGTGGGGTTGTGGTTCGAGCGCTGTCTCGACCTGCATAATGGCGTCGGACGCAGTGTGACAGCGGCGTGAAATTGCCCGAACCCCCTTGTTTCCAGCGAAAGGGGCGGGTAAAGACCGCCCACTTTCCCCCTAGTCAGGGGGCCACAGGAAACGAAGGATAAAACAATGGCGATTGAACGCACGTTTTCGATGATCAAGCCGGATGCCACCAAGCGTAACCTCACGGGCGCCATCACCAAGGTGTTTGAAGACAATGGCCTGCGCGTCATCGCTTCCAAGCGCGTCTGGATGAGCAAGCGCGAGGCAGAAGGCTTCTACGCCGTTCACAAGGAACGTCCGTTCTTCGGCGAACTGGTTGAAGGCATGACCTCCGGCCCGACCATCGTTCAGGTTCTGGAAGGCGAAAACGCCATCCTGAAGAACCGCGAGATCATGGGCGCCACCAATCCGGCAAACGCCGACGAAGGCACCATCCGCAAGACCTTCGCGCTGTCGATCGGCGAGAACTCGGTTCACGGTTCCGACGCTCCGGAAACTGCCGCCCAGGAAATCGCCTACTGGTTCTCCGAAACCGAGATCGTCGGCTGATTTAAGCCCAATCTCGACGGAAGACTTTGAAGAAACCGGGGTTTGGCCCCGGTTTTTTCGTTATGGGATATTCGGCGGCGTCTCCGCCTCAGGCCGGGCAGTCGTCGTCCCGCCCGTAGTCTACCGTCCCGTCCGACTTGAAGACGTCCGGGTTCCGTTCGTAGCCGGCTCCGAGCACCAGCGGCTTGCTGGGAAGCACCGACTGGTCGACGTCCGAGACGAGCTGGGTCTTCAGTTCCTGCAGCGTCCGCCCGCCCGCATCCACCAGCCGGATATCCACGGAATAGGGCTTGTCCTTGCGCACGCAGCGGACATTGGGGCTCTGCAGGGTGATCTTGTTCCAGGCGGGGAAAATTTTCTCACTGATGACGATCGGATCGCCGCCTGCGGGGTCGTGGAATTTGGCGATCGCCACGGTCCCCTCCGGTATCGGCCCGGTCTTGTTAAGCGTCACGAGGTAGGTGGCGCTGGCGACCCGGTAGTTGAACACGAAGATATGCCCGCTCACCTCGACCAGCTTTTCGGTTTCCCGCTGGCATGCGGCAAGGGTGAGGGCTGCAAGGCTGAGAACCATAAACCGGTGCGTCATGATGCGGCCTCCTTTTTCCTCCGATGATAATGGCGGCTGGCTTTAACCCGGTTGCCGCACACCGCCATGTCGCACCAGGTACGGCTTCGGTTGCGGCTTCGGTCGAGGAACAGCCAGCCGCAACTGCCGCAGATCTTCATCCGCGAAATCTCTTCCTCGGCAAGCAGCCTGAGCGCCGAATGGGCGGTCGCCGCCTCCAGCGAATTCCTCTCGGCACGGCGCAGGATAGCCGCCGTCGCTTCGAGGAAATCGGCAAGCAACGCCTGCGCGTCGTCACCACGAACACGGGCGCGAAAATAGCGGTCTATCGCTTCGCGCAGCGCGATGAACGGCGTGTGGTTCTCGGCCGGGACAGGTGCGAGATCCCCGAACAGCGCCCGCTCGGCCGAGAATTTCTCGGCTGCTTTCGGAAAGGCGTGCATCTGCTGCGGCTCGGCGAACCGGTCGATGCTGCGCTCGGGATCGAAGCGCAGGATGACACTGTTGGCGACATCCAGCGCCAGCGCGCCGCCGGCAAAACGATGCGGGGTCCAGGAAAAGCTCATGCGATATTATAACTGGCAAAATGCGATTGACCAGTTATATTCATCGCCGCTATCGGAGTGCCCATGGCCTATCTCTTGCAGCAACTGGCGAACGCGGTTCCGCTGGCGGCGCTCTACGCGACGCTTGCCTTCGGATATGCAATCGCCTTTGCCGTGACGCGAAGGGCCGACATCACCTATGGCGCGATCTTCGCCTTTTCCGGCCATCTCTACCTGCTCTTCGCCCATTTCGCCTGGAACCGGCTCTGGCTGATCCTGCCGGCCGCATTGGGACTGGGCGCCGCGGCCGGGATCGCCGGCGGCATCGGGGCGGGGATAACGATCGGGCAGGTGGTCATGCGGCCGCTTGCAAAGATCTCGCCGAATGCGGTGATCGTCGCCTCGCTCGGCGCGCTGATGGTGCTCATGGAAGGCGCCCGGATCGCCGCCGATACCCGCGAACTCTGGCTGCCGCCCTTCCTCAACGACGCGGTCGTCTTCTGGCACGCAGACGGCTTTCCGGTGACCCTGACGCTGATCCAGCTCGCCAACGTCGCCATCATGCTGGCGACCATCGGTGCGGGTTATCTGGTGCTGTCGTGCACCCATTGGGGCCGCATGTGGCGGGCGGTCTCGGACGATCCGCTGGCGGCTGAACTCTCCGGCACCAATTCCGCGCGGGTTTTCGTCACCGCCTACGCGGCGGCGGCATTCTACGCTGCCATCTGCGGCGTGCTCGCGACCTCCCACTACGGCACGATGGATTTTGGCGCCGGCCTGCTGTTCGGCCTGAAGGTCGTGCTGATCGCCGCGGCCGGCGGTCATTCCAATCCCCTGCGTGCCGCCGCCGGCGCCGCCGTCATCGGCTTTGCCGAAACGCTCTGGAGCGGCTACGGTCCGATCGTCTGGCGCGACCTGGTGATCGTCGCCTTGCTGGTCATGGTCTTGGTGATGAGCCGCCGGGAGCGGGTGGTGCCGTAATCACCGCCACTTGTCCCGCGCAGTGTCGTCCGCGTCCTTGGCGGCGATCCAGTCGCCTTGGGCGCCGTCGGCGGCGTGTTCCTTCTTCCAGAAGGGCGCTGAGGTCTTCAAAAAGTCCATCACGAAATTGGCACCGTCGAAGGCCGCCTGACGGTGCGGGGCGGTGGCGATGACCAGCACGATGTTTTCGCCGGGCATGATCTTGCCGAACCGGTGGATGGCGGTGAGGCCGAGCAGCGAAAAGCGATCGATCGCCAGTTCGCCGATGCGAAACATTTCAGCCTCCGCCATGCCCGGATAGTGTTCGAGCTCCAGCGCCGACAATGCACCCTGTTCGTCGCGGCAGAGGCCGGTGAAGGTGACGACGGCGCCAATATTCTTGCGGCCGGCGGTGAGGGCGGACATTTCGGCCTGCAGGTCGAAGTCGGCGGATTGGACGCGGATGGTGGGAGCGGTCATGGGCAACCTCTCCCTCTCCCCGCCGGGGAGGAACGGGTTGTTCCGCAACTGGCGCCGGCCCCAGCCATTATCACCCTCCGGTCATCGGCGGAAAGATGCCGATCTCGCGCGCGCCGGCGATCGGTTCGTCGTGTTCGGCATGTTCCTGGTTGATGGCGACGCGGATGACGTCGGGGAACTGCAGCGCGTTCTCGTATTCCTCGCCGAGCGTCGTCAGATGCGCGAGCAGATCGTTGACTGTGACGACGTCTGCCGGCAGGTCGAGATCCTCCTCGGATTTGCCGATCCGTTCACGCACCCAGGCGAAATAGACGAGTTTGACGGTCATTCTTCGTCCACCAGATGTTTGACCCCGGCCTTGAAGTAATCATAGCCCGAGTAGAAGGTCAGGATCGCGGCGAGCCAGAGAAGCACGATGCCCATCTGGGTCGTATAGGGCAAGATTTTGTCGCCGGCAGGCCCGGCAAGCAGGAAGGCGATCGACACCATCTGGATCGTCGTCTTCCATTTGGCAATGCGCGTAACCGGCACGGAGACCTTCAGCGCAGCCAGATATTCGCGCAGGCCCGACACCAGGATTTCGCGGCAGAGGATGGTGATTGCCGCCCAGAGCGACCAGCCGGCGATCGTCTGGTCGGCCGCGAGCAACAGCAGCACGGCGGCGACCAGCAGCTTGTCGGCGATTGGATCGAGCATGCGGCCGATATTCGACGTCTGGTTCCAGATGCGGGCGAGATACCCGTCGAGATAATCGGTGATCGAGGCGACGGCGAAAAGCACCAGCGCCGTCCAGCGCGCGACATCCGAGCTTTCAAGCTGCCCCTCGATGAAGAAGCAGCCGACGATGATCGGCACCGCCACAATGCGCGCATAGGTCAAAAGGTTGGGAATATTGTATGCGCGCGACGCCATGGGGAGCCTTCCGGATGTTTGCTCCTAGTTGATGTGTTGAGGCCAAGGCGTCAACAGGGTCTAGCGGCTTTTTTGCAGCCGATGGCGTCATGCCGATTTAGCCAGCCCGGTTCTCGTGAAAGTGATTGTAAATCTGCTTGGCGACGGCCTCCGAAATTCCCTCGACCGCCATGAGGTCGGTGAGGCCGGCGCGCGACACCGCCTTCGCCGTGCCGAAATGCTGCAGGAGCTTGCGCTTGCGGCCAGGCCCGATCCCGGAAATCTCGTCCAGCGGGTTCTTGACCATCTCCTTCTTGCGCCGCGCCCGGTGGGAGCCGATCGCGAAACGATGGGCCTCGTCGCGCATGCGCTGGATGAAATAGAGGACCGGATCGCGCGGCGGCAGCGAAAAATCTGACCGCCCGTCGGCGAAGAACCGCTCGCGGCCGGCGTCGCGGTCGACGCCCTTGGCGACGCCGATCGCGGTCACCACGTCGCGGATGCCGAGTTCGTCGAGAATGGCGCGTACCGCGCTCATCTGCCCCTGGCCACCGTCGATCAGGATCACGTCCGGCCAGGCGGGGAAGGCGGCATCTGCCGCATCCTCGGCGCTGGCAGTCGTCGCGGCGGTGCGGTCGGGAATGCCCTCTTCCTTGAGAAGGCGCGAGAAGCGGCGGGTCATCACCTCGCGCATCATGCCAAAGTCGTCGCCGGGGGTGATGTCGGTCGATTTGATGTTGAACTTGCGGTACTGGCTCTTCACAAAACCTTCCGGCCCCGCGACGACCATGCCGCCGACCGCATTGGTGCCCATGATATGCGAGTTGTCGTAGATCTCGATGCGGCGCGGTACGAAGGAAAGCCCGAAAGTCTCCGCAAGCCCCTGCAGCAGGCGGGCCTGCGATGAGGTTTCGGCAAGCCGGCGGCCATGCGCCTCGCGGGCATTCGCCAGAACATGGTCCGTCAGGTCCTTCTTCTCGCCCCGCTGCGGAACGGAGATCGTCACCTTATGGCCGGCTTTTTCGCAGAAGGCCTGGGCGAGCAATTCCTGTTCCTCGACGGTCTCGGACAGCAAGATCTGCTTCGGCACCGGCTTGTCGTCATAGAACTGCGCCAGGAAGGCGTTGAGCACTTCCGGGCCGGAAAGCTGCGGATCGGCCTTCGGGAAATAGGCGCGGTTGCCCCAGTTCTGGCCGGTCCTGAAGAAGAACACCTGGATGCAGGAGAGGCCGCCCTCGTTGTAGATGGCGAAGACATCCGCCTCCTCGACGCCGGCCGGATTGATGCCCTGATGGCTCTGGACGTGGCTCAGCGCCGCCAGGCGGTCGCGATAGACGGCGGCGCGCTCGAAATCCAGGTCCTCGGAAGCTTCCGCCATCTGGCGGGCGATCGCCGACTTGACGTTCTGGCTCTTGCCGGAGAGAAAATCCTTGGCTTCGCCCACCAGCGCCGCATAACCCTCGTCGCTGATCTCGCGGGTGCAGGGCCCCGAACAGCGCTTGATCTGAAAGAGCAGACAGGGGCGGGTGCGGGTCTCGAACACGCTGTCGGTGCAGGTGCGCAGCAGGAAGGCGCGCTGCAGCGAGTTGATGGTGCGGCCGACGGCGGCAGCCGAGGCGAAGGGACCGAAATAATCGCCTTTGCGCGCCCGCGCGCCGCGATGTTTGAAGATCGCCGGAGCCCGATGGTCGCCGGTGATCATGATATAGGGAAACGACTTGTCGTCGCGCAGAAGAACGTTGAAACGCGGCCGCAGGCGCTTGATGAGATTGGCTTCGAGCAGCAGCGCCTCGGTTTCCGTCCGCGTCGTGACGAATTCCATGTGGGTGGTTTCACGCACCATCTTGGCGATGCGGTTGGAATGGACGCGGCCTTGGGCATAATTGCCGACGCGCTTCTTGAGGCTGCGCGCCTTGCCGACGTAAAGCACATCCTGCGCGTCGTTGAACATCCGGTAGACGCCCGGCGCATTCGGCAGGTGCTTGACGAATTCGGCGATCAGGTCGGCGCCCTTCAGCGCCGTCTCGTTCTTCCAGCCCTCGTTCCAGTCGATCGACGCGGCGGGGCCTTGGCTCGGTTCTGCCACGAGCACATCGTCTTCTTCTTCTTCCGTCTCGTCGTAGAGAACGCCGCCGTCGGGCAGCTTCGTTCCGTTCATTCCATAGTCTCCGCCGGATATCGACATCCGGCCATCACCGATTCGAACCGTGCGCCCAAGACATGTGCCGGAGACCGGCAGCTTGTCAAAATATTGCGCTGAAGCGGCCCGATTCCCTGCACGAAGGCCGCTGCCGGAGAAATAGTGTGTCGAGGCAGATTTTGAAAGCGCTGGCGAGAATTCCGTCGCGTGCTCTTGACGAAGGCCGAAATGGCCGTTCCTGCGGTGGAATATTTAAGGCAGAAATCCGGCGGCAGGCGCCACCGGTTCCGGCCGCCTTCCTGCGGAGAGGAGAAATACGTGCGTGTTTCAGCTCAGATTTTTGTTTCTACAAGCGCCCGATCCGGTGTTGCTGCGAATACAAGTCGAACTTGGCGAGTGGCGCCCGCGCCGGTTCGCGCCGGCAGGTGTATTGACTGAATTGTGCTTTGGATTTAAGAAGTAATTTATAAATGTAAAAATATTTATATTCAAAGTAAGCATTGTTTAAGGTTAATCAAACGTGTGTTGCGATACAGCAACATCAAATTTTGGCCTTCTGCGCGCCACAATCAATTCACATTTCGGCTCTTTCTATTCCTCAATTGACCTCCACATTCCGTTTCAGCGGGCAGGGAACAAATGTGTCGCCAACCATGTTGTCGCGGCGAATTCCCGGCGCAGCAGTAAAAGGAGAAAATGTATGCGTACTCTCATCGCAACTCTGATGGCCTCGGCAGTCAGCTTCATCGCCATCTCTGCGGCCAATGCCGCTGATGCCGTCGAACAAATTCCGCAGGCCCCGGTTGCAACCGAGGAGCCGGCCCCGGCCGCCAGCTGGCAGGGTTTCTATCTCGGTGGTTATGGTCAGTATGACTGGGGTCGCTTCGGTAGCGGCGATCGTGACGGCCAGTTCGGCGGCGGTGCTTATACCGGCTACAACTTCCAGAGCGGTTCGATCGTTTACGGTGTCGAAGCAGACGTCGGTTACAACGGCACGAAGAGCACCACGGATGACGGCTTTGAAGGCAAGGCCGGCTGGAACGGCTCGGTTCGCGGCCGCGTCGGCTACGACCTCAACCCCTTCCTGATCTATGGTACGGCCGGTGTTGCCCTGCAGGACAACGAACTGAGCGACGCGACTTCGTCCGAAAACAAGACCGCCGTCGGTTACACGGTCGGTGCCGGTGCCGAAGCCTTCGTCACCAACAACATCACCGCTCGTGTCGAATACCGTTACACGGATTTCGGTTCGGACAGCTACTCGCTCGATTCCGGTTCGGTTTCGAAGGGCTTCGACGATCACAGCGTCAAGGTCGGTATCGGCGTGAAGTTCTAAGTTCGATAGCCTTAACAGGCTGGGGAAAGCCCGGGCTTCGGCCCGGGCTTTTTTTGTTTCAGGCCGCCGATTTCATGGCAGTGTAGGAGGCGAAGCGCTTGGTGAAGACATCCGGCCAGGAGGCGAGCTCAGGCCGGCCTTCGGCCCATTGCCCGTTGAAGCGCAGATCGAGGTAACCGATCAACGCGGCCAGCGCGAAATGGCCGCCATGCAGCTTCTTGCCGGTTTTCGGCAGGTTGTTCTCCAGGTGATCGAGGCCGCGCACCACCTTGGCCCATTGTTTGTCGATCCACGGCTGGTGGACCTTGTCCTCGTCACGCGAGCGACGCTCGTAGACGATCGCCAGCAGGCAATCCATCATGCCGTCGCAAAGCGCTTCCAGCACTTCCGCCTCGGTGCGTTTCGCATCCTTCTTCGGATAGAGCTTGCCGCCCGACTGGCGATCGAGCCAGTGCATGATCGCGATGCTGTCGTAGATCGGCGGCTCGCCATCACGGATCAGGACCGGGATCTTGCCGAGCGGGTTGTTGCTCACGAGTTCCGCCGGGGCCGCATTGGTGTCAGTCTTCACCTCGGTAATCTCGATGCCGAGATGGCGCGCCGCCATGCGCACCTTGGCCGAATAGGGGGAGGCCGGGGAATACAGCAGCTTCATGGTCTTGTCCTTCTCGATAAATGTCATCTTGCCGGCGGCAGAGTGATCTGGCTGATCCGGCAGCCGTCACGATCGACTTCGGCGCAATCGCGGAATTGCAGGTCCTTGCTGAGGCAGATGCGCACTTCCTCCAGTTGCCGGCCCTCGCAACTCGTCGAAATGCCGCGCCGGCTCATGCCCGGATTGGCGGCGAGGAACTTCTCTTCGATCTGGTCGGCCGACAGCGTCAGGGCCGAGTCGCCGCGGGACAGGTCGGCGGGCAGTTTGACCCGCGAAAAGGCGTCACGCAGCTTGCCGAAATAATCACGCTGACTGAGCCCCGTGCAGCTTCCGTGCTTGCGCCACTGATGGCCGATCAGTCCCATCGACGGCATGATGTCGAAGAGCGGCTGGCCGAGCGATTGCGGCACGCGGCCCGGTTCCTTCGTTTCGCAGAAATCCGGATAGCCCTTTTCGTATTGCGGCCACAGCCCGTGGACGATGAAACGGAAATCCTTGTCCGTGCTGCATTGCTGGTCGTTCTTGCCGCCGCTCTGCGAAGCGCAGAAGGTCGGCGACCAGGAAAGCGACAGGACGTAGAAATCGAACTGCCCCGCATGATCCTGCCGATTGTCCGATCGGCGCTCCTGGGCGGAGGCAGTGGACGCGAAAAGTGCGAGAAAAAGGAAAGCGATAAATCGGTTGGTCATCGGCCGGCCCCCTGCAATGCGCGGCACCATGGGCGGGAAGCCTCGCCCGGTCAAGACTCCGAATCGAGGTCGCTGTCGACGGTCTCACCGGTCAGCCAGAAGGCGCGCTGCGAGGCGAACCGGTCCTGCGCCAGGATGGTTTTCAAGGTCGGCAGAAGCGCGTGCAGCTCCTCCTTCAGCGTGAAGGGCGGGTTGACGATGATGAGGCCGGAGCCGGACAGCCCGGTCGTCTCGCGGTCGCTTTGGACGGTCAATTCGGCGCACAGCATTTTCGGGATTTCCAGCGCCTTCAGCTCGTCGTGAAAGGCCCTGAGCGGCGCGCCCTTCTTGATCGGATACCAGAGGCAGAAGGTGCCGCCCTGAAAGCGGCGCCAGCCGGTCGACAGGCCTTTCACCAGCCGCCTGTATTCGCCTTCTTCCTCGAAAGGCGGATCGACAAGCACGATTCCGCGCTTTTCCTTCGGCGGCAGATGGGCGCCGAGCGCCAGCCAGCCGTCGAGTTCGGTGGCACGCACCTGGAAATCGCCCTCGAACAGATTGTGCAGGCGATTGAAGTCTTCCGGATGCAGTTCCATCGCCGACAGCCGATCCTGCGGACGGAACAGCATGCGGGCAAGCTTCGGAGAGCCGGGATAAAGTTTCAGCGGACCGGTCGGGTTCAGTTCCCTGACCGCCGTCAGATAGGGCTCCAGCAGGTCCGCGACCTTTGCCGGCAGTTCCGCTTCCATCAGCCGGCCGATGCCGTCGCGCCATTCGCCTGTCTTCTGCGCCTCGTCAGAGGAAAGGTCGTAAAGCCCGATACCGGCATGGGTATCTAGCATGCGAAACGCCTTGTCCTTGTTCTGGGCATAGCGGATCAGCCGCGCCAGGATCGCGTGTTTGAGAACATCGGCAAAATTGCCCGCGTGATAGATGTGCCGGTAGTTCATCGTTGCTGGTGTCTCGCTTGAATTAAATTGATGCGCTGCAAATCACGCTTTTTGCGGACGTCAGCTTGCAATATAGAAAAGCCATGAACGTTGCGACCCCGATTACCGCGAAAACCCCAATCGCCCCAGAAAAGTCCGGCCACAATTCCGTCGGACACACCGTCTGTCCGCACGACTGTCCGTCGGCCTGCGCGCTGGACATAGATCTCACCGCCGACGGCCGCATCGGCCGGGTGCGCGGGGCGGCCGACAACAGCTATACGGCCGGCGTCATCTGCGCCAAGGTCGCCCGTTATTCCGAGCGGCTCTACCATCCTGGCCGGCTGATGCACCCGAAGCGCCGCGTGGGCGCCAAGGGCGAGGGGAACTGGCAGGAGGTTTCCTGGGAAGCCGCACTCGACGAGATCGCCGACGCTTTCGTCAAGGCCGAGGCGAAACACGGGTCGGAGGCGGTCTGGCCCTATTTTTATGCCGGCACGATGGGCCAGGTGCAGCGCGATTCGATCGAGCGCCTGCGGCATGCGAAAAAATACTCCGGCTTCTTCGGCACGATCTGCACCAACATGGCCTGGACAGGTTACGTGATGGGAACCGGCGCCCTGCGCGGTCCCGATCCGCGCGAGATGGCGAAGTCCGATTGCGTGGTGATCTGGGGTACCAATGCCGTCTCCACCCAGGTCAACGTCATGACCCACGCGGTGAAGGCCCGCAAGGAACGCGGCGCCAAGATCGTCGTCATCGACATCTACGACAACCCGACGATGAAGCAGGCCGACATGGCGCTGACCGTGCGCCCCGGCACCGATGCGGCGCTTGCCTGCGCCGTCATGCACGTCGCCTTCCGCGACGGGTACGCCGATCGCGCCTACATGGCGCAATATGCCGACGATCCGGCCGGCCTCGAAGCGCATCTGAAGGCGAAGACGCCGGAATGGGCTTCCTCCATCACCGGCCTGTCGGTCGAAGAGATCGAGACCTTCGCCCGCCTTGTCGGCACCACCCAGAAAACCTTCTTCCGGCTGGGCTACGGTTTTGCCCGCCAGAGGAACGGCACGGTCGCCATGCACGCGGCGCTGTCGATCGCGACGGTGCTCGGCTGCTGGCAATACGAGGGCGGCGGCGCTTTTCACAACAACGGCGAGATTTTCCGGCTCAATAAATCCGAGCTGATGGGCACGGCCTATGCCGATCCCGATATCCGCCAGCTTGACCAGTCGCAGATCGGCCGGGTACTGACCGGCGATGCGGAGGCTCTGCGGAACGGCGGGCCGGTGACGGCGCTCTTGATCCAGAACACCAATCCGATGAACGTCGCGCCGGAACAGCGCCTCGTCCGCCAGGGTTTTTTGCGCGACGACCTGTTCGTCGCGGTGCACGAGCAGTTCATGACCGATACGGCCGAAGTCGCCGATATCGTCCTGCCGGCAACGATGTTCGTCGAGCATGACGACCTCTACCGCGCCGGCGGGCAGCAGCATATCCTGCTCGGGCCGAAGCTGGTCGAGCCGCCATCCACGGTGCGCACCAACCTCTTCGTCATCGAGGAACTGGCCAAGCGCCTCGGCGTCGATCATTTTCCCGGTTTCGGCCTCGACGAACGCCAACATATCGACCGCATCCTGAAGGCCAGCCACTGGGGCGCCTACGAGGATCTGGCGCGCGACAAATGGATCGACGCGCAGCCGGATTTCGAAACCGCCCATTACACCAAGGGGTTCGGTTATCCGGACGGCAAATTCCGCTTCAGGCCGGACTGGGCAAACGGCCCGTCGCCGGACAAGCCACCGAAAAATGTTGGGCCGCTGGGACCGATCGCCGAACTGCCGGTCTTCCCCGACCAGGTCGACGTCATCGAGGTGGCGGACGAGGCGCATCCCTTCCGGCTGGCGACTTCGCCGGCGCGCAGCTTCCTGAACTCCTCCTTCACCGAGACCAAGAGCTCCTACGAGCGGGAAGGGCGGCCCGAAGTGATGATCGAACCGACCGATGCGGAGCGCCTCGGCATCGTCGACGGCGATATCGTCCGGCTCGGCAACACCCGCGGCGAAATCCGCCTGCATGCAAGGCTCGTGGCCGGCGCAAGGCCGGGCGTGCTGATCGCCGAGGGGCTTTGGCCAAACCGCAAACATCTCGACGGCGAGGGCATCAACGTGCTGACCGGCGCCGATGCCGTGGCGCCCTATGGCGGTGCGGCCTTCCACGACAACAAGGTTTGGCTTCGCAAGGACGCAGCATGACCGAGGGGAATGATCGGGTGAAGCTCGTCAGCGAGAAGACGTTGTCGGACGGCTGGACGCGGCTTTCGAGCTACGAGCTCGACTACGCCGATCGCAGCGGCGAGACGCACCGCCTGCATCGCGAAATCTACCATAAGTCCGAGGCCGCCTGCATCCTTCTCTACGATGCCCGGCGCGACATGGTCGTGCTGGTGAGGCAGTTCCGATTGCCCGCCTATCTGACCGGCAAGCCGGCATGGATGGTCGAAGTGCCGGCCGGGCTGCTCGACGAGGACCACCCGGAAGAGGCGATCCGGCGCGAAGCGATGGAGGAAACCGGCTACCGCCTGCGGGATGTGCGGTTTGTCTTCAAGGCATTCATGTCGCCCGGCGCGATCACCGAACTCGTACATTTCTTCCACGCGCCGGTCGACCTCTCCGACCGGGTGAATGGTGGCGGGGGGCTCGCCGAGGAGCACGAGGATATCGAGGTTCTCGAACTGCCGCTCGACGAGGCGGTCGCGATGATCGGCAATGGCGAAATCATCGATGCGAAGACGATCATGATGCTGCAATGGGCGGTGATCAATCGGGCGTCGTTCACCGTCTGATGTCCGGGCGGTGCCGCCGCGCAGGCTTGAACGCCGATCGGCGCGTTCGCCTGTTGTTTCAGACGCCGTATGATTGTGACTTGACCTTGTGCCGCGCCGATTTCACATGAATGTCACGAATGGCGGCTAAGCGCTGCCTCTTGATAATCATCCTTATATGTCAGGAGAAATCCATGTGGCTCGGCAATTTCACCCTCGTTCTGCCGAACGAGGTGGTGAACTCAGGTTCTGTGCGGGTTGAAGATGGCGTGATCGCCGAGATTCGCCCCGAACCGGTTGCCGGCGCCGTGATCGACGGCGGCGGGCGACTGCTGATGCCGGGCTTTGTCGACCTGCATGGCGACATGATCGAGCGTGAGATCGCGCCGCGGCCGAACGCCCAGATGCCGATCGACTTCGGCATCCACGAACTGGACAAGAAGCTCGCCGCCGCCGGCGTCACCACGGCTTATGCGGCCGTTTCCTTCGCCACCGAAAGCGTCTATGGCCATGTCCGCTCGCTGGAAACGACCTCGGCCGTCATCGAGGGCATCAACCGGCTGCGCGACAACCTGCTGATCGACCACCGCGTTCACGCGCGTTACGAGATCACCAATGTCGGCGCCGCGCCGGCGCTCGAACGGCTGCTGAAAGCCGACGAGATCGACATGGTCTCGCTCACCGACCACACGCCGGGCCAAGGCCAATACAATAACATCGCGGCCTATGTCGCCAGCATCTCCGAACGCCGGGCGATTTCCGAGGACATGGCCGCCGAGATCGTCCAGAAGCGCATCGCCATGCGCAACAATCCGCAGATCGAGGTGAAGCTGAAGGAAATTGTTTCGCTCTCCTTGCAACATGGCCTATCGCTTGCTTCCCACGACGATGACAGCGTTGAGAAGGTGGCGGAGATGTACGATCTCGGCGTCACGATCAGCGAGTTCCCGGTAACGCTGCCGGCCGCCGAAGAGGCGCGCCGGCGCGGGCTCTGGACGCTGATGGGCGCGCCGAACGCGCTGCGTGGCAAGTCGATGTCCGGCAATCTGAGCGCGCTCGACGCCGCCAAGGCCGGTCTGCTGACGGGGATTGCCGCCGACTATCATCCGGCTGCTTTCGTGCCGGGCGTCTTCAAGCTGGCGGACGTGGCGCAAGGTGGCCTGCCGGCGGCCGTTGCGATGGCGACCGGCAATGCCGCCCGCTCCGCCGGCCTGACGGACCGCGGCGAAATCGTCATCGGCCAGCGCGCCGATCTGGTGGTGGTGGAAAAGGGCGACGTGCACCGCATCCGAGCCACCTTCCGCGCCGGCCGCTTCGTCTACAGCGACGGCACGCTGCACCCACTCCGGGCGCTGGCGGCATAGGGCTTAGACGCCTGCGGAAAAAATCCGCTGACCCGCGATATCGGTCTCAGTGCCGGGCGAGGTGATCGTCCGGCCGCCCTCCATCCGCACCTTGCCTTCCGCCAGCAGTTTCAGCGCCAGCGGGTAGAGCTTGTGCTCGACGGTCAGCACGCGGCCGGCCAGGGTCTCGGCGGTGTCTTCGGCAAGCACCGGGACGGCGCCCTGGGCGACGATCGGGCCTTCGTCCATGCCTTCGGTGACGAAATGCACGGTGCAGCCGGCGATCTTCACGCCGGCCTCGATGGCGCGTTCATGGGTGTGAAGGCCCGGGAAGAGCGGCAGAAGGGCAGGGTGGATGTTGAGGATGCTGCCTTCGTAGCGGCTGATGAATTCGGCCGAGAAGAGCCGCATGTAGCCGGCGAGGCAGAGGATGTCCGGCTGGACCTCGTCGAGGGCTGCAAGGATCGCCGCCTCGTGTTCGGCCTTGCCGGCAAAACCCTTGCGTTCGAAAACGAAGGTCTTGATGCCGCGCGCCTGCGCCTTCTCGATGCCGCCCGCCGAGGGCTTGTCGGAGAAGACTGCGACGATTTCCGCCGGGAAATCCGGTGCGGTGCAGGCATCGGCAAGCGCCAGCATGTTGGAGCCGCCGCCGGAGATGAATACGGCGACGCGCTTTCTGCGCGCCGTTTCAGCCGCGGGTGCGCTCATAGGCCGAGCGTGCCCTGGTAGATCACGCCGGGGCCGCCTTCGGCGCGTTCGGCCATGCTGCCGAGCGGCACGACGATCTCGCCCTCACCGGTCAGGATGTCGGCGACCGCCTGGGCGTTCTCGGGCGCGACCACAATGATCATGCCAATACCGCAGTTGAAGGTGCGCAGCATTTCCTTCGCCTCGACGCCGCCTGTTTTGGCGAGCCAGGAGAAGACCGGCGGGACGGGAATGGAGTCGAGATCGATTTCGGCCGCCAGGTTCTTCGGCAGCACGCGCGGGATGTTTTCCGGGAAGCCGCCGCCGGTAATGTGGGCGAGCGCCTTCAGGGCACCCGTCTCGCGGATCGCCTTCAGGAGCGGCTTCACGTAGATGCGGGTGGGCGTCAGAAGCGCCTCACCCAGAGCCATGCCCTCACGGAAGGGGGCGGGTGCGTCCCAGGCGAGGCCCGAAAGCGTCACGATCTTGCGGACCAGCGAAAAGCCGTTCGAATGAACACCGGAGGAGGTGAGGCCAAGGATGACGTCGCCGGAAGCGATATCGCCGACCGGCAGCAACTGGCCGCGCTCGGCGGCACCGACTGCAAAACCCGCCAGGTCGTAATCGCCGTCGGAATACATGCCGGGCATTTCGGCGGTCTCGCCGCCGATCAGCGCGCAGCCGGCCTCGCGGCAGCCGGCGGCAATGCCGGAGACGATTGCCGCACCCTGGTCCGGATCGAGCTTGCCGGTGGCGAAATAGTCGAGGAAGAGAAGCGGCTCGGCGCCCTGGACCACCAGGTCGTTGACGCACATGGCGACGAGGTCGATGCCGACCGTGTCGTGGAAATTGGCGTCGATGGCGATCTTCAGCTTCGTACCGACGCCGTCATTGGCGGCGACGAGGATCGGATCGGTAAAGCCGGCGGCCTTCAGATCGAAGAGGCCGCCGAAGCCGCCGATTTCGCCGTCTGCGCCGGGCCGGCGGGTCGAGCGCACTGCCGGCTTGATCTTCTCGACCATGAGGTTGCCCGCGTCGATATCGACGCCGGCATCGCTATAGGTGAGACCGTTCTTGCCCGCCTCGCTCATCGTTCATCTCCAATGATCGTTGTAGCGGCCCGCAATTGCACGACATCGCGCCGGATGCAAGCGTTGGACGCTGTTTTGAAGGCTTTTCACAGGTCTTGCTGCACTGCTTCCAAACCCTTGACCTGGGTTGCGGGCTTCCCTATCCCTTTTTTGCCCGGGCAATTCAGAGGAAGCGGCGATGGCATATCATATCAGCGGCGCGAGCCTGAAGCGCTACATCTTCTTCTGGGTCGGCGTTCTCATCGTCTTCGTGGTGTTTTTGTGGTTCTTCCGTTCGATCCTGCTGCCTTTCGTGGCGGGCATGGCGCTCGCCTACTTCCTCGATCCGGTGGCCGACTGGCTGGAAAGACGGGGCTTGAGCCGGCTGATGGCGACGGTGGTGATCCTCGTCTGTTTCGTGCTGGTCTTCGCGTTGTCGCTGATGCTGGTGATCCCTATCATCATCAACCAGTTCACCGAGTTCGCCGCCGCCCTGCCGGGCTATATTTCCCAGC
This sequence comes from Neorhizobium sp. T25_27, assembly GCF_002968565.1. Taxonomy (NCBI): domain Bacteria; kingdom Pseudomonadati; phylum Pseudomonadota; class Alphaproteobacteria; order Hyphomicrobiales; family Rhizobiaceae; genus Neorhizobium; species Neorhizobium sp. T25_27. The sequence continues at coordinate 216,222 of NZ_PVBJ01000009.1, forward strand.
TACAGCAGATCATATCGAGCCCGGAAAGCTCGTTCCTGCCGCATTGGATCAGCGCCCAGATCGAGACGGTCAAGCAGAATTTCTCCGAAGTGCTGAGCCAGGGTGCCGGTTTCGTCGGCTCGCTGCTCGCCCAGATCTGGAATTCCGGCAAGGCGATCATCGACGTCGTATCGCTCTTGATCGTCACGCCCGTCGTCGCCTTCTATATCTTGCTCGACTGGGACCGGATGGTCGCCAAGGTGGATAGCTGGGTGCCGCGCGACCAGGTGGCGACGGTGCGCGAGATCGCCCGGGAGATGGATGAATCGGTCGCCGGTTTCATTCGCGGCCAGGGCTCGCTCTGCCTCATCCTCGGCATCTTCTACGCGGTCGGCCTGTCGGTTGTCGGGCTCAATTTCGGGCTTCTGATCGGCTTCGTCGCCGGCATGATCAGCTTCATTCCCTATATCGGCTCGCTGATCGGCCTGGTTCTCTCGGTCGGCGTGGCGCTGGTGCAGTTCTGGCCGGATTATCCGTGGATTCTGGCGGTCGCCGGCGTTTTCTTCGTCGGCCAGTTCATCGAGGGCAACATCCTGCAGCCGAAACTGGTCGGCGAAAGCGTCGGCCTGCATCCGGTCTGGCTGATGTTCGCCCTGTTTGCCTTCGGCGCCATATTCGGCTTCGTCGGCCTGCTGATCGCCGTGCCGGCCGCGGCCGTTGTCGGCGTGCTTGTCCGTTTCGTGCTGTCGCGGTATCTTGACAGCGACATCTATTTCGGGCGAGCGGCGGAACTCCCCTGGGAAGAGGCCGAGCGGTCGCAGGTGCTGGAACATGCCGAAAACGGCGCAGAGATATCCGCCCCGAATGACCCTCACACGAATGACTCTCAGAAGAGCATTTGAAAGATCAATGACCGAGACGAGCGAGCGCGAGCGGCGCAGACAAGAGCAGTTGCCGCTGCAATTCACCCATGATGCGGCGAGAACCCGGGACGACCTCCTGGTGTCCGAACGCCTGGCTGCGGCCGTGGCGATCGTCGACGAATGGCCGGCCTGGCCGTCGCCGGTCGTCGTGCTGGCCGGCCCGGTAGGGTCGGGAAAATCGCACCTGGCGCATATCTGGCGGGAAAAGGCGGGGGCGGCCGATATCCATCCCGTCGCCGGCTCGAATGCCGCAGCGGTTGCCGCAACGGGTCCGGTCCTGTTCGAGGATGCCGAACGCCGTGGTTTCGACGAAACCGAACTCTTCCACGTCATCAACAGCGTGCGCGAGAACGGCCATAGCCTGCTGATGACCTCGCGCCTGTGGCCGGTCTCCTGGGGCGTTACCCTGCCGGACCTCAAATCCCGGCTGAAGGCGGCGACCGTGGTGGAGATCGGCGAACCGGACGAGGACCTTTTGGCCCAGGTGATCGTCAAGCTCTTCGCCGACCGCCAGCTTTATATCGACGACAAACTGGTGGGCTACATCGTCAACCGGATGGAACGGTCGCTCGGTGCGGCCCAGACGATCGTCGAGCGGCTGGACCGCCTGGCGCTGGCGCGCGGCACGAGGATAACCCGCCCGCTGGCCGCGGAAGTGCTGAACGATTTTGGGAATTCCGGAACCGGAGCGGGCGCCGACGATTGACTGTGACAATTCCCTCGTCAAACTGTAGTCGGCCCTGATGGTTGGCATGACCAAGGGTTAGCATTGGGATGGATGAGATGGATTCGATCACGACTGAAACGCGCGAACCTAGTCTGGAAGCGGCCAATACCGACTTCGACCTGATGACCAGTCCGGATCGGTTCATCAATCGTGAATTCTCCTGGCTGCAGTTCAACCGCCGCGTTCTCGAGGAAACGCTGAATACCGCCCACCCGCTGCTGGAGCGGGTCCGCTTCCTGTCGATTTCGGCGGCCAATCTCGATGAATTCTTCATGGTGCGCGTCGCCGGCCTCGAAGGGCAGGTGCGGCAGGGCATCGTCATCCGCTCGCCGGACGGCAAGACGCCGGCCGAACAGCTCGACAACATCCTGCAGGAGATCGACAACCTGCAGATGGAGCAGCAGGCCTCGCTCGCCGTGCTGCAGCAGTATCTCGCCAAGGAAGACATCCTGATTGTTCGGCCCGCGGCGCTGTCCGCCGAGGATCGCAACTGGCTGGCGAACTCCTTTGACGACGAACTTTTCCCGGTCCTGACGCCGCTCTCGATCGACCCTGCCCATCCGTTCCCGTTCATCCCCAACCTCGGCTTCTCGATGGGCCTGCAACTGCACAGCAAGCACGGCAAGGAGCCGATGACCGGGCTCTTGCGCCTGCCGACCACGCTCGACCGCTTCATCCGCCTGCCGGACCTCAACAACGCGATCCGCTATATCACGCTGGAGGATGTGGTCGGCATGTTCACCGACCGGCTCTTTCCCGGTTACGAGGTGAAGGGAGCCGGCACGTTCCGCATCATCCGCGACAGCGATATCGAAGTCGAGGAAGAGGCCGAAGATCTGGTGCGCTTCTTCGAGACGGCGCTGAAGCGCCGGCGCCGAGGCAAGGTCATCCGCATCGAGACCGATTCGGAAATGCCGGCGTCGCTCCGCCAGTTCGTGGTGCAGGAATTGGGCGTGCCGGAAAACCGTGTCGCGGTCCTGCCGGGCCTCCTGGCGCTCAACACCATGTCGGAGATCACCAAGGCGCCGCGCGACGACCTGCGCTTCGAGACCCACAATGCCCGATTTCCCGAGCGGGTCCGCGAACACGCCGGCGACTGCCTCGCAGCCATCCGCGAAAAGGACATGGTGGTCCATCATCCTTACGAGTCCTTTGACGTGGTTGTGCAGTTCCTTCTGCAGGCGGCCCGCGACCCGGACGTGCTCGCCATCAAGCAGACGCTCTACCGCACCTCGAACGACAGCCCGATCGTCCGGGCGCTGATCGACGCGGCCGAGGCAGGCAAGTCGGTGACGGCGCTGGTCGAGCTCAAGGCCCGATTCGACGAAGAGGCGAACATCCGCTGGGCGCGAGACCTGGAGCGCGCCGGCGTGCAGGTCGTCTTCGGTTTCATCGAACTGAAGACCCATGCCAAGATGTCGATGGTGGTGCGCCGCGAGGACGGCAAGCTCAGGACCTATTGCCATCTCGGCACCGGCAACTACCACCCGATCACCGCCAAGATCTATACGGACCTGTCCTTCTTCACCTGCAACCCGAAGATCGCCCACGACATGGCGAACATCTTCAACTTCATCACCGGCTACGGCGAGCCGGCCGAAAGCATGAAGCTGGCGGTCTCGCCCTATACGCTGCGACCGCGCATCCTGCGCCATATCGAGGAGGAGATCTGCCACGCCCAGGAAGGCAAGCCGGCGGCAATCTGGATGAAGATGAATTCGCTGGTCGATCCGGAGATCATCGACGCGCTCTATCGCGCCAGCCGCGCCGGCGTCGACATCGATCTCGTCGTACGCGGCATCTGCTGCCTGCGCCCGCGGGTGGCCGGCCTCTCCGACAATATCCGCGTCAAGTCGATCGTCGGGCGCTTCCTGGAACACAGCCGCATCTTCTGCTTCGGCAACGGTTTCGGCCTGCCGTCAGACAAGGCGCTCGTCTATATCGGCTCCGCCGACATGATGCCGCGCAACCTCGACCGCCGGGTCGAGACGCTGGTGCCGCTGCTCAATCCGACTGTGCACGAGCAGGTCTTATCCCAGATCATGCTCGGCAACCTGATTGACAACCAGCAGAGCTACGAGATATTGGCCGACGGCACGTCGCGGCGCATGGAAGTGCGCAAGGGCGAGGAACCTTTTAACGCGCAGCACTATTTCATGACCAATCCGAGCCTCTCGGGGCGCGGTGAAGCCCTGAAATCGAGTGCTCCGAAACTTATCGCCGGCCTTGTGTCGGGACGCAAGAAATAGGCAATATGGTACGATCAGAAGCCCAGGGGCGCCTTCCAGGGGTCGCTCCTGTCTCCGTTATCGACATTGGCTCGAACTCCGTCCGCGTCGTTATCTACGAAGGCCTGTCCCGCGCGCCGACCGTCCTCTTCAACGAGAAGGTGCTGTGCGGCCTCGGCAAGGGACTGGGTTCGAACGGGCGCATGGACGACGAGGGCGTCGAGCGTGCCCTTTTGTCGCTGAAGCGTTTTCGCGCGCTTTCCACCCAGGCCCGCGCCACCGAAGTCTATGTGCTGGCGACCGCCGCTGCCCGCGAAGCGTCCAACGGGCCGGATTTCATCCGCCAGGCGGAAGAGATCCTCGGCCAGCAGGTTCAGCTTCTGTCCGGCGAGGAGGAGGCGCGCTATTCGGCGCTCGGCGTCATCAGCGGCTTCCATGATCCCGACGGCATTGCCGGCGATCTCGGTGGCGGCTCGCTGGAACTGATCGACATCAAGGGCACGGAGTTCGGCAAGGGTATCACCCTGCCGCTCGGGGGCCTGCGGCTGTCGGAATCCTCCGGCAATTCGCTTTCCAAGGCGCGCACTTTCGCTCGTAAGCAGGTGAACACCGCGCGGTTCCTGGAAAACGGCGCGGGCCGGACCTTCTATGCCGTCGGCGGCACCTGGCGTAACATCGCCAAGCTACATATGGAAATGAGCAAGTATCCGCTGCACATGATGCAGGGCTACGAGCTGTCTCTCGAGGACATGCAGAAATTCCTCGACGAGGTGATCGCGGCCAAGGACAGCAAGGACCCCGCCTGGCAGGCCGTCTCGAAGAGCCGCCGTTCGCTGCTGCCTTTCGGCGCCATCGCCATGCAGGAAGTCCTGGCGGTGATGAAGCCCGCCAAGGTGAGCTTTTCGGCGCAGGGCGTTCGCGAAGGTTATCTCTATTCGCTGCTTTCCGACGAAGAGAAGGCAGGCGATCCGCTGCTGGTTGCCGCCGACCAGCTCGCAATCCTGCGCGCCCGATCGCCCGAACACGCCCGCGAGCTTGCCGACTGGACCGGTCGGATGGTGCCGGCCTTCGGGATCGTCGAGACGGAAGAGGAAAGCCGCTATCGCCAGGCCGCCTGCCTGCTTGCCGATATCAGCTGGCGTGCCCATCCGGATTATCGCGGCCTGCAGGCGTTGAACCTGATCGCCCACTCGTCCTTCGTCGGCATCACCCATGCCGGCCGCGCCTATCTGGCGCTTGCCAACTACTACCGTTTCGAAGGCCTGCACGACGACGGTGCGACCGGGCCGCTGGCGACGATCGCCACGCCCCGCCTGCTCGATCTCGCAAAACTGCTCGGCGGGTTGCTCCGGGTCGTCTACCTCTTCTCGGCCTCGATGCCGGGCCTCGTCCACCACCTGACCTTCCGCGCGTCTTCTGAGCCGGATCTCGACCTCGAATTCGTCGTCCCCTCCGCCTACCGCGATTTCGCCGGCGAACGGCTGGACGGCCGTCTGCAGCAGTTGGCGAAGCTGACGGGCAAACGACTGGCGTTCCGGTTCGAGTAGGGCGGGCTCGCGGGGGGCAGGAGAGCGGCTGCTTCGCGGCAGGAGCTATGCCTTGGTCATGGGAAGTTTCGGGGCTGGTCTAGCGAAAACAGCTCTAACAGTCCGCTTCGAACCGTTACCAAAATCGACAACCATGACCATCGCGAGTTGTTCGCCACGAAGGGCGAAAACAACATCGAAAACCCTGTTGCTGTAGATCGTGCCGGGCCGCATTTTCCAACGCCCCTGGCCGCCGGCGAAGCGTGCGGGACCGTTTCGACCCGTTTCCACTGTCGCAGACCAACCGTTGTTTGCGCTGACGACAAGAACAGTGCCCTGCTTGACGATTCCAATAAAACAAGTTGCACATGATCCAGCATCGGATGAAATCTGCTGCCATCGGCCGGAAAGCAAGGCTTCCTCCGACCTTACACCTTGCGAAGACAACAAAGCAAAGAAAGCGAACGAAATCAGTCTAAAAGCAAGGCGCACGTCTCTCTCCGCACAACCAAAGATATCTACAATTGCCCGCCTCGGCGATGAGGGCCGAGCCATTAGTCAGTCGCGCACGTTTCCATATACAATTCAAGGTCACATTGTTGGGCAAGGAGATGTCCAGCCGTCCTTCGCATCGAGCAAAGTAGCGGATCCCGGAGGCACATCTGCCTGCGACCGAACCTCGAAATAGGCTTCCAACCCGCCGTAAACAATCACTCGCGATTGCAAAGGCAGTGGAATCGGTTGCGTCCACCGGCATTTTCATGCGCATGCTCGCGAACTGACATTACCTCTTTAATCGGCTGAGCAAGATTCGATGTCTCTGAACGCGCCTCCTCGTGAGATCGGCTTCATCCTGTTTGCCGGGCTGACCCAGCTTGATTTGACCGGGCCTTGGGAGGTTCTGACACGGCTGCCCAATACTCGTTGCCATCTGCTGGCCGAGGGACACGCTCCCGTTCGAAGTGCGAGCGGACTGAGCATCGTCCCAAACATGCTGCTTGAAGAATGCGATCAGCTCGACATCGTGGTTGTTCCGGGCGGGCCTGGCCATCTGAATGCGATGCAGGACGAACGCCTTCTCTCGTTTCTACGGCGCCAGGAGCCAGGCTGCCAATTCCTGATGGCAGCCTGCACGGGCACGCTGGTGCTTGCTGCTGCCGGTCTGCTTCAGGGCTACGAGTGCACCACTCACTGGACAGCGCTGCATAGGCTCTCAGCTTTCGGAGCAATTCCCGTAAACCGGCGGGTCGTATTTGACCGGACGCGAGCCACCGGTGGCGGCGTGACGGCAGGTATCGATCTTAGCTTGGTCATGGCCGCCAAGCTGGCAGGTGAAGATGTCGCGCGGAAAATCCAGTTGATGATGGAATACGCGCCCGAACCTCCATTCGCCGGATCGCCCATGACCGCCGACCCTGCGACGGTCAGTGCGCTGGAACCACCGGCCGATGTCGCAGACCAGATAAGAGCCATCGATGCCGACGCGATATCCAGACTTAGGGGAGAACCTCGGCTCGCATAGCGATGAGTGGAAGAGCTGTGAACGAACTGTGTTCGAAAAGGCCGAGTTTTGCGCTTCGAACTAGGCACAGGCAAGATTATTCCCTATTAGGGCAGAATGAGGATTGCCGTGCTGAAAAATGGATAACGCGGGATTGTCTCTTGACCGAATGCGCACCTTTGTTCGCGTCGCCGAACGCGGCAACCTGTCGCTAGTCGCAAGAGAACTCGGTGTCGGTCAATCGACCGTGACACGGCACCTTAATGAACTTGAGGACGCAGTCGGCGTATCTCTGCTCAGCCGAACCACACGTCGCGTGACCCTTACGGACGAGGGTAGCCGCTATTATACGAATTGCCGTCAGATATTGCGCCTGGTCGAGCAGGCTGCCGAAGAAGTGAGAAATGCCCGTCAGGCCCCGGCGGGTACAGTTAGGCTTTCCTGTACTGCAGCACTCGGCGTGATGCACATCACCCGCCTTATCTTTGAATTTCAGGATAAGCATCCGGACATCAAGGTCGATCTCAACCTGACCGACGAGCGCATCGACCTGGTTCGGGAAGGCGTTGACATTGCGCTCCGTCTTGGGCCTCTCACCGACAGCTCGATGAAGCTTCATGCGCTCGGAGAAAGCCATCGGCTGCTGGTGGGGGCTCCGAATTATTTGTCCGTTCACGGTCGGCCTGAGCACCCAACCGATCTGTCACGGTTCGAAACGGTCGTGATGTCGAATGTTGCTGGGAGCGATCAGATCATTCTTTTCTCTGACGATGGCACAAGCCTGATGATACCAGTCGGTGGGAAGTTGCGCGTCGATCACGGGGTTGCGGCGCGCCAAGCCTTTGCCGCCGGACGCGGCATTGGTCCTGCACATCTCTGGCTGGTCCACGATCTTCTGGACGACGGTCAGCTCGAAATCGTGCTTGGAGACTATCGTCCTCCACCGGTCCCGGTGAGCTTGCTGATCGTTCCAGAGCGTGCAGCCATTGCACGCGTCCGGCTTCTCGCCGACTTTCTTGTCGCCAAGGTTTCTGAATTGCCGGGAATCCGGCCATCCTGAATCAGAGGCCGAAAGATCGCCTATGGCCACGCCACCCCGTCGTCCGCAGATACTGCTCCCAGTTGAGCATGTCGGGGTTCAGACGACGGCTCCATTCGAGATCATGCTCTTTGCCGAAATAACCATATTCGACAGCATACTCGACCATCCCCAGAAGCTCTCGCACGAGAAGTTCGTTAGCGGCAAACTCCGGAAAATATTGCAGAAGGCCATCCCTGGTGAACGCGTTTCGATACTCAGCTTTAAGGCCGGTCACGCGCTGAAAAGTTTCGATCATCTCGCGCGGAGAAATGATATCGCCGACGATCGGCAGAGTTTTCCCGTTGTAACGCCCGGGATTTGAAAAAATCTCGAGCACGACCGGCCCTGTCGCCGTGAGCGGATCGACAAAAGGCGCTCGGAAGTCCTCAGGAAGATAAACCGGCAAGAGGAGAGTATCCCCCTCCATGCGCGGCACATAATATTCGAGAAGGTTCGTGTAAAAGAACGCCGGCATTATGAAGGAATGAGAGATCGGCAGGCCGCGAATGTAGTCTGCAACGCACGCTTTGTCGGTGAAGTGCGGGGCATACTTCGTCCCGCCCGAGATCTTGTCGACATTCTCGAGGGTGCTGAAAACAATATGCCCGACGCCCGCCTCAACTGCGGCGTCGGCCAGTTCTCGGCCGAGAGGAGCCTCGGTTGTCTGCGGCGGGGCGATGGGTGGCGTCATCAGAAATGCGCCATCCGCGCCCTTGAATGCAGCAATGAGATCCTTCTGAAAACCAGGTTCAAGAGGGACCGTCACGATTTCCGCACCGAGTTTTTCCAGTCTTAAAGCCTCGGTTGAATCCTTTTTCCGGGTTAAAGCACGTACACGGAAACGCTCGCTACGAAGAAGTGCCGCGGCTACGCTTCGCCCTTGTTTGCTCGTTGCCCCGACAATCGCGATAAGTGGCTTTTCTTTTGCGGACATCTTTGGGTTTAGACCTTTCCAGTCATTGGCTGCCGGCTACGCAGGCAAGCTCACGTTGCGGCAAGAGCTGTCGGCCCATGCCGCCGCCTCAATGATGGACACGCTATCTCAATACGATTTATGGCTGTAGATGTGCGAAATACATAACATAATGCCATTTTATGGATGAGTGGTCCCCGTGAATCGCCGGGCTGCTCTATCTCCGTGTCCAAGCAAAAAGAGCGCCCGGCTTTCACCGGACGCTCTTCGCTTTGGGACGTCTGCTGCTTACTTCGCAGCCAGAAACTCACCGACTTCGAGCACGCTGAACTCGTTGTTGTCGGCCTTGTCGACGGCGCGGCCGGCGGAGAAGGGTAGGTTGTTGTCGTTGCCGATGATGATGTGGGTGGCGTCGATGACGTCGACGTTCTCGATCGTCACGAACGGCATGTCGTAGACGCCGGCGACGCTGCCGGCCTTCTTCTTGTTGTCCGGGTCCTGGATGTTCATCAGGTCGATATAGCCGATCTTGCGGACGGCCTTGCCGACATTGGCGTCGGTCATTTCGATCTTGTAGACGCGCTTGTGCTTGGCCGGTGCGTTGAAGCAGGTCGGCTCGGGCTTCGCCGGATCGGCGCAGGGCTTGTCGGCGGTGCCGGCGCCGTTGTCGCGCTCGATGACGAGAGCGGTGGTTGCGTCGACCATGTTGAAATCGCCGATCGCTTCGCCGCCCTTGGAGAGTGGGTAGAGCCACCAGCGGCCGGTCCATTTCTTGGAGGCGACGTCGAACTCGATGACGCGCAGCGCCGTCAGCCCCTCGGCGTCTTCGACCTTGCCGTCTTCCTTGTAGAGCGGTCCTTCGAGCAGGCCGTAGAGCTTGGCCCCGTCCTTGGACACCGCAAGCCCTTCATAACCGCCGGAGCGCTTCACGTTGAAGACCGGTGCCTTGGCGACCGGGTTCGCCTGGAGCTGGACGAGCGGGCTGTCGGGAGACGTGACCGGCTTGCCGTCCACGAGCGTCGATACGACGTCCGTCAGGCGGCCCTGCATGTCGACCTTGATCAGGTAGGGGCCGAATTCGTCGCCGAGCCAGAAACCGTCGGCGACCGGCTGGATCGATTCGATGTCGAAATCGGCGCCGGTGAGGTAACGGGTCTCCGAAGCTTCCGTGACGATCGGGAACGGCGCGATCTTGTTCGGGTCGGAGAGGAAGACGTTCTTAACGACTTCGGCCTTGTTGGCGGCCCAGTCGAATTTCATCTGGTGCAGGAACAGCATCGCGTCGGAGGAATTGCTCTTGCCGCCGAAACCGTTGTCCGACAGCGTCCAGAACGTGCCGTCGGCCATGGTCTTGATGCCGGAGAAACCCTGGATCGGCTGGCCGTCGAGCGGCAGCTTGACGTCCGTCACGCGGGCGCCGTCCTTGCCCGGCAGGGTGCCGAGGGCTTCGGTGCGCTTGCGGTCGGCGGTGGTGAACTTGCCGGAGGTCTTGAGGAACGCCGGTGCATCGGCCGGAGCCGGAACGACCGTGTTGGCGGGAAGGATCGCCTGGCCGGTGAGCTTGGCCGGGAATACCTTGTCGTCAGCAGAAGCGGAGCCGCCGATCAGCGCGGCGAGCGCGACGGTAGCAAGCAGAAATTTGGTCATGGGGTCACCTGTTGGTTGGCGTGTCAAAGACGCCAACCGGTTAAGGTGAGTGCATGACGGTGAGGTGATGGAAGATTGACGCTTCGATGAAGCTTTGATGACTGAAATTTCACAAAGGCCGGCGGCCTCAGGCGCTCCTGCTGAGCGCCACCCAGCGCCCTGGCGTCATGCCGAATGTCTTCTTGAAATGACGGGTGAAATGCGCCTGATCGGCAAAGCCCGTATCGGCTGCGACATCCGCCAGGCTGCCGCCTTCCGACAGCATGATCTTTGCCCGATCGAGCCGGCGCATGACGAGGTAGCGGTGCGGGCTCGTTCCCAGAAGTTTCCGGAACTGCCTTGCGGTCGTGTAGCGGTCGAAGCCGCTCACCTCCTCGAGTTCCTCGGAAGAAACCGTGCGGCCCGAATTCGCCTGCAGGTAATCGCGGCAGCGCAGAACCGCCTGCTGCGCGCGCGGGCTGCCCGGGGCACCACCCTTGCCGTCCGCATGGCGCCAGAGGCTTGTTGCCATGCGGCCGATCAGGTCGTCGAGCAGCAGGTCCTGCGGCTCCGCCTCGAGATCGTCCAGGGCTTCGACAAGACACTGCCGGAATTCCGCATCCGCTATGATGGGATCAGGCACGAAGGGCAGGCCGCGCGAACCGCCGGCCGCCTCGATCAGCCGCTCCGGCGGCAGGTAGAGCATGCGGTAGCGCAGCCCGGCGTCGGTGCCGGCCGCCCCGTCATGCACCTCGTCCGGATGCAGCACGATGACATTGCCGGGCAGGCTGGCGCGGGCGGCACCGCGATACTGGAAGGTCTGCACGCCGGAAAGCGTCATCCCGATCGCATAGGTGTCGTGGCGATGCGGCTCGAAACCAAGTCCGTGGAACCGTGCCTCGATCCGCTCGATACCGCGCGAGGAGGGCGCCTGGACGATGCCATCAGGCGCGCCTCTTGCGCTGCCGTCAGGCGTAGCATCGGCGCTGCACGAACGTTCAAGACCCGCGGCATCGGCTGCCGCTATCTCGTCAGTTCTCGCATAACCTTCGACGGAGTTGTTTTTCATGTTCGATACCAAGATCGCGATCGTGCTTCGCGATGACCTCGCCCCCTGGCAGGAGCTCAACGTGACCGCGTTTCTGACGAGCGGCATCATCGCGCAAAATCCCGCGATCATTGGTGAAGCATATCGGGATGCGGCGGGTCATGTCTACAATCCGATGAGCATCCAGCCGATCGTGGTGCTGACCGCCGACCAGGAGACGCTACGCGCGATCCACCGGCGTTCGCTGGAGCGGGAGGTGACGACGTCGGCCTATATCGAGGAAATGTTCTCGACCGGGCATGACGTGGCCAACCGCGAGGTATTTGCGCAATTTGCGCCGGAGGATGCGAAACTGGTCGGCATCGCGCTCAGGGCCGAGAAGAAGATCGCCGACAAGATCACCAAAGGCTCGAAAATGCATAACTGACTGCGAAGAACGTATTCTTCGGAATGACCCAGAGCGCGGCGATCGGCGTGGTCGAGGCCACGACATAGGCAGTGATGCTCAGCAGCAAATAGTTGATCCAGGCAATTGACCGCGAGGTTCCGAGACCAGCGAGGGCGACGAGCAGGTTGGCGGCGCAGATCACCCGGGTGATCGGGCGGATCCAGAGCGACGAAAAGGCTCCGGGGCCTGCCGCTTCGATGAGAAGGACGAGCAACAGCGAGAGCAGGACGACGACTGCGATCAGGACATTCGGTGTCGGATAGCGCATCGATCGCTCCGGACTTGGGGCATGGTGGGCTCGCGTTGAAAAGCGTCTGCCAAATGGATATCATAGGAAAACAAGCAATATCTGATCGGAGGTGAGCTGATGAATGCAATCACCATACGAAACCTGTCCGACGAAGCCAGCCGTGCATTGGAAGCTCGCGCGGTTAGAAATGGAACGACTGCGGAAGCCGAAATCGAGCAGATTTTGGAGGAAGTGCTGGTGTCGAAGGAGCCGGCGATAGGGCTGGGGACGGCGTTACGGCAACTCGGGGAGAAATACGGCGGCCTGGACGACGTTGATTTCTCCCGGGATCAAGCCCCGGCAAGGGGCGTATCGTTTGAATGATCATCCTCGATACCAATGTAATTTCAGAAGCGGCGAAGCTCGGAATTAATTCGGATGTGGAAACCTGGCTCAATATCCAGCCAGTGAACATGCTATATGCGACCGCCATAAGCTTGGCTGAAATCTCTCTCGGCATCGAGAAGCTGCCGGATGGGCGCCGGAAGAATGAACTTCGGCACGATATGGAGCAGATCTTTGGCCGTTATTTCGGGCCGCGCATCTTGCCATTCGACCGAGAGGCCGCCGTTGCATACGGCCGGTTGGTTGCTCTGGCCCGAGCCAACGGTAAAACAATCTTGATGGCAGACGGCCAGATCGCCGCGATAGCCCAGGTCCACAGCTTCGCCGTCGCGACTCGAGATACAGCGCCGTTCGAAGCGGCGGGCATTCCGGTCATCAATCCCTGGAAGCTCTAAAGCTCTACCGCCTCGACCTTCTTGTTGACGAAGCGCAGGGCCACGCCGCCGCTGATCAGTTTCAAGGCGGTTTCGCCGAAAAGGTCGCGGCGCCAGCCGTGCAAGGCGCCGACATCGGCTGCCTCACCCTCGGCGGCGATCCTTTCGAGATCGTCGGTATTGGCGATGATCTTGGCGGCGACGCCCTGCTTGTCGGAGATCAGCTTCAGGAGAACCTTGAGCAGCTCGACGGCGGCCGCGGTGCCTTCCGGAACATGCACGTGTTTCGGCGCATGCGGCATCTCGGTCTTCGGCAGGGCAAGGGCTGCATTGACCGCTTCGATGATGGCGGTGCCGGAGGCGGAGCGCTCCCAGCCTTTGGGAATGGTGCGGAGCCGCGACATGGCTTCCACGTCCTTCGGCTGCTGCTGGGCGATCTCGTAGATCGCGTCGTCCTTCAGCACGCGGGAACGCGGCACATTGCGGCTGCGCGCTTCGCGCTCGCGCCAGGCGGCGACGAATTTCAGGACGGCGAGCTCGGTCGGCTTGCGCAGGCGCGACTTGAGGCGCGCCCAGGCGTCGTCCGGATGCAGGTCATAGGTGCCGGGCGATTCCAGCACGGCCATTTCCTCGGTCAGCCACAGCGCCCGGCCTTCCCGTTCGAGCTGGGCCTTGAGGAACAGATAGACGTCGCGCAGATGGGTGACGTCGGCGAGCGCATATTCGAGCTGCTTGTCGGAAAGCGGCCGGCGGCTCCAGTCGGTGAAGCGCGAGGACTTGTCGATATGGACGTCCTTGATGCGGCTGACGAGCTGGTCGTAGGAGACCGAATCCCCGAAGCCGCAGACCATTGCGGCGACCTGGGTGTCGAAGATCGGATGCGGCACCAGATTGCCGAGATGGTGGATGATTTCGATATCCTGGCGGGCGGCGTGAAACACCTTGGTGACGGCGGGATTGGCCATCAGCTCGAAGAAGGGTTTCAGGCTTAGCCCCTTGGCGAGCGGATCGACGAGAACTTCCACGGTCGGGCTCGCCATCTGGATGAGGCACAGCTCTGGCCAGAAGGTCGTTTCCCTGAGGAACTCGGTATCGATAGTGATGAAGTCCGATTGGGCCAGCTGGATGCAGGCTTCTTCGAGTGCGGCGGTCGTTAGGATCATCGTTTCATTCACGTGAGGGTGATCAACCTTCCTTCTCCTTCCCGCCGCATATGTCAATACGGAACGGTGTTTAACCTTTACTCCCGCTCGTCTTTATCGGGTCTGTCGGGCGGGCCGGCGAGCCGGTTGAAATAAGCCGACGTCCGGAGCAATGCCCGGAACCGCCAGGAACGCTCCGACGGGGGCACGGGCGCCCGCGCCCGCATCCGCCTCAACGTGAAGATCATGAAGCCCAGGAAGATGAACGAGGTGTAGGCGAAAAAGGCGCGTGGGCCCCAATACTGCAGCAGGATCGAGGCGAGCAGCGGCCCGATCGTCGCTCCGACCGACCAGTAGAACAGCAGACCGGCCGAAACCAGCGCATGCTCGCCGGGCTTGGCGTAATCGTTGCCATGCGCCGAGCACAGCGAATAGAGCGGCATCGAGAAGGCGCCGAACAGGAAGACGCTGACGATATTGGCGGTCTCGCTGGTGCCGGCACCGAAGGAGAGGTAGGCGCCGGTGACGATCGAGCCGATCGTCGTCCACAGGATGACGCGGCGCCGGTCGAGCCTGTCGGAATAGATGCCGAGCGGATATTGCAGCACCACGCCGCCGACGATGCCGGCGCTCATGAAGGTGGCGATCGAGGTGATGCTCATGCCGATCTCTGCTGCATAGATCGGCCCGATATTGCGGAAGGCGGCCATCGACAGGCCGACTGAAATGACGCCCACGACCGCGAGCGGCGAAATCCGCCAGACAGCCTTGAGATCGAAGGCGATCGTTTCCGGCGGCGCCGGGCTCGACTTGTCGGCAATCGAGATCGGCACCAGCGACAGGATCAGCGCGATTGTGATGATGTTGAAGATGATCGGCCCTTCGATGCCGACGGTCGGAATGATGTATTGCGCCACCGTCACCGAGCCGAGATCGACGAAACGGTAGATGGAGAGCGTGCGCGCCCGATTGGCATTGGTGACCTTGGCGTTGATCCAGCTCTCGACCGTCGCAAACAGGCTGGCCACCGCAATGCCGGTCACGAAGCGCATCGCGAACCAGAAGGTCGGGTCGACGATCATCGACATGCCGATCGAAGCGGACGCGGTGACCGCCGCCATCGCCGAGAAGGTGCGGATATGGCCGATCTGCCTGAGCAGCCGCGTCACGTACATGCAGCCGACGGCGAAGCCGATGCTGTAGCCCGCGCCGATCATGCCGATCGTCGAGGGCGAAAACCCTTCGGCTGAGCCGCGCAGCGCGATATAGGTGCCCTGCAATCCGTTGCCGCCGATCAGGATGCCTGCAGTGACGAGGAGGGGGACCAGCGGACGGATATGGCTCATCGGGGAGGGCTTTGCAGGGGAATCGCGAGAGGTTTTGGACGGTTCTACCCGTTCTATATCCCGAACCATCGGCAAGGCCAGCGATAAGCGACACGCTTGGCCTTTCTGATGTGAGCGGTTCACGGAGAGGGCGATGAGCGACCTGTTCGCGCGTGGCTCGACACGCTGAAGGCCACAGGATATCCCGTCATTCCCGGCAGGCGTTTGGGCGGAACATCGGTTCTGCCTTGACAAAGCATGTCCATCATGCGCTTTTCCCGCCGATTTTCCATAAAGCCGGCAGGCCGTGCCATGCACGCCAAAAGACCGCAAAACCTACCAGTCCAGGATACTGAAATGCACCGTTACCGCAGCCATACCTGTGCCGCCCTCAAGAAGTCTGACGTCGGATCGACCGTCCGCCTGTCCGGCTGGGTGCATCGCGTGCGAGATCACGGCGGCGTGCTGTTCATCGACCTTCGCGACCATTACGGCATGACCCAGGTCGTCGCCGATCCGGACAGCCCCGCTTTCAAGACCGCCGAGATCGTCCGCGGTGAATGGGTGATCCGCATCGACGGCCTCGTCAAGGCGCGCTCGGAAGACACCGTCAACAAGGGCATGGCGACCGGCGAGATCGAACTCTACGCCCAGGAGATCGAAGTGCTCTCCGCCGCCAAGGAATTGCCGCTGCCGGTGTTCGGCGAGCCGGACTATCCGGAAGACGTGCGCCTCAAGTACCGCTTCCTCGACCTGCGCCGCGAAACCCTGCACCGGAACATCGTCAAGCGCACCCAGATCATCTCCGACATGCGCCGCCGCATGGGCGAGATCGGTTTTGCCGAATATTCGACGCCGATCCTGACGGCATCCTCGCCGGAAGGCGCGCGCGACTTCCTGGTGCCGAGCCGCATCCATGAAGGCAAGTTCTTCGCGCTGCCGCAGGCGCCGCAGCAGTACAAGCAGCTCTTGATGGTCGCCGGCTTCGACCGTTATTTCCAGATCGCGCCGTGCTTCCGCGATGAAGACCCGCGCGCCGACCGCCTGCCGGGCGAGTTCTACCAGCTCGACCTGGAAATGAGCTTCGTCACCCAGGAAGACGTCTGGAACACGATGGGTCCTGTGATGACCGGCGTGTTCGAACAGTTCGCCGAAGGCAAGCCTGTCACCAAGGACTGGCCGCGCATTCCCTACGACGTGGCGATCCGCAAATATGGTTCCGACAAGCCGGACCTGCGCAACCCGATCGAGATGCAGGCCGTCACCGAACATTTCGCCGGCTCCGGCTTCAAGGTGTTCGCCGGCATGATTGCCGCCAACCCCAAGGTCGAAGTCTGGGCGATCCCGGCCAAGACCGGCGGTAGCCGCGCATTCTGCGACCGCATGAACGCCTGGGCGCAGTCGACCGGCCAGCCGGGCCTCGGCTACATCTTCTGGCGCAAGGAAGGCGACAAGCTCGAAGGCGCCGGCCCGCTCGCCAAGAACATCGGCGAAGAGCGCACCGAAGCGATCCGCACCCAGCTCGGCCTCGATGACGGCGACGCCTGCTTCTTCGTCGCCGGCGACCCGGCCAAGTTCTACAAGTTTGCAGGCGAAGCCCGCACCCGCGCCGGCGAGGAACTGAACCTTGTCGACCGCGACCGTTTCGACATGTGCTGGATCGTCGACTTCCCGTTCTACGAATGGAGCGAGGAAGAAAAGAAGCTCGATTTCGCCCACAACCCCTTCTCCATGCCGCAGGGCGGCATCGAGGCGCTGGAAAACCAGGATCCGCTGACGATCAAGGCATTCCAGTATGACGCGGTTTGCAACGGCTTCGAAATCGCTTCGGGTTCGATCCGCAACCAGTCGCCGGAACTGATGGTCAAGGCCTTTGAAAAGGTTGGTCTCAGCCAGGCGGATGTCGAGGATCGGTTCGGCGGCATGTATCGCGCCTTCCAGTACGGCGCGCCTCCGCATGGTGGTGCAGCTTTCGGCATCGACCGTATCGTCATGCTGCTCGTCGGCGCCAAGAACCTGCGCGAAGTGACGCTGTTCCCGATGAACCAGCAGGCGCAGGACTTGCTTATGGGCGCCCCGTCGCCGGCGACGCCACAGCAGCTGCGCGAACTCGCCATCCGCGTCATGCCCACGCCGAAGAAGGACTGAGTTTTCAAGCGAACAAAAAAAGCCCGGCCATGTGCCGGGCTTTTTGATTCAATCTCTGAGGATCGCCGGCCTAAAGGTCGGCGGCGACGGCTTTTTTAAGGTTCAGCGTAAACTGGCCCCACATGCCTTCGAGCGTCGTGTTGGTCAGCCCCACCAGCGTGATTTTCTTCGCCAAGTCCATGAGCCAGTGGTGGCCGTAGACGCCGCCCCATTGCAGCGAACCGGGCGAAACCGGCAGTCCTGCCTTTGCCGGATCGAGCACGATCGCCCAGCCGAAACCGAATCCGAAGCCCGGCCGCGTCGGCTCCAGCAGGTCGCCGATCTGGTTTGTCGTCATCTGCCTGACCGTCCTTTCCGACAGCAGTGGCGCGCCGCCCTTGGCGATGGTTTCGAGCACGGTCAGCACGTCGGAGGCGGTCCCGGCCATGCCGCCGCCGCCGGAATGGAAGGAGGCGGGGTTGAAGATCCGGTCCGGCGCGAACGTCACCGATCCGTCGAGCGCACGGACTTTCTCCGTCGCGCCCATGCGTTTCGGTTCGGGTGAACCGTCGACGTAAGGCGCCGCGAGCCGGCTACGGTCGGTAACCGTGAAGCCGGTATCGGAAAGTGCGAGCGGCCGCATCACCAGCTCGGCGACGGCCTCGCCGAGGCGTTTGCCGGTCTCCTTCTCGATGACGCCGCCGATCACGTCCATGGCGACGGAATATCGCCAGCCGGTGCCGGGGGCGAAGAGCAGCGGCACCGAGGCGATGCGGCGGAGGTTCTCTTCCAGCGAGAGGCCCGGCTGATCGACGCCATCCGACACGCCGGCCCGGACATAGGGACCATCTTCCAAGTGAAAACAATAGCTGAGGCCGGAGGTGTGGGTGAGGAGATGCCGGATGAGGATCGCCGGTTCGGACCCGTCTTCGAGCCGCGGCCGGAAATCCGGCAGCCATTTCGTCACCGGATCGTCGAGGCCGATGCGGCCCTGTTCGATCAGCCGCATGGCGGTGATGGTGACGATCGGCTTGGTGATCGAGGCCAGGCGGAAGATCGTGTCCTCGCTGGCCTTCAGGCCCGCTTCCCGGTCCGCCAATCCGGCGGCGCGGCGGTAGACGATCTCGCCATCCCTGGCGACCATCACCACGGTGCCGACGAGCCGCCTGGCGGCGAGGGCATCGTCGATCACCGCGTCGATGGTGGGGCAGAATATCCGGGTCGATGGTTGGATTGGCAAATTCATGGCGCAAAACCTCCGCTAAAAGACACCGTTATCTAGGGTCGCCTCGGAGAGGGACGATCCTATGAGCGATAAAACATCTGCCTGTGCCTGATTGCCGGTCCCTGCCTCGCCACCGCAATGGTGTCGATCGAGCCCGCCTGGGGCGTCAGGATGCCGTCCTGGCGTCCCGTGCGTCAAGCGAATATGGGAACCATATCCGCGCCCTTGTGTTGTTAGAACAGCAGAAGCACAGGGAGAAAAAGACATGCGCAAGACCCTACTGGCCGCGTCGGCGGTCCTGATCGCACTCTCGGGCGCGGCTTACGCCCAGACGACGATCGTCACCCAGGATCCGGTCACGACCAATTCGACGGTCGTCCTGCCCGGCGAAGTCCGCACCTATGTCATGGAGCAGAGCGTTCCATCTATCTCCTATGAGGGAGAGGTCGCTGTCGGCGCCGCGCTGCCGGAGACGGTAGAAGTGCGCAGGGTCGAGGGTTACGACGATTATGCCTACACGGTCGTCAACGATCGGCGCGTTATCGTCAATCCGCAGACCCGGACCGTCATCCAGGTTCTGGAATAATTTCCATCCGGCTCTTTTCGAGCACAAGAACCCGGCGAGCGATCGCCGGGTTTTCTGTTCGTGACATTGCGCCGCAGCATCCGACCCTCTATGGTTCGCCATCACAAGGACTCGGGTGTGACTCCCGGGTGGCTCTTCCGGCCGCCGATCCGCCGGACAACGCAAAGCATCAGCCCCATTTACGTCTGGTCACACCTGGATAATCCTCCCGGCGGATGCGACTTTTTTGCGAACTTTTCCTCATGAACAGAATTTCAGCTTACCGCCGCGAATGGTTTTCCAATATTCGCGGCGACGTCCTCTCCGGCATCGTCGTGGCGCTGGCGCTCATTCCGGAAGCCGTTGGGTTTTCGGTCATCGCCGGCGTCGATCCCAAGGTCGGCCTGTTTGCCTCGGTGGCAATCGCCTGCGTCACCGCGCTGACCGGCGGCCGCCCGGCGATGATTTCGGCGGCGACCGCAGCGACTGCCGTGCTGATGGGGCCGCTGGTTCGCGACTACGGCATCCAGTATCTGTTTGCGGCGACGATCCTGATGGGGCTGCTGCAGATCCTCGCCGGCTTCCTGAAGCTCGGGCGTCTGATGCGTTTCGTATCGCGCTCGGTGATGACCGGTTTCGTCAATTCGCTGGCGATCCTGATCTTCGTCGCCCAAATCCCGCAGCTCATCAACGTTCCGAACGTGACCTATGTGCTGATCGCCGTGGCGCTTGCTGTCATCTACCTGTTCCCTTACGTGACGAAGGTGGTCCCGTCGCCGCTGGTCGCAATCATCGTGGTCACGGTCGTGGCACTGGTCTTCGGCATCAACGCCCGCACCGTCGCCGATCTCGGGGAAATGCCGACCGCGCTGCCTGCCTTGGGCTGGCCGCAGGTGCCGCTGACCTTCGAAACCCTGCAGATCATCTTTCCCTATTCGGTCGCGCTTGCCGCCGTCGGCCTCCTGGAATCCCTGCTGACGGCCCAGATCGTCGATGACATGACGGATACGACCAGCAGCAAGAGCCAGGAGTGTTTCGGCCAGGGCGCCGGCAATATCGTTGCGGCGCTGTTCGGCGGCATGGGCGGCTGCGCGATGATCGGTCAGTCCGTGATCAACGTTAAGTCGGGCGGGCGGGGGCGGCTGTCGACCTTCGTCGCCGGCGCTTTCCTGCTGGTGCTGTTGCTCGTGCTCGACGACGTGTTGAGGGTGGTGCCGGTGGCGGCGCTCGTGGCGGTAATGATCATGGTCTCGATCGGCACTTTCTCGTGGAAGTCCGTGGCCGATCTCAAGCGCCATCCGGGAACCTCGTCGATCGTCATGCTGGCGACCGTCGCGACCGTTCTCGCCACCCAGGACCTGTCGAAGGGCGTTCTGGTCGGCGTCCTGCTCTCCGGCATCTTCTTCGCCGGCAAGGTGGCACGGCTCTTCCGCGTCCGCTCGGAGCTCTCCTCGGACGGCCGTGTCCGGATCTATCGTGTGGAGGGCCAGATCTTCTTCGCCTCCGCCGAAAGCCTGCTGAAGTCCTTCGATTTCGAGGAGCCGGTGGCGACCGTGCTGATCGACGTCGGCGACGCGCATCTCTGGGATATTTCGGCGGTCGGCGCGCTGGACGACGTCGTCCTCAAATACCGTCGTCGAGGTGTGGACGTGACCGTGCGGGGGGCCAACGAGGCGAGCGCCGGCATGATCGACCGCTTCGCACTCCATGACAAGGACCATGCCTCGATGTCGAGTTCCCAGGCCCATTAAAGGAAAAGCCCCAGCGATTTCTCGCCGGGGCTTTTCGAATCACTGTCGCCGGCCTCAGTCGTTGGCGGTGACCTTGACGCCAAGGACCTTCGGCAGCGTGTTTGGTGCGCCCATCGCGGCACCCATGATCATCGGGAAGGGGACGGCACTGGCCGGTTCCGCAGTGATCGTGAAGCTGCCCGGTTTGTCGAGATAGGTGTTGACCGCAGCGCTGACCATGTTCTGCAGTTCCGGCACGTTGTATTGCGCCAGCATCAGCGGCGTCATGCCCTTCAGCATCTGCGCCATGGCTTCGCCCGTGGTGCCCTGGCTCTTGCCGGCATAGTCGAGCGCCTTCTTGGTGATGCCGGCGTCTTCGAAGCGGATCTCGGCGCTGTTGAAGGTGAGGCGCTGCATCAGGCCGAGCATCGCAAGGCCTGCGGCCTGCTGGGCTTCTTCCTTGTTCGGATTGGATTCCATCGCCTTGGCCGTTTCATTCGCCGACTTGATGAAGTCGAGCGTGTAGCCGGACATGCTGAAGGCGAGGTTGAGGCGACCGACCTTGGCGAAATCGAGCGCGTATTCGTCGATGTCGAGCGTGCCGTCCTTGAGGGTCCAGGCGCCGGACATGGCGACCTTGCCGTCAAGCGAGGTGATGCCGAGCTGCTGCAGCGTGTCCTTGGCCTGCGCATCATCGACGAGGCTGAGGTCGCTCTTGATGCCGTTGGCCTGGAGGTCGAAGCCGATGGAGGAATTGTCGTCGGCGACCTCCGTCGTGACGTTCACCTCGTCGACTGAGAAAGCCGGTTTGCCGTCGACGGTGGCGGTCATCTTGCCGACATGCGCCTCGTCATAGAGCAGGATTGCCTCGAGGCTTTCGCCGCCCGGATTGCCGGGAACGGTGAGGCCGCTGATCGAGATGTCCGAGGCGGTGAAGACGGTCTTGTCCTGGGTGGCGTTGACGTTGTCGAACGTGACCGTCTCGACAGTGTAGCCGCCATTATCCTCTTCGACGCCCTCGAACTTGACGGTGCCGAGCGGCAGGCTCTGCTTGCCGGCATGTATCAGGATTTTGGCATTGGTGAGCGTGACGTCCGAACCGCTGACGGTGGCCTTTTCCGCCGAGAAGCCGGCGCCGCCCTGGACCGAGAGAGCGCTGTTGATCTTGGCGATGAGATCGTTGCCGTCGAGCGCAAACGCCGGGCCGGCGAAAGTCGAAAGCGCTGCGCCGGCGAGCAGAAGCCGGGCCTTGGTGGAGTATTGCATCGGATTTCCTCCTGGCGGGCAATGATCCGGCCCGCGTTTCGTTTTAGGTTTTGTCGGTAGTTCGGTTACTGGTTCGCGGCACCTTATAGGCACGCCGGGTAAAAGGTTTATGGCTTTGTTCCACATTCCTTTCGTCAAAATTGCGGCTGACGATTCAGGGTAAACCAAACGCTGATTTCAGCTTCTGAAATGCCTTCATCCACAGGCTGTCGCCCGGTCTTTCTTGCCGAGAATCAGGCTTTCCGCTAGTCAAGGCCCATGGGAAAAAATCTGACACCACCCGGCGGCGACGGCGGCGACAACATCCTGCCGGTCGATCTGAAAGCAGCGCTCGAAGAGCGTTACCTCGCCTATGCGCTTTCCACAATCATGCATCGTGCATTGCCGGACGTGCGCGACGGCCTGAAACCCGTCCACCGCCGCATCGTCTATGCGATGAGCGAGATGGGCTTGCGTCCCAATGCAGCCTTCCGCAAATGCGCCAAGATCGTCGGTGAAGTGATGGGTAACTTCCATCCGCACGGCGACCAGTCGATCTACGATGCGCTGGCGCGCCTTGCACAGGATTTCTCCCAGCGCTATCCGCTCGTCAACGGCCAGGGCAATTTCGGCAATATCGACGGCGATAGCCCTGCCGCGATGCGTTACACTGAATCGAAGATGACGGCGGTCTCCGAACTGCTGCTCGAGGGCATCGACCAGGATGCGGTGGATTTCCGCGATACCTACGACGAATCGAATTCGGAACCGGTCGTATTGCCCGGTGCCTTCCCGAACCTGCTGGCCAACGGCACGTCGGGCATTGCGGTCGGCATGGCGACGTCGATCCCGCCGCACAATGTTCACGAACTCTGCGATGCCGCGCTGCACCTGATCAAGAACCCGGCCGCGACCATCGAGGACCTGATGGCGGATCCGGCCGAGCCCGCCAAGGGCGGCATCGAAGGCCCCGATCTGCCGACCGGCGGCATCATCATCGACAGCCGACAGTCGATCGTCGAGGCCTACAAGACTGGTCGCGGCGGTTTTCGCGTCCGCGCCCGCTGGGTCATCGAGGATCTCGGCCGTGGCGGCTACCAGATCGTGGTCACCGAAATTCCGTTCCAGGTGCAGAAATCGCGCCTGATCGAAAAGATCGCCGAACTGCTGCTCGCCCGCAAGCTGCCGCTGCTCGAAGACGTTCGCGACGAATCGGCCGAAGACGTTCGCGTCGTTCTCGTGCCGAAGAGCCGCACGGTGGATGCAACCCTGCTGATGGAATCGCTGTTCAAGCTGTCCGAGCTGGAAACCCGCCTGCCGCTCAACATGAACGTGCTCTCCATGGGCCGGGTGCCCAAGGTGATGGCGCTCAACGAAGTGCTGCTGGAATGGCTGGCGCATCGCCGCGACGTGCTGGTGCGCCGCTCGCGCTTCCGGCTGGCGGCGATCGACCGGCGCCTGGAAATCCTCGGCGGCCTCTTGATCGCCTACCTCAATATCGACGAGGTGATCCGCATCATCCGCGAGGAGGACGAACCGAAGCCTGTCATGATGGAGCGCTGGTCGCTCTCCGACATCCAGGTCGAGGCGATCCTCAACATGCGGCTGCGCGCCTTGCGCAAGCTCGAAGAGTTCGAGATCCGCACCGAGCATGAGAACCTCACCAAGGAGAAGGCGGATATTGAATCGCTGCTGGCTTCCGAGGACAAGCAGTGGCGGGTGATCGAGCACGAGATCCAGGACGTCCGCAAGAATTTCGCCAAGGGCCGCGGCAAGCCGTACGCGCGACTGACGACCTTCGCCGATGCGCCGGATGCCGATATCGAGGCGATCAACCAGTCGATGATCGAGAAGGAACCGATCACCGTCGTCGTCTCGCAGAAGGGCTGGATCCGCGCGCTGAAGGGACATATCTCGGATACCTCGACGCTGACCTTCAAGGAAGGCGACGGGCCGAAGATCGCATTTACGGCGCAGACGACCGACAAGCTGCTGCTCGTCACGACGGGCGGCAAGGTCTATACGCTCGGCGCCGACAAATTGCCGGGCGGCCGCGGCCATGGCGAGCCGATCCGCATCATCGTCGACATGGAGAACGACCAGGACATCCTGACCGCCTTCGTCCACGATCCACAGCGCAAGCTGATCGTCGCCTCGACCGCGGGCAACGGTTTCGTCGTGGCCGAGAGCGAGATGATCGCCAATACCCGCAAGGGCAAGCAGATCATGAACGTCGCCATGCCCGACGAGACCAAGCTGGTCGTGCCGGTCTCGGGCGATCATGTCGCGGTCGTCGGCGAAAACCGCAAGCTGCTGGTCTTCCCCTTGTCGCAGCTGCCGGAAATGACCCGCGGCAAGGGCGTGCGCCTGCAGCGCTACAAGGACGGCGGCATTTCCGACATCCGCTGCTTTACCATGGCCGACGGTCTTTCCTGGGAAGACAGCGCCGGCCGCTCGTTCACCCGCAACAAGGACGAGCTGCTGGAATGGATCGCCGACCGCGCCACCGCCGGCCGCGCCGTTCCCAAGGGCTTTCCGCGGAGCGGGAAGTTCGCTGGGTGATCAGGAGCTGATTGGGCGCGTTGCGAGATAATCGCGACGCGCCACCCGCCGCATCTGCCAGGCCGAATATCCGATCAGCGCCAGTACCAGGATCGAGCCGCCGAAGAGCGTGCGGCTTGATGGGATTTCGGCAAATATCAGCCAGACCCAGATCGGCGCGAGGATCGTTTCGAGCAGGTAGAACATGCCGACCTCGGGGCCGGAGAGATATTTCGGGCCGGTCGCCAGGCACCAGAAGGCGAGCGGCATCATGATCGCGCCGTCGAACAGCACCCAGACGGGGTCTGCGACCGAAAAGCCGCCCGTGCCGGCAACGGAGGATGCGACGACGAAGGAAAGCCCGATAGTTGCCGGAATGATGGTCGCGACCAGCGGCACGAAGCCCATGTCGATACGCGCCACCCGACTGAGCGTGATCGCTAAGGCCAGCAGGAACGAGGCCGTTGCCGCCAGGATATCGCCGAGGAGATGGCCGCCCGCGAGACCGCCCGAGACGATCAGGCCGACGCCGAAAAACATCACCAGCATGGTGACGAGCGTCGAAGGCGAGGGACGTTCCTTGAGGACCAGCCAGCCGAGAATTGCGGCGAACATCGGCGTGAAGGCGACGATGAAGACGACGTTGGCGGTGGCCGTGTTGAAGACGGCGCCGAGGAAGGCGACCGTCGAAATGCCATAGCAGAACCCGGCGGCAAGCCCTGCCTTGCCGGGGATCATCACCGGGCGGGTCGAGCCGAAGCGCCGGACGAGCAGCCACAGGATGATGGCGGCGGCGAAGGTCGCGGTGCTGCGCAGCGCAATCGTCGACCACATCTCGCCATGCCCGAGCCGCACGAGCGGCACGTCGAAGGAGAGCGCAAGGCCGCCGATCGCGGTGAGCACGAGGCCCTTTTTATGGTCCTTCATGGGGATGATTTCAGATGTCCGTGGCGGGATCGAAGATTTCCCAACCGCGCGGGGTCAGGTGTTCCTGGGGCTGGAAGCGGGTCTTGTAACCCATCTTCGCCGAACCCTTCACCCAATAACCGAGATAGACATGCGGCAGGCCGAGCGTCCTGGTGCGGGCGATGTGGTCGAGGATCATGAACGTGCCGAGCGAGCGCTTTTCATATTCCGGATTGAAGAAGGAATAGACCATCGAAAGGCCGTCGCTCATCATGTCGGTCAGCGCGACGGCAAGCAGCTCGCCCTTCGGTTCGGCGCTGATGCCGGAGCCAGGCTCGCGGCGGCGGTACTCGATGATGCGGGTGTTGACATGCGTGTCCTCGACCATGATCGCATAGTCGAGCGCCGACATGTCCGACATGCCGCCCCGCTGATGGCGGTCGTCGAGATAGCGGCGGAAGAGCGAGAACTGCTCGGTGGAGGGCTGTGCGGGGTAAACCGTCGCGATCACGTCGCGATTGGTGGCGAGAACCCGTTTCATCGAACGCACGGGCTCGAATTCGTGAGCGAGGATGCGCACGGAAATGCACGCGCGGCATGATTCGCAGGCCGGCCGGTAGGCGATGTTCTGCGAACGGCGGAAACCGCCCTGGGTCAGTAGGTCGTTCATCTCGGCCGCGCGAGGGCCTACCAGGTGAGTGAAGACCTTTCGCTCCATTTCACCCGGGAGATAGGGACAAACTGCCGGGGCCGTCAGGTAGAACTGCGGTGAGGGCGTTGCCTGGGTGTTCATTGCGTCGTGGCAGTCCGGTCTTTAGGATCGTAAATGTCATACCATGGCGCATAAAAGCGAAACGTCAACCATATGCTGCGACAGGCAGCCGGCTAGTGCCATAAACTTTCGGCCAGTAGCGTAATCGTTACGACGTACGTACCACGACAGTGCCGAGCAGCAGGTCGTGTACGAGGCGCGAACGCTCGATGAACAGGCCGGCGAGCAGAATCAGCGGCGTCAGCACCGAGTTGATGATCCAGAAGATCACCGTGTGGGCCATGGCGGTCAGGAAATCCATCCGCCGGCCGTCGAGCCGCACCATGGCTAGCCCCATGGCGCGCATGCCGGGCGAGGCTTGAGCCGACCCGCCGAGCGTCATCCCGAAATAGAGAAGGGCGACGATCACGAACAGGGCCGGATAGAGCATGAAGCCGAGACCGAGCGTGATGATGCCGAGGAAGAACACCACGACCGCGGCCGGAATGCACAAAAGCAGCACGATCACGTAGTCGAGGATGAAGGCGAACACCCGCCGCGAAAGAACGCCACTATAGGCGCGCCAGTCGTCCGGTGCGGCATAGGTCGGGTTCGGGTCGAGGCTCATCGTTTCAACATCTCCTGTTTCTCGAACATTGATATGGGATGAAACCGCCTCGGCAACAAGGTCACCCGTTCTTCGCCAGTTTCTTCGCCACGTCCATCGCGAAATAGGAAAGAATGCCGTCGCAGCCGGCACGTTTGAAGCAGAGCAGCGTCTCCATCATGACCCGTTCGCCGTCGATCCAACCGTTCATCGCGGCGGCCTTGATCTGCGTGTACTCGCCGGAGACCTGGTAGGCGAAGACGGGCAGACCGAACGCTTCCTTGATGCGCCAGCAGATGTCGAGATAGGCGATGCCGGGTTTGACCATCAGCATGTCGGCACCTTCCTCGACGTCGAGAGCCGCGTCCCGCACCGCTTCGGTGCCGTTGGCCGGCGAGATGTAATAGCTGTTCTTGTCGCCCTTCAGGAGGCCGCTGGTATTGATCGCCTCGCGATAGGGCCCGTAGAAGCCGGACGAGAATTTCGTCGCATAGGACATGATGCCGACATCCTGATGGCCCGCGGCGTCCAGCCCGCGGCGGATGGCACCGATCCGGCCGTCCATCATTTCCGACGGCGCGATGATGTCGGCCCCGGCATCTGCCTGCATGACGGCGGCGCGCACGATCTGGTCGACCGTCTCGTCGTTGACGATGATGCCGTCCCGGAGAATTCCGTCATGGCCGTGGCTGGTGAACGGATCGAGCGCCACGTCGGTGATGATGCCGATATTCGGCACGGCTTTCTTGAAAGCGGCGGTCGCCTGGTTGATCAGGTTGTTGGCGACCAGGCTGTTGGAGCCGGTCTCGTCGCGCAACGCCATCTCGATATCGGGGAAGGTGGCGATCGCCGGAATGCCGAGATCGGCCGCTTCCCTGACCGCCTCGACCGCCTTGTCGATGCTCATGCGGTTCACGCCGGGCATGGCGGCGATCGGATCGACGATGCCGGTGCCCGGAACGATGAAGATCGGCCAGATCAGATCGTCCACCGTCAGCCGGTTCTCCTGCACCAGCCTGCGCGTCCAGTCGGCCTTGCGGTTGCGCCGCATGCGGCGGTGGCCGGTGATCTCGTCGACCAGATGCGTCTTGTCCATGGCAAAGTCTCCAACTTCTCTTCCTTGCGCGCGTCATTATCATGCAGCACGCCGTTTGCGAATGGGAACGATCGCCGCAGTCGAGACCCGGCTAGATCCAGAGATCGTTTTGAGCCGTCCGTTCGCCGCCCTCGTTGCCGGTGTTCAGGACGCCACGCGGCTCGATCACCATCATCTTCACTTCCTTTTCGGCGAACGGCTTGTGCTGCACGCCCTTCGGCACGACGAACATTTCGCCCGGCCCGATGTGAACGCTGCCGTCGCGGAAGTCGATCCGCAAATGGCCTTCGATAACCATGAAGGCTTCATCCGTTTCCGGGTGATCGTGCCATATGAAATCGCCTTCGATGCGGACGAGCTTGAATTGGTAGTCGTTCATTTCGGCGACGACGCGCTGCTGCCAGAGGTCGGGTATCCGTGCCAGCTTCTCGGCGAGGTTTATCGGGGTATGTGAAAAGTTGCGCTCGGTCATGTCTTCTCCTTTGATCGGCGGCAAACCCTATCAGGGAGAGGCGCAGGGCTCTTGAACGATCGTGCAGGCGAGAGGCTGGTACTGGCGGTCGGCCACCGCGGCGGCTAGTGTAGTCCCATGGAACCCGATTCACTCACGGTGCCGAAGCGCACGCTGACCGAAATTCTCTACGTCGTCTTCCTCAGGCTGGTCGCGGTCGCCTGTTTCTGGTTCGGCCTGCAATATTGGGCGATGCTGGTTGGCTATTCGCTGAAGGGCATGGCCCGCTTCGACCTGCTGACGCTTCCCTGGAAGGTGGCGGCGTCTTCGCTTGCCGTGCTTTTTCCGGTCGCTTCGCTCGGCCTCTGGCTCACTGTTTCCTGGGGCCCCGTGCTCTGGGCGATTGCCGCAATCTCGCAGGTGTCGATGTATATCGTCTGGCCGGAGATCTTCGGACACAACCGTCTCGTTCCCCTCATGCACGGCCTCGTCGCCGCGCTTTACGTCGTATTTCGGCTCTCTTTATGGGTCGAGGCGCGCCGCAAGGCGGAGCGGGTAAGGATTGATTCACCCTGAAATTAAAGCTTTGACGGCCGGATTTGACAGGAAATTGGCCGCTAAGTGATTGATTTATCTTAAATCTGAATGGCTGCATCCTGGGCTGGCGAGGGCGGGCCGGAATTCGAAGAAACGCGTTAAGCGCTTTTTAAGCCTATGTTTTAAGTCGAATTTTATGCGTATTGGATAGTGTCTGTCTCAAGGCGGGAAGAAACAAACACCGCCAAACAAAACAGGATGAGGCAGTCATGATGAACACGAAACTGAAGCCGCAGGCGGCACCGGCAGTAGCAGATCCGCATGAAGATACCATTCGCGCCCTGTACATGGAGTCGCTGCATCTGGTCGAGCGCCTGCATCGCCGCCTTCTCGATGTGATCAAGGACGAGTTCGACCGCCAGGGTCGCGACGACGTCAACGCCGTCCAGGCTCTCCTGCTGTTCAACATCGGCAATTCGGAACTGACGGCCGGCGAACTGCGCTCCCGCGGTTACTATCTCGGCTCGAACGTCTCCTACAACGTCAAGAAGCTGGTCGACCTCGGCTTCATCAACCACCAGCGCTCGCGCATCGACCGTCGCTCGGTCCGCATCAGCCTGACGCCGGAAGGCCAGGAGATCGCCGAGGCCGTCGGCAAGCTCTACGAGCGCCATATCGGCTCGATCGAAAAGGTCGGCGGCATCGGCGAGGGTGAATTCTCTCAGATGAACAAGCTGCTCCAGCGCCTCGACCGCTTCTGGAACGACCAGATCCTTTACCGCCTTTAATCCACCGGGGGCTTGCGAAACACTCCATTACCTCCAGTCATGCGGTGCTACGCAAAAGCGTAACGGGGTGTCGGAAGACGCGCCGTTACGCTTGTTTGCGTTCGGGCTGCGTAGCCGCTCTGGCGGATACAGCCTATCGCTGGGCCAGCAGGGCGCGGCCGGCATTTCGGATGGTGAGGGCCGAGTCCGCCATCTGTGCGATCAAGCCGGCAGTCATCGCTGCGGCGAGGGTCTCTGTATAGTCTTCGCCCTGGAGACCGTGCTTTTTGCAATAATTTTGGACGGCTCCGCGTGTGGAGGTCGGCGAGACGCCAAACTTGTTGTTCTGGAAAGCATTGACAATGATTTGGTATTTTTCGTCCTGGGTCACGATAGCTCTCCAATGGGTGATGTTTGGGGTGCCTACCAGTATGGGGGCCGGGTTGATAGACGAATTCTGCCATGGGCGTCGGAAATACGTTCCGATATGTCCGTTTGCGCCGGAATGCTCGCCTACATTGTTGCTGCTGCCCGGCGAATCTCGGTCGTCATGCCCGCAAACATCGAGGAGAGGTCGAGCCAGCCGTCTGGTCTGCGGCCCGTCACCTTTTCCGGCCAGCCGCAGACGCCGTCCTGTTCGACATAACCGACGCATTGCGGGGCGGTCTCATCGCGAAAATGCAGGACGGCCAGTTTTCCAGGCTCAAGGGCTTCGATCGGGTACCAGTTCAATTCTCGTATTCCTCACTTTGACGGTCGACTTTTAGCCAATCCGCTTGTCCCAGGCTTACGGCTTTTACGTTTCCAAACGAGGGC
Source organism: Neorhizobium sp. T25_27 (assembly GCF_002968565.1). Lineage (NCBI taxonomy): Bacteria > Pseudomonadati > Pseudomonadota > Alphaproteobacteria > Hyphomicrobiales > Rhizobiaceae > Neorhizobium > Neorhizobium sp. T25_27. The sequence continues at coordinate 247,061 of NZ_PVBJ01000009.1, forward strand.
TTGCTGTCCAGAATGCCGGGCCGGTTCCGTAAAAGAAGCAGGTCGCGGATCGACGATCCCGCAGCCCGTTCCGGGATCGCTTGCGTTCGCAGGGTGTGGCGCATATGCCGCCTGAAAAAATCACGTGCCAACACGGCTTTGTGACGCGCAAGTACCTGACACGAATTGGCCATATTGCTATGGGACCGGCTGGATGCAACGGGCCGGCGGGAATTCGCGCTTTCACGACATTGCGATGACGACGAAGCCCCCGTGCGGCTGCGCTAACTTTTTGCGCGTTCTTAACCATATCCCTGTAGGCGTCCTTGATGCTGCTCGGGACCAGATGGGTATTATTGATGTCGAAGAAGATCGGATCTGAAGCTCTTTCCCGCCGTGCCCTGCTTCGCACGGCCTTCTCTGCCGGTGCCGCCGCACTTGCAGCGCCCGCATTCGCCCAGACGGCGATGGACGATCTGATCAATGCGCCTCGCCGCGGCACCTGGGACGACCAGTTCGACGCCAAGGCCGCATCCAGAACCGCCGTCAACGTCGTCTCCAACAATCCGGTGCTCGGCGCTGGCGGACCGGCGAACATCCAGCAGGCGATCATTGACTATCAGCAGATCGTTGCGAACGGCGGCTGGCCCGAGGTCAATCCCGGCCAGCAGCGCCTGCGCCTCGGCGTCGTCGATCCGTCCGTGCAGCAGTTGCGCCAGCGCCTGATGATTTCAGGCGACCTGCCGCGTGAGGCGGGCATGTCTTCCTCGTTCGACAGCTATGTCGACGGTGCGGTGAAGCGTTTCCAGGCCCGCCACGGCCTGCCTGCCGACGGCGTAATGGGCGAATTTACCGTCAAGGCGATGAACATATCGGCCGACGTGCGCATGCGCCAGCTGGGCACCAATCTGGTGCGCCTGCAGTCCATGTCCGGCGATCTCGGCCCGCGCTACGTCATGGTCAATATTCCGGCCGCCTATATCGAGGCCGTGGAGAACGACCGCGTGGCGCTGCGCACCAATGCCGTCGTCGGCCGCATCGACCGCCCGACCCACGCCATCAACTCGAAGATCTACGAGGTCATCCTCAACCCTTACTGGACTGCGCCGCGCTCGATCGTCGAGAAGGACATCGTGCCGCTGATGCGCAAGGATCCGACCTATCTCACCCGCAACAACATCCGCCTGATCGACGGCAAGGGTAACGAAGTGGCTCCGGAAACGGTCGACTGGTTTGCGCCGAAGGCTCCGAACCTGATGTTCCGGCAGGATCCGGGCAAGATCAACGCCATGGCCTCGACGAAGATCAACTTCCACAACCCGAACAACGAATACATGCACGACACGCCCCAGCAGGGCCTGTTCAACAAGCTGATGCGCTTCGAATCCTCGGGCTGCATGCGCGTTCAGAACGTCCGCGACCTCATCAGCTGGCTGCTGCGCGACACCACCGGCTGGTCGCGCCAGGAGATCGAACGGGTGATCTCGACGCGCCAGAACACCCCGATCAAGCTCACGACAGAAGTTCCGGTCTATATCGTCTACATCACCGCCTGGTCGGCGAAGGACCGCGTCGTGCAGTTTCGCGACGACATCTACGAGCGTGACGGCAACCAGGAACTGGCACTGCAGACGACCACCGGCATCGAAAAGCCGGCCGGCGCCGCCGACGACGATCTGCTGCCGCAATAAGATCTGCTTCTTTTTTTCGTCTACGGAAGGCCGCATCCGCCAAGGGTGCGGCTTTTTTGTTTTCCAGGAGCATCTCCGCGTCTTCCGGCGAGCAAATGTCGTTCCCCGTATTGCTCTGCGCAAGGCGTAAGGCTAAGACGCGACATTGCAATGCCCACCCCTTTGAGGAGCCTCGCACATGTCGAACACCGACGTCTTCTTCTCCCGCCCGCTTGCAGAATCCGATCCGGAAATCTTTGGCGCGATCGAGAAGGAACTGGGTCGCCAGCGCCACGAAATCGAGCTGATCGCTTCGGAGAACATCGTTTCCCGCGCCGTGCTTGAGGCGCAGGGTTCGATCATGACCAACAAGTATGCGGAAGGTTATCCGGGCAAGCGTTATTACGGCGGCTGCCAGTTCGTCGATATCGCCGAGGAACTCGCCATCGAGCGCGCCAAGAAGCTGTTCGGCGTCAATTTCGTCAACGTCCAGCCGAATTCCGGTAGCCAAATGAACCAGGCCGTGTTCCTGGCGCTGCTGCAGCCGGGCGATACGTTCATGGGCCTCGACCTGAATTCGGGGGGACATCTCACCCACGGTTCGCCGGTCAACATGTCGGGCAAATGGTTCAACGTCGTGTCATACGGCGTGCGCGAAGGTGACAACCTGCTCGACATGGACGAGGTGCAGCGCAAGGCCGAGGAAACCAAGCCGAAACTGATCATCGCCGGTGGCACCGCCTATTCCCGCATCTGGGACTGGAAGCGTTTCCGCGAGATCGCCGATTCGGTCGGCGCCTATCTGATGGTCGACATGGCCCATATCGCCGGTCTGGTTGCCGGCGGCCAGCATCCGTCGCCGTTCCCGCATTGCCACGTCGCCACCACGACCACGCACAAGTCGCTGCGCGGTCCGCGCGGCGGCGTCATCCTCACCAATGACGAGGAACTGGCCAAGAAGTTCAATTCGGCCGTCTTCCCGGGCCTCCAGGGCGGTCCACTGATGCACATCATCGCCGCCAAGGCGGTTGCCTTCGGCGAAGCGCTGCAGCCGGACTTCAAGGATTATGCAGCCCAGATCGTCAAGAATGCCAAGGCGCTGTCCGAAACACTGATGGCCGGCGGCCTCGATATCGTTTCGGGCGGCACCGACAACCACCTGATGCTGGTCGACCTGCGCAAGAAGAACGCCACCGGGAAGCGCGCCGAGGCGGCCCTCGGTCGCGGCTACATCACCACCAACAAGAACGGCATTCCCTTCGACCCGGAAAAGCCCTTCGTTACCTCCGGTATCCGTCTCGGTACCCCGGCCGGCACGACGCGCGGCTTCAAGGAAGCGGAATTCAAGGAGATCGGCAATCTCATCATCGAGGTTCTCGACGGCCTGAAGGTGGCCAATTCCGACGAAGGCAATGCAAGCGTCGAAGCCGCCGTGCGCGACAAGGTCGTGGCGCTCACCGGCCGCTTCCCCATGTACCCGTATATGTGACCCCAACGGGGACCGCATTCGCGGTCCCTCTTGCCCATCCAAGGAGAGCCGATGCGCTGCCCCTATTGCGGTTCGGAAGACACGCAGGTCAAGGATAGTCGTCCGGCGGAGGATTACACCTCCATCCGCCGGCGGCGTATCTGCCCGGATTGCGGCGGCCGCTTCACGACTTTCGAGCGCGTGCAGCTTCGCGAACTGATGGTTACTAAGAAGACCGGCCGCAAGGTGCCGTTCGACCGCAACAAGCTGGTACGGTCGTTCCAGATCGCGCTGCGCAAGCGGCCGGTCGACAATGACCGCATCGAGCGGGCGGTTTCCGGTATCGTGCGCCGGCTCGAAAGCTCCGGCGAGAACGAGATTTCGTCGGAAGAGATCGGCCTGCAGGTGCTGGAGGCCTTGAAGAGCCTCGATGACGTCGCCTTCGTGCGTTATGCCTCCGTCTATCGCGATTTCTCCCACGCGGAGGATTTCGAAAAGGTGATCCAGGAGATCAACGCCAAGATCGCCCGCGATCCCGGCATCGAGCCGTAGCCATGACGAGCGCTGCCGAAGATCGGTGGTTCATGGCGTCGGCGCTGCGTCTGTCGCGCCTTCATACCGGTCAAACGGGCACCAATCCTTCGGTCGGCTGCGTGGTCGTCAAGGACGGCGAAGTCGTCGGTTCCGCCGTCACCGCACCCGGCGGTCGGCCGCATGCGGAAACCCAGGCGCTCGAGATCGCCGGCGAAAAGGCGAGGGGGGCGACCGTCTATGTCACGCTCGAACCCTGCTCGCATTACGGCCGCACGCCGCCCTGCGCCAACGCGCTCGTCGAGGCAGGCGTCGCCCGCGTCGTCATCTCATTGACCGATCCCGATCCGCGCGTCTCGGGGCGGGGGATTGCGATCCTGCGCGAGGCCGGCATTGTCGTAGAGACGGGCCTGATGGAGGAAGAGGGACGTCGGGCGCTCGCCGCCTACCTCACCCGCCAGACGAAGGGCCGCCCGCATGTGACTCTGAAGCTTGCCGTTTCCGCCAACGGCATGCTCGGCCGCCGCGGCGAGGAAGTGTCGATCACCGGACCCGAGGCGCGGGCGCAGGTGCACCGGCTGCGGGCCGAAGCCGACGCGATCCTGGTCGGCATCGGCACTGTGCTGTCGGATGATCCGGAGTTGACGGTGCGGATTTCGGGGCTGGAAAACCGGTCGCCGATCCGCATCGTGCTCGATCGTCGGCTTGAACTGCCGTTGGATTCCAAGCTGGTGAAGAGTGCGCGGGACGTGCCGGTGATTGCTGTGGCTGAACCGGGCTCGGTCTTGCAGGTTGAGGGTGCGGCGACGCCCCCCTCTGCCCTGCCGGGCATCTCCCCCAGAAGGGGGGAGATTGAATCGCGGCGGGCTCATTCGTCTCATTCTGGCTCCGAGCCCGTTTCTCCGGCGCCATCGGTGAGCTTGGGGCAAGACAGTGCATCCGTGATCTCCCCACCCGTGGGGGAGATGCCCGGCAGGGCAGAGGGGGGCGATCTGGCTCCGGGGGCGGCGGGTGATCTGGCCCCGAAGGCCGCCGCCCTCCAAGCCGCCGGCGTCGAGATCATGGACAGCACCGAACTCGACATCCTCCTGGCGATCCTGGCGGTTCGCGGCATGTCCTCGCTTCTGGTCGAAGGCGGCGCGACCGTCGCAAAGGCCTTCCTCGACGCAGACCTCGTCGACCGCGTCCTTCTCTTCCAGGGTAGCGGCATTGTCGGCGAGGGCGGGCTTGAATCGCCGCTGACGCCATCCGATATGCCGGCAGAGTTTAAGCTCGTGCGCGAGGAAAGCTTCGGGCCGGACAGCTGTTTCGAATACGAAAGAGGTTTCTGATGTTCACCGGAATTGTCACCGATGTCGGCACGGTCGCGGCAACGACGCCGATGGACGAAGGCGTCAAGCTCAGGATCGCCACCAATTACGACCCGAAAACCATCGACATGGGCGCCTCGATTTCCCATGGCGGCGTCTGCCTGACGGTGACAAACCTGCCGGACGAAGGCAGCAACGAGCGCTGGTTCGAGGTCGAGGCCTGGGAAGAGGCGCTGCGGCTGACGACGATCGCGGCCTGGACCGAGGGCACGCGCGTCAATCTGGAACGGGCACTGAAGATCGGCGACGAACTCGGCGGCCATATCGTCTCCGGCCATGTGGACGGCACGGCGGAAATTCTAGGCATCGAACATGAGGGCGAGGCGGTGCGCATCCGTCTTCGCGCACCCGAGGCGCTTGCCCGATTTGTGGCTCCGAAGGGCTCGGTCGCGCTGGACGGCACGTCGCTGACGGTCAACGCTGTCGATGGCACCGATTTCGACGTTCTGCTGATCCGCCACACGCTCGCCGTTACCACCTGGGGCGATCGCAAGGCGGGCGATTTCGTCAATTTTGAGGTCGACACGATGGCGCGTTACGCCGCACGGCTTGCGGAATTTCCGGCGAAAAGCTGACGGCTAGCCGCGCGATCAGTTTTCGCGCGCCAGCACCACGATCGGGCCATGATAATCGGCACGGGCGAACTCGCGGAAGCCGAGTTTGGATGCAACCTTGAGCGAGGCGGCATTTTCGGGGCTGATGATGCAGGTCATCCGGCGATCGGGAAAATGGGCTTCGCCCCAGGAGATCATTGCGCCCACTGCCTCGGTCGCATAACCACGGCCGTGGACGGACGGGATGAGTGCCCAGCCCGTCTCGAGCGTCCCCTCGATGGAGGGTTGAAATTCCCGGCGCATGTCCTGGAAACCGGCTTCCCCGAGAAAGCGTCCCGTTTCCTTTTCCTCGATTGCCAGGAAGCCGAAACCCATGATTTGCCACATGCCGTTGACGCGCAGCATGCGACTCCAGCTGGTTTCGCGGGACGAGGGGATACCGGATATGTAGCGGACCACGTCCGGGTCGGCCCAGAATTCCGCATAGGTCTCGAACTCCTCTAGCCGGTGAGGGCGCAGGATCAGCCGTTCGGTTTCGAGGGTTGGAATGGTGGTCATGGCGGGCTCCATGGTCCGGTGTTGGCACTGATCTTATCGTCGCTCGCTCAGCTATTCCCGATTCGCATCGCTGCGTTCAGCGAAAATTGCTTGCCATTCCCCTCAGAGCGTGTTTTGACCGCCACCTGCTCGAGACCCATATGACTATCGGCCCGCCTTGAGGCGATATCGATCTCATGCTGGGCCGATTTGAACAAAGGTGAATCATGTCACGCGAAACCGCTCCACACCTCCTCGTCGTCGAGGCGCGTTTCTACGACGATATGTCCGATGCACTGCTTGAAGGCGCGACCCATGCGCTGAAGGAGGCAGGGGCGACCTATGACGTGGTCACCGTTCCCGGTGCGCTCGAAGTCCCGCCGGCGATCGCTATGGCGCTCGATGCGTCGGAAGAGGGCGGCACCGATTACGACGGCTTCGTCGCGCTAGGTATGGTCATCCGCGGCGAGACCTACCATTTCGATATCGTCTCGAATGAATCCTCCCGCGCTCTGATGGACCTCGCCGTGTCGGAATCGCTTGCGATCGGCAACGGCATCCTCACCTGCGAGAACGACGAACAGGCCTGGGCACGCGCCCGCCGTTCGGACAAGGACAAGGGCGGCTTTGCCGCCCGTGCGGCGCTGACCATGATCGCGCTGCGTGACAAGCTGAACGGTGGTTGATTGATGGCCAAGGAAGGCGAACACCCGGTGAAGCCGGCCAATCAGCGCGGCGCCGCCCGTCTGGCGGCCGTGCAGGCGCTCTACCAGATGGATGTCGGCGGGACCGGCGTGCTGGAAGTCGTGGCCGAATATGAGGCCCATCGCCTCGGACAGGAACTCGACGGCGACACCTATCTGAAGGCCGACGCCTCATGGTTCCGCTCGATCGTTGCCGGCGTCGTGCGCGATCAGGTGAAGATCGACCCGCTGATCCGCGCCTCTCTGCAGGAAGATTGGCCGCTGTCGCGTCTCGATTCGACGCTGCGGGCCATCCTGCGCGCCGGTACGTTCGAAATCCTCGAGCGCAAGGACGTGCCGGTAGCCGTTATCGTCACCGAATATGTCGAGATCGCTCACGCTTTCTTCGGAGAGGAAGAGCCGCGCATCGTCAACGCTGTCCTCGATCGCATTGCCAAGCAGGTACGCGGCGAAGCCAAGAAATAAAAACTAAACGGCAAGACAGGGTGGGGCAGCATGGACGGCGCGGTAGACGGTCTTCAGATACAGATGAGCACCGCCCGGCGCAGTGTCGCTCTGCTTGCCGGTGCCCAGGCCGTCCTCGGTTCGGCGCCGCCTCTGGTGTTTGCGCTCGGCGGTCTCGTCGGTTACCAGCTGTTGGGCGATGACAAGTCGCTCGCGACCGCTCCGCTGACCGGCTTCAATGTCGGCATGGCGGCCGGCGCCGTCGCGGTTGCCATCGCCTCGCGGTTCCTCGGCCGCAAGGCGAGCTTCATGTTGGGCTCGGTTCTCGGAGCGGTGGGGGCCGCCACCGCGGCAATCGCGCTGTTCCATTCGAACTTCTGGCTTTTTGCGGTCGGCCTGCTGCTGATCGGCCTCTGCAATGGTTTCACCCAGAAGATCCGTTTCGCCGCCGCCGATGCGTCGCCCTCGTTCTACAAGCCGAAGGCGATCTCCTGGATCCTCGCGGCCGGCATAGTTTCGGCGGTCCTCGGGCCGCAGCTTGCGATCTGGACCAAGGACCTGTTGTCGCCCGTGCTGTTCGCCGGCGCCTTCGTGGCCGTCATTCCGCTTTATCTGATCGCCCTCCTGATGCTGGCGCCGCTGAAACTGCCGCAGATGAGCGGCAGTCACGCGGCTTCGGCCCCGGCGCGTTCGCTGGGCGAGATCGTCGTCACCCAGCGGTTCCTGACCGGCATGATCTGCGGCATCTCCTCCTATGCGCTGATGACCTTCATGATGACCGGCGCGCCGCTTGCCATGGTGATCGGCTGCGGTTTTCCGTCGGAAATGGCCACACTCGGCATCCAGTGGCACGTGCTCGCCATGTTCGCGCCGAGCTTTTTCACCGGCATGCTGATTTCACGCTTCGGCGTCGAAAAGATCGTCGCCGCCGGGCTCCTGATCCTGATGGGCTGCGCCGTGATCGCCCATATGGGCATCGAGCTGTGGAACTTCTGGGGCGCGCTGGTGCTGCTCGGCATCGGCTGGAACTTCGCCTTCATCGGCTCGACCGCCATCGTCGCCTCCAGCTATCGCCCGCATGAGGCCGACAAGGTGCAGGGTTTTCACGACATCATCCTCTTCACCACGGTAGCGCTGTCTTCCTTCTCCTCGGGCAAGGTGTTCACCGCCTACGGTTGGTCCTTCATGAACCTGATCATCTGGCCGGTGACGATCGTCTGCCTCGGTCTGGTGCTGGCGCTGATGTTCAAGCGCTCTTCCGCGAAATCCGCTTAGAGTCTTGTCCCTTCGGGCTTGACGCCAATTCATCTCCACCGCAATCTCCCGTCCGCGCAGGCGATCCCGGATTCCTTGGGAGGGGAGCGGTCGTCTGCGCGGGAATGCGCACTATGGAGTATTGCGGCGGTCTTGCTCATCTCGTGGATGTGTGCCGTCGCAGGGGTGCACGGCCGGAGGGTATGGACCACCCGGCGCTAAGGGAGAGGAAAAGCGAATGACTGTAATTATGGGTGTGATCGTGTGCGGGTTGCTATCGATCATTTATGCCGTCTGGGCGACGCGTTCCGTGCTGGCTGCCGATCAGGGCAGCATCCGCATGCAGGAGATCGCCGGATATATCCGTGAAGGCGCACAGGCCTATCTGGCGCGCCAATACATGACCATTGCCATCGTCGGCGTCGTCGTAACCATTCTGGCCTGGGTGCTGCTGTCCGGCACCGCTGCGGTCGGCTTCGTCATCGGTGCCGTACTTTCGGGTGCCGCCGGGTTCATCGGCATGCACGTCTCGGTCCGCGCCAACGTGCGCACCGCCCAGGCTTCTTCCCAAAGCCTTGCGGCCGGTCTCGACATCGCTTTCAAATCCGGCGCCATCACCGGCATGCTGGTGGCAGGCCTCGCTCTCCTCGGCGTCTCGATTTATTACTGGATTCTGACGGCCGGTCTCGGCCATCCGAGCGGCTCGCGTGAAGTCATCGACGCGCTCGTCTCGCTCGGCTTCGGCGCTTCGCTGATCTCGATCTTCGCCCGTCTCGGCGGCGGCATCTTCACCAAGGGTGCGGACGTCGGCGGCGACCTCGTCGGCAAGGTGGAGGCCGGCATTCCGGAAGACGATCCGCGCAACCCCGCGACGATCGCCGACAACGTCGGCGACAATGTCGGCGATTGCGCCGGCATGGCGGCCGACCTTTTCGAAACCTATGCGGTCTCCGTCGTCGCCACCATGGTGCTTGCGGCGATCTTCTTTGCCGGCGCGCCCATCCTCGCGACCGTCATGGTTTATCCGCTGGCGATCTGCGGCGCCTGCATCATCACCTCGATCATCGGCACCTTCTTCGTCAAGCTCGGCTCCAACGGCTCGATCATGGGCGCTCTCTACAAGGGCCTGATCGTCACCGGCTTGCTGTCGATCGTCGGTCTCGCCATCGCCACCTCCCTGACCATCGGCTGGGGCACGATCGGCACCGTTGCGGGCAAGCCGATCACCGGCGCGAACCTGTTCATCTGCGGGCTGCTCGGCCTCGTGGTGACGGCGCTGATCGTCGTCATCACCGAATACTACACCGGTACCAACAAGCGCCCGGTAAACTCGATCGCCCAGGCCTCGGTGACGGGTCACGGCACCAACGTCATCCAGGGCCTCGCGGTCTCGCTGGAATCGACCGCCCTTCCGGCGATCGTCATCGTCGGCGGCATCATCGCCACCTACCAGTTCGCCGGCCTGTTCGGCACCGGCATCGCCGTCACCACCATGCTCGGCCTTGCCGGCATGATCGTGGCGCTCGATGCCTTCGGTCCGGTCACCGACAATGCCGGCGGCATCGCCGAAATGGCCCACCTGCCGCCGGAAGTGCGCAAGTCGACAGACGCGCTCGATGCTGTCGGCAACACCACCAAGGCAGTCACCAAGGGTTATGCGATCGGTTCTGCCGGCCTCGGCGCGCTGGTTCTGTTCGCCGCCTATTCCAACGATCTCAAATATTTCGTGGCAAACAGTGCCCAGTATCCGTATTTCAACGGCGTCGGCGAAATCGATTTCGACCTCTCCAACCCTTACGTCGTCGCCGGCCTGATCTTCGGGGGCCTCATCCCATACCTGTTCGGCGGCATCGCGATGACCGCCGTCGGCCGCGCTGCGGGCTCGATCGTCGAGGAAGTGCGCAAGCAGTTCCGCGAAAAGCCGGGCATCATGGCGGGAACCGAAAAGCCTGACTATGGCCGTGCCGTCGACATCCTGACCCGGGCTGCGATCCGCGAGATGATCATTCCGTCGCTTCTGCCGGTTCTCGCCCCCATCGTCGTCTATTTCGGCGTCCTGCTGATCTCCGGCGGCGACAAGGCTTCGGCGTTTGCGGCCCTCGGCGCATCGCTGCTCGGCGTCATCGTCAACGGCCTGTTCGTGGCGATCTCCATGACCTCAGGCGGCGGCGCCTGGGACAATGCCAAGAAGAGCTTCGAGGACGGCTTCGTCGACAAGGACGGCACCCGCCACATGAAGGGTTCCGAAGCCCACAAGGCATCGGTCACCGGTGATACCGTCGGCGATCCCTACAAGGATACGGCAGGCCCTGCCGTCAACCCGGCGATCAAGATCACCAATATCGTGGCGCTTCTGCTGCTGGCGGTTCTTGCAGGCTGAAACCTGGCCCGAACGTGAAATAAAAAAGCCCGCGGGGAGCGATCCCCGCGGGCTTTTGTTTCGTTCGAGGTATTTACCTGCCGAAGTTCGACAGGATGCTGCGGGCTGCTGCCCCACCGGCACCGGAACCGCCGGAAAGCAGCTGCTGCAGGAAGGTGAGGTCGCGGCCGCCGGTCGGCGTCGTGCGCGAGATCGTGTCGAACACCTTGCCGTCCTGCATCGTATAGTTGGCGCGGCGTGCAACGACGCCGTCCTTGTCGAAATAGATGGCGAGCACCGTCTGATCGACGATCTTCGGCTTCATGAAAGCCGCAGCGCGCGTGCGTTTCTGCGAGATGTAATAGAACACCTCGGTATCGAAGGTTGCCGTCGTCGAGGGCGTGCCCATCGTCAGCAGTACCTGCTCGCGGCTCGACCCGACCGGAATAAGCTCCAGCGACTTCTGGTCGACCACGTAGCCGTTATACATGGTGTCGCCGATCTGCATGGACGTGCAACCCGAGACAGCGATGGATGCGACGACCATTGCCATCGCGGTTTTACTCAAGAATGTCATCTCGTATCCGAAAACCCGCTTGTTCAACGGCATCCCCCAAACTCAACCTGCCCCTGCTGACCCTACCATTGTGGCTATTCAGGGACATAAGATCGATCCCGACCTGTTGTTAAGGCCGCGAAGATCCCACCCCGTTCGCTGATCCGGCGGAACGGCATTGCAATTCGTGCATGCTTCGGTAAACCAGCTTTCGTTTCCATGCAACATGGCCGGTGGCAGGCCAGGGCGTTCCTGGAGGCAAATAACGGGAATTCAGATGATCTTCGGCCTTTTCAAGAAGAAAAACCAGAACCAGGCGATCGTTGACCGCCAGTATTCGACTTTGACGTCGTTGGCGCGCGTTCCGTTCTTCTACAGCGATCTGGACGTACCGGACACGGTCATGGGCCGTTTCGAGATGCTTTCGATCGTGATGATCCTGTTCTTCAGGCGGACGGCGAAATCCGATTCGAGCGGTCAGGAACTGGCTCAGGAGATCGTCGACGCATTTTTTCAGGATATCGACCATTCGATCCGCGAACTCGGCATCGGCGACCAGGGCGTGCCGAAGCGCATGAAAAAGCTGGCCGGCATGTTCTATGGCCGCGTGGAGACCTATGCTGCCGCTCTCGAAGACAAGGATAGCGAGGCGCTTGCCGCAGCCCTTAGCCGGAATATCTATCCGAAGGCGGAGGATGCGCCTGGCATGCGAGGGCTGGCGGACTGGATGATTGTTGCGGAGACGGCGCTCGCCGGCATTTCCGAAGATGAGATTTCGCGCGGCCACGCGGTCCTGCCCCTGCCGGACCCGCTGCCGCGAGAAGAGTGAGGTTTGATGAAGAACGATAGTGGCGCAGGCGAAAAGCCTCCCTTTTCCTATCCCGTCAAGGTCGGGAATATTTCCGCGAATGCGGTGACGGTGAAGCTCGAAGCCGATGCGCGCGAACTCGAGGGCCTGGCAAAGCTGTGGCAGGTCGTTTCGGTCGGTTCGCTGAAAGCGGAACTGCAGATCGCCCGGTGGAAGAAGGACGGCGTGCGTCTCAAGGGGCGCGTGAAGGCTGATATCGTCCAGTCCTCCGTCGTCACGCTCGAACCTGTCGCATCGAAGATAGACGAAGAGTTCGAGCAGATCTTCGTGCCTGAGGGATCGAAGCTCGCGCGGATCGTCACCAGCGATACCGCGGAGATGGTGATCGATCCCGATGGGCCCGATCTTCCCGAAATGTTCATCGGCGACACGATCGATGTCGGCGAAGTGGTGGCCGAGTTCGCGGCACTTGCGATCGATGCCTATCCGCGCGAACCGGGCGCCGAGTTTGCCGATCACCTGGAAACCGACGCGGATGAAAAGTCCGGGCGCCCCAATCCCTTTGCCGTCCTCAAGGACTGGAAAAAGGATTGAGGACGGGTTGTAAGCGACAGCAAAAACTATATTTTGGCCACGAATTCGCCGGCACGGCCCCGCATGAGGAGCGAAGGGCCGTTGGAGACGTTAGGACTGGCGCATGGTCCCCCCACAGGGTATGCGTTCGGCGAAGATAAGGATCAGGGACGAGTGATCAGAATTTCTATCGATGCCATGGGCGGCGATTTTGGTCCCGAGGTCGTCATTGCCGGTGCTGCCAAGGCACTGGAACGCCACCCGGATGTGACCTTCCTCATCTATGGCCTGAAGGCTGAGTGCGAGCCGGTTCTCGCGAAATATCCGAAGCTGCGGGACAAGTCCGTCTTCTACGAATGCGAACTTGCTGTCAGCATGGAGGAGAAGCCGAGTGCAGCGCTTCGCCGCGGCCGTTATATCTCCACCATGTGGCGTTCGATCGAGGCGGTAAAGCTCGGCGAGGCCGAGGTCGTGGTTTCCGCCGGCAATACCGGCGCCCTGATGGCGATGGCAAAATTCTGTCTGCGCACCATGGCCAACATCGAGCGCCCGGCGATCGCCGGCATCTGGCCGACCCTCAAGGGCGAAAGCATCGTGCTTGATATCGGCGCGACGATCGGTGCCGACGCCCAGCAGCTCCTCGATTTCGGGATCATGGGCGGCGCCATGGCGCGCTCACTTTTCGAAATAGATAGGCCGACAGTCGGGCTTCTGAATGTCGGCGTCGAAGAGGTGAAGGGCCAGGAGGAGGTCAAGGAGGCCGGACAGCTGATCCGCGAGGCAAACCTGCCGACCATCGCCTATCACGGTTTCGTCGAGGGCGACGACATCGGCAAGGGTACCGTCGATGTGGTGGTGACCGAGGGCTTTACCGGCAATATCGCGCTGAAGGCGGCGGAGGGCACGGCCCGGCAGATCGCCACGCTTCTGCGCGAATCGATGTCGCGCACGCTGCTGGCCCGGATCGGTTATCTTCTTGCCAAGCCCGCCTTCGACAGGCTGCGTGAGAAGATGGACCCGAACAAGGTCAATGGCGGCGTGTTCCTCGGCTTGAACGGCATCGTCATCAAGAGCCATGGCAGTGCCAATGCCGACGGCTTTGCTGCCGCGATCGATGTCGGTTATGACATGGCACGCAACGATCTCAACGCGAAGATCCGGCAGGATCTCGCAATTTACCATGCGCGTCGCCAGCCGCCGGCTGGCCCCGAAGCGGCATGACGACAGGATGTGAGTTAAGAATGATCCGTTCAGTGGTTCGCGGTTACGGGGCAGCGCTCCCGAAGCGGGTGGTGACCAATCGCGAGTTGGAAGACATCGTCGAGACCTCCGACGAATGGATCGTGCAGCGCACGGGCATTCGTCAGCGCTACCTCGCCGGCGAGGGCGAGACGACCGCCTCTCTCGGCGAGCAGGCGGCTCGTGCGGCGCTCGAAAACGCCGGGCTGACGCCGGATGACATCGATCTCGTGCTGGTCGCGACCTCGACGCCCGACAACACCTTTCCCGCGACCGCCGTCAATATCCAGAACCGGCTGGGCATGACCCATGGCTACGCCTTCGACCTGCAGGCGGTCTGCACCGGCTTCGTTTATGCAATGGCGACCGCTGATCTGCACATTCGCGGCGGCATGGCAAAGCGTGTCCTGGTGATCGGCGCCGAGACCTTTTCCCGCATTCTCGACTGGAAGGACCGCACCACCTGCGTGCTTTTCGGCGACGGCGCAGGCGCGCTGGTGCTCGAAGCGGCGGAAGGCGAGGGGACGATCGCCGATCGCGGCGTGCTGACCGCGCACCTGCGTTCCGACGGTTCCCACAAGGACAAGCTCTACGTCGATGGCGGCCCGTCGAGCACGGGCACGGTCGGGCACCTGCGCATGGAGGGCCGCGAGGTCTTCAAACATGCGGTCGGCATGATCACCGACGTGATCGACAGCGCGTTCGCGGCGACCGGCACGACGGCGGACGATCTCGACTGGCTGGTGCCGCACCAGGCCAATCGCCGCATCATCGACGGATCGGCGAAGAAACTCGGCATTCCTTTGGAAAAGGTCGTCGTGACGGTCGATCTGCATGGTAATACTTCGGCTGCATCGATTCCTTTGGCACTTTCGGTTGCCGCCTCCGACGGGCGCATCAAGAAGGGTGATCTGGTGATGCTCGAAGCCATGGGCGGCGGTTTTACGTGGGGCGCATTGCTGGTCCGCTGGTAGGGCGGCAACGATCGGCCGAAACGTAAATAAGCGATTGAGCACAGGTGCTTGACCCTCGCGCTCAAGCAAAATACTCTCTATCGGCTTTGATAAGATCAATTTCGAAAATTGGGCGGGGATCATGGCCGGCAAGACAGTAACACGCGCGGATCTGGCGGAATCGGTTTTCCGCAAGGTCGGACTTTCGCGGACGGAATCGGCCGAGCTCGTTGAGACGGTCATTGACGAGATATGCAATGCGATCGTCCGGGGCGAGGTGGTCAAGCTTTCCTCCTTCGCGACCTTCCAGGTGCGCTCCAAGAACGAGCGTATCGGCCGCAATCCGAAGACCGGCGAGGAAGTGCCGATCTCTCCGCGCCGGGTGATGACGTTCAAGGCCTCCAACGTGCTGAAGAGCCGTATCCTCAAGGCGCATACCGCGCGCAAGGCGAAACTGAAGCCGGCAAGCCCGGTGGCGTGAAGTCCGCGACCTTTTCCGCAATCCTGTGAACATGCTTGAATCTCTCGGCTTAAACCGTTGAGATATGTCCGATTCGGCGCATAATTCGCCCATGTATCGGAGGCTATGAGTCTGCCCTTGGGGCATGGGCAGCCTGCCGTTTGGAGTATGAACTTTGGAGAAGAGCCCGGACGCCTTTCGTACGATCAGCGAGGTCGCCGACGACCTCGACCTGCCACAGCATGTGCTGCGCTTCTGGGAAACGCGTTTTCCGCAGATCCGGCCGATGAAGCGTGGCGGCGGGCGGCGTTATTACCGGCCCGAGGACGTCGATCTCCTGAAGGGCATCCGCCACCTGCTCTACGATCACGGCTACACCATAAAGGGCGTGCAGAAGCTTCTGAAGACGAACGGCAACAAGTTCGTCTCTGCGATTGCATCAGGCGACCTCGCCACGATGGAAGCGATCATGGCGGCAAACAGCGAAAAGCAGGCCGAGCCGAAGATCAGCACGGCCGAAGAGGATCAGATCGTCGGCCGCCCCAAGGTGAAGCCGAGCGGGCGCTTTTTCGGGTTCGGCACCTCCCACGAGGACGACATGGAAGTGTCGATCGGTAAGTCCAGCATCGGCAAGGAAGACCGTGCCTTGCTGCAGGAAGCGCTCTTCGACCTCCTAGAATGCAAGCGCCTCTTGGATCAGGTTCGCTAACTCAACACACGCCAACGTTAAGCAAAATTTACCATTCACCTCTGGTTCAGGAGAAATGGAGGATCATTTCTTCACAAGGAAAATCAGAGGAGGTGAATTATGAAAAAAAAGCTCGCCGTCGCCGTTTTGTCCCTGATTACGGCCTTTAGCGGCGTCGCTCCCGCCCAGGCGTTTCCCTCGATCGGCGCCCCACGCATCGAGAGATCCCAGGACATCCAGCAGGTGCAATATTACTGGCGCGACCGTGACCGCTGGGAAGGGCGTCGTTATTACCGCGACCGCTATTATGGCGACCGGCATTACCGCCGCCACCGCCGCGGCCCGGATGCCGGTGCGATCATCGGGGGGCTTGCACTTGGCGCGATCATCGGCGGAGCACTGGCCCAACCGCGCTACACACCGAGATACGCACCGCGCTACTACCCGCCTCGGCGTTATGTCGGCGGCAATTCGCACGTGAACTGGTGCTACGCCCGCTACCGGTCCTACAGGGCCTATGACAACACGTTCCAGCCCTATTACGGCCCGCGCCAGCAGTGCTATTCGCCCTACTGATATCCGTCGTGGAACCGGATGAAAACCTTGAGCCCGCCCTGCCAATCCGGTGGGGTGGGTAGATCGCGTGGGGAAGTCCCGGTTCTCGGAAAAGGCTTTTGATCTGACTGAGATTTCAAGGGGATTTAATTGGTCGGGGCGACGGTCGGCGGTCTGTGACGCCACTTGATTGAGGCTGAACACCTATCCTATTCTTCCAAGGTGAAATCTGCGAAGGGGCAAGTGGATTGGGGTGGCACGCATACATTGACGAAAGTTATCGGCCGGACCGCGATGCTTACGTTATGGCTGGTTGCGCGGCTACGGCTGATGAATGGACGGCCTTTTCTCAGGAGTGGCGAGAGTTGCTTGCCCGTTTCGGAAGGGTCGACGAAAATGGCGATCGCTATTTTCATATGACGGAAATGGTTCATCGTACTGAGGAAGTGGGCTTCTTCTACGGCGCGATGCGGCGACATATACCGTTGTACGTGTCCGCCAGATACAATCGATCAGATTACGAGCGAGCGCGCAGAAGAATCTACATCCCAGGGGCTTGGGTGGGTT